>NZ_JBVIOL010000022.1:0-97023 GCF_055578825.1 Streptomyces sp. NPDC032822 | reverse complement strand
CCTGACCTTCGATCAAGATCAGGTTGGTCAGAAGACCACGAAGTGGGTCAGTTTTGATCCGCCGTCAGAGGGTCACGATTCACCCGTCGCCGACACGAAGTCCAGGGCGCCCTCCACTGCTCGTTGGTTCGGGATCCACCGGTCGTACCGCTCCCACTCGTGCACCTGGCCTCTCAGGTACTCCAGGATCCGCTCCCGGTCCCGCCACCACTCCCTTACCAACTCCGGTGTCCACCGCTGGTCTCCGTCCCAGGCATAGCCGTCCATGGGGTCCGCCTCGATGGCACTGAGTACGCCCCTCACCTCGTCCGGTGTGCGCGGCTGGCGGTATACGTACTCAGTGAAGTACTGACCGCCGTAGTGGATGTGACGCGGGGCTTCGAGTCGACCTGTCGCGCAGTTATCCGTCTCGGCGCCGTACACCGGCCCCGGGACGTTGAGCCACAGGCGGTCTTCCCAGCGACCGTTACAGCTCGGGTACACCTGGAACAGCACCGCCGCCGCGTCGAAGTAGAGCGTCATGAGGGCAGCGTACTTTTGCGCGCCCACCGCGAGGTCATGCCCTCCGTCGAGCACCGCTCCCACAAGGAGCTGAACAACCCGGCGGAGAACAGCCACCAGCCAACAAGACAGCGTGAACGGGCGATGAAAGGCTTCCGCGGCACCGGCGCAGCCCAGCGGTTCGTGTCCGCGTTCAGCGGCATCTCACCCCACTTTTGACCCCACCTCCACAGTCTGTCCGCACACCACTGCCAAACCGAGGTGATCATCCGCTTGGCAATCTAGGACCACATCACCGGCATCGCTGGCCTGCCCGCAGAGCCTGGCCCAGGCCGACACCCGGGCCGGCCACACTCCAGCACGCTGCCAGGCACTCACGCACCCAACAACGTGACAGCGCCCTTTGAAGTCCGCTCAGGTCACCACCGGCGTACGGCGTGGTGGGGTCGCTGACATCCCCGTTGCGCCCCCTTCGACCATGCCCTGGCTTGAGATGAGGATGAGGGAGGGTGGGATGGGCGGCGCCGACGCGGCCGGGGATCGGGGCGCGCTCACTGGTGTTGCGCGTCGGCGGGGCCTCCGCGCCGCGCCGACGTCAGGGTGGCGGTGACGTCAGGCGGGGACGTGAATACGGCCGCCGGACTGGCGGGTGACAGCCTGTGGCGCGCAGGTCAGACCAGAACTCCGTTCCGGCGCAGCGCGACGAAGCAGGAAGCCACGGCTTCCTGTCCGAAGACTGCGCCGCCAGGCGGCGCAGTCTTCGGACAGGAAGGCCAGAACCCTCGGGCTTCAGCCCGAGGAACAAGTCGACGCGGTGCGGTTACGCGGCGCGGGTGAACTGCCACCAGTTCATGTTGAACAGGTAGCCGCTGCCGCCGGTGAACCGCAGGTAGAGGTCCTGGGTCCCCGTCACGCCGCTCACTGGGCAGGTCACCGTGGTCCAGGCCTGCCAGCCGCCGGTGTTCGGCACACTGCACCGGCCCACGACCGTCCCGCTCGGACTGCCCAGGCGCAGTTCGATGGTGCCGCCGTCGGTGGCGGAGGCCACGCGCGCGGTGTAGGAGGACGGGCCCGTCCCGAAAGCCACTCCCTTGACCTTGATGGAGTCGCCGTTTTCGATCCAGCCGACGTTCATTCCACCGTCACTGGTCCATTCGGTCTCGATCCCGGAACCCCAGGCGATCGTCTCGGCCTCCTGGCGTACGTACGGGGCGAGCGCACCGAGCTGGGGTGCACCGGTGTCCGTCATGTTGATCGTCGGGATCGTTCCGTCAGCGTTGTAGGAGAACTTCTCCACTGCGACCGAGCGGGTGAAGTTGCCGCCACCCGGGAGGGCGCCGTTCTGGTAGAAGAAATAAGAGTTGCCCTGAAAGTCCACAATGCCCGCGTGGTTGGTGAAGCAGTTGCCCTGGGCGGGCATGGCTGTTCCACGGTAGGTCCACGGCCCGGTCGGGCTGGGCGCCGTGGAGTAGGCGATGAACTCCGAGCAGCACTTGGCCGCGTACACCATGTAGTACAGGCCGTTCCGCTTGTAGACCCAGGGTGCTTCTTCGTACAGCGTGGGACGGTCGGGGTTGTCGGTGCGGGTGCCGAATCCCGCGGTGGTGAGCGGAATTTGTACGGGACTGCCTGCGTAGGACGTCATGTCCGCGTTCAGCTTGACGTACCACAGGTTCGGATTGCCCCAGTACAGGTAGGCCTGGCCGTCGTCGTCGATGAAGACGGTCGGGTCGATCTCACTGTTCTCCACCAGCGGGTGGCCGAGGGCGTCCCGGAACGGTCCGGTGGGGCTGTCCGACACCGCCACGCCGATGGCCATCCGGCCGGTAGCCCGGGCCGTCACCGGCACATACCAATAGAACTTGCCGCCCCGTTCGACGGCCTGGCCCGCCCACGCGTCGGCGGACGCCCAACTGAAGGTGGCCAGGCTGAGCGGCGAGCCGTGGTCGGTCCAGTTGACCATGTCGGCGGAGGACCACACCCGCCAGTCCTTCATCACGAAGGAGGAGTTGGAGCCGTCCTCGTCGTGCCCGGTGTAGAGGTAAACCCGTCCGTTGTACACCAGCGGGGCCGGGTCGGCGGTGTAGACGTGCTGCACGATCGGATTGTCGGCGCTGGCTGCGGTGGGCTGCACCGCGGCGGGCACGACGGCGAACACCAGCAGGAGGCCCACCACCCAGGCGGCTGCCCGGGTGAGTCTCGTACCGGTGGCGGGTGATCTCACTGCGGTCGGGTGAGTCGTTGGCCTGAGGGCGGCGGCACTGGCCATGGTGTGGTCCTTCCTGGTGCTGCAGGGTCGGGGGCTGAGAAGCTGGTCGGATGCGGGGGAGGGGCGTTGCTGCGCTCGGGGTGTGGTCAGCGCGAACCGTGCGATGCGGACGGAGCCGCCGAGTGTCTGCGTGGCGTAGTTGGAAAGGGCAAAGCGGTAGCCCGTGTTGCCGTCCGTCGCGCATCGTCGCGTAGTCCAGCTGGATGGTCGCGGTGCAGGCGGGCCCCTGAATCCGGTGGGTGAGGGTATTGCGGGCCCAGTACCGGTCGTTGGCGACCCGTCGTGGTGCGCACGGTCAGGCCGTTGTTGACGGACCACTTGTCGTGGTCCGGATTGTGGTTCCGCTCCCACTTCGGTTTCACGGTCGTTCCATCGAAGGTGTCACCGCCGGTCAGTGGGGTGACCTGGCGGGATGCGGGCGGCGGCAGGATGGGGCCGGGATACGACGTGCCCCAGGCGCGGCCTACGAGTTGGACGACGGGCCGGCCGCGCCAGGCCTGATGGGAGGACCATGGCCGTGGCGCAGGCGTCGGCGTGGTGCGGGTGACGTCACACGATGCTCCAGGAGGCGATCGGGGCTCGCCGCACGAATGCCGGGTACACCCTTCCAAGTCCGGCACTTGCCGTGCGGGGGAGAGCCCTACTGCTACGGATGATGCGGGTGCTGTCGTGCCCGGCATGTGCACCATGCGTAAGTCGCTTCGACCGGGCGTGTTCGATATTGCGAACGGTAACCGATAGGTCGGACGGCATGGATCCTAGGAGTTGAGAACGGACAGCACAAGATCCTTGATCGACCCATTTATTCCAAAGATCGAGGAGTGGGTCGGCCGGTCGCAGTGCACGCTGCGAGCCGGCAAACTCACGAACGCCTCCGGCTACTGGGTTCAACGGGGGCGAGCGGACGACGCGGCGGGCGGTCGCGCGGGCGAGGGGGTGGTGGCGGGCCGGCCACCGTCGTACGTGCCGGTCGTGGATCGCCGAGCCCGGTCCCTGGTGGCAGTTCGACTGGGGATGGGGCCCGAAAGTGCCTGGTCCGGGCGGTGGAAGCGAGCGTGAGGCGCTGTTGTTCTGCGCGTGGCCGACGTGGCCCCGCTTCCGGGTGGTGATCCCGGTCCGGGACCGGACCCCGCTCGCGGTGATCCCGTTCGATCCCGAGCCCAAAGGGGGCAGCGACCGTCCGTATCGCGAAGGCGGATCTGATCTCGACCTCCGCGAACCTGCGGGAGAAGTACGGCTGCTTCGCCGAAGTCCGCGGGGCCCGCGCGAACTTCTGCCGGCAGGTCAACACCCGCGTCCAGGTCGCGTCCCGCGTCGTGGTGTAGGGGATCAAGCGTTACGCGTTCCGGTACGAGTCCCCTGACGATCTCCACAGAGTCGGCAGCCCACGAGGTGCCCTGCTGAGGCGAGTTGACCGCCTGGTCCGGCGGAGCCACCGATCCTGAACTGCGGATTCCGGCGCCTTGATCGGCTACACCACCCAGCGGGACGCCATCCGCGTCCATCGCGGGACAGGCAGGGCACCGGCCTCCGCGTTAGACGGTCGAACGCACCCGCCTGCATCTGCTGCCCGTGGCCCCGCAGGCCCTCAACTTGGACCGGGCGGCAACCTTTTCGGGAGCGGCGGCAACCGGTACTACAACGGTGCCTGTCCAAGCCCGCGCTCGTACCGCTACCTGACCCTCGGTCAAGCCCCCTGCAAGTGCGGGACTTGGAGCCGCCTGGTTTCAGCCTGCGAACGTTTCTGTCCGCGAATCGTGTGAGACGTATTGACGTCATTCATGGGATGTCTAGCATTCTCTTGCTCGACACATCGACCCTTGTTCGGAATGTCGGACAAGGTTGTGTTACGTCGGCATCCGGACAGCCTCTGACGGGGTGGACCGGAGCCGCTTGCTCAAGGATGACGAGGTCCTTATGCGCAGACGTAGTTTCAGCCGCAGACGCCCGTCGACGGTGCTCGCCGCCGTGGTCGCGGCCCTGGCCGCGCTGGCGGCGCTGCTCGTCGCTGCCCCGGCCCAGGCGGCCACCACCAGTGACGTGCGCGGTGTTGATTCCGGCCGTTGTCTCGACGTGGAGGGCTTCAGCCAGACCGACGGCGCGAACGTGCACATCTGGGACTGCCACGGTGGCACCAACCAGCAGTGGACGCTGACGGACAGCAGCCAGCTGACCGTGTACGGCAACAAGTGCCTGGACGTCCGGGGCGGCGCCACCACATCCGGGACCCCGGTCCAGATCTGGACGTGCAACGGCAGCGACAACCAGCAGTGGCGGGTCAACCCCGACGGCACGATCGTCGGCGTGCGCTCCGGACTCTGTCTGGAAGTCGCGGGCTGGGGCAAAGCCAACGGCACCGGAGTGCAGATCTGGTCCTGCCACGGCGGCACCAACCAGAAGTGGACCGGCCTGTCAGGGGGGAACAACGTGTGTGCTCTTCCGTCGACGTACCGCTGGACCTCGACCCGCCCGCTGGCGGAGCCGAAGGCGGGGTGGGCCTCGCTCAAGGACTTCACCAGCGTCGTCCACAACGGCAAGCACGTCGTCTATGCCACGACGCACAACACCCTCGCCGGTAACGATGGGCGCTGGGGGTTGACGACCTTCAGCCCCTTCACGAACTGGTCCGACATGGCCACCGCCACCCAGAACACGATCCCCTTCGACGGCATCGCGCCGACGCTGTTCTACTTCGCCCCGAAGAACCTCTGGGTGCTCGCCTACAACGGGGCTTGGCCATACAGCTTCGGCTACCGCACCTCGAGCGACCCCACCAACCCCAACGGCTGGTCCACCCAGCAGGAGCTGTTCACGGGCACCCTGCCGAAGGGGGGCCCTCTCGACGTGACCCTCATCGGCGACGACACGAACATGTACATGTTCTTCGCCGACGATGAGGGCGGCATCTACCGCGCCGGCATGCCCATCGGCAACTTCCCGGGCACCTTCGGTTCGTTCACAAAGATCATGAGCGACACGCCGCTCAACCTGTTCGAGGCGCCGGAGGTCTACAAGGTCCAGGGCCAGAACCAGTACCTCATGATCGTCGAGGCCCAGAACTACACAGGGTACGGTCGCTACTTCCGCGCGTTCACGGCCACCAGCCTCGACGGCACGTGGACACCGCAGGCCGGGGCCGACACCGTGACCAGCCCCTTCGCCGGCAGTGCCAACAGCGGCGCGACGGCCTGGACGAGGGACATCAGCCACGGCGATCTGGTTCGCACCAACCCCGACCAGACCAAGACCATCGACCCCTGCAACCTGCAGTTCCTCTACCAGGGGCGCGACCCCAGTACCGACGGCGGGGACTACGGCCTCCTGCCCTACCGGCCGGGGGTACTGACACTGCAGCGCTAGCCGGTGGCGTGACGCAGGTCCTGGTGTTCCTGACGTTCGCGAGCAACGACATACGCCGAACGGAGTGAGCGTCACAGCAAGCGACCAGCCTCGCAGATGCTGGTCACCGACGGGCCCCTTGCCCGTACCGTCGCCGACCTGCGGCTGGCATACGAGACGCTGGCCGGGACCGACCCGCGGGACCCGCGGGCCGTACCCGTGCCCTTCTACGGCGAACCGCTGCCCGGACCGGTCAAGGTCGCCGTCGTGGCCGACCCCGGAGGCCACGGCGTTCATCCCACGGTCCGCGCGGCTGTCACGGCCGCGGCCGACGCGTTGCGCGACGCCGGGTACGACGTGCGGGAGATGGCGGATGTTCCGCGGTTGGACGAGGCACTCGACGCATACGGCCGGATCACCGTGACCGAATTCGCGCCGACCTGGCCAGCGGTGCGGAAACTGCTCGGCGCAGGCGGAGACCGCTACATCCAGATGGCCATGGAAAAGACTCCGCCTGCGAACGCCGCAGAGCTCACGAAGCTGATCGGGACCTGGCTCGGCATCCGCCGCTCCTGGGCGGAGTTCCTCGACGAGTCCCCGCTGCTGCTCGGACCGGTGTTCACCGAGCCACCCGTCGAGCCGGGACTGGAGTCACGCGACGAAGCGGGACGGGAACGGGTCGCCGAGGGCATGCGCCTGTGCACGGTGACCAGCTTTGTAGGCGTTCCCGCCGTCGCCGTGCCGACCGGAGTCAGCGACGGACTGCCGTCCGGCGTACAGATCATCGGGCGCGCGTTCCGGGAAGACCTGTGCCTGGCCGCTGCCCAGGAGATCGAGGACCGCCTCGGCGTGCTCACGCCGATCGACCCTCGCCCCGAAGCCCCGGCTGCGGGAGTGTAAATCTAACGGCGGATCCGACGATCATAGGAGAGGCGTCAAGTGACTGACACCGCCGTGGAGTTGGAGACCGTGGAACCTGTCGAGAAGGCCTTGTCTGAGCCCTCTGTGCCCGTGTCGAACGAGCAGTTGGTGGCGATGCTGGTGGAACGGGCCCGGTCGGAGGGACTGCAGCTGACCGGGCAGGGCGGGCTGCTGCAGCAGCTGACGAAGCGGGTCCTGGAGTCCGCCCTGGAGGGTGAGATCACTGATCACCTCGGTTATGAGAAGCACGACTCAGCCGGCCGGGGCAGTGGCAACTCCCGGAACGGGGGCCGGGCCAAGACCGTGCTGACCGACGTCGGGCCGGTCGAGGTCAAGGTCCCGCGTGACGCGTCGGGCACGTTCGAACCGCAGATCATCAAGAAGCGGCAGCGCCGGCTGACCGGGGTCGATGAGGTGGTTCTGTCGCTGTCCGAGAAGGGGCTCACGCACGGCGAGATCGCCTCCCACCTGGCCGAGGTCTACGGAGCCGAGGTGTCCAAGCAGACGATCTCCACCATCACCGACATGGTGATGGAGGGCATGACCGAATGGCAGAACCGGCCGCTCGACGGCGGGCGGTTTCCACTGAGCGTTGCGAATTAGAGGTAGGCAAGGTCTCTCGACCAGCACAAGACTTGCGAGTCAAGTCTTTCTGAAACGACTTGTTATCAGAGGCTGACGGTCACCGCTGCGCCTGCAGTCGGTGACCGTCCTGTTGTTGTGGACCTCAGCAGCAGCTTGCCGTGTGAGCGCTCATGGCCGCCATCGTCGTCGCGGTCGTGGTGGTGGCCTCCTGATCCTGGGCGATGCGGCCGCGCAGCATGGTCTCCACGATCTGCATGAATCGCTGTGTTGTCGAGGTGCCCACGATGAACGAGTTCGCGCGACCGTTCGGCGCACTGCGCAACTCCTCCATGCGCTCGAGACCGTAGTCGGCGAAGGCGTGGTTGCTCATCTCGACGTCGACCCCGGCCCGCCTCGCCCGGGAGGCGAAGGTGAGGGCGGAGGCAAGGTAGCTCTCCTTGCTCGCGGTGGCCGCGGGTGGGTTGGTCCCGCCCCACAGCATCGCGGTGTGGGTGCGGCCCCGCCAGCGGGCCGGGAAGATCGGCGAGACGGTGCCGGGTGTGTGGCCCGGGGTGTGGTTGAGCGTCACCGTGGTGCCGCCCAGTGTCAGCTTCTGGCCGTCGGCGATGTCCAGGTCGCGGGTGGGCGCGTTGGCCGGGGACGTGGAGGCGACGAGGTCCCAGTCGGCCGGAGCCATCATGACCCGGGTGCCGTACTGGTCGGCCAGGTACTGGGCGCCGCCGAAGTGGTCGCCGTGGCCGTGGGTGACCACGACGTACCTGATCGTCGACGGGTCGGCCCCCAGGCTGCGCAGTCCGGGGACGATGTACTGCTCTGCCTCGTCCGGGTTGTTGAGGGCGTCGATGAGGATGATGCCGCGGGAGGTGAGGATCGCCGTGGCGGACACGAAACCGACGCTGAGCACGGCGACGTTGTCGAAGATCCGCAGGGGCGCGGGAGCGGGGGGCCTCGGCGGGGTGTAGCCGGTGGTGAGCGCGCCGACGATGCCCGTGAGGACCCGGTTGTCGCCGGCCAGTTCGGCGGCGCGGTCGAAGTAGTCCTGTGCGGTCAGGTCCGCGGACGCTGTGGTCTCGGCGGAGGCGTGCTCCGGAAGCAGCGATGTCGCGCCAGCGCTGGCCGCCGCGACGGCGCCGAGCTGCCAGAAGCGGCGGCGCGTCAGGGCTCCGTGCGGGCGGACTTCGGGCGACGCCGGGCGGGTGGGGTCGGTTTGCGGCTCGTTCATGCGAAGGCTCCTCGATGGGGGTGGGGGCGGCGCGGCCGGCGGTCGCAGGCGTGGGCCGCGTTGCGGGTCCGAGGTTCGTCAGGCGGTCACGACCACTTGCTCGTCCTTCTCGCCGGCTTCGGCGTCACTCAGCGGCACACCTTGGCGCTCTTTGAGGACGAAGGTGACGGCGAGTCCGACCACCGTCACCCCCGCCAGGTAGACGGCGACGGAGTACACGGTGCCGGTGCTGGACTGCAGTGCTTCGGCGATCATCGGGGCGAAGGCGCCGCCGAGGACGGCCCCGAGGGCGTACGACAGGGCCGCACCGCTGTACCGGACGGCCGTCGGGTACAGCTCTGAGAACAGGGCGGCCTGAGGCCCGTAGGTGAGTCCCAGACCGATGCTGTAGAGGACGAGCGCCACCACGACGAGACCGGTGTTCGCCGTGTTGAGCAGCGCGAAGAACGGGAACATCCAGGCGAGTTGGATGACGAAACCGATGCGGTAGACACGGAGGCGGCCGAAGCGGTCGGACAACCGGCCGCCCGCCAAGGTGCTGGCCAGCCAGCCGACCGCGGCGACCATGACGCAGATCAGGATCAGCGTTGGGTCCATGCCGAGATGGTTCACGGAGTAGCTCTGGACGTAGCCGCCGGTGGTCATGTAGCCGACGGCGTTGTTGGCGGCGAAGAGCAGGGCGCCGGCCACGACGAGCGGCCAGTGGTTCTTGAACAGCGCGGCGATCGGGGCGCGCGACTGGTTCCCGGACTCCTTCAGCTCGCGGTAGACGGGGCTTTCCTCGACCTTGCGACGGATGACGAACCCGGCGGCGACGAGGACGACGCTGAGCAGGAAGGGGATGCGCCAGCCCCAGGCGAGGAACTGGTCGTCCGTGGTGAGAGCGGTGACGGCCGCCAGGGCGCCGTTGGCCAGCAGCAGGCCGAGCGGTGCGCCGAGTTGGGGGTAGGAGCCGAACCGTCCGCGCTGTCCCGGCGGTGCGTGCTCCACCGAGATCAGCGCGGCACCGCCCCACTCGCCGCCCGCCGACAGACCCTGAAGGATGCGCAGGAGGACAAGGATGACCGGGGCGCTCATGCCAATGGAGGCGGACGATGGCACCAGGCCTATCAGGGTGGTGGAGACGCCCATGAGCAACAGGGTGGCGATCAGCATCGCGCGGCGGCCGAGCCGGTCGCCGAGGTGGCCGGCGAGTGCGGCTCCGACCGGCCGGAAGAAGAAGCTGATGCCGATGGTGGCGAAGGAGATGACCAGCGAGTCCTCGCCGAGCCCGTCGAAGAACTGGCTGCTGAACACCAGTCCGGTGCACAGGGCGTAGATGAAGAAGTCATACCACTCGATGGTGGTGCCCGCCATGGCGGCGAGCGCGACCGTGCGGTGCTGACTCCGTTTTTTGCCGGATGTCCTAGCGGATGGGGACATGGGGAGTCCGATCGTCGTCGGGGCGTCGTTGGCCCGGGGAGGGGACGGGGTGCGGTGCTGTCAGACGGCGTAGTCGGGGGCGATGCGGTCGATCCTTCGGCGCAGGGCGTCGAACAGGGTTCTGCCGGCGTGCGTACGGTCGCCCATCTGGAAGGACTCTTTGGTCGAACGCACCGCCGCCTCCCGGCTCACCGGGGTCAGCGCCTGTCCGGACTGCTGGGCGGCGAGCTGGATCTCGCAGGCCCGTTGGAGAGTCCACAGGGCGGCGAAAGCCGCGGGGACGGTCGGTCCAGCCGCCAGCAGGCCGTGGTTGCGCAGGATCATCAGGTCACGGTCACCGAGGTCGGCCACCAGCCGTGGCTTCTCCTCGGGGTCGACGGTGATGCCCTCGAAGTCGTGGTATGCGACCATATCGTGCAGTTGGGCGGCGTAGAAGTTGTCGGGGGCGAGGCCGTCGCGCAGACAGGCGACTCCGGTGCCTGCTGTGGTGTGGGTGTGCATGATGCAGTGAGCGTCGTGCCGGTTGGCGTGGATCACCGAGTGGATCAGCAACCCCGCCTCGTTGATGGGCCAGTCCGAGCCCGACAGGACGTTGCCGTCGAGGTCGATCTTCACGAGGTTCGAGGCGGTCACCTCGTCGTACATCAGGCCGAATGGGTTGATCAGGAGGTGTCCCTCCTCGCCGGGCACCCGGACGGTGATGTGGTTGAAGACCATCTCCACCCATCCGAGGTGGTGGAAAACGCGGTAGCAGGCGGCGAGTTCGAGTCGTGCCTGCCACTCCGCATCACTCATGTGCGCCGGTTTCGCCTTGCTCGTCGGGGTGTCCAGAACGGTCACTGTCGTGCTCCTTGATTGCTCCGTGGGCGTCGCCGTTGTCGGGTGACGGTCTCGGTGTGCAGGAGCATGGGGGCGCGACCGCTCGGGAGCCAATGTTGAAGTCGACAGTGAATCCGGTCGGGCGGTGTCCGATACGACATCAGCCCCTGTTCGACGGCTCTGACAGGTCGGCCAGGGCCGTCAGCTCCAGGGTCAGCAGAAGGCGCCGTGTCGGATCGGCGAGCGATACGTCGAAGAGCTGCTCGGCCCGGCGCAGCCGCAGCCGCAACGTGTTCTGGTGAATGTGCAACTCGCCGCTGGCCGCGGCGACATCACCGAAATGCCGCAGATAGGTGAGCAGCGTGGTGCAGTAGTCGGTGGCGTGTTCGGTGTCGTGGGCGCGCAGGCGTTCCGCGGTGCCGGTGCGCAGTTCGGCGTCCTCGCGTACGGCGCCGACGAGCCGCCTCAGCACCAGCTCCGGCCGCATGTCCTCGGCGTGATACGCGCCAGGGCCGGCGCGTCGCTCCCGGAGGTGGTCGAGCGCGGCGTCGATGTCGCGGCGCGAAACGAGCAGGGCGGAAGTCGTCCCCACTGTGGGGGAGTCGACCGCCGTGAACGACCGGTGCAGGCTGTGCCGGGCCCGGTCCAGGAGGTGGTCCAGCAGGACACCGATGGACACGGAACCGGAACCGGCGGTCGGCAGCAGCACATAGACGCGGTCCCCGAGCAGGGCCGCCGCCGGTTCGTACCCGAGGGAGCGCCCGTCGAGGACGGCCAGGTCCAATGCCCGAAGCAGAGCGGCGCGTCGTCGGGCCGCGGTGCCTGCTTCCCACGACTCCTCGCTGCCGCGCGCCCCTTGGACCTCGGCCAACCCGACTAGCACGGCGGGAAGGCGGACGCCACCGGGCGGGTCGCCCTGCCCCGACCGGCCCTCCAGCGCGTGACGCAGTGCGCGGTCGCGGCTCTCCTGCTCGGCGTCGGCCTGGCGGCGCAGCGCCAGCATGTGCAGTGCCGCGACCCGGGCCGCCTCCTGCAGGGTGGGCCCGCAGTCGGAGGCCGCGGCCTCGTCGGGAAACGCGACCCACAGGGAACCGAGTACGTCCTCGCCCGCCCTGATGACCACGGCCGTGCGCGGCAGATCACCGGGCCGGTGCTGGCGTACGACCGTGTCGCTGACCCACACCTCCCGGTGCAGGTGATCGGCGAGCGCGTCCTCGGGCACCCGCCTGCCCAGGATCCCGCGTCGCCGGGTCTCGTCGATGGGCTGGTCGGGCAGGTTCGAGTAGGCGACCACCACCTGCTGGGTGTCCATGATCGCGACGGCGCCACCGACGATTCCGGCGACCGCGTTGGCCAGGGAGAACAGGTCGCCGCCCGTCGCCTCTGCGCCCGGTTCGGCGACCGCCGCGCGTGCGGCCAGGATGGTCGTGACCAGGCGCTGCACACGCGTCCACGGCACCTGCGGATCGACGGCCAGGACGGGGACGCCGGTCTTGGCGGTCTGCGCAGACACCTCCGGCGGCGGGGGAGTGGGGCACTTGACGGCGAGTGCGCAGGACTGGTCCGCTGCTGCTAGAAGGGCCGAGCCCAGCGCGTCCCGGTCGGCGATGTCCAGACCGACAGCGAGCAGCAGCTGCCCGGGCGCGATGGCTCCGAGCGCCTCCGGGCAGTCCAGTAACTCGGCGCCGCCGACGCGCCATTCAGCAGTGCCGCCATCGGACAGCAGGCTGATGACCCCGCCTTGCAGGGCCTCGACGAGCTGTTCGAGGGGCATCGCGGTCATGCCGACCCTCCGTTCAAGGTGGTGTCGGAATCTACACCACCCATGCTCCGTGAGTGTAGGCATCGACATTGTTGTGGGTTCGCGAGACGGCGCATGCTCGCTGCGAACGGCCACACCAGCCAAGGGATCCACCAGCAAAGGAGGCGCGAGCGCGTTGTCGCATCCGTCCGCATCCCCACCGCGCAGTCGGCCACCTCGGATCACCGTCGTGGGCCCGGGCGCGGTCGGCGCCTCGCTCGCCGGGGCGTTCGCGGCCTCAGGCGCCGAGGTCTGTCTGCTCGGACGCCCGGGCCCGCACTTCGACGCGATCGCCGCGCAGGGGCTTGTACTGCGCGGCCGGGAGACGGGAGTCGGCCCCGAAGTGGGAGTTGAGGTTCGTCACCGCTTCCCCACGGCATACGACACCGATCCGCTCCCCGTCCCGGACCTGGCCGTCGTCTGCGTCAAGAGCCAGCACCTGCTCCCGGCCGCCCGCAGTGTCCGGACCTGGATCGAGCACGGCACGGACGTGCTGGTCGTGGCCAACGGAGTGCCCTGGTGGCTGCTGTCCACCGTCGAGCGCCCCGGGGGAGACCCCGTGTTGCGATCGGTCGACCCCGACGGGGAGTTGCTGCGGCTCCTGCCCGCCGAGCGGGTGATGTCCGGAGTGGCCCACTTCAGCAGCGCTGTCGACGGACCGGGCCGGGTGACGCACCTCAGCGGTGACAGGCTGATCATCGGCGACTCGCAGGGCGGGATCTCCGACCGTGTCCACCGGTGCACCGCAGCCCTCTCCGCAGGCCCCGTCCGTCCGGAACCCAGCCCGAACATCCGCCGGGACATCTGGGAGAAGCTGCTGGGCAACGTCAACCTCAACCCCGTCAGCGCCCTCACCGGTGCCACCGTCCTGGACATCCTCGACGACCCGGACGTACGGCATCTCTGCGCCGCCATGTTCGACGAGACAGCGGCCGTCGGCAGGGCGCTGGGCATCGAGAGCACCATGACGGCCGACGACCGGCTCGACATCGCCCGCGAACTCGGCGCGTTCCGTACCTCCATGCTGCAGGACGCGGACCGGGGCCGACCCCTAGAGCTCGACGCGATCGTCGGTGCCGTACGCGAACTCGCGCGCCGCACCGGTGTGCCATCCCCCTCCCTCGACGCGGTGCACGGACCGCTCGCCCTGCGCGAGCGGGTCCGCAGCCACGGCGAGCCGTCCGGCAGCTGAAGGAGCCCCTGTGCCACACCCCTTGGGAAACCCCCCATCGAAGATCATCGCTGTCCACCTCAACTTCCGCAGCCGCGCCGAGGAACGCGGCCGCACCCCCGCTCATCCCTCCTACTTCCTCAAGCCGCCGTCGTCGCTGGCCGGCACCCAGGAGGCGATCATCAGGCCGCGGGGCTGCCGACTCATGGGCTTCGAGGGCGAGATCGCCCTCATCATCGGTACACAGGCCCGACAGGTGCGGCCGGGGGACGGCTGGCGCCATGTGCGCTGGGTGACCGCCGCCAACGACGCGGGCGTCTACGACCTGCGCTACGCCGACCGCGGCTCCAACCTCCGCTCCAAAGGCGCAGACGGCTTCACCCCGATCGGGCCACGACTGCTGGACGCCACCGAACTCGACCCCGCCGGACTGCGGCTGAGGACATGGGTGAACGGCGAGATGGTCCAGGACGACACCACCGACACCCTGCTGTTCCCCTTCGGCGAGCTGATCGCGGACCTGTCCCGACTGGTCACCCTGGAACCTGGCGACGTGATCCTCACCGGCACACCGGCCGGCGCCTCGGTGGTCGAACCGGACGACGTGGTCGAAGTCGAGGTCGGCGACGGCCGGTTGAGCACCGGAGTGCTGCGCACCCCGATCGCCGGAGCCGATCACGACCTGGCGCCGTGGGGCGCACAGCCCAGGACAGACCGCGCCGAGGAGGAATCGGCCTACGGGGCCGGGTACGTACCCGAACCGCTGCTGGACGAAGACCTCGCCGACGGTCTGCGCTCGGTGGCCGTGGCGACGCTGAGCGCCCAACTCCGCTCGCGCGGTCTGCCGCACATGTCGATCGACGGCGTGCGACCGGTCAGCGGCACGGCGCTGGTGGGCGTGGCCCACACTCTGCGCTACCTGCCTCTGCGCGAGGATCTGTTCAAGTGTCACGGCGCCGGCATGAACGCCCAGAAGCGCGCGATTGAGGAACTGCGCCCCGGGCACGTCCTGGTCATGGACGCCCGGCGGGACCCGACCGCAGGCACGCTCGGCGACATCCTCTCGCTGAGAGCCGCCAAGCGGGGGGCAGCCGGTGTCGTCACCGACGGAGCCGTACGCGACAGTGCCGCCATCGCGGAGATGGGCCTGCCGGTGTACGCGGCAGGCAGACACCCCTCCGTCCTCGGCCGTCGGCACGTCCCCTGGGACACCGGGATGCCCATTGCCTGCGGCGGGGCCCTGGTGCAGCCCGGCGACCTGATCGTCGGCGATGCCGACGGCGTGGTCGTCGTACCGCCCGACCTCGCCGGGGAACTGATCGCTGACTGCCGCGAACAGGAACGGCAGGAGCGCTTCATCACCGAGCAGGTGGCCGCGGGCGAGAGCGTCGACGGCCTGTATCCGCTGGGTCCGGCCTGGCGGGACGCCTACGAGAACTGGTGCAAGGGAGAAACACAGTGAAGTTCCGCAGTGACCCGTCGGCCATCCGCGGGTCCATCGCCCCCGTCGTCACACCGTTCACCGCGGATGGCGCCCTCGACCACGACAGCCTGCGCGCCCTGATCCGCTTCCAGCTGGAGTCCGGCTCGCACGGTATCTCGCTCGGCGGATCGACCGGCGAGCCGAGCGCGCAGAGCGTCACCGAGCGGATCGCCACGATGCGCACGGCCGTTGAGGAGATCGGCGACCGGGTGCCGTTCCTGCCCGGCACCGGCTCCCACAAGCTCGACGAGACCCTGGAACTCACCGCCGCCGCCCAGGACGTGGGCGCCGACGCGGCCCTGGTCATCACCCCGTACTACGCCCGCCCCACCCAGGAGGCCCTCTACCAGTGGTACGCGAGGGTGGCCCGGGAGATCCCGGATTTGCCGATCGTCGCCTACAACGTGCCCTCCCGCACGGCCGTCGACATCGCCCCGGAGACGGTGAAGCGGCTGTTCACCGACTTCGAGAACTTTGTGGGGGTGAAGGAGACGACGAAGGACTTCGAGCACTTCTCCCGCGTGTTGCACGCCTGCGGGCGGTCGCTGCTGGTGTGGTCGGGCATCGAGCTGCTGTGCCTGCCGCTGATGGCACTCGGCGGAGCGGGTTTCGTGTCGGCCGTCGCCAACCTCGCGCCCGGCGCGGTGGCACGGATGTACGAGCTGTGGGAGGCCGGCGAGTTCGACGCGGCACGTGACCTGCACTACCGCCTGCACCCGCTGGTCGACCTGCTGTTCGTGGAAACTAACCCGGCCCCCGCCAAGTGGGTCCTCGCCCAGCAGGGCCGCATTGCCTCCGCCCACGTCCGCCCGCCGCTGACGTCGCCCACCGAGGCGGGCCTGACGAAGATCCGTGCGCTGCTGGCCGAGGGCGGCGACCTCACCGCACAGATCGGAGCATGACCATGAGCATCGAGAACCTGCCTCCCGCCATCCAGCACTGGATCGGCGGCGAGTCGGTCGCCAGCGCCGACGGGCGGACGTTCCCCGTGGCCGATCCGGTGTCCAACACGCCCTACGCCAAGACCGCGTTCGGTGGCCCGGCCGACGTCGACCGGGCGGTGGCAGCCGCCCAGTCCGCCTTCCCCGTCTGGTCGTCCCTCGGTAACCGGGAGCGTGCCAACGTTCTGGTCAGGATCGCGGACGCTGTCGAGGCCAGGCACGAGCGGCTAGCGTCGTTCGAGTCGTACGATACGGGGCTGCCCATCACTCAGGCGAGGGGTCAGGCGCGCCGGGCTGCGGAGAACTTCCGTTACTTCGCCGACGTGATCGTGGCCCTCGGCGAGGAGGCCTTCCGACAGGGCGAGGAGCAGTTCAGTTACGTCGTGCGCAAGCCGGTCGGCGTGGCCGGGCTGATCACACCGTGGAACACCCCGTTCATGCTGGAGAGCTGGAAGCTGGCCCCGGCCCTGGCCTCCGGCTGCACGCTGGTTCTCAAGCCCGCCGAGTGGACCCCCCTGTCGGCCTCGCTGTGGCCGGAGATCTTCGCGGAGGCAAGAGTGCCCGCCGGGGTGGTCAACATCGTCCACGGCCTGGGGGAGGAGGCCGGTCAGGCACTGGTCGACCACCCGGACGTGCCGCTGATCTCCTTCACCGGCTCCACCGACACCGGCCGCCACATCATCCGCTCCAGTGCCCAGCACCTGAAGACCACCTCGATGGAGCTGGGCGGCAAGTCCCCGGCCGTCGTCTTCGCCGACGCCGACCTCGAGGCCGCCCTCGACTCGGTCGTCTTCGGCGTGTTCTCCCTCAACGGGGAGCGCTGCACGGCCGGTTCACGGGTGCTGGTGGAGCGGCCGGTGTACGAGGAGTTCACCCGCCGCCTGGCGGAGCGGGCGGCTGCCGTCCGGGTCGGACCGCCCTCCGACCCGGCCACCGAGGTCGGCGCGCTGGTACACCCCGAGCACTACGAACGTGTCCTGAACTACGTCGAGATCGGCAAGAAGGAAGCTCGCCTGGTCGCCGGCGGCACCCGGCCCGCCCATCTCGCCGACGGCAACTATCTCCAGCCGACCGTCTTCGCCGACGTCCCCCGCGACGCTCGCATCTTCCAGGAGGAGATCTTCGGCCCCGTGGTCGGCGTCGCCCCCTTCGACACCGAGGCCGAGGCAATCGATCTGGCCAACGCCACCCAGTTCGGCCTCGCCGCCTATATCTGGACCTCGAACCTCAAGCGCGGCCACCGCATCGCGCACGCCGTCGAGTCCGGCATGATCTGGATCAACTCCCACAACGTACGTGACCTACGCACCCCCTTCGGCGGGGTCAAGGCGTCCGGGGTCGGCCGAGAGGGCGGCGCCCACTCCATCGACTTCTACACCGAGTCGAAGATCGTCCACGTCGCCCTCGGTGAGGTCCACACCCCCCGCTTCGGAGCCACCCGATGACCACCGCCCACCCGGACGCTCCCGATGTCATCCGCTCCGCCTACGCCCAGCTCGCTGTCACCGACCTCGCCGCTTCCCGCTGGTTCTGGGTCGACATGCTCGGATTCCACGTCCAGTACGAGGACGCCGGCACTCTGTGCCTGCGCGGCACCGACGAGTTGACCCACCACTCCCTCATCCTGCGCAGGGGCCGGCTCGCCGCCCTCGACCACATCGCCTACCGGGTCCGCACCCCCGACGACGTCGACAAGGCGGAGAACTTCTTCGGCCAACTCGGCCGCCCGGTGCGGCGCGTCCAGAAGGGCGAAGGCACGCCCGGTGTCGGTGACGCCGTCCGTGTCATCGACCCGCTCGGCTTCCCTGTCGAGTTCTTCTACGACATCGACCGCGCCGAACGCCTCATCCAGCGCTACGACCTGCGCCGTGGCGCCGAGGTGGCCCGCCTGGACCACTTCAACATCTGCACCCCGGACATCCCCGCCGCCTACGCCCACTACAAGTCCCTGGGTTTCGGCTGCTCGGAGACGATCGAGGGCGACGAGCACGAACTGTACGCGGCCTGGATGTACCGCAAGCAAACCGTCCACGACGTTGCCTTCACCGGCGGCGCCGGACCCCGACTGCACCACCTCGGCGTCGCCACCCATGAATCCCACCAAGTCCTGCGCGCCGCAGACCTGTTCGGCTCGCTCCGCAAGGAGCACCACATCGAACGCGGCCCGGGACGGCACGGCGTCTCCAACGCCTTCTACCTCTACCTGCGCGATCCCGACGGCCACCGGGTCGAGATCTACACCTCCGACTACTACACCGGCGACCCGGACCACGAGACGTACCGGTGGAACGTCCACGACGACCGGCGCCGTGACTTCTGGGGCAACGCGGTCATAGAGTCCTGGTACAAAGAGGCCACCCCCGTCCTCGGCCTCGACGGGAGCCCCCAGCCCGTCTCCGACGCCGTGCTGGACGAGTCCGCCGTGCAGGTCGGCGCGGACGGCCTCGGCTGAGTGGGCGGGCTCCCGTCCCGCATCTGGCAGATCGCCCTCGACCGCGGCGTCAGGATGGACCGGACGGAAGCGTTCTGGGCTTTCCCTGACGCTACTGAACTTGATCGGGTGATGTCGGGCTCTTCGCCGGACAGCGCGCAGGTGGCCTCGGTAGTCCTGGCGAGGTGAGATATCCGCAGGGTGGAGGCCTGACTGACGCCGAGAGGGACGCACGGGAGCGGGTCCGGCTCCAGGCTGTTGCTTCCTTCGAAAGTGGGACGAAGAACCGGGAGGGCGCTGCCGCATTGCGGGTCTCGGAGCGGTCGGTGGAACGCTGGCGACGCCAGTGGCGCGAGAACGGCCACGCCAGGGTGGTGTCCAAGGGGCCACCTGGTCGACCTCGGCTGCCTGACGCCCAAATGGCCAGGCTGGTACGGGAGCTGGAGCGTGAACCGCTGGCACACGGGTGGATCGACCAGCGATGGACCCTGGCTCGGGTGAAGACGGTGATCGACCGGCTGTTCCACGGCTCCTACACCGTGGAGGGCACGTGGCGTTAGCTGCGGCGCCAGGACATGGGTCGCAGGAGCAGCACGCCGGTCATCCGGGTGCGCGGACGGGGATCGGACCGTGTGTCGATGGCGGGCATGACCTGCTACAGGGCTGGTGAGCGCTCCCGTCTTACGCGATCGGCGAGTACCGGGGCCGCAAGGAGGAGCCTCAGGGCTTCGGCTGGAAGGACTATCGCGACCTTGTCATCCGCCCCGTACACAGCTCGGCGGACCGATCGTTTTGGTGTGGGACAAGTGCGCCGTGTGGCGCTTCGTTGTATCCCCGACTCACTCGGGAGGAATTTGGAGGAACATTCCTGGGCCACCGGGCTTACCTGGAGGTGAAAGCCGAAGGGGACAACGGCATGTCCGGAAAGCGGTGACCGCCCGGAGGCGTCCGAGACGGGGTGCCGCAAGGCCCGCGCGATATGGCCAAAGCTGGATTGCCTGAAGCCCAATCTCCTGTGGTGTAAAGACCCACCCGTCGGAATGACGCCTGATACCGACGCCACGCCGTGCCCGGTCTTGATTGTCCCGGTCGGGCAGCCTCCACGGTGATGGACACCGCCCAGCGAGGACGGTCAAGGAGATGAGTGGGCGGCCAACGTCGCGCTCGATACGTACAGCGAAGACGTACCACGGGATCGCCTAAAGGGCGCGAGCCCCAAGGTGACGGGGTGGGCCCCAGACGTGTGTGCTGCCGCTCAGCGGGACGGGTTCGCCTGAACTCGCCCCGCAGAACCGACCCTGCGCAGAGCGGCCGTCTTCTACCTCGCGGACGGCGGGCCCAGGAGCACCACCTCCAGCGCACTTCCCTCCTCAGGCCAGTCCGTGCGCGGACTGTCCTGGTTATGGGGCAGGGATTCCCAGCGGAGATAGTAGGTGCCGGTGTCGTTCCGGCCGGCCAGGTCGGCCTGCAGTCGCACCGCCAGGCCAGGGTAGGTGCCGCGCACATCCGTGATCTCGGCGGGCAACTCCGGGGTCGAGGCCTCCGCCACGGGGTGCAGGCCACCGTCGATGACGATGCTCCGCGGTTCACCCGAGCAAGTGAAGTCGACGCGGATGTTGCCATCCTCCATCACCTCGGAGCCGAGCATGGACACCGTGAAGACGAGGCTGCCGCCACCGCCGAAACTCCAGCGGCCCTTCCAGTCGCTGATCGGGTGGATGTCCCACGCGCCTGATCCGTCGGGGCGCGCAACGTAGATCTGGGAGTTCCCGTCATCGTCGTACTTGTGATAGCTGATGACTGGAGTGCCCTCGGCGTCGAAGCCGAGCTTCGCGTTGCCGTTGAGCAGACCGCCGCCGTCCGGCACCGGGTCGATCACATCCGCCTCGCCGTACCGGAACGGGGTCGTCAGCGCATGGCCGGCACTGTCGAACCGATCGACGAGGTTCCTGCTCTTGGCGTAGCTCAACCGACTGTTGGTCGCGGCGTCGGGAGTGTCACGCCAGACCCAGATCATGTGGAACCATCCGTCTGGTCCGAGGGCGGGGTTCTCGAAGTAGGCGTTCCACGTCCCGCTCGGATTGTCGGCGGATCCGTCGCCGTCGAAGAGCGGCTCGTCGACCAGCCGCAACCAGGCGGAGGAGGCCTCGTCATACACGTTGAAATAGGTCACGCCGTCACCTGACCCACCATTGCGATAGCTGAAGACGAGACTGCCGTCCTGGCGGTTGATGAACTCGGGATAGGTCACCGAGTTCTCGGTCGACGCATCGATCATCGTGGTCACCCGGGTCAGCGACGTCACGTCACCGGGCACGGTGGTGCGGAAGTACACCAGCGCCGCGTTGTGCATGTTGCCGGACACATGCAGGTTGCCGTCGCGGTCCAGTCCCAGCGAGACGTAGTTGTGGCTGTCCCAGCCCAACGTCGAGGGGAGCACCTTTGTGGTCCAGCTGTCGTCCGAGAGACTGCGGTGCGCGATCGTCATCCGGCGCTCGTCGTCGTAGTAGGCCACGTACTGATCGTCATGGTGTGTCAGTACCCGTTGCGTCACCGGCATGCCGGCCCACGTCGTGTCCACCGGGATCGTCTGGAGTACCTGCCGCTGGGCATCGGGGAAGTCGTAGGAGCCCTTGTCTACCGTGCAATCGAGCGTTCCCGGAGGTGAGATGGCCGGGGTGGAAGTCGTGAGGGAGAACGACTTCGCGCGCAGGTTGCCCGTGTTCGAGTAGAGGCCGGCGGAGCCGCCCACACGGATCGGGTCGGTGGTGGGCAGCGTGTACGACGTGTCGACGAGTGTGGCCCCGGAGTCGCTGTTGCGCACCGAGACGGTGAAACGGGTCCCGGTGCGACCGAGATTCAGTTCGAGAGATGTGCCGTAGGGCGCGTTCATGTTTCCCTGGGCCAGTACGGTCGGTGTGGTGCTGGCCGCCATCTTCAGCAGCTGCCACTGCCCCGTGCGGTCCCCACCGGCGGTCGTCACGCGCAGGACGTAGTAGTCCAGCGAGGTCGTTCCCTGTACGTTCGCCGCGATACCGCTCCATTCGCGACCGGAAGGCGAGACGCTGACGATCCTGATGTGAGCACTCACGTTGTACGAGCTACCGAGCTGAACCGGACGGTAGGTGGCGACAGCGTTCGTCGGGGCGGCAGCGGAGAGGGCTTCACCGGATGCGATCGACCACGTTCCTCGATCGGAGACCCAGTTCGCCCCGAGGGAGCCGTTGGCGCGTTCGAAGTCATCGGTCCTGGTCACTTGGTCGACGGCCGACGCCGGAACGGGCGCGGAAAGCATGACCAGCATGCTCGCCAGGGCGGCGGCACTCGCGATCAGCGTGGCCCGCAGCCGCGGCAGGAATCCTCGACGTCCTTGCGCCATGGGCGTGATCGTTCCTTCTGTGTCGGTAGTGCCTGACGTGAGACATGGCTGCGGACGCATGAGTGAAACCCGCCGTGGGTGACCGCCATGCCAACGAGCGCCCGTTCGGCGGGTGATCGGCTCTGACAAGGCCTTCTCCTGGCAGTTCGCAGGACAGCACGCGATGTCATGACTGGCCTTACAATCAGCATGTGTTGGGCGGGAGTAACATCGGATGTATTAACGGACATCAATCGATGGTCTGTCTAGCGCCTCGACAGAAATCGCCAGATGAGCCCCGATGCTGCAGCTGGCAGACGCGTCCGACCCTCAGGGTCAACTTCCACAAATATATGATGTATTCAGCCGGTAAGTCGAGTGAAGAAGGCGACCGGGCTCTGCGGATGCCGGCCCCGGCCGCGCCACACTCCGCGCCCCTGGTTGCGCTCTCGCTTCGCCGCCGTGAGCGTGCGGTCCCCGGGCAAGACCGTCGACCATCCGTCACGGCCTGGGACTTGACCTCGCCACTGATGGGCCGAGAGGCCGTCGAGTGCACGGCGGGCGGCGCCGCGCCCCGACCGTGGCCGTGCCGACCGGGGAAGCCATGCCGTCGGAGGAGCCGTCAACAAGGTCCCCCTGCACACCAAGGTCCGCGCCGACCGCATCGAGGAGTGCGAGGTCGCGCACCGGGAGGTGCCCGAGCAGCTGACCGTCGTCATCCGCGCCGCGGGCGTGAGGTTCTTTAACTACCGTTGGTGGCTTTTTCGACTAGCTTCACGAGTGGCGCCACGATCTGTGGCAGGTCGTTCTCGGAGGTGAGCACCGGTTGGTCTTGCCAGGTGCGCTCGGTTCCGGAGTCGACGAAGAGCAGTGAAGTGGCGCCTGATTCCCAGAGGAACACCATCCCCGTGCGCTCCTCTGATTCCAGTGTGAGGCTCACTGCCGTGGCTTTCGGCCGCCCTTGGGACGGGGTTCCTGGGACGGGCCGCTTCACCGCAGAGCTGATCCCACGAGAGCGAAGCTCGTGTTCATGTGCGGCATGCCAGTCCTTGAGCCACTGAGCGATCTCTGACATTGCACCCCCATGCGGGCTTCGAACGGCCGTCGAACGTGATCGTAAGCCCGACAACCCCGGACGCAGGAACGGTCTTCGTCTGATCATGTGCTCCGACCAAGGTGCACGTGACCAAGTCGAAGGCCGTGAGGGTGAGTCTGCTGCCTGTTGCTGTCCGGAGGGAAGCGTTCGCGGAAGCGTCAGCCCTCCTGGGGTGAGTTCTATGAGTGTCTGAGGTTCCCCGTGATCTTGGCCAAGTTCACATCGGCTGCCATGTAGGACGTCTCCCGCCAGGCAACAGCTCAGTCCGCCGGTCTGCCGACCGGGATTCCGAGCCGGTCGGCGACGGTCGTCAGGGCCGTTCCCAGCGGCAGCGCGACCCGGGTGCGGGCATGCGGGTCGCCCCGGGTGGGGTCCCGGTTGACGATCAGCACCGGCTTGCCCTCTTTCGACGCCTGACGGACGAACCGCAGTCCGGACATCACCGTCAGCGAGGAGCCGAGGACCAGCAGCGCAGTCGACTCGCGGACCAGCCGCCGGCAGTGCTCGACGCGCTGCGACGGAACCGCCTCCCCGAAGAACACCACATCCGGTTTGAGGACACCTCCGCAACCGACGCACGGCGCGACGCGGAAATCCCCGACCTGCACGTCCGTGAGGTCTGCGTCACCATCCGGGTTGATCCCGGCGGCAACCGGATCGAAGCCCGGGTTCTCGGCCTCCAGGCGACGGGCGAGTTCGCGGCGCGGGCTGATAGCGCGGCATGAGAGGCACACGACCCGGTCCAGGCTGCCGTGGAGCTCCACGACGCCCTCGCTGCCGGCGGCCTGGTGCAGGCCGTCGACGTTCTGGGTGATCACGCCCGAGACGCGGGCGTCCCGGGCGAAGGCGGCCACCGCCAGGTGTCCCGCGTTGGGGCGGGCACGCCCGAAGGTGCGCCAGCCGAGATGGCTGCGCGCCCAGTACCGGCGCCGCGCGTGCGCGCTCCCGGTGAAGTCCTGGTAGGTCATCGGGGTGTGCCGGCTCAGGCTCCCGCCCTCGCCCCGGTAGTCGGGGATGCCCGACTCCGTGGAGATGCCCGCCCCGCTGAGCACCAGCACACCGCCAGCGCTCAGCGCGTCGACGACCGGCTCCAGGTCGGTGGTGCCCGGCAGAAGGTCCGCCGCCGCGGGGATCCAGCTCAGGGTGGGGCGCATGCGCATGCCGCCAGGGTACGGAATCGGCGGCGGCCCCCGGCGGGCATGGACGGATGCCGGGGAACGGTCCTCCATCCGCCGCGGGCAAACCGGCGCCCGGCGCACCGGGCGGGCTCGTGGGCGCGCGGGTACCCGCCGCGGTGAGCGCGAGCGCCGTTGCGGGGCGGCCTGCAGCGGAAAGCATGTCCTCAGCACTGCGACTGAGGAGGCATGTGATGTCCAGCGAGTTCCAGCGGACCAAGCTCCAGGCCATGTTCGAGGCGTTCGACGCGGACGGCAACGGCTATCTGGAGGAGGCGGACTTCGTGGCCCTGGCAGACCGCTGGGGCCGGCTGCCGCGGGTGAGAGAGGGATCGGAACTGGCGGCGCGCGTGGACGGTGTGCTGAAGGGCTGGTGGCAGCAGCTGTCGGAGACCGTGGACAGGGACCGGGACGGCCGGATCGACATGGACGACCTCCTCGCCATGGTGGACCTGCTGCCGACCGTCCCCGAGGCGGTCACCGCCACCGCCGACACCATCTTCGACGCGGTCGACGAGAACGCCGACGGGCGTATCTCGCGCGGCGAGCACCAGCGGCTCGTCGACACCTGGCACGGACGGCCCGTTGAGACCGGCGGTGCCTTCGACCGGCTCGACCAGGACACCGACGGCTACCTCACCCGCCCCGAGTTCGCCGCGCTGTGGACCCAGTTCTGGACCAGCGACGACCCCGCCGAACCCGGCAACCTGATGTGCGGCCCGATCGGCGCCGGGTGAGGCACCGGCGAGGGCCGTTCAGAGCCGGCCGCAGCGAGCCGGGTACGGGACGTAGCCCCGGCGAGGGGCGTCATCCGCGGCCTCCCCCATGATCGCCGCCGAGCGCACCCGCCGGCACGTCGAGGCACACGCCGACGAGGACGTGGCGGCGAGTCAGGAGCGGCTGGCCGGGATCCGTAACACGCTCGCTCGCCACGATCACCCCCCATATCCCGGTCGCCAAGGGCGGGTTCACCCTGGACAGCGGTCTCGCGGCGATGTCGGACCTGCAGGCCCGCCAGCCCGGCACGGGGCGGCGTGTTCGCCGCCAACGACCTTGTGGCGCAGGGCGCCTGCGGACGACGGGTCGGGTCATGGTGGGGCGTGGGTCGAACGACGCGTAGCCCGAACTTTGGGCGCGGCCAGGGGCGTTCGCGCGTCGCGCGTGAGCCCGCTGGCCGGCCAGAGCAGGAGAGCGTGGTCCCGGTGGCTTCGTCCGGGCCGCGCTCCCGTCAGCGGTCCGTCACCCAGGATGCGTCGGACGGCCGGTTCCCTGTCCGCACGATGTGGCTCGCGATCCTGAGCGCCTCGCTCAGGGGCACGGTGTCCGCGTCCGGATAGGCGTCGTGCTGTCCGCCGGTGAGGCCGAAGCCCTCACTCCAGCCCTCAGCTCCCGGGGTGACGGCGTGTTCACCGGGTCGCCCTCGCCGTCGAGCACCATGACCATCGCGCGGCGGGTGTTGGTGACGAGGGCGAGCGAACGTCCGGCACTGCCGGTCAACCAGGTCTCCAGGCGGCCCTCGCGCGGAGCGTCTGCGTCATTGTTCCGGCCGGGACGGGGGTGCCGGGGCCATCGTGGTCCACAGTCCAGGATTCCTGCACGGTACGCCGGTCTCGCGGCGGGAACGGCCTGGCGGAGGCGGTCGCCCCGGGCGGTGCGGCAAGGTCGTGGAGCCCCGTGTCGGGGCCTTGCCGGTGTCGACGGCTGTCTCGATCCAGTCCAGCGTCGCCCTCACGCGGGCGACGTTCTCGTGCACGATCACGCGTTCGTCGTCACCGAGCTGGCGATCGCGCATGCCCGGGACGACCCGGCCGGCGGATGCGACGAACGCATGGCAGGCGGTGGCCAGGTCCAGGAACTGAACCGACCGGTCGATGCTGCGGACCGCCGGGGCGACGGGACTGGTGTCCTCGAAGTGCTCGCGGGCCTGGCGGCCCCGCTCGGAAGGCGACGTCCGGCCTGCGCAGCAGTCCGGTGGTCACCTTCGCGGCGACATGGTCGTCGCGAGTCAGTTCCTCGACGACCCTGACTTTGTCCTCCTGCCTGACCTGGTCGACCACCGCCGGCCGCCGCAGCAGGTCGCTGGTGACGGTGGCCGCGACCTCCTCGTCGGTGGCCAGCGTGTGAATCGCGCTGATCTTCTCCTGCGGGGTGACCGGGCGCTCGACCTGCCGGCCGACCCTCCGGCTCGCCTCGTCCGGCGTCCAACGGGCCTTGCCCTCGGGCGGGCTGGTGATCGAGGCGAACCGTTCCTCGTCGTCCGCGACGGACGCCAGGATCTTGTGGACGGTGAAGGACACCCCCGCGACCCGGCGGTCCTTCGGCCACTTCGACGCGGTCCACCGGGCCTTGTCCACCATCGCGTAGGACAGCCCGATGTCCTCGGCCAGGCGGAACAGCGAGTCCCTGACCGTGAACAGCCCCTCGCTCCGCTCCTGGCCCCCCGACTCGCGCATCGGCTCGACCTCTTTACCGACCGGGGGTAGTGCTGCTCGTGATGTCCGTCTGGGCCTGTGACTCGGACGTCACGGGCTCGTTTACCGACCGGATCCGGAACGTTCGTCATGTTCCGAGGTCGGTACGGAGGACGAGTGGCACGGCATGTGGTGGTCGGGGACTTGAGGGTCCAGCACTGACGCGGCCAAGGTCCGAGCCATGCCGCGGCAGCCGCAGCACATGCCCTGACAAGCACCGGAAGACCCTGGTTCAGAGCAACACTGCTGTTGCGCGACATGCGACGGTGACTTACCTCAACCGATGCGCCGTGGGGATACGCCCAGGACGAGCTTCTCCAGCGCTTCCCGGACCGGGCCGAACGTCGCTACCCACGTCTCGATCAGGTAGATCTCGCTGGTCTCGTCGATACCGAGGAAAAACCGGCCCTCGTCGAGCTCACCGACGGGGAAGATGTCCCGCCCAACCGTCGAGCTCCAGTCTGCGAATCGATCCTCCTCGCCCACCGCGAGTTCGGGATCAAAGGTGAAGGGCGTCCTGGCGCAGGTGATGCCTGGCCCGCTGATCTGTACGTCCAAGCCTCCGAACTCAGTCAAGAACTGTTCGGCGGCCTCATGCATCCGGACCAGCCCAGTTGCCTCCAGCATCTCGCGCCACTGCTGAATCGGGACGCGTCGCCCCGGCTTCCATCCGGCCGCACGCAGCGTTTCCTCGACCTCGCCGGCATCCCGCCGAGTCGCCACATCCGCTTCAACCCACGCCTGGTCCACGGGCACGTTCTCAGGCCAGCCCGGCCGCCACTGGGCCAGCCACTCGTCGAAGTCCTCGCGCAGGAACTGGCGCTCTACGGGCTTGAGTCGCACCTGCGGCCGCGCATCGGCCCACCAGACCTCGAACTCCGCCACGGTCCCTACCGTCGGCCAGCGCTCCGCGGCGGCCGGAAGCAGCAGCACGTCGACGAACCCTCCAACCGGAAGGCCGATGTCAATGAAGATCCCCGTCGCACCCGGATTCGGGACTGCGGTTACCGTCCCCGAAAGCCTCTGTCCCAATCGCAAGCCTCTCCGGGCCTGGATCCACTCTTCGACGCTGACCATGAAGCACATCCTCGCAGCGGAATCAGCGCAACGGGGTGATGCGCCTGCAACAGTGCTGTTGTCTCGATGCCAGACATGTCAGCAGGTCAGCCCCGCCCGACGAAGGACAGTAGCAACTCGAACTGGCGGAAGAAACGCCGCCCTCTACACCGGCAAGCACTCCGTCCTGGCCGTTCTCGCCACGAAGGAGCACGCGACGGTGCCGTCCATCAACGGTCGGCGCGCGGGCCGCCCGGGCACCGCTGCGTGGGGGCGGGCCGCATGAGCGTGGCGACCCTGCCCGAGGGCGACTGGATCCGCGGCATCACGATCCGCCAGCCCTTCGCGACCTGCATCATCGCCGGGAAGAGCCCGAAGAACAGGCCCGCCACGACCTTTATGGATAGCTCAGCGGCGGTTCATGGGATCTGACCTGGTGTCTTGTGTGGCGGACATGTCTGTGACGGGTTCCGCCCGCACGGAATCTGACCGGTTCCTAAGGGCTGTCCCGAATTCGATCTACGGAACGTGCGCTGACGTGTTCGTCGTGGGGGCGCGGACGGGATTGTGCAGGCCGGTGATGCCGAGGACTCAGTTCTGGTTCACTGGCCAGACCGCCGCCGGATCGCAGTGGGCCGGGCACGCCAGCAGGTAGACCTCGTTGCCAAGAAACAGCCCGTAGGTGTCGGCCCCAACGCTGTAGGGCTGCTCTGGTTGGCCAGGATGGACCGCACCTCCGGGGCAGACGAGTTGGCTTCGCAACCCTCGTACTGCACCGGAGGACCTGGCTTCATGCGCCCGCCCGGCCGAAATCACCTGACCAGGCAACCTGTTCGACCAGAACCGCCCTCACGATTGATAGGACTACGGCTTCTTACGAATGACCAGCTCTGACCCACGCTTGGAAGGTAGGACAAGCTCAGGTCAGCAGGGTGACCGAGTAGTCGAAAGTGGTCCCTGTGACGGTGTAGGTGGCCGTCTGGCCGTTGTCGCAGTAGGACACGTAGGAACTGCCGTACTCGTTGGTCCCGCCGACCGCCTCGATATACGGGCGGATGTCGGTTCCCTCGGGCAGGGCGGTGGTGGATAGGTCGATGATCCTGGTCTGGTTGATCGGGTAGTCGTCGGTCGGAGCCGACTGTTCGCCGGTGCGGGCCGAGGCGGCCCAGGACAGGACGAAACCCGCGTTGTTGACGACGGCGACCTTCTGCACGCAGGGCTGGGCCTGTGCGGGGGCCGCCGTCGCGGTCACCGAGGGCAGCACCGTCATCGCCGTGGCGCTGGTCAGAATCGCGGCCGACCGTCGCAGTATCCGGTTCATGATCGGATCTCCATTCCCGGCCGGGACTGTTCCGGCCGTGAGCGGCGAGTGACCCGATGCGGCGTCAGAAAACCTATGAGGAAGGGGAGTTGTGAGTGGCGTGGGTCGATCGGTCGATCAGCTGGATCATGCGCCCTCGGACACCCCGCCAGCCTAGGCGCCTTCTGGCGGGTCAAGCGGCGGCTCATGAGCGTGATGCAGGCCCAGGTGATGAGTGCTTCGCTCATCTGGGGGAGGCGTTCGTGGTCGCGGCAACCAGCAGTTACGGGACGTGTCTTGGTGTCGGTTTTCCGACCTGGTCTGGGACGAGCAGTCCACGCCTCAGCAGTGGCGGGCCTCCTTCGCCGAGGTGCACGAGGCGTAGGTCCAGTTCAGCACCGCAGTCGCCGTCGCCGGGCCGGTATCCGCCGCGGAGGCGGCCGAGGATCTACGTGTGGCCATGTACGACTGGGAGAAGGCCGGGATGGACTGGTTTGCGGCGGCCCTGCGGGAGGGGCACGGCCGGCTCCCCGAATGCGCAGAGCACTTAGAACAGGCGTGGCAGGCGAAACGCGCTCCGGACCGCGCCTTCCGGCAAGCAGCGTGGAAGGCGCGGGGAACGGACCAGCCGGAGCAGGATCGCCACTGCAGACGCCGATCGGCCCAGGCAGTTGGCTGTCCGCCGGGGCCTGCCGGATGAGTCCCCGAGGGGTGGCCGCCGACTTGGCGGCCCCGCCGTCGGTGCCGTTCAGCCGAAGGGGATGTGTTGAGCACTCGCACGCGCCTTCGTAGGCAGCCCGCCAGGCAGGCCCTGATCGCGCCCGTGCCCGGCATGCGGCGCCGCCCGTACGGCGGGGCAGCAGATGGTGTGCGGCACAGTGTTTGTCGGGGGAACGGCTACCGTGACGTCTCCTTTGCCACTAGATTTGATGTCATGACTGCCATCACTCTGCGGATCCCCGACGCCATGGACAAGCAGCTGCGCGACGCCGCAGCCGGCGCCCCGTCGCTGAACGACTACATCCTGCGTGCCGTGCGCCGGCAGATGACCCTCGACGCCGCCCGCAAGCTCGTCTCCATCGCTCCCCTCGACCTCGCAGGCGAGGGCGACGCCCTGTGACCATCCGCAAGGGCGATGTCTGGGACGTCGACACCGGCAAGGGCACCCGTACGGTTCTCGTCGTCAGCCTCGATGGGCTCGCCGAGGCCTACGGCGCGGTCGTCGCCCTGGTGCTACACGCTCCGGCACAGCACCCCGACACGGCGATGAGCGTGCATCTGACCACTCCGGTCGACGCCTCTCTCGTCGCCGTCAACCTCCTGCAGCTCTCAGCCATCCGCTTCGAAACCGGTACGCTGCACGGCAACATCGGCCCCGAGCAGCAAGAGCTCGTCGCCAACGCCCTCCGCGCGGTCCTCGACCTGTAGACATGCCGTCTCGCACGGCGTCGCCGTGCGAACTGTGCTGGTCGGGCGGCCTATGGGGAAATGGTCGTCTCCACGATCTTACGGATGTCGATCACGTTCGGTCTCGTGAGCATCCCGGTCACGGTTCATGCCGCCACGGAGCAGCGCGCCACCGGCCTCAAGCAGGTTCATGCCAAGGGTGGCTCGAAATCAAGCTTCACCGTTACTGGGCCGAGAGGGCCGGCAGATGTCAGCGGCGTCCGGGGTGCAGTCCCAGCCAGCCCGGGGACGGCGCTCCGGTGACCTCGCCGACGTAGAGGGTCAGCTGCTGTCGGAAGCGTTCGACGAGGGCGCGGTCAGCCATGAACGTGTCGAAGCCGTCCAGGTTGGCGTTGGGGTAGTCCCAGATGGGGCGGTAGCCGGAGTGGGGGGTGATGTCGGTGCGGACGGACCACATGTAGAAGTCGGACTGGGTCTGCTTGTCGAGCCACCAGTTCAGGTACAGCTTGGCGGCGGCCGGGTGCTTGGCGTTCTTGAAGATGGCGGCGCGCTGGGCCCAGGCCATGAAGGGGTCGTGCTTCGGGAGGACGAAGCGGGTCTTGACCCCGTCGGCAGGGGTCAGCATGCCGTCGGTGCCGAGGGCGATGGCCGCGGTGCCGGCCTCGACCCGGTCGGCGGGTTCCTGGCTGCCGCGTACCCAGGCGATGTCCTGGGCGACGACGCGCAGACCGGTGCCCAGCTCGTCGATCCGCTGGTGGTGCTAGCAGGAGACGACCACCTTCTCGCCCCGGAACACGACCGGGTGCACGAGGTGCCGGTGGTCGGGCTCCATATGCTGTTGCAGCGTGCCGCCGAGTAGAACGTGGTCGGGATCGGTCTCGCGCAGTACCTTGAGCAGGCCCAACCCCGGTCCCGCGGCTGCCATCTGGCAAGCAAGCCTTGGAAGTAAATGCGGTTCTGCCCGGCCATCCGGTCCTGGCGTACGGGCGTCGCTTCGGCTGCCCCTCCCATGGCTGCCTGGGGACGCCGCTGCGCGGCTCAGTCCGGTTGAACCGGTGTATGCACCGCTCTTGTGCCGGTTCAGCCGGTTCGGGTCGTCCTTGTTCTTGGCCACCTGGATGCACAGCAGGTTGTCGTGAGCGTCGGCGTGCTGGTGAAGGACGTAGTGGGCATCGTTCGTCGTTCCCGACTCGGGGCAAGCACCGACCGCTACTCATGCTCGGACAAGCTGATCTCGCTACTCCGAGGCGTCTGCCAGGTCGACGGAGGGCTCTTGTCCACGCTGGAAGGCATGGCCGAAGTGTTGGCCGGAGCTGCCGACGGACACGAGGTCCGGGTGTTTGGCCACGCGACCGTCTCCGGAGGAACGCCCACGCGCGCGCCTGCCGATCCACGGGCCTAGGAATCCGGCGACCCAGCGCGCCTCGGCTGACGCGGCACGCAGGAATCGTGCCCGACCAACAGGCAGGACGGGCAACGGGTGCGTCCAGGAGGCGTCAGCGTCTGGCAGGTTGAGCGAGTGAGCGAGCGCCGCCGCGATCCGCTGGTGGCCGAGTGGGCTCGAGTGGAGGCGGTCCTGACTCCACAGGCGTGGATCCGTTGCCACCGGATACAGGGTGACGTCGGCGACGACGACACCATGCCGGTGTGCCGCCGCGCGAACGCGGTGGTTCAGCGCCTCAAGACGCGGCCGGAGCGGACGGGCCAGTGGAGTGATGCGCGCGATGTCGGGAATGGTGAGCGTCGCCACGCGCGCCCCCTGGCCGGTGAGCGCGGCGAACATCGCCTCCAGATGCGCGGCCACCTCATCCGGATCGAAGCGGGGGCGCAGCATGTCGTTGACTCCGGCCACGACCGTCGCGAAGTCCGGCCGCAGCGCAAGCGCCGTGGGCAACTGCTCCGCGTGGACCTGCCCGGCCAGACGGCCCCGCACTGCGAGATTGGCGTATTGGAGCTGCGGGCTGTGCCGAGCCAGGTGCTCGGCGAGCCGGTCGGCCCACCCGCGCAGGCCCGTCAGATCGTCGCCGTCGCCCACCCCTTCGGTGTGACTGTCACCCAGGGCCACGAAGCGCAGGTAGCGGGTCTCAGTGCCTGACATGAGCGGCTGGCTCCTTCTCGCGATCACCGGAAGAACCATCACTCTACTCACTTTTTTGAGTATTCATCTTGGTGCGCTGGTCAAGCCTGCGCAACGCCATGTCGCCCCACTGGAGGTTCTCCCGCTCGAACGACATCCCGCGCAGCAGAGTGAGGTACGGGCCGATACGCTCGGCCTCGGCGAAGTACGCCTCCTCCGAGCGGCCGCCCAGCAGTCGTTGCCGGATTCTCTCGTAGCGGGCCAGCTTGGCCGTGGCCCATTCCATGCGTTCGACGACGGCGGCGCGCACCGCCTCGACGTCGCCGGCGTCCGCGCACTGCATCTTGACCAGCAGCTCGTCCCTGATGACCGCGGGCCGACCCGGTGGCTCGGCCGTGTATGCGCGCACAGCCTCCCGCCCAGCCTCCGTCAGGGAGAACAGCCGTTTGTTGGGACGACGCCGCTGCTCGACGAGGCGGGCCGCGACCAGCCCCTCGGCCTCCATGCGCTCCAGCTCCCGATAGAGCTGCTGAGGCGTCGCCGCCCAGAAGTTCGCGACCGTCGCGTCGAAGCCTTTCGCGAGGTCGTAACCGGACGCCTCGCCCTCCAGCAGCGCGGCCATCACCGCGTTCCGCAATGCCATGGGAGCAAGGTACGGCCCAGCGAGCACTCAATGGTGAGCACTGCCGGAGCGCCGCACCCTCGACAAGCACCGGAGTCGCCTCTACCCTCCTCTACACATATACAACTTGTTGAGTATCGAGGTCGATCATGCACCCCTTTCGCAAGGCCGTCGAGAACGGTGACCTGGACGCCGTGGCCGCCCTTCTGGCCGACGACGTCGTCTTCACCAGCCCGGTCGCCTTCAAGCCGTACCCGGGCAAGGCGATCACCACCGCGATCCTGCGCGCTGTGACACAGGTCTTCGAGAACTTCACCTACGTCCGGGAGATCGCGAACCCCGACGGCCGCGACCACGCGTTCGTCTTCACCGCGAGCGTCGCCGGAAAGAAGCTCCAGGGCTGCGACTTCCTGCACTTCGACGAGGACGGCAAGATCGACGACTTCACGGTGATGGTGCGCCCGCTGTCGGCCGCCCACGCGCTGTCCGAGGCCATGGGCGCCCAGTTCGAGAAGATCGCCCGAGAGGCCGCCGAGCAGTGAGCCCGACGACCGACGCCGTGGTCATCGGCGCGGGAACGCCTGACTGACCGCCGCCACCCTCCAGCATGCGGGACGACGCACCTCCTGGTGAGGCGTCACAACCGGCTCGAAGATCCACCTGATCACGGAGCGGACCGGTTTGCCTCTCTCCGTCGGTATCTCCGGCGCCAACCTGCACGACAGCCAGGCGCCGGAGCCGCTCGTGCGCGGGATCCCGCCGATCCGCTCCCGCCGAGGGCCACGCCGACGTATGCCCGCCAAGTTGCCCGCCGACAAGGGCTACGACTACGACCAACTGCGCCGATGACTGCGCAAGCGCGGCATCCCTCCACACGGTTGAGCCGCCACCGATGGACGATCGAGCGCACCATGGCCTGGCTCGCCGGCTGCCGCCGGCTCCACTGCCGTTACGCGCGCAAGGCCGAACACTTCCTGGCCTTCGCAGCCATCGCCTGCACCCTCATTTGCTACCTGTTGGGTGCCAAAAGTCCCGCACATACGTTGAGATGGGCATTCGCCAGATTGTCGTGATCTTTGTCAGGCTGTGTCGCGGTACTCGTGGATGAGTCCGCTGAGAACATCGTGGCGCTGGATGTGTTGGGCGGGAAGGGGATGACGTCCGGATCGTCGGCTGGTGCGCGAAGGCGTAGGGCCCGGTGCGGCCTTCCGGAGTTGTAGCGCTCGGCGTATTCGGCGAGGACACGCCGTGCGTGTTGCTCGTTGTAGATCAGCATTCGGTCGGTGCACTCGGCCCGCACGCTGCGGATGAACTTCTCCACGTGGGCGTTCGGCCGCGGTGTCTGTGGCGCGCTCTTCATTCGGCCTGGAGCACCACCCGAACCTTCAGCTCGCCGTCCTCCGTGGCCGCCATGCGCCTGAAGAACTCCAGGACTGGTCGCGGCACTTTTGCCTGGCCCTGGCCCTCCCCGCGCTCTGCGGCACCGTCGGCGTCGTCCTCCCCGGCTTCGTCGTCCTCTCCGTCGCCGTCGAGTTCAGGGAAAGCGAGTACTGCTTCGACCGTCAACTCGCGGGTGGGGGCTCGTCGGTCTCGTCGAGCGGCACGTGAAAGTCGTCCACGGGTACGGCCCGCACCTTCGCGGATATCCCGAACAACCGCAGCAGCGCCTCCCACGCAGCCGTCTTGCCCGAGCCGTTGGCACCGATGAGCGCAGTCATGCCCGGATCCAGGCGGACGAAATTGCCTTCCGGTCCGAATCACTTGAAGTTCTTCAGCACGAGCTTCTCGATGAACATTCGCCACTTACAGGCGGTTGCTGCCGATACAGGAGGGGCCGCCCAGCCGCATCTCCGCGATCATCGCTTCGCGGACCGCGAGGTCGAGGTCTGCGTCGTCGAAGACCAGGAACCAGCAGTAAGACCCCCATCGGTGCGCGTCAGCCGATCTGGGCCCGTCCGCTGGTTCACCGTGCCGGGCCCGCGGGCTGATGCTGGACATCGCCCCTTTGGGTGCCGTCTGACGAGCTGCGACGCCGAAGGCGTCGAGGCAACCTCGCCGCTGCTTCATCAATGGCGACAGAGGGTGTCGGGTTTACGTTCGACGATGGACGTATGCGCGAAACCCCGGAAGAACTCAGCATGCTCCAGTCCCTCCTCGACTCCTCCCTCTCTGGCTCGACCGCACACCTCCGCTCGATCGTCGAGGGCCGCACCATCACGGCGGCGCAGCTCACCGGGGTCCTCACCGGCATGTGCACGCTCGCCCTCTCCACGGTGACCGCAAAGGGCGAACCGCGGATCAGTGGCGCCGACGGGCACTTCCTGCACGGCCGGTGGCACTTCGGCACGGCGCGCAACGCCGCCAAGGCCCGTCATCTCGCGGCCCGTCCGGCCGCCAGCGTCGCGCACATGCGCGGCGAGGACCTCGGCGTGTTCACTCACGGCACGGTGGAGGAGCTGAACCCCGAGGACACCGAGGCCACGGCCGACTGGCAGGATCTCCTCGCCTACTTGAAGGACTTCTACGGCGACGACGACGTCTTCGACTGGAACCGCGAGGTCGTCTACTACCGGCTGAACCCGCACTGGATGACCGTCTACGCCCCCGACCTCGACAAGCTCACCGGCACGTGACGCCGGGCCCGTCGACGAGGGCCTGCACCTGCGCGTATGTGCGTGCGGAGCCGGTCGACGGCGCGTACCGCCAGCGCCGTGGCGACGGCCTCGCCCAGCACCCGCCGGTACAGCAGCGACCCGCGGCTGCCCCGCCCCCAGGGCATCTCACCGCCCGAGAACGCACGAGCCCTGGCCCCGCCCCCAAGCTCTCAACTCCGCTTCGCTGCGTTCGAGTAGAGGGCCGCTCGGCGTCTTGCCGGTCCAGGGGACCAGGAACGGCGAGGTCGCGAGTTGGCCCCGAACCCACGGAAGCAACTCCGCAGAGCACGACGACGGACCCTTGAGTTCCCACCAAGGGCCCTTCAGATTGCGTGAACTTACGGGACTCTGCGGGTGTGAGTAGGGGACGTACAGAAAGTTCCGCTGAGATTGATCATGGTCGGCCAGCACATCTACCGCGGGTGCTGCCGGGGTTCTCGGGAAGATCGTCGGGTTGCTACTCAACTTGATTGGGTGATGTCGGGTGGCGTGGGCCATCGGTCACCTGCGCCGGTGGCCGCCGACCCACATGGGACGGCCCTCGGTGTGCATACTGTGACCGGCAGAGGGGCCGTCGTCCGACCGAACGGCGATGGGCGGGGCCGATAGGCCACGGGCCGGGCCGGACGATCAAGGAGACCAGCGGTGGATGTCAAGGAAAGCTTGCGCCGCTACGGGCTTCGCCCCGTCGGCGCGGATCTCGACGAGGTCCGCGCACTCCTCAGAGAGCACACGGCGCGTGAGCGACGCGCCCAGGGTGAGGGCGACACCGAGCTGATGAGGCTCTGCTGCTTCCAGCTGTTCAACAGCGGCGACATCGATGACGTGCTCCTGGTCTGGAGTGCGAAGCAAGCCAGCTTCGACGCAGCGTGCTCGATCGACATCGAATTCCTGCTTGGGCACGGGCTCGACGCGACGAAGGCCCACCTCTCGGCCAACCGTGCACCTGCGGCGGCGGCGGCGCTGGATCGACTGCGCGAGCTCGAGGCGGACGGTGAATTCGAGAGCTTCTCAGTGGAGGAGCGCTCCGCCTCCTACGACCGGTACTACGGCGACTGACGATTCTGCATCGCAGCGCCGCTCAGTCGTCCGTGATGAGGCCGGTGCCCGCAAGGCAGCCGTCGACGCTATCCGGGCGGTACTGGATCTGCTTGAGCCTGCGCTTCACGGCCCTGGTGATCTGGCCCAGGTCGGCTGCGGCGAGGTTGCCGATGTCGCGCTTGGCCAGCGACCAGATGCCCTCCTGCGGGTTCAGGTCCGGCGCGTAAGTGGGCAGCTGGAACACGGTGAGCCAGGCGGCATTCGCGGCGATGAACTCGCGCATCCCGGCGGTCAGGTGGAGGCGGACGTTGTCCCTGACCAGCACGATCGGTCCGCCGAGCTGGATGCGGGCACGCACCAAGAGGTCGCGGAGGTCCCGCCAGCCGAAGCCCTTCGGCTCGCCCTTGCGCCCGCGGTACTCGCGGATGGCGTAGATCAGCCGGGACCGCTCGCCCGGCTTGTAGCAGGTCATACCCGCCATCGACACCCGTCCGGAGCCCCGGCCGCGAACCCGGACGACCGGGGTCCGGCCGATCCGCCCCCAGGTTCGAGAGCGCGGCGGCGTCATCGACTGGCCGGCCTCATCCTCGAACGACCGCTCGCTCACCCGCAGCGCGGCAGCGATCCCCCGGTTCTTCTCCCCGCCCTCGAAGCGTTCCACGGCCTGCAGCCGGATCCGCTCCCGCGCTGCCTCTCGGCGTCGGTCAGCCCGCCGCCCTGCGCGTACCTCACAGCCCACAGCTACCGCAACCGACAGGCTGGCGTCAGGTAAACATCCCGACATCACCCAATCAAGTTCAGTATCAGTGCTGGCACGGTCCGGATCGTGCCGGTGGAGTTTCTGACTAACCTAATACGGTGTCCTATGTGGTGATCGCTCGCTGGGTTGTTCATGGGGCGGGGTACGTGGAGTTGAATTGTTCCGGACGGCTTGTGGGAGATTGCCGAGTCGCTGATCCCACCGTCGAACGTGTGGCCACGGCGCGGCGGAACGCAGGACACGCCTGATGAGACGCTGTTCGCGGCGATCATCTACGCGCTGGTCAGCGGTTGTGCCTGGCGTGGTCTGCCGCTGTGTTTCGGGATATCGAAACCGACCGCGCACCGCCGGTTCCTGATCTGGTCGCGGGCCGGGGTGTGGGACCGGCCGCACGAGGCGGTGCTGCACCGACTCGATGACGCCGGCCTCATCGACGTCTCGCGCGTGGTCCTCGACTCCGCCCACGTGGGGGCTAGAAATGGGGGTGAACTCAAGGTCCGGGACCCCCTTTCTTCGTGTCGATGTGGCTGCCGTCGATCACCGCCCGGGACCAGTCGATCTCGTTTGCTGCGTTGAGTTGGGCAAGCAGGATCCGATGCAGATCGACGAACACCCCGGCGTTGATCCACCGCTTGATCCGCCGCCAGCACGTCATGCCTGACCTGAAGCCGAGTTCCTGCGGAAGGTCTTCCCAGCCGATCCCGGTATGCAACACGTACAAGATGCCCTGCAGGCACTGCCGATCCGGCACCGGTCGCGGACCGGGCGCCTTCATCGGGCCACGGCGGAAGCAACGGCTCGAGAAGCTCCCACAACTGATCATTTAGCAGAGCGCGTGAGCAGCTCTTTAACGTTCGTCTCAGGTTCGCTCGGTAGGAAGTAGGCATGCGGATAAGCGATGCAACCCGTATGCGGGAGGCTAGTGACGGCAGCCGACGCAGCACCATCGGGGAAAGCGCAGCCCGGCCGATTGCGGTTCGAGACGGCCACCAGGGCGCTGGCGACGGCGTTCCCTGTTGCCGCATGCGGGGTCACACGCCGACAAGAGTGCGGGCCCGCCGCGGCCGGCCCTCACAGCGCGCACGCGGGCGGTCGTCAGCTCCACCACAGCCGCTGCGGACCGGCGAGCGGTTCCTCGACCTGAGCGCTGCCGCGATGCGCGAGCAGGACGCGAAGACCCCCTGAAGCATCTCGCAGACGGATGCCGTACGGATACCTCACCACACAAACGCCTGAAGAGAGGGACTGACATGAAGCCCATGGGACGCCGCGGCTTTCTCACCGCCAGCACGGCACTTGGCATTGGTGCCGGCTTGTCCACGCACGCCATTGTCTCGGAAGCGAGCGAGAACGAGACTTCGGACAATACTTCGGACATTTTACGGCGGGACCAGGACCTGCCCTTCATCGGCACGGAGGAGACCTTTTCGACTCCCTCGTTGTTGAAGCTGAACTCCATCAATCAGGATCACATAGCGTTCCTTGAGGAAATTGGTCTTTCGGATCTAGGCCAACGCCGCATCGGCGATATGGATGCGGGGGGACTCAACGTTCAAATCCTCTCTGCTCATACACCCTCCGTGCAAAATGTCCCTGGGCGAAAGGGTATCGACCTTGCCCATCGTCTTAACCGGCAACTTGTAGACGGGCCAATCGCCAAATATCCGGGCCGCTTCAAGGCTTTCGCCACCTTACCCTTGCAGAGCCCGGAGGCGGCGGCGGACGAACTGGAACGCTCGGTTCGGGAAGATGGCTTCTTGGGCACACTGACCAACGGACACATCGCGAAGAAGTATCTCGATCATCCCGATTTCGAGCCTGTGCTGGCACGTGCCGTTGCTCTCGATGTGCCGATCTACCTGCATCCCGGCTATCCAGCTGACGAGGTCTTCAAGATCTACTACAGCACCACACGATCTGAATACACGGAAGAGTACCAAGACTACATTTTCAGTGGGTCTGGATATGGCTGGCACCAGGAGGTGCTGACCCAATGCATTCGGATGATCACGTACGGGGTTTTCGACAGATTCCCCCAACTGAAAATCATCATCGGCCACATGGGCGAAGGCCTTCCCTTCTACTACGAGCGGATCGTCAATGACATGGGCGAGCCGACCAAAGACTCGCTCGACAAGCCCATCGGGCAATACTTCCAGGACAACTTCTGGGTCACAACCAGCGCATTCCCCCAGACCGAACTGCTCGATCTCCTGCTGAAGTACATAAGCGTGGATCGAGTGATGTTCGCAACCGACTACCCGTTCGCGGACATGAAGGAGCAGACCGACTGGTTCCGCGGAGTCGATTTGCCACGCGAAGACAAGGAAAAGATTGCGTTCCGAAATGCGGAGAAACTGTTCAGAATGAAAGTGCCCGTGAAGTGATACGCCAGCGTCGGCCATCACGCGCTACCTTCCTGCGCCGCCCACTCCAGACCGAGGCCGGCCAACTGCGCACGGCGCTCCGGACTCAACCTCCCGGCTCTTTCCGGGTGTTGTCCAAAAAAGGCCCCGAGTTTGAGCAACTCCCCGTTCACGCGTTCCACGTGCTTGCGTGCCGGGCACAAATGGCTGCGATGTGCCGGGGTGGTGTCGGTGGGTGGGTGTCAGTGAGCGTTTTCAGAGTGGCCACCGATGGGGTGACAGCGGCGAGGGCGCAACGCACGAGGTACCCGTGCCGTTGAGCATGGCACTGTTGAAGTCCTGGCGGATCTTTTGAAGGTCCCGGATCAGTCCCAGCCGCATGACGTCCATCGCCAAGGCCGTCCTCACCCTGGAGAGGCAGCGCCGAAAACGCTCATCGAAGATCAACTTCTGGCGCAGCACATTAGAATCCCGCCATGGCGGAACCCTCAAGTCCACAACAGGGCAGTGTCGGCAGCGTGTTCACCGCCAGGCTGAGACGACCGTACACACGCGGGCGAAGACGGCTCGTCATCGGCACGGGAGCCGCTCTGGCCGCGGTTGCCACGACGCTCGCCCTCTGTTCCGGGCCCGAACCCGGTGACCACGCACCGACCGTGGTGTGCTCCGACACCGACAACACCAGCCTGACCGCCGACGTGGACGCGGACGGGCAGCTGGACGAGATACACGACCCCGACCGCTCGGGAAAGGGTTCCGTCCTCTTCAGCCGGGCCGATGACCGTATCGAGGTCGGTGTCGGCGAGGCTCTCGGCGTATGGCAGAAGGCCCGTGGCCTGCTGACGTCGGACCTGGAGACCAGGGGCACGTTCGGCGACTTCGACGGCGACGGCTATCTCGATCTGGCGTTGTTCCGCAGCCAAGAGGACATCGGGGACAGCCCCCGCTCCAACCTGCTCGTGCATGAGGTGCGCTACGGACCGCTCGCCCGGGACCTAAGTGGCAGCCGGAGCGGCACCATCCGCGTTGAGGTCTCGTTTTTCGTCGCCGCGGTGCGTGCGACCGACGAGGATCAGGACGGGCGCGCCGAGCTGCACGTGTTCCAGTCTGCCGGCGACGGAGGATACGCGGAGTACATCGGCCGTCACAAGGACGGCGGCGTGACCCTGAGCAAAGCCGACACCGGCTACTACGGCAAGGGTGACTGGGATGAGCTCCAGCCGGGGTGGAGCGACTTCGGTACCTGCGTGTACACCAGCCCCGAGAGCACGCCGTCGGTCCGGAGAGAGCCTTCGGATGTCACGCCCGCATCAAGAGCGAGGCGAGGGTGACGGGTACGACGCAGAGCCCCTTCTTGAGGCGAAGCCGCTGGTGGCGGCAGACGAGTCGGGCTGTACGCCGGGGTCTGCTCCGCTCAGGGAGTGATCACCCTCTGACCTGCACGTTTTGGGCATCAGGCGGCTGTTGCAACCCCAGGGACAGCAGGACGTACTCCGGTCCGTGCTCGCGCAGGACCTTGAGCAGACCGGGCGCCCGGGTGGCCAGGAGATCGATCACCGCAGCGGTGTAGGCGTGGGCGGTGCCGACCGAGATGCCGAAGCCGGCGGAGATCTGGGCCAGGGTGTCGTGCTTGCGCAGGTACACCAGACCGACGAGCGCGCATTGGTGCGGCGGGAGCTGGCAACGGCGGTCACCCTCGCGGGTGACGATGAGCATGGTGACCCACTCGACCAGCGCATGGGGCAGGTCGAGTGCGGCAGGATAGGAGAGACCAACGAGGCACCTGCGCTGATGAGTTGAGAATTCGAACACCTCCCTCAACGGCACGGGTGCCTCGTGCGTTGCGCCCTCGCCGCTGTCACCCCATCGGTGGCCACTCTGAAAACGCTCAGTGACGGCATATCAGGTCAGGGTGTTTGTGTTGGTCGGGTGTTCATGAAGGGCAGTGTCACTGCTGTGGAGCGGTATCGGTGGCGGGTGTGGCTGTCATGGGGTGGTAGACCCGGTGGCTTCGCTGTAACCCCGGCTTGTGGCTTCTTGGGCAGCGTGCCGGATGGCTCTGATAGTGGATTCGGCACGTCTTCGCCGCAGCCAGGCGAGAGCGGATGTGGAGGGGGTGAGATCGACCACGTCGATGTATCTGATGCCGGCGCGTGGAAAGTACTCACGGGCCGCCTTCGGCAGGAAGCACATTGCCTCTCCGGAGGCCACCGTGTGCAGCAACGATTCCATGTCGGTGACTACCGGCCCATAGCGGACGCGACTGCCGTCGGGGCGGGGATCGACCGCCCAGAAGTCCCACCACAGCCGCGGAACCTGCTCAGGCATGTCGACCACCGGAACGCCGGAGAGCTGAGCCAGGGTGAGCCGGGGCAGGATCGCCAGGGGATGCCCGGTGGAGAGGCAGGCCACGCGTGGCTCGGTGGCTAGGTGGTGCAGTTCGATGTCGTCCGTCACCGGAGGACGGACGAAAACCACGTCGGCCTCCTGCTGTGCCAGCGCGGCCAGGTGGTCGCCGAACGCGAGGTTGACCAGCCGCACGGTTGTCCCCGGGTGGCGGTCTTGCAGGAGGCTGAGTACGGCACGGGTGTGCGTCATGGATGCCTCGGCTCCCATGGTTCCCACGACGAGTCGTCCGGAGACCTGTCGCAACTGCGCGTCGGCTACGCGCCGCAGCCGGTCGACCGCCGCGACCGCCGCGCGGGCTTCGGGGAGCAGGACTTGCCCTGCCTCGGTGAGCGTGATCCGGCTCGTGCGCTCCACCACGCGTACCCCCAAGCGTTTCTCCAGCTCCCTGATCTGCTGACTCAGCGCCGGCTGAGTGATGAACAAGCGCGCGGCAGCACGCCCGAAGTGGAGTTCCTCGCTCAGTGTGAGAAAGAGCCGAAGCTGATGAACGCTCGGTTCCTTCGATACAGATACCCCCACAAGGAAGCCCTCCTCTCACTCTCCAACCTGCTGTGATAATGAGCATGTTATCGATGACCAGGCATCCTGTACCCCTGGTCCGATGACACTCCTGTGCTGACCATGTGATAGTCAACGGCGTCACTGATCAGCCTGACGGTCCACCAGCTCGGAGCAGGGCTGGTGACCGGTACCTCCGGCAACGCCCGGGGACTGTCACCGGCTGGTGGCACGGGCGCTTCTAACAAAGGGCCCTCGCCAGCCGAAGCGCTGAACAACATTCCCCCTCAACAAGGAGAAGCAGATGCGCAAAGCCGTACTCGGCCTCTTCGTGGCACTGGCCGCAGTGCTCGCGGTAGCACCCTTCGCCAGCGCCGACCAGACCCAGACCGTCGCCTGCTGCGGCGGCGGGCCGGGCGCCCCGTAACGGGGCCCTCGCCAGCGGAAGTGCTGGATCAAGTCTCCCTCTCTCAAAGAGAAGCAAATGCGCAAAGCCCTCCTCGGATGTTGGAGTAGTAGCGGATCGCCTTGACGGGCAAACCGGTCATTTCGGCAGGCTCGCCAATGCTCCATGTGTTCTGAGTCGCAGCCTCTTGAACCTCCAGCGCAGGGGAGCTCCTAACGTACGAGACACCGATGAACGGGAGGTGAGCGAGGAACTGACGGGCCTACTCGGGCCCCCAAGACGAGTCCGTCCGGCGTCCGCGGACATACTGCTGCGGGACTGCTGCGGGACGCGCATACAGCCCTGCGAGCAGACGCGACCCCGTCGTGCCACGCCGAGGACCAACCGCCTACGCGGGCTGCAAGCACCGGAAGGCACCCGCCCCACACGTGATTACCGCCTTGTCGGGGTCGGCAACCCGGCAGAAGACGAGAGGAACAACCATGCGAACAGCAAGACCTGTTTCCGTTCTCATCGCCGTCACCGCGGTCGTGGCGCTTACCGCCACTGCTGCGCCAGCTGCCAGCAGCCCGCAGACGCCCACCAGCAGGGACATGGCCAGGACCTCGGCAGCAGCGGTGCCTGTGACCCAGCACGCGGCGAACGCGCCGCGATCGACAGCGGGAGTCCTCGGTGTCGGCAAGTCGGTCCACCCCGGGGTCGACACGGGCATGTATTCCGGTCCCGGCCTGAGCACTGGGCGGATCGGGACCGCGTGGGCCGGCGACAATGTCGCCGGCATCTGCCACGTCCAGGACAATCAGGGGGCGTGGATGGTGCTGGGCATCGAGCGCCCGGGACGCAACGGGGTTCAGTGGGCCAACACCGTCGGCTACATCTGGGACAACGACATACGCGAGCCCACCGGCGACCTCCCGAACTGCGGCGGTTACGGCCGATCGGTCCACCCCAGGGTCGACACCGGCATGTATTCCGGTCCCGGCCTGAGCACTCCGCGGATCGGGACCGCATGGACCGGAGACGATGTTGCCGGGCTCTGCAAAATCAACGACAGCAGCGGCAGGCGGATGGTGCTGGGCATCGAGCGCCCGGGACGCAACGGGGTTCAGTGGGCCAACACCGTCGGCTACATCTGGGACAACGACATACGCGAGCCCACCGGCGACCTCCAGGACTGCGGCGTCTCGTAAGAGGTCGTTTTCCCCCGTTGTTTCATCCCGGGATACAAATGTGCTCCGGTGATGTCGGGTCACGCCAGGAGACGGTGTTCTCGCCGGTGAGGCGGCGGACCATGAGGTCGGTCATGGCGAGGTGGATCATGGCTTCGGAACGGTGCGGGTGGGTTTCGTAGTCGCGTGCCAGGCGCCGGTGGAGCATCAACCAGCCGTAGGTCCGCTCGACCGCCCACCGTTTCGGAATCGGGGTGAATCCCCTGCTCTCAGGAGCGCGTTGGGTGATTTCGAGGTCGATGCCGAGAGCGGCGGCATGCTCGACGAAGTGCTTGCGGTAGCCGCAGTCGACCCAGACCTTGCGCAGGGTGGGGTGATCGGCTGCGGTCTGCTCCAGGAGGGTGCGGCCGGCGGTGGAGTCCTGGACGCTGGCCGCGGTGACGAGCACGGCGAGCAGCATGCCGAGGGTGTCGGTGATGATGTTGCGCTTGCGGCCCACGATCTTCTTGCCCGCGTCGATGCCCTGCGTCCTGGCGGTGACGGAGGTGGAGGTCTTCACGCTCTGGGAGTCGATCACGCAGGCCGAGGGGTGGCGGGTCTTGTTCTCCTGCTGGCGCACCAACTCGCTCTTCATCTCCTACCTGGGCTTCGCCATCGTCGACTTCCTGCGGCAAGCCCTGCGGCAGTCGAAGTCGACCCGCAGAAACAGCGTTCGGATTGGCCTGCAGCTATCAGCCACCGGCTGCGTGTTCGCGCTGGTCTACGCGGCGTACAAGGTCACGGTCCTCTTCTCTCTCGGTCTGGGCCTTCAGCTCGTACCCGACCACGCGCGGTGCTCCTCTCTGGTCTCCGGACCGTGCGTCTTCAGCGTGAATTCCCCGGCGATCGTGGTCCTGCTGATCTGCCTCGGCCTCACGCTGCCCGCAGTGGTCTATCCGATCGGTCAAGCCCGTCGCCATCGCTGGGACGTGCGGTCCTTCGACGTGCTCGGCCCTCTGTGGCAGGCTGTCGGCCGTGATGCCGGAGATCGTCCTGCCGGCCGCAGACCTCGATGAGGACACAGCGAGCGACTCCGACTTCCTCCTCCAGCGGCGTGTCATCGAGATCAGCGACGGCATACTCGCCCTGCGCCCGTACCGCTCCCGCAGCTTGCACGAAACCGTCCAGCGGGCTGTCGACGCCGGGACAGAACAGGGCGCCGCGATCGTCGAAGCTACGGCCGTCAAGGCGGCACTGACCGCTTTGCAGACCGGCCATCCCGCCGCCGAGGTCGCCGTGCCCTCGGCGACAGACACCGCTTCCCGTGCGAGAGACCTCCGTGCGGAGACGCACCGGCTTCTCCTAATCGCCGACGCCGACGCCTACGCGCACCACGAGACTGTGCGTGTCGCCGGCGGCGGTCAACCGGAAGCAGCTGGAGCCTGACAGCATGAACGACCCCACCGAGGAACCTCGATTTCTGCACGACCCCTACCCGGCCTACGCGGTCATGCGGTCCGCGTGCCCGGTGCAAACCGTTCCCACCGGCTCAGGTGGACACAGCAGTTACCTGGTCACCGGGTACGCGGAGGCCCGGCAGGCACTCGGCGACCCACGGCTCTCGAAGAACACGGCTGCCTTCTTCGCCGGCAAGGAGTCGCGACGCCGCTTGCACCCTGCGGTGGCGCACAACATGCTGGCCAGCGATCCACCTCAGCACACCCGCCTGCGCAGACTGGTGACCAGGGCGTTCACGACGGCCGCCGTCGCAGAGCTGCGCCCATTCATTGCCCAGGCCACCGACGCGCTGTTGGATCAGTGGCCTGTCGGCGGGCAGGTGGACCTCATCGCTGCTCTGGCGGTACCGCTGCCGGTCATCGTTATCTGCGAGTTGCTGGGGGTACCGCAGGCCGACCGGCCCGATGTCCAGCGCTGGTCCGGAGAGCTGTTCGCCGCCGGGAAGCCCAGCCTCATCGACGCGGCCTCGCACGCCATGGCCGAGTACGTGACCAGCCTCATCGCTTCCAAGCGACTACAGCCCGGTGACTCACTCCTCGACCGCCTGATCTCCGCACGCGACGGAAGCGACCACCTCAGCGAGGAGGAGCTGATCTCCCTGGCGGTGCTGCTGCTCATCGCCGGGCACGAGACCACCACCAACTTTCTCGGCAACGCCATTCTGGCCCTGCTCCAACACCCTGCCGAGCTGGAGCGCCTGCGCAGCAACCCCGAGAACGTCCCATCCGCGCTGGACGAGCTGCTTCGTTTCGACTCACCCGTCAGCACGGCCACCTTTCGGTACGCCACGGAAGCCGTCACGCTCGGCGGCACCGAGATCCCTGCCGGAGTCCCTGTACTGGTCGCTCTTGGAGCGGCCAACCGCGATCCGGAGCGGTTCCCGTCGCCGGACCAGCTCGACCCGGATCGGGATGCCGCCGGCCATCTCAGCTTCGGCCACGGCATCCACCGCTGCGTTGGTGCTCCGCTGGCCAAGGCCGAAGCCGACATCGCCCTACGTGCGATTCTGAGCCGCTGCCCCGGCCTCCGGCTTGCGGTCCCACCTGATCAATTGCGGTGGCGGCATACTCGCCTGGTGCGTGGGCTGACCGCGCTTCCCATTCTTACCTAAAGGGTGTTGCACAAGGCCGTGTTCGTGCAGGCCAGAGTGTGTGAGCACAGTCTTCTGGTCATGATGCGAGGGCGAGGTTGTGCATGTGGGCGACGGCTTGGACCGCGTGATGGAGGCCGTCGCCGTGCTGTCGGCAGTCGCGGAGGATCTTGTAGTTCTTCAGGCGGCCGATGACGTGTTCGACGCGGGCGCGGACCTTGCGGTGGGCGGCGTTGTCGTCCTCCTCGCCCGGGAGCAGAGCCCGTCCGGGCCGTTTGCGGTGCGGTACCGCCATGCCGCAGTTGAGGTAGGCGCCGTCGCCGAGCACTGTCACGCCCTCACAGTGTCGGCTCAGCCCGGACGCACGCCAGGCGTGGGCGTCCGCCGTCGTGCCCGGCACCGGTCGTGCTGCCGCGATCACCAGCCGCGTGTCCGCGTCCACGACGGCCTGCACGTTCGCCGAGAACCGGTAGTTGCGGCTGGATGCGGCCACCGACCGGTCGCGGAGCGGGATCAGCGTGCCGTCCACGATCCACATGCGTTCCGGGGCCTCGGCCGGGCGGGAGACGGGCTCGATCGCGAGCAGCGGTCCCAGTCGTTGGATGACCCGGCACACGGTGGAGGAGGAGACACCGAACAGCGGGCCCGGCTGCCGCATCGTCAGATTGGTGCGGTAGTACACCGCGACCACCAGCACCCGCTCGGCCAGCGGCAGCGACCATGGCCGGTCCCGCAGGGTGCCGTTGCCGCCCCGCTCCCGCACCACTTTCAACAGACGCGCGAACTGCGTCACGCGCAGCCCGGTGAATGTCTCCACCCACACCCGTTCGGCCCTCAACACCCCTGCCGTACACCGGAGATGCCCAGTTCACGGCCTTGTGCAACACCCTTTAAGTAGTGGCTGTGAGCAGGTTCTTCTCCAGGATCACTGGCAGTGACAGGGTTCGGTAGCCGACCGAGGTGAACAGGACGGTGATCCGGTTCTCCTCCTCGCTGAGGACCTCGCCGTCCCCCCACTGTGGGTGGTGGACCGTGGTGCCGGGCGTAAACGGGTGGTCGTGGCGTGTGGGTGAGGCGGTCTGGGGGCGGGACAGTCCGGGGGCGGCGCTGTCTGCGGCTTCGGCGCCGGTGGGCCGCTGTTCGCATCGGTCGCAGTTGCCGCAGGGGGAGTTGAGGCGCTCGCCGAAGTAGCCGAGCAGGAAACGCCGTCGGCAGCCGGTGGTCTCGGCCAGGCCGCGCATCATGTCAACCCGGGAGCGTTCCATGCTCTCGTGTGCGAGGCCCAACTCCACTGCCCGCGTGGCGGTTTCCTCCGCATCGGCCCCGGGGACCGGGGCCACCTTTCCGTGTTCCGTGGTGAGGGCTCCGGCACTCTCCAGGAGGTTGAGGACGGCGGTCAGCCGGCCGGCTGACAGGCCGGTCTCCTCCTGGAGTTCCGTGGGTGTCACCGGGGTCGCACGCTCTCGTACGAGGCGGGAGACGTCGGCGATGGTGTCCGCGTCCGGGCGGCCGGTGGAGAAGAACTTCTGCAGGCCCAGGTCCTCGACGCGGTAGTGCAGGATGGCCCGGGACGGCTCGCCGTCCCTGCCCGCCCGGCCTATCTCCTGGTAGTAGGCGTCGAGGGACCCGGGCACGGAGGCGTGCAGCACGAACCGTACGTCGGGCTTGTCGATGCCCATGCCGAATGCCGAGGTGGCTACCACCACGTCCAGCTCGCCGCCGAGGAAGTGGTCGTGGACCGCGCTGCGGTCGGCCGACCGGCTGCCCGCGTGGTAGGCGGCGGCGCTCAGGCCGAGTTCGCTCAGCTCGGCGGCGTACGCATCGGCGTCCTTGCGGGTGGCGACGTAGACGATGCCCGGCTTGGGCTCGGCCGCAGCTCGCTCTACCACGGCGCGCCGCTTGGCCGCGTTGTCCAGGAAGTGGGTGACCTCCAGGCGGATGTTGGGCCGGTCGAACCCGGCCACCACTTCGTGGGCCTTGTGCATGCCGAGCTGTTCGACGATGTCGGCTCGTACCGGTGCGGCGGCGCTGGCGGTGAGGGCGAGGATGGGAGGGCGCCCGATGCTCTCGGCGGCCTGCCGGAGCCTGAGGTAGTCCGGCCGGAAGTCGTGGCCCCAGGAGGACACGCACTGCGCCTCGTCCACGACGAAGAGAGATGGCCTCAGCGCGGCCAGTCGCTCCAGCACGTCCTGCTTGGCGAGCTGTTCTGGGGCGAGGAAGAGAAACCGGGCCGTCTGGTCGCTCACGCTCTCCCATGCCTGCTCGTTCTGCGCCCTGGACATCGACGAGTTGACGGCGACGGCTCTCTGGCCGCTGCTTCGCAGCAGTCCGGCGATCTGGTCCCGCTGGAGAGCGATCAACGGTGACACGACGAGCGTCGGACCGGGGAGCAGCATGCCCGGCACCTGGTACACCGCCGATTTGCCCGAGCCGGTCGGCATCACGACCATGGCGTCCCTGCGGCGCATGACCGCTTTCATCGCGGTGAGCTGGCCGGGACGCAACTCGTCCCATCCGAAGGCCACCCGCGCGGCTCTGCGGAGACGGCGGGCGGCGAACAGGCTGATCGGCAAAGGGACTCCCGAAGCGGTTGCGCGCGACCGGGGCGGAACCGGACGGGCGGTGGTGGGTCTAGTGCCCGCCCCGGCCCGAAGCAGTCCGGTCGCCAGGCGCGGACTGCGACGGCACGGTCGCGGTAGGCCCGCGAGCGTCACGACTGCCTTGAGGGGCTTTTGCCTCGACCGTGTTGCCGGGCACGGCCAGCACGTCCTTGCCCATCTGCGCGACGCAAGGAGGCCCGTCTGCGGCTTGCGGAGACCGCCCGGGAACGGCTTGTCGCCCTGGCGCGGGGCTGGTAGGAGAGGCGGGGCTCGTGCGAGAGGGGCGCGGTCGAGGAGTTGCGGCGCAGGACGGGCGCGCCGGGCCCGGCGGTGTGTGAGGGTGGCAGGTATCCCTCGCACACTGTGCCGCACGGGTTCTAGCTGCAGGTCCGGAGGCCAGCGTGTACAGGTGTGTTTCGTCCCGGGGTGCTGCTCGCGGTGATGTATTGGTCGAGTGAGGGTGTGAGGTCCCGCGAGATCTTGGACGATCTGGTTCCACGGGATGCTGGACGTCACCGGTGCATATTGGACAGGCTGTCACTTCTTTGTGCGGGCGACCGCTTTGAAGCGAGTGATCGGTTTGTCGCTGGTCCGGGCGTGCGTGGACAGTTCGACGTCGCTGTCCAGGACGCGGAAGACGGTGTCCTCGATGAGGACGGCGACGGTCTTCTCAAAGTGGCTGCGGCCGATTCGTAGCCGCTGGCCACCGACCATCACCACGCCGTCGGCGGGGACCCTCCGCTGGGCGCGCAGTCCCTGGGCGGATGGTGGGAGGGCGGTGGTGCGCGGGCTGCCGGCGGTCCTGCCGCGGAAGGACTGCTGGACGGACGATCGCCGAGTGGGTGGGGGAGGCGAGTCCTGATGGCATGCAGCATCTGCTGGGCCGGGCCAAGTGGGATGCCGATGCGGTACGCGATGACGTACGGGAGTGCGTGGTGGAGCATCTGCACGGCCCAGATGCGGTCCTGGTCGTCGACGAGACCGGGGACGTGAAGAAGGGCACGCACACCGTCGGGGTGCGGCGCCAGTAGACCGGCACCGTCGGGGTCCGTATTTCAATGAGTGCTCGGCAGAGGGGTGTTGGTGGGAGTCCGAGACATGACCCCGTGTCTGTCGGGCCGCGTTGCCGCTCGTGCTCTGCGGAGGCCGTCACGCCAGCCTTCACCGCCTTGGTCCGAGCCTTGGCCCGAGGCATCCGCCGCCAGTGCCTGGAGTGGCAGGCCGCCTTGCAGAACACCGCCGCCGGCTTCGCCGTCGGCATCAACGGCCCACCGCACTCCCGACACAACCTCGGCCCGCCCCCGTCGACCGAGACGACGACCAGACGCAGTCTGGGCACTGCATCCTTGCCCACAGCACCACCCTAGCTTGATCTTTAACCAGTGCGGCGTGGTCGTGGGGTAGTTGACTTCTTCGTCCGCTGTTTCGCAGGTTGTGTCCTGCGGGGTGTGTGCACGTCGTGGCGGGGAGTGGGCCGGGTGTTCTCTTGGCCCGGCGGCCGTCCGGGCCCGGACGGGGAGGTTTCGGTGCTTGGGCTGGGCAGACCGCTTGTGGGCGGATGCGCCGGAAGTCGCGGCGGACTCGGGCGGGGGTGAGCCTGTCCGGGGAACTGGGTTTCTCCCAAGGGCGGCGCCGGTCGGCTGTGAGTGGGCGGGCGAGCCGAAGCGGGGTGTAGGCAGCGAGGATCAGCCAGGTCCATCGGTCGGCTGCCTCGGGAGTGCGGATCTTCGGGGAGGTCCAGCCCAGGGTCTGCTTGAACAGGCGGAAGGTGTGCTCGATGTCGAAGCGTCGCAGGTATGTCTGCCAGAGACGGTCGGCGTCCGCCGGGGTGGCATCGGTGTCTGACCACCACAACCAGACCGGCTTCGGTGTTGCTCCGCTGGGCAGGTGGTCGATGTCCAGGCGGATCACCGTTCCCTCGACGATCGGGAGGGTGCCGTCGGCGGCTGCCCAGGAGGAGCGGTCTGTCAGCGCCCGGCACCGGTGACACCACCCCCAGATCATGATCAACAGGGGGGAGCAGTCATGCCGGGCCCGGAGGCCGGGAACCCCATTGCGGGGCCGAGGAAGACGGCATTGGGGGGGCGGTACTACTTCCGCAGGGGTCTTTCGTGCCGTGCGTGTGTCGACTGTCTCGCAGTGTCGGGCAGGAGGTTGTCCACACCAATCGGCAGGGGATAGCTGGACAATTGCTCGGATGTGAGGATTTGCCGTAAGCCGCCGAACACGGCGGAACGGCAAGTGAAAAGAGAGTCCGATCAGCATGAAGAAACTCGTTGTCAAGAGCAGGCGTGCGTTCGCCGTGGGCTTCGTCGCCTCCACGCTCGCCCTGGGAATAGGTGTCGCCGCCCCGGGTGTCGCCTCCGCGCAGCCGGCGCCGGTCTCGGGTAGTTCCCAGCACACCCAGAATCCGCCGAGCAACATGGATTTGGGCATCGACTTCTGGGAGAATATGGGATGGCCGAACTGGCGCAACCTCGGTGACCGGGAGTGGATCGAGGCGGCCCACTGGACTGACAGCAACGGGGTTACCCACTCCGACTTCATCTTCACCGGCGGCCGGTTCTTCGACCGCGACCAGGGCCTCATCAACTTCATGAACAGCCCGGCGGCCCCCAGCACCAGCCATGGGTACACAGGGACCTTCCAGGAGTACAACACGACCATCTACGACCGTCAGCGGGACGACCAGGTTCCCCGGCGTGACGCCAACCGGATCGTCAGGGCGATCGGTACCGGCGACCTGTTCTGGACCGACGACCACTACTCGACGTTCCACTACGCGGGACGGAGCTAGCACGTCCGAAGGGGGTGTGACCGCCGCACGGCGGTCACACCCCCTTCAGCTGCGTCTACGCGTTGTGGTCACGCGGCGTGGCGGTGCCCCTGAGCGTGGCGGGAAGCGGTGAGGAACTCGCGTTCCAGACCGGTCAGCTCGTCGGGTTCCTGACAGCTGAGGAAAAGGCTTTCCGCGATGGCGAGGCGCTTGCCGCGATAGAGGTCGCACTCGTCGTGACCGAGCTCCTGCCAGGCTCCCGCCGCCTCGGTCAGATACCGGTGGTGCAGCAGGCGCTCGCGGTCCTCCTCCAGCCACCGACGCAGCCTGGGAGACTCGCTGATCACGGCGTCGTGGGTGAGCTCCGCGGAGTTCTCGCCGAGTGTGACGAGCCGGGCGCCGACCAGCGTGTTCAGCACCGGCCGCGTCTCCCGGTCCTCGAACGCGCGCAGCTCGGACGGCCGCACCGGCCGGCGCACGTAGGAGCGGTTCTCGTCGGGGGCGACAAAACGGCGCAGCACCCTGCGCGCGGTGAGCCGCTGCCGGGCGCACAGCCGGTCGAGCACTTCCTCCGCGGTGGTGGCGAGGGCGCCCCGCACCCCGCCCGTCTCCTCGTAGTCGGCCAGGGTGAGCACCCGGCCGCGTCGGCGGCACCAGACGCGCAGTAACGCGTTCGAGAGCATGGGCAGCATGGTGGGCTGCCCGAGGAAGTCGTCGATCAGCCGGGCCGTGAGATCACGTTCCACGGCGAGCCCGGCCGCCGCCGCCGGGCGGACGATCGCCTCGCGCAGCTCGGCCGACGTCATCCCCGGCATCCGCACGGTGCAGTCGGTCAGTGCGTCGAGCCAGGGTGTCCGACGCGGGCACCACCACAGGAAGTCCGGCCTGACGTTGAGGACCACCCTCAGCCGCGATTCCGGTCGCCGCGCGGCCACCAGCAGCTCGACGAACCGCAGCCGCTCGTCCAGGTCCGGCACCGGCGTGCCCAGCTCGTGGGACTCGTCGACGACGATCCAGCGTTCCGGGTCGTCGGCGCCGGGCGACAGCAGCTGCTCGTACGTGGTCGCCGGCCGTGGTCCCGGCGTGATCAGGTGGACGGTGACCGGGTGTCCGGCGCACCGCGCGGCATCTCGCAGGACCGGCAGCAGGCCGGCGCGCAGCAGCGAGGACTTCCCGCTGCCCGACGGTCCGGACAGCGCGGCGAACCGCTTCGTGCGTATGAGGTCGAGCAGGCTGTCCACCACACGGTCGCGCCCGAAGAACAGGTGCCGCTGCTCACTCTCGAACCGCTCCAGCCCCCGGTAGGGCGACAGGGCGACGTCGTCGTCCCGGAACGCGGCCGACTCCTCGGCGGCCCGCGACCACCGTTGCTGCCATTCGTCCGGATTCCCGCCACAGGCCCGGGCGAAGGCCACGACCACGGCCAGGGACGGCAGCCGGTCGCCCGCGGCGGCCTGGGCCAGCGCGGTGGGGGAGTAGTGGGCACGGCACGCCATCGAACGGTAGGTGGGGCTGCCGGCGTCGCTCCGCAGCGCACGCAGTTCGCTCGCGAAGCGCTGAACGGGACCTTCGCCGGGATCCAGCGGTTTCTCGGGACGACCCATCTTTCCTTCCCTGCCTGGGCACGCGCCCTGCACGGGGATGCGCCTCGGCCGGGACGCACGTTGCCCGGGGGCGCATGTCCGACGCTGCCGGTACCGGCCGGACGGAACAATGGGGGCCGCTTAGAGTGGGTATGTACGGCCGCCAGGATGGGTATTGGCGCACGGCAGCAGTGTCCGTGGAGGACGGTGACGGGATGGCCGGGACGGCTGACCAGTGTGGTGCTGCGGGCTTCGGACGAGGTTTCGCGTTCGTCGGACGCCGCCACGAACTCGATCGGCTGCTCAACGCCGTTCGGCGGCCACCAGCTGTGGTGATGGTGGAGGGCGACGCCGGCATGGGGAAGTCCCGGCTGGTGAAGGAGGCCACCGCGATCCTGCGGTCGGAGGGCTGGCGGGTGGTCACCGGTTTCTGTCACCCGCTGCGCGAGCCCCTGCCCTACGGGCCGGTGGTGGACGCGCTCGGCAAGGTCGGTCCGTGGCTGCCGGACACCGGTCTTCCGCCCACGGCCGGCGCGCTGGCTCCGCTGCTGCCGGACCTGGCCGACCGCCTGCCACCGGCACCGCCCGAACCGGGTGACCCGCGTGCGGCACGCCACCAGTTGATCCGGGCCGTGCGCACGGTGCTCGCCTCGATCGGGCGGGTGGTGATGGTGGTCGAAGACCTCCACTGGGCCGACGACGCGACCCGCGAGCTGCTTCTGCTGCTCGCCCGGGACCTGCCCGAGCACTTCGCGCTGGTGGTGACCTATCGGGCCGAGGACCTGCCGCCCGGGACCCCCGTCCTGGGCGCGGCCTACCGGCCTCCGCCGGGTGCGGACGGCACCGTGATCCGGCTGTCGCCGCTCACCGGGACGGACATCGCCGACCTGGCCGGCATCGCGCTCGGCGCACAGGCCACGCCCGAGCTGTGCGCGGTGCTCCACCGCCGCAGTGAGGGCCTGCCGCTGGTCGCCGAGGAAGACCTGCTCACGCTCCGGGACCAGGCCCGCCGCGATGTCGGGGAGCTGGAGCGGGCCGCGGTGCCCAGCGGTCTGCGGGAAGCGGTCACCGAGCGTCTGACATCGCTGTCACAGGCCGGGGCGGCGGTGGTGGTCGCGGCGGCCGTACTGGCGGTGCCCGCCACCGAGGCGCTGCTCGCCCAGGTCGCGGGACTGGACGGCGACACGGCCGCGGAAGCGCTGATCGAGGCGCTGCGGGCGGCGGTGCTGCGCGAGACCGACACCGGCCGGTACGCCTTCCGCCACGTGCTGGCCCAGCAGGTCGCCTACCGGCAGATCCTCGGGCCGCGCCGGGTCCGCCTGCACCGGCGTGCCATCGACGAACTCCAGACGCACGACCCGCTGCCGCTGGTGCAGATCGCGCACCACACGCTCGCCGCCGGCGACCGGCAGGGCTGGCTCGATCGCACCGAGCAGGCCGCCGAACAGGCCGTCGCACTGGGCGACACCGGCACCGCGGGCACGCTCCTGCAACAGATCCTGGCCCAGTCCGGGGCGGACACCGAGCGACGTTCCCGGGCCGCGCTCGCGCTCGCCCGGATCGTCAACTTCGGCATCGACTACGCGGCGACCGTCCGCGAGCTGCGCGCCGTACTGGCCGATCCGCGGCTGCCTGCGGCCACCCGGGGTGAGATCCGCATGGAACTCGGTCTGACCATGCTCAACATCGACCGCGACCCTGCCGGCTTCCGCGAGCTCGAACACGCCATCGACGAGCTGGCCACCCTCCCGCACAAGGCGGTGAAGGCGATGATCGCGCTGGCCCTGCACGACCTGGACGGCGCCGCCGTGAACGGGTGGAAATGGCTCGGCCGGGCCGAGCAGGCCGTGGCGGACGGTACCGACGAGGCGAGCCGGGCGGCGGTCAGGAACGTCCGACTGCTGTTGATGGCCAGGGACGGTGATCCCGCCGTCTGGCCCTTGGTGGACCGGCTGCCGCGGCGCGGCGCTGACGGCGTGGTGCTGAGACAGGCCATTTTCGCCCTGTACAACCTCACCATCGCGGCCATCCAGCTCGGCCACGACCGGCGGGCCCGCGCCCTGCTGCTCGAGGTGAGAGACCTGGCCGACGGCGTGGACGGTCGGCCGTTCGAGTGCCTCGTCCGCTCCCAGGAGCTGCGCGTCGACCATTTGGTCTGCCGCTGGGCCGGCCTGGACGGCGAGTACGCCGCCCTGGAACGCGCTCACCCCGATATGAGACAGGTCGAGGTCGACCGACTGCTTTACCAGGGACACCGGGCCCTCGCCCAGGGCCGGCACTCCCGGGCCCTCGACCACTTCATCGCCGCCGCGGAGCACGGAGGCACCTCGGCGGACAGCACCATGGGGATCGCCGCCGCCCTCACGGCTGTCCGGCTCGCCCAGCACGACCCGCGGGCGGCCTGGGCGGCCGCCGAACCGGCGTTGTCGACGTTGCGTGGACTCGGTTCCTGGACACGGACCTTCGGCCTGCTTCCCGTCGCGGTCGAGGCCGCGCTGGGCTGCGGGCATCACACGGCGGCCGAACAACTCGTGACGGAGGCCGAGTCCGGTGTCCGCGACCGGGACGCGCCGGCTTCCCTGGCAGAACTGGCACTGGCCCGGGGGCTGCTGCTGCTCCGCGCCACCGGACCGACGGCGACCACCGAGCGGGTGAAAGCCGCCAAGCACTTCGCCGAGTCGCAGCGGAGGTGGCAGGAGATCGGCCGCCCCTACGAGGTGGCCAAGGCCGCCGAACACCGTGGCGACGCCCTGACATACGCCGAACCGGAGGACGCGGCCGGACACCTGGCCGAGGCCCTGCGGGGCTACACCGACCTGGGTGCGACCGGTGACGCCGCGCGCTGCCAGCACCGCCTGCGTGAACTCGGCGTGGCGCCGGTGGGGCGCCGTGGCCGGCGCGGCTACGGGAGCGAGCTGTCGCCCCGGGAAGTGGAGGTCGCCGAGTTGCTGTCCGGCGGCGCCACCAACCAGGACATCGCCGAGACCCTGTTCCTGTCCCCGCGCACCGTCGAGAAACACGTGGCCCGGGTGCTGACCAAGCTCGGCAGGTCAAGGAAGGACGTCCACACCGCCCCGCCGGACTCCCACGTCTGACGCTTGGAGGGGGGCTTGTTGGTGTGCAGACGTGCGTGCGGTGTGCGTGTCCGAGATGCTTGGCGCATCAGTGACGTACTGCCCGGAGTGATGCCGACCCGAGGCTGACGGCCGACCTCATACGGATGCCGACGACGACGGCCGGGGTGGGCCGCCCGTCAGCCCTGACCTTGCCGGAAACCTCATCCGGCCTGGTCACGCAGCAGGCTGGTACTCGTGAAGGAGGCCGCCGAGTCGGTCGCTTATGTAGGTCGAGGCGGGCGACTATGTCGCGGTGCCAACGCAGCACGGTGTCGGGCCGCACCAGAAGCCGCATCCGACGCAGCACCTCGGGCGGCAGACCCTGGAGCAGCGCCGCCAGGCCCCCCAACAGCACGACACCGGCCGCCTGCGCGCCCACCTCCAGCGCGTACCCGACCCGCGTTCGCGTCGCGGGCGGTGGTATCCCCTGGTCGGCCTGCTGCTGATCTGCGCCTGCGCAGTCGTCTCCGGCGCCCGGACCATCACCGAAATCACCGAGTGGGGACAGCGCGCCAGCAACGGGGTACGGGAAGAACTCGGCATCCGCCGCCACCTGCCCGCACGTCGCCGCGCCCCGTCAAAGGCCACCCTCACCCGCCTCCTGGCCGCCCTCGACGGCAGGACCTCCAATCGACCTGTACGGTGCCGACGGCCGGGTCTGAGCGCGCCCGCGAGCCGAAGCGACAAAGAAACAAAAGGTGACGGCCGTGCCGTCGGTGTCGTGTCGGAGGCCGGTCCGCTGCCCGAGGAGGAGTTCCCGCGACAGTGACCCCGGCCTCCGGCACGCGGCGCCGGCACGTGTCCGACCTGGCGAGGGCCGACGCGAGTCAGACCTTCACTGGTGCCGTTGCTCACCCTGCCTGTTCTGCCGTACGCCCCTCTGTGAGAAGTGAGGTCACGGACGTGTCGGGCGTCGCGTCCTTGCTTGCGTCGCGATGGCGGCGGGCCCGGCGGAGGACTTCGTCGGCTCCCCAGACGATGAGCGGGAACGGGGCGACGATCGCGAGCTGAGCGGGGCTGAGGGCTGCTGTGCCGAAGATGTGCTGGAGGGGCGGCGCGTAGACGACTGCCGTGGTGAAGGCCAGCTCGAAGGCGATGCCCCACAGGAGCAGGCGGTTGGTCCAGATGCCGACGGTGAACAGGGAGGCGCGGTCGGTGCGGGCGGCGAACGCGGTGCCGATCTGGCAGGCGACGATGCCGACGAACGTGATGGTCGTCGCTTCCAGATATGCCTGGTGCAGAGGGGTGCCGCTGCCTGTGGGGTCTCCTGGGCTCCAGCCGGCGTGCCAGAGGGTGTAGAGGAAGCCGCCCATGACCAGGGCCGCCGAGATGGTGCCCAGGAACGCCCATGCGCGGAAGAGGAGGGCCCGGTTGATGACTCCCGTCTTGCGTGATCGAGGCGGGCAAGACATGAGTCCGGGCTCGGCGGGCTCGCGTCCCAGTGCGAGCGCGGGCAGCGTTTCGGTGCCGAGGTCGATCGCCAGGATCTGCAGGACGGTCAGCGGCAGCGGGATGTGACCGCCGGAGAGTGCGAAGACGAGGAAGGGGACGACCTCGGGCACCGCGTGGGCGAAGATGTAGAGCACGAACTTGCGGACGTTGTCGAAGACGCGTCGCCCCGCGTCGACCGCGGAGACGATGGTGGCGAAGTTGTCGTCGGTGAGCACCATCGTGGCTGCCTCGCGGGCCACGTCCGTTCCCGATCTGCCCATGGCGACACCGATGTCGGCGTGGCGCAGGGCGGGAGCGTCGTTGACGCCGTCCCCGGTCATCGCCACCACCTCGCCCCGCGCCCGCAGGGCTTCGCAGATACGCAGTTTGGCCTCTGGTGAGGTGCGGGCGAAGACGATCTCCTGGCGTCGCGAGAGCAGCTCGTCGAGGTCCTTGTCGCTCATCCGGTCCAGTACGTCGCCTGCGAGGACCGGGCTGCCGACGTGGCCGATGCCGACCTGGCGGGCTATTTCCGCTGCGGTGAGTCCGTAGTCGCCGGTGATGACGTGGATACGGATTCCGGCCAGGTGCGCGTCCCTGACGGCTTCGGCGACGCCGTCACGTGCGGGGTCCGCCATGGCGACCAGGCCGATCAGGGCGAGGTCGGATTCCGCTGCCGACCGCTCTGCCGGCGCCTGCTGCCCGTCGTCCAGGACATGGTGGGCGATGGCGAGCACCCGTAGTCCGGAAGCCGCGTAGCCGTCGATGGTGGTGCTCAGCGCTGCACGCACGGCGGCGTCGAGCTCGACGCTCTTTCCCTGCGGGTCAAGGAGGTGGGTGCAGTAGGGCAGGACGGCTTCGGGGGCGCCGTTGGTGTGGACCGTGGTGGCGCCCGCTTCGTCGTTCACGGTGGACATGCGCTTCAGGTGGGCGTCGAAGGGGAAGATCGTGCGGCGGTCGGCCTTGCGCCGGGAGGGCTCGACGGCGACGCCGAGGTCCTCGGCGAGGCGGAGCATCGCGAGTTCGGTGGGATCGCCGCTGCCCTGAGGCTGTGCCGGTGTGGGTGCCTCCGCGGTGGTGCAGGCGGCGGCGCTCGCCGCGAGGAGCGCCGCCCGCGGCTCGTGAACGGCCCGGTCCGCGTCCATCTCTCCGCCCGCCAGCCACAGCCGGGTGACCCGCATCCTGTTCTCGGTGAGGGTGCCGGTCTTGTCCGTGCAGATCACGGTCGTCGATCCCAGGGTCTCGACTCCCGAGAGGCGTTTGACGACGGCTCCGCCGGCCGCGAGTTCCCGTACTCCCGCGGCGAGGGCCAGGGTGATGGTCGGCAGCAGCCCTTCGGGGACGTTGGCGACGATCAGTCCGATGGAGAAGCCGATGGCCGCGCTCCAGCCCAGCCCTGCGGCGACTCCGATGGGAAGGAAGGCCGCGCCGATCGCGACGGCGACGACGGCGATGATCCAGGTGGCCCGCCGCACCTGCGTCTCCAGGGGGCTGCGTTCCGTATGCACGCGCTGGGACAACGCGGCGATGCGGCCCAGCTCGGTGTGCATGCCCGTCCGGGTCACTACCGCTTCTGCCTCGCCGCCGATGCAGGTGGTGCCGCTGAAGACGAGTTCGTGTGCCTCCAGCAGGGAGCCGGTCTCGTCGGACGGATCGGGGGAGCGGGTCACGGGAAGCGATTCGCCGGTCAGTGAGGACAGGTCCAGCGTGAGAGTGCCCTCGATGATCCGTGCGTCGGCGCAGACCCGGTCGCCCTCGGAGACGACGAGGATGTCGCCGGGTACGAGGTCCTTGGCCGCGATCTCGCACCGCACCTCGTCGCGTACGACCCTGGCGGTGGGTGGCAGGAACGCGGCCAGTGCCTCCACGGCCCGCTCGGCCTGCATCTCCTGGACGAAGGCGAATCCGGCGTTCAGGAGGATCACGGCCACAACGGCGACCGAGAGTGCCGGTGTTCCTCCGGCCCATGCCAGGACGGCGGCGAGGGCCAGCAGGATGGCCAGGGGCTGGGTGAACTGGGAGAGCAGTTCGCCCGGCCAGCGCCTGCCGCCGGACCGGGTCAGCACGTTCGGGCCGTAGACCAGTTGCCTGCGGGAAGCCTCCCGGCTGGTGAGGCCCGAGGGGGAGGTGCGCAGGTCACGGAAGAGTTCCGCCGGCTGCCGCCGCTCGTCGGCCTCCTCCGCATTGTCGGGCTCACCGGGCGGGTGGGCTTCTCGCTCATCGGTGTGCGATGACCGGGTCATGAAGGGCCCTTCCCGGAAGGAACATGCGGGGGATGGTGCGGAGACGCCTTGAAGTCGTTGCCTGTCAGGGCCAACGCGCCACGAGCGGTGGGTTGTTGTCCTGGTCTTCGTCCTGGTCCTCGGCCGGCGGACTTCGCGCCGCGCGGGTCACGGTTGGGGGACGACGACGACCGGGCAGGGTGCGTGCTGCACGCAGTGCTGGCTGACCGAGCCGAGGAGGATGCCGGTGAAGGTGCCGTGGCCCCGGCTGCCCAGGACCAGAAGCTGCGCGTTGCGGCCCGCGTCCATCAGTACCTCCACGGGATGGCCCTCGGCCACGCGGATCGCCACCTCGGCCGGGTCGTCCAGCTGGTCGCGCACCGTGGCCACGGTTTCCTCCACGGCTCGTTCGGCGGCCTTGGCGAACTCGCCTCCGTCGGGCATCGACGGGACCCAGCCGTAGCTGTAGCCGTACACCTCCGGGTTCTGCCAGGCGGCGACCGCCTCAACGGCGCTGCCGGTCGACCTGGCCTGCGCCAGTGCCCACCTCAGTGCTGTCTGTGAGCAGGGCGAGCCGTCGACCCCCACAACGATCGGCCAGGGCTTCTCATCGGTGTGCTGGGACATGGGGCGCTCTCCTGCCGGTCGGTTCCGAACAGAGCCGGCGTGCGCGACGGGCAGCGCGGGCTCGCCCCCGGATTTCGATGGAGGTACGGATGCGTACGCGCCGGCCGTCACCGGGACACCGGACGGACAGCTTCACGCTACGCACCCTCGCCGCACCCGTGGCCGGCCAACCGGCCCCACCTCCAGGGCCGCATGGCCCTCCCCGTACGGCCCACCCGCATCCAGGCCGAGGCGAACACGATCGGGGACCGGTTGGCCTCTGGCTGCGCCGCAGGCAGCCAGCCACGCTCGGAGCTCGGCATGAACTGCGGAGCCCGGCCGGGCCCGCCACCGCAGGCCATTCGCTCTGAGGAGCAGCACCATGGAACTACTCGTTTTCCTGATCGTCATAGTGGCCCTGTCGGTCGTCGTGACGATCGCCATGGCCATCAAGGTCGTCAAGCAGTACGAGCAAGGGGTGCTGTTCAGGTTCGGGCGGCTCGTCGGATCACGGGAACCGGGGCTGCGGTTCATCATTCCGTTCGTCGATGTCCTGCACCGGGTCTCACTGCGGATCGTCACGATGCCCATCCAGTCTCAGGGCATCATCACGCGCGACAACGTGAGTGTCGACGTGTCGGCGGTCGCCTACTTCCGCGTCGTGGACGCCGTGAAGTCGGTCATCGCGATCGAGAACGTGCACGCGGCGATCAACCAGATCGCCCAGACCACCCTGCGCAAGGTCGTCGGCCAGCACACCCTCGACGAGACGCTCTCGGAGACCGACCGCATCAACCTGGACATCCGCGAGATCCTCGACGTCGCCACCGTCGAGTGGGGCGTCGAGGTCACCCTGGTCGAGCTCAAGGACATCCAGCTGCCCGACAGCATGAAGCGGGCGATGGCCCGTCAGGCCGAGGCGGAGCGCGAGAAGCGGGCGAAGATCATCAACGCCGAGGGCGAGTCGCTGGCCGCAGCGGCCCTCGGAGACGCGTCGGACATCATGATGAACCACCCCCTCGCACTCCAACTCCGCAACCTCCAGAGCCTGGTGGAGATCGGCGTGGACAAGAACACCACCGTGGTCTTCCCCGCCCCGCTGATGAGCACCATCGGCGAACTCGGCTCCTTCCTCGCCCGCGAGACGGCGGCAGCTGGCTCCGCGACACCGCCGCCCGCCGACGGCGTGACGGCCAGCCCGGACCCGGAACTGAACGGGGCAACCGCGGCCGTCTGATCATCCGCGTCACCGTGGTGGTGGGACCTTGTGCCTGGGCTGAATGGGGCTACGCTGGTGATCAGACGTCCTGGACCCCGGCGCTTACTGCCAGTTGATATGAATGCACCAGGGTGGTCTGCCTCTGCACGGTCGCCCGGTGTTTCCCCCCGCGGCTGCGGGCTCGATCCCCAACTCTTCTGCCGTACGGCCACATTCGGGGAAATCCTCGCGCGAGGACACGCACGTCCTGCCCCGCTCGCCGACGTCGTGCCGACCGCTTCCGGACGGAGCGCCATGCCTAACTCCCAGGTGCTGCCAGCCCATTGGCACGGCACTGATGGCCGAGCCCTGTTCACCGGGGCAGGCGAACCCGGCCGCGGTCCGGTGCCGCGTACGGGGCCTCCCGGGAAGCCCTGGTCGGCGAACCCGGGCCCCGGGACCGGCGTCAGCGGAGCCGACGCAGGTACGGATCGTCGGTGGGGTGGGGCAGCAGGCGGATGCGGACGTCGAGGGTGGTGATGCCGTCGGGCCGGGCCAGGACCGGGTTGAGGTCGGCCTCGGTGAGCTGCGGCAGGTCGGTCGCCATCGCCGACAGACGCAGCAGCAACTGCTCCAGGCCTTTCAGGTCGACCGGTCCGGCGCCGCGGTGACCGAAGAGCAGCGGGGCGCAGCGGGGTGCGGTGATCAGGTCGTGGACGTCGCGGTCGGTGAGTGGGGCGAGGCGGGCGGCGTGGTCGGCGAGGAGTTCGGTGGCGGTGCCGCCGTGGCCGAACAGGACCAGCGGTCCGAAGACCTCGTCCCGGACGACACCGGCGAACAGTTCGGTGCCGCGCCCCGCGACGGGCTGGACGAGGACGCCGGTCATGACCTCGCCGAAGCGGGCGGCGAGGTCGCGGTAGGCCTCCCGGACCTGGGCTTCGCCGTCGAGGTCGAGCAGGACCGCGGCCTGGTCGCTCTTGTGCAGCAGCCCGGGCCAGTACGCCTTGAGGGCGATCCGGCCGCCGGGCCCGATGAGGCGCGCTGCCGCGTCGACGGCTTCCTGTTCGTTGCCGGCGATGGCCTGCGGAAGGTGCGGGATTCCGTAGTGGTCGAGGAGGGCGGCGCACTCGTGCGGGTCCAGCCAGCCGCCTTCGGGATGCCCCGCGAGGAACCCCTCGGCGACCGCTCGCGCCCCTTCGGTGTCCGTTCCGGTCAACTCCGCTACGGTGCCGGGCGGTTGGGCGAGCCAGCGGGCCCGTTCGGCGGCGTGGGCCAGGGCGCGGGCGGCGTCCTGCGGGTCGGCGTACGCGGGCACGGCGCCGTTGTCGGTGTGCAGCAGGCGTACGGACTCCGCCTGGTCCAGCAGGACGGCGGCGACGGTTCGACGGTGTTGCCCGGGTCCGGTGGTGGGGTGGGTGAGTGCCTGTACGGGGCGGTCGCCGGTCGCGTCGGCCAGTGCGGTGGGCACGAGGGCGACCAGGACCGCGTCGACGGCGCCGTGGGCGGTGAGCAGGTCCAGGCAGTCGGTCAGGGCCTGTTCGCCGACCGCCTCGGTGGCGTCGACGGGGTTGGCCGCGCCGGCGCCCGCGGGCAGTGCTTCGAGGAGCGCGGTGACCAGGTCGGCGGGGAGTTCCGGGACGGTGAGCCCTGCGTCGGCGCAGGCGTCGGCGGCCAGCAGGCCCGCGCCGCGAGCGTTGGTCAGCACGGCGACCCGGGACCCGGCGGGCAGCGGCTGGGAGTGCAACAGGGCGGCGGTGTCGAGGAGTTCGCCGACGCTGCGGGTCGCGATGACACCGGCCTGGGTGAACAGTGCCTGCCGGGTCATGGTCGGCGTGGCCGCCGCTGCGGTGTGCGAGGCCGCGGCGCGGCGCCCGGCCTGCGAGCGGCCCGCGTCCACTGTGAGCACCGGCATCCGCCGGGCGATCCGGCGGGCGGTACGGGAGAAGGCGCGCGGGTTGCCGAACGACTCCAGGTGCAGCAGGGCCAGATCGGTGCGGCCGTCGTCCTCCCACCACTGGAGCAGGTCGTTGCCGCTGACGTCGTACTTGTCGCCGAGCGAGACGAAGGACGACATCCCGATGCCGAGGCGGGCGAGGCCGCCGAGCAGCGCGATGCCGATCCCGCCGGACTGCACGGCGACTCCGGCGGTGCCCGGCAGGGGCCGGTGCGCGGCGAACGTGGCGTCCAGTCGGACCGGTTCCTCGGTGTTGGCAATGCCCAGGCAGTTCGGGCCCACCAGGCGCATTCCGTGGTGGCGGCAGGTGGCCAGCAGCGCTTCGGCCTGCCCGTGGTCGAGCCCGGAGGCCAGCACGACCAGGGCGCGGACGCCGGTCTTCCCGCACTGCTCGGCGGTCTCCGGTACGGCGGATGCGGGCACCGCCAGTACCGCCAGCTCGGGGACGTACGGCAAGGCGGTGACCGACGGGTAGCAGGGGGTGTGCTCGATGGCGGGGGCGTGTGGGTTCACGGCGAACAAGCGGCCGGGGAAGCCGGCGCGGTGGATGTTCTTCAGCACCGCCCGGCCTACTGATCCGGGCCTGGTGCCCGCGCCGACCACCACGATCGAGTCCGGCCGCAGCAGCGGGCGCAGGCTGGCCGTGTCGGCCGTGCGACCGCGCTCGTCGACCGCCGCACGGTAGTGCTCGTCGGCGTCCAGCGTCACGGTGCAGTGCACTTCGGTGCCCTGGAAGCGGCGGGCGGTGCGCAGCCCGAGGTCGGCGAAGACCTTGAGCATGAGGTGGTTGTCGGCGAGCGCGTCGGCGGTGAAGGCGGTGACGCCGTCGGCACGGGCCGCATGGACCAGGTGCTCAAGCAGCAGGGTGCCCACGCCGTGGTGGTGCAGGCCGTCGTCGACCGCCAGCGCGAGTTCCGCCGCGGCGGGGTCGTCCACGCTCTCGTACTCGGCGACGCCCACGATCCGCCCGTCGAGGACGGCGACCAGCGCACGGTGGCCGTCCCTGGCTGGTCCGCAGAGCCGGTCGGCGGCCTGCCGACCTGACAGGCGGCTCACCCCGAAGAACCGCAGGCGCAGGTTCTCCGCCGACATTCCCCCGTACAGGTGCAGCACCTGTCCGTGGTCCTCCGGCCGGGCAGGCCGTATCTCCACGGTTCGCCCGTCGGCCAGCAGCGCGTGGGTCTCCCGTACGCCGTCTGCGGTGTTCGTCATCGCCATCCCCTTTCTCCTGCGGATTCCGTCTCCACGATCCGATGGGAGGGCAGCGGCCCACATGGGCTGTCCGGGGCCGGGAAGGGGGCCGTTCGGCCCCGATCTTGGTCGCCGGTGCAAAGCCCCGGCGGCAGATGGGGCGGGTACAGGGGCCGAACGGCCCGGCGGTGGAGGACATACGGCCCCCGGACGTCACCGGAAAGGGCTGGACGGCACGGACACCGGGCTCCCGTCGGCCCTGCCCCCAAGTCCCATGAGCGACAAGCATGGTGAAGGAGAAGACGACCACGCGATCACCCGTGGCCGACGCGGGGAACGATTCGGAGGCAGCGATGACGGTAACGGCACCGACAGAGGCGGACGCACCCGCTGCGGCATGGCACGGTTTCGCCGGACGGCAATGGCGCGAGAAGATCGACGTGCGCGGCTTCATCCAGGCCAACTACACGCCCTACGAGGGTGATTCGGCCTTCCTGTCCGGCCCGACCGGGCGGACCCGTGCGGTGTGGGGCAAGGTCTCCGCGCTCTTCCCCGAGGAACGCCGTCGGGGCATTCTCGACGTCGACGCCGCCACCCCGTCCACGATCACCTCGCATGCGCCCGGGTTCATCGACCGCGACCGCGAGCTGATCGTCGGCCTCCAGACCGACGCGCCGCTGAAGCGAGCGATCATGCCGGGCGGCGGTCTGCGGATGGTGGAGAACGGCCTGCGCGCCTACGGCTACGAACCCGACCCGTTCGTCACCCGGGTCTTCGGCACCTACCGCAAGACCCACAACGACGGGGTCTTCGACGCCTACACCCCCGCCATGAAGGCCGCCCGCAAGGCCGGGATCATCACCGGGCTGCCCGACGCCTACGGCCGCGGCCGGATCATCGGCGACTACCGCCGCGTCGCCCTCTACGGCACCACCCGCCTGATCGGGGCCAAGCACGCCGAACGCGCCCTGCTGGACGCCCGCCCCTCTACCACCGACGTCATCCGCGACCGCGAGGAACTTGCCGAACAGACTCGCGCCCTGGGCGAGTTGGAGACGATGGCCGCCTCGTACGGCTGCGACGTCACCCGCCCCGCCGCCACCGCCCGCGAAGCCGTGCAGTGGCTCTACCTCGGCTACCTCGCCGCGGTGAAGGAGCAGAACGGCGCCGCGATGTCGCTGGGCCGCACCTCCACCTTCCTCGATATCTACCTTGCCCGCGACCTCGCCGAAGGCATGATCGACGAGCCCCGAGCGCAGGAGCTGATCGACGACTTCGTGATCAAGCTGCGGATCGTACGGTTCCTGCGCACCCCTGAGTACGACGCCCTGTTCTCCGGCGACCCCACCTGGGTGACGGAGTCCATCGGCGGCATCGGCGACGACGGACGCACGCTGGTCACCCGCACCTCCTTCCGCTTCCTGCAGACCCTCTACAACCTCGGCCCGGCCCCCGAACCCAACCTCACCGTCCTCTGGTCACCCCAACTGCCCACCGGCTTCAAGCACTTCTGCGCCCAGGCCTCCATCGACACCAGTTCCATCCAGTACGAGTCCGACGACCTACTGCGCCCGGCCACCGGCGACGACACTGCGATCGCCTGCTGCGTCTCGGCCATGGCGGTCGGGAAGCAGATGCAGTTCTTCGGCGCCCGGGTCAACCTCGCCAAGGCCCTGCTCTACGCGATCAACGGTGGCCGCGACGAAATGACCGGTGATCAGATCACTCCGGCCGCAGCGCCGCTGACCGGCGAGTATCTCGACCCGGCCGAGCTGGCCGCCGCCTACGACCAGATGCTGGACTGGCTCGCGGAGACCTACGTCAACGCCCTCAACGTCATCCACTACATGCACGACAAGTACGCCTACGAGCGCATCGAGATGGCCCTGCACGACCACCCGGTCCACCGCACGATGGCCTGCGGCATCGCCGGTCTCTCGGTGGCCGCCGACAGCATCTCGGCCGCCAAGTACGCCCGGGTGAAGGTCATCCGGGACGCCGAGGGCCTGGCCGTCGACTACGAGATCGAGGGCGACTACCCCGCGTACGGCAACAACGACGACCGCGCCGACGCCATCGCCGTGGACCTGGTCCGCGCCTTCATGGCCAAGATCAGCCGGCACTCCACGTTCCGGGACGCCGAGCACACCCAGTCGGTGCTCACCATCACCTCCAACGTGGTCTACGGCCACCACACCGGCAACACCCCCGACGGCCGCCGCACCGGTACCCCGTTCGCCCCCGGCGCCAACCCCATGAACGGCCGCGACCACCACGGCCTGGCCGCCTCCGCCCTGTCCGTCGCCAAGATCCCCTACGACCAGGCCCGCGACGGCATCTCCCTGACCTCCACCATCACCCCCGAGGGCCTCGGCCACGACCCTGCCGAACGGGCGGGGCACCTGGCCGGAATCCTCGACGCCTACACCGCCGCGGGCGGCTTCCACATGAACGTCAACGTCCTGGACCGCACCACCCTCCAGGACGCCATGGAACACCCTGAGAAGTACCCGGACCTGACCATCCGGGTCTCCGGATACGCGGTCAACTTCGTCCGCCTCACCCGCGAACAGCAGCTCGACGTGATCAGCCGTACCTTCCACGGTGCGATGTGACCGCGACCACCGGCCGGGTGCACTCCTGGGACCTGTCGACCGGCGTGGACGGCCCCGGGACCCGTTTCGTGCTGTTCACCAGCGGCTGCCCGCTGCGCTGCCTGTACTGCGCCAACCCCGACACCTGGCACATGCGCGACGGCAAGGAGATGACCGCCGACGACGTGATGGACGAGATCGAGAAGTACCGTCCCTTCATCACCACCGCGGGCGGCGGCGTCACCCTCACCGGCGGCGAACCGCTGCTCCAGCAGGCCTTCGCCGCCGAGATCCTGCGCCGCTGCAAGGAACTCGGCCTGCACACCGCACTGGACACCTCCGGCTTCCTCGGCGCCCGCGCCACCGACACCCTGCTTGCCGACATCGACCTGGTGCTCCTGGACATCAAGTCCTTCGACATCGCCGCCTACCGGCGCCTCACCGGCGGCGAACTGGCCCCCACCCTCACCTTGGCCACCCGCCTCGACCAACTCGGGAAGCCGGTCTGGCTCCGCTACGTCCTCGTCCCGGGCTGGACAGATGACCCGGCCGCCGTCGACGGCCTGGCCGCCTTCGCGGCCGGCCTGGGCAACATCGAACGCGTCGACATCCTGCCCTTCCACAAGCTCGGCGCCCCCAAGTACGACACCCTCGGCATCCCCTTCCCACTGGACGACACCCCCACGCCGACCCCCGCACTGGTGGAGCGGGTACGCGAGCAGTTCCGGGAACACGGCCTGCGGGCGTACTGACACAGCTCTCCCGCCGATCAACTCGCCAACAGGGACCGGCAACCAGCCCCTTCGGCCCGGTCGTCATCGACCGCGTCCCGGGCCCGCCTCAACAGGTGCGCCAAGCAGTGCCGTTCGGCCCCATGGGTGCGGACCATCAGCCCCCAGCGGGATCCCCCGTGCGGCGGGACAGTGATTGAAGCAACGAGAGGAACCCGCCATGACCGTACGTGTAGGCATCAACGGCTTCGGCCGCATCGGCCGCAACTACCTGCGGAGCGTCCTGGCCCGCGACGGCCAGGACACTCCGCAGATCGAGGTGGTGGCCGTCAACGACATCGCCCCCGCCACGACCCTGGCCCACCTCCTTGAGTACGACTCCACCTACGGCCCGCTGGGCCGCCCCGTCAGCCACGACGACCGGTCGATCACCGTCGGCGGGCACCGCATCGCCGTCGGCGCCGAACGCGACCCGGCCGCCCTGCCCTGGGGCAAGCTCGGGGTGGACATCGTCATCGAGTCCACCGGACGCTTCCGTACCCGCGACGACGCGGCCCTGCACCTGAAGGCCGGCGCCCGCAAGGTGCTGATCTCCTCGCCGGGCAAGGACGTCGACGCCACCGTCGTCATGGGCGTCAACCAGGCCGACTACGACCCGGACCGGCACCACATCGTGTCCAATGCCTCCTGCACCACCAACTGCGTCGTCCCGATGGTGCACGTCCTGCACGAGCAATTCGGCATCGTCAAGGGCCTGATGACCACCATCCACGGCTACACCAACGACCAGGCCCTCCTCGACAGCCCCCACAAGGACCTGCGCCGCGCCCGCTCGGCCGCCGTCAGCATCATCCCGACCAGCACCGGTGCCGCCCGCGCCGTCGGCCTGGTCATCCCCGCACTCGACGGAGCCCTGGACGGCATCGCCGTCCGCGTCCCCGTCCCGGACGGATCTCTCACCGACCTCACCCTGGTGCTGCGGCAGGAGGTCACCACGGAAGAGATCAACACCGCGTTCACCGAAGCCGCCGAGGGACCGTTGCTCGGCATCCTGCGCGTGAACACCGCCCCGATCGTCTCCCGCGACATCATCGGCGACCCGGCCTCCTGCATCATCGACGCACCCCTCACCCAGGCCCACGGCGACCTCGTGAAGGTCTTCGGCTGGTACGACAACGAGTGGGGCTACAGCAACCGCCTCCTCGACCTGACCGAACACGTCGCCACTCGCCTGTGACCGCAGCCGGTCCATCACGACGAACCGCGAGGAGAAGACCCGTCATGCCGAAGTACGTGTACGGATTCGCCGAGGGCGACCGCGAGATGGCCGGCCTGCTCGGCGGCAAGGGCGCCAACCTGGCCGAAATGACCCGGATGGGCCTGCCGGTGCCGCCGGGCTTCACCGTCACTACCGAGGCGTGCCGGGCCTTCCTCGCCGATGGCGCCGAGCCGGCGGGACTGGGCGAGGAGGTGGCCGCCCACCTGGCCGCACTCGAACAACGCACCGGCCGGCGCCTGGGAGACCCCGACGATCCGCTGCTGGTCTCGGTCCGCTCCGGGGGCCGGTTCTCCATGCCGGGCATGATGGAGACGGTCCTCGACGTCGGACTGAACGACCTCTCCGTGCTCGGTCTCGCCAAGTCCTCCGGGCGCGAGCGCTTTGCCTGGGACTCCTACCGGCGCCTCATCCAGATGTTCGGCAGCACGGTGATGGGCGTCGAGGGCGACCTGTTCGAGGACGCCCTCGCCCGCCGCCCCGCCCCGGACGAACTGCCGCTGCTGGTCGAGGAGTTCAAGGCCATCGTCCGCAACGCGGCCGGCGCGGACTTCCCGCAGGAGCCCGCCGAGCAGTTGCAACGGGCCGTGCACGCCGTCTTCACCTCCTGGAACGGCGAACGCGCCCGCCTCTACCGCAGGCGCGAGCACATCCCCGACGACCTGGGCACCGCCGTCACCATCCAGACAATGGTGTACGGCAACCTCGGCCCCGACTCCGTCAGCGGCGTCGCCTTCACCCGCGACCCGGCCACCGGACGCCCCGGCGTGTACGGCGACTACCTCCCCGAGGCCCAGGGCGAGGACGTCGTCGCGGGCGTCCGCAACGCCGTCCCGCTCCAAGAGCTGGAGCGGCTCGACCCTCTCTCGTACAACCGGCTCCGGGACTACATGCGCATCCTGGAAGAGCGCTACCGCGACCTGTGCGACATCGAGTTCACCATCGAACGCGGCACCCTGTGGATGCTCCAGACCCGGGTCGGCAAGCGCACCGCCGAGGCCGCCTTCCGGATCGCCGTACAGCTCCTGGACGACGGGATCCTCACCGAGGACGAGGCCCTGGAACGCGTCAGCGGCGAGCAGTTGGCCCGCCTGATGTTCCCCCGCTTCGACGAGGCCGCCGCCGGGACCCCGCTGGCCCACGGCATCCCCGCCTCACCCGGCGCGGCCGTCGGCGCCGCGGTCTTCACCTCCGCCGAGGCGGTCCGCCGCGCCGCCGCCGGGGAACAGGTCGTGCTCGTACGCCGTGAGACCACCCCCGACGACCTGCCCGGCATGATCGCCGCCCAGGCCGTCCTGACCAGCCGGGGCGGCAAGACCAGCCACGCGGCCGTCGTCGCCCGGGGCATGGGCAAGACCTGCGTCTGCGGCGCCGAGGAACTCACCGTCGACCCCGCCGCCCGGCACTTCACCACCCGCGACGGGACCGTGGTCGCCGAGGGCAGCGTGCTGTCCGTCGACGGCTCGGCCGGGACCGTCCACCTGGGCGCCCAGCCACTCGTCCGCTCGCCGGTGATGCGGTACTTCGAGACCGGCGAAAGCCTCGCGTCCGGCCCCGCCGAGGCCGTGGCCCGGCTCGTCCGGCACGCCGACACGACCCGCCGCCTGGAGGTCCGGGCCAACGCCGACACACCCGAGGACGCCGTCCGCGCCCGGCGGTTCGGGGCGCAGGGCATCGGCCTGTGCCGCACCGAGCACATGTTCCTCGGCGACCGCCGCCCGCTGGTCGAGGCCATGATCCTGGCCCGTACCGACGAGGAGCGCGAGCGCGCCCTGAACGCGCTGCTGCCCCTCCAGCGCGAGGACTTCACCGGGATCCTGGCCGCCATGGACGGCCTGCCGGTCACCATCCGCCTCCTGGACCCGCCGCTGCACGAGTTCCTCCCCGACCGCACCGAGCTGGCCGTCCACCTCGCCACCGTCACCGCGACGGGCGGCACCCCGGACGCCCGCGACGTACAGCTGCTGGAGGCCGTCGAGCGCACCCACGAGGAGAACCCGATGCTGGGCCTGCGCGGCGTGCGCCTCGGCCTGGTGGTGCCGGGCCTGGTCGCCATGCAGGTACGTGCCATCGGCGAGGCCGTCGTGGCCCGCAGGCTGGCCGGCGGCGACCCCCGCGCGGAGATCATGGTCCCGCTGACCGCCGCCGTGGAGGAACTGCGGATCGTCCGCGAGGAGGTGGAGCAGGTACTCGCCGCGGTCTCCGAGGAAACCGGCACGGAGGTGAACTGCCCGGTCGGTACCATGATCGAACTGCCCCGGGCGGCGATGACCGCCGGCCGGATCGCCCGGGAGGCGGAGTTCTTCTCCTTCGGCACCAACGACCTGACCCAGACGACCTGGGGCTTCTCCCGCGACGACGTGGAGGCGGCCTTCTTCTCCGCCTACCTCGACAAGCGCATCTTCGCGGCCTCACCGTTCGAGACCCTCGACCGCGAAGGCGTCGGCCGCCTGGTGCGGATCGCCACCGACGAGGGCCGCGCCGCCCGTCCGGGCCTGAAGGTCGGTGTCTGCGGGGAGCACGGCGGCGACCCCGACTCCGTCCACTTCTTCCACGACACCGGACTCGACTACGTCTCCTGCTCACCCTTCAGGGTCCCCATCGCCCGCCTGGAAGCGGGCCGGGCGGCTCTCACCGTGACGGCAGCCGCAGGCTGAACCACGCTTTTCGGCGGACGTGGCCGCGACCAGAACACCGCCGCCCTGCTCGCGATCGTCATGGGGGCCTCCGCGCTCGTCCAGGGCCTCAGCTTTCTGCTGATCCGGGCGTTGTCCCGCTATCGAGAACTGGCCGCCGACCGCGCCGCGGCCGTGCTCACCGGCAAGCCCTCCGTGCTCGCGTCGGCGCTGACCAAAGTGAGCGGCGACATCGCCCGTATCCCGACCAAGGATCTGCGCACCGCTCAGGCGTTCAACGCGTTCTTCTTCGCCCCCGCCCTGGGCCCCGGCACCGCGCTGGTCGGCATGTTCTCCACCCACCCCAGCCTGGAACGCCGCATCGAGGCGCTCGCCGAGATCTCCGTCGAACTGGGCGAGGCGGGCGGGAAACCGAGGGACGACGCGTGACGAGAAGGAGCTGAGGACCCGTGGGATTCCTGGACGTCCTGCTCGGCCGGACCAAGCCGATCGAGCCCGACCTGGACCAGCTCTTCGGCCTGCCCTCGCCGGCGATCACTCTCCAGGCCGCCAGCGGCCTCACCCCGACCGGAGCGGGCTCGGTGTGCTTCGCCGCCATCGACGCCGAGCAACTTCTCCCGTCACGGACGCAACGCGTCCGTCAGCACGCCGGCCTCCTGTGCGGCCAGTTCGGCGCCCACCTCGAAGTCAACGCCGGCCGAGGAGTAACCGAAGCCGCCGTCCAGGCCGTAGTAGAACGGCGGGGTCCAGCAGTGGATGACGCGCAGCGCCGACGTTCGGCGGGCCGCCACGTCGAACGCGAACTCGATCAGCGCGTCGGCGGGCCTGCGCGGGCCGAGGCCGAGTACGACCTCGCGGTACTGGGGGCTCCTGCGGGGGACGGCCGGTGGTGTCCGGCTCCTCGGCCCGTACGAGGACCACCGGGCGGGTGGCCCGGGCCACGACCGAGAGGGCGACCGAGCCGAGGACGAATCCGCCGACTCCGCTCAGCCCTCGCGACCCGATGACCAGCAGCTCGGCGTCATCGGCGGCTGCCAGCAGCACCGGGACCGGCTGCCCGTCGACCTCGCCGGCACTGACCCGGAGCCCGGGGGCGGCGCCGCAGGTCCTCCTCCGCCTCACGCGACACCCGCTGCGCCCAGTCGCGCTGCAGGTCGGGGCCGGCCGGCGGCGGGCAGGCGGTGGGGTAGTCGTACGACTGCAGTTCCCACGCGAGGACGAGGCGCAGGGGCAGGTCGCGGAGCAGTGCCTCGCGGGCCGCCCAGTCCGCGGCGGCCAGGCTTTCGGGCGAACCGTCCAGTCCTGCGCTGATGACGCGGGCCATGATGCCGACTTCCTTCTGGAGTGGGAGTGGGGTCTGCTTCCGGCCGAGCGGTCAGCGGCCGGGGAGGTCGAGCCGGCGGGTCGTGCCGGGTGGGACCGTGATGTCGCGGCCGTCGGTGACGACGTGGGCGGGCGTTCGGTCGGAGGCCGGGACGCTGATGAGCAGGTGCCCGGCGCGCATGCTCAGGCCGATGCCCCGGTGGCCCCGGTAGCGGACGGTGAACCCGTACTCGGCCAGCTCGGGGAGGGGCGCCGGATCGAACCGCAGGGCGTCGTCGCGGGTCTCCAGGCCGGTGAGGCCGCGCTGGACGAGGTCGAGGGTGCCGGCCATCGCGCCGAGGTGGATGCCTTCGGCGGTGGTGCCGCCCTGGAGGTCGGCGATGTCGCCGGTGAGGGCTTCCTGGACGTACTTCCAGGCTCCGGCGGGCCGGGTGCGGGCCAGTACCCAGCCGTGGACCAGGCCGCTGAGGGTGGAGCCGTGGCTGGTGCGGGCCAGGTAGTGGTCGACCGTCGTGCGCCAGGTGTCGTCGTCGAGGGTGTGGCCGAGGCGGGCGAGGAGCCCGGAGAGTTCGGCGGGTGAGAAGAGGTAGCCGAGCATCAGTACGTCGGCCTGTTTGGACGCCTGGTAGCGGTTGACGGTGTCACCCTCGGCCTCCAGGATCCGGTCGAGGCGGCGGATGTCGCCGTAGCGCTCGCGGTAGCCGTCCCAGTCCAGTTCGGCGAGGTCGCCGTAGCCCTCGAACTGGCTGATGACGCCCCGGTGGAAGGGCACCTGCAGCCGGCGCGAGACGTCCTCCCAGAGATCGAGTTCCGCCGGGTCGAGCCCGATGCGCCCGAACAGTTCCCGGCGGCGCGGGGCGGGCAGCGCGGCGGCGAGGTCCAGGGCGCGGCACAGCACCCAGGTGGCGGTGACATTGGTGTACGCGTTGTCGTCGAGGCCCGGCCCCGAGGCGCCCGGGTACGCGTCGTGGTACTCGTCGGGGCCGACCACGCCCCGGATCCGGTAGCGCGCGTGGGCCGGATCCCAGACCGCGCTGCCGGCCCAGAAACGGGCGATCTGGAACAGCATCTCCGCGCCCGGCCCGTGCAGGAACTCGGTGTCGCCGCTGGCCTGGGAGTACTGCCAGATGTTGTAGGCGACAGCGGAGCCCACGTGGTGCTGGAGCCGGGAGTGGTCGGGCAGCCAGCGGCCCGAGCGGGGGTTGAGGTGGAGGGTCTGGGTCTCCTCGCGGCCGTCGCTGCCGCTCTGCCAGGGATACATGGCGCCGGTACGGCCGGCCTTGGCCGCCGCGCCGACCGCCCGGCCCAGCCGGCGGTGGCGGTACATCAGCAGTGCCCGGGAGACCTCCGGGAGGTGCAGGTTCAGAAAGGGCAGGACGAACAGCTCGTCCCAGAAGACATGCCCCCGGTACGCCTCGCCGTGCAGCCCGCGCGCCGGCACGCCCGCGTCGAGCCGGGCGGTGTGCGGTGACAGGGTCTGCAGCACATGGAAGAGGTGCAACCGCAGGATCTTGCCGGCCTCGCCCGGGACGTCCAACTCCGTGCTCTGCCACAGGTGTTCCCACGCGGCGCTGTGGGAGGCCAGCAGCCCGGCGAAGTCGGCGGCCCCCCGCACCCGGCCGATCGCGGCGTGCAGCGGGTCGCCGGACACCGGGTCGCGCGAGGTGTGCAGGGCCACCGTCTTCTCCACGGCGACGGGCCGGCCGGGCCCGATCGGCACTGTCAGCACGTGTGTGACGCCGCGCTCCCCCGGGAGGAGCCGCACCGCCGCCGGGGTGCCGGACACGGTCCGGCTGCGGGCGGCCAACGCGACACGGACGCCGGATTCGGATGTGTGGCATTCCAGCCATACGGTGTCGGGCGCGGAGGACTCTGCGGACCCGGTGCGCCACTCGGTGAGGTGACGGCGGTTCAAGTCGCGGTAGCGGTCCACGCCCGCGTTGGTGATGTCGCCGTCGAGCGCGGACTCCACCTCCACCTCACCCGTCCAGCCCTCGGCGGTGAACTCCGTTCGCAGCGCAGCCAGATGGGGATCGCCCATGTGCACCAGCCGGACCTGGTCGACTGTCAGCAGGCGGCCTTGGGTGTCCCGCAGCCGCATCCGCCGGGTGAGTGTGCCGCGGCGCAGGTCCAGGGTCTGCCGGTACTCGAGCAGCGAGCCGTCGTCCGGGGAGAACCAGGGTCCTGGCCGGTCGCCGCCGGTGTCCCGGGTGCGGAAGCGCAGCGGCAGCCAGTTCGGGAGGTTGACGATGTCCTCGTTCTCGACCTGCCGTCCGGCGACCGTCGAGGTCAGGCGGTTGTAGCAGCCCGCGGCGTAGGTACCGGGATAGTGGGACGGGCCTGCCGCCGTCTCCGGGGCGGCGCCCCGGGTGGCGAAGTAGCCGTTGCCCAGTGTGCACAACGCCTCGCGCAGCCGCTCGTCCGCCGGGTCGTAGCCCTCGTAGGTCAGGGTCCAGTCGTCCGGCATCATTGCGCCTCCGCGGCGGTCAGCAACTCGGCGAGGTCCGCGACCACCAGGTCGGCCCCGTGCTCGCTCAGATCGTCGGCGCTGGTCGGCCCGGCGGTCCGGTCCACCCCGACCACCAGGCCGAAGCCGCCGCGCCGGCCGGCCTCGACACCGGCCAGCGCGTCCTCGACGACGGCGGCCTCCCCGGCCGGTACGCCCAGTCGCCGGGCCGCCTCCAGGAAGATCGCCGGGTCGGGCTTGCCGGCCAGCGCGAGGCGGGCCGCCTCGTTGCCGTCCACCACGGTCTCGAACAGGTCCCGTACCCCCGCGCCCATCAGCAGTTCCGGCGCGTGTCTGGAAGCCGAGATCGCGGCGCACGGCACGCCCTCGGCGCGCAGCGCGTGCAGCAGCCGTACGGTGCCGGGCCAGGCGGGGATCGAATCCGCGGCCAGCCGTCGTGCGAACAGTTGCTCCTTGCGGGCGGCGACGGCCTGCACGGTTCGGGTGCCGGGCGGGTCGTCAGGGGTGCCGGGCGGCAGACGCAGGCCGCGTGCGGTGAGGAAGGCGGCGGCGCCGTCCAGCCGGGCCCTGCCGTCGACGTAGCGGCGGTAGTCCTCCACCGGGTCGAACGGGCGCCGCTCACCCGCCGTCTCCAGGCAGGCGTCGAAAGCCTCCTGCCACGCGGCGGCGTGCAGCCGGGCCGAGTCGGTGATCACCCCGTCGGTGTCGAACACCACGGCCCGAACGGCCCGTAGGCGCGGCACCAGCGTCTGTCCGGCGGTGGCGGTCACCGGCGGGTGGCCACGGGTTTGGTGATGCCGAGGAGGTTGAGGAGGCGGCTGTCGCGGTCCGTGGAGCCGAAGTCGTTGACGCCTGCACGTACGGTCATGGAGGTGCCTCTGCTTGCCGTCGAGGGCGGGGTCCCGGGTGTGCGGGTTGGGCTCAGCGGAGCCAGGCGTGGTCACGGACAGCGGGGAGGCGGGCCCAGGTCCTGCCGAGTCCCCAGGTGGTGCCGGCCGAGGCGACCGCGAGGGCGATCAGGACGGCCGCGTACAGGACGTGGTAGTCGATGAGCGGGTTGGTGGACATGCTCGGGGTGCCGTCAGCCAGGTGCTTGGCGGGCGGCCACTCGGCGATCCACATGAACGCCATCAGAGCGGTGCCGGCGACCGCGGCGAGCCGCAGTGCGATGCCGCTGACCAGGGCGAGGCCGACGCCGAGCAGGCCGAGCATGAACAGCCAGTCCGCCCAGCCCGCGCCGGCCCAGGAGTGGAAGGTGGACTCCATGGGTCCGGCGGCGACGCCGCTGAGGAAGCCCTTGGTGGGTGAGCCGCCGTCGGCCCAGCCCTTGCCGGAGGCGGTGGCGTAGCCCCAGCCGAAGGTCTTGTCGAGGAAGGCCCACAGGAAGACGGACCCGGTCACGATCCGCAGCCCCGCGAAGACCTGGGCACGGGTCGCCGTGGCCGTCGTGTCAGTCGTATCGGCTGTGTCGGTCGTGGTCTCGCCGGACCTGCGGGTCGTCCCGGCCCGGTGTCGCGAGGGGAGGTGGAAACCCGAGTGCCGGCCGGAGGTCTCGTGAACCGCCATGATGCTCATCCCTGTCTGGGGTCTGGGGGCTGGTAGTCGTGGCGCGATGTCTGTCCGCGTGCCGTCGTCGTCCTGCGTTCAATGTCCCGCCCGGGGCTGTCGGACCGTCAGGGGCCGACAAGCACCGCCACGGGGGCCGAACGTCCCTGTTCGGAAGCGGACGGGCAAGAGCTCGTGACCGAGCATGTCCGTCATGTCTCGTCCACTCTCGGCGAATGCGTATAAGTACATGTGCACGTATGTGCGCCGGGCCAACTTGCCCATTCCTCAGGCGTGTTCAGGCGCGTTCAGGTGTGCGGGACGACGGTGACGGGATCGGTGTCTGCCGCGAGCTGCGCAGCCGGATGCCGGAGCTGGCCTGTCTGATGCTGACGTCCTTCGACGAGGAGGAGGCCCTGCTCGATGCGATCATGGCCGGGGCGGCGGGCTATGTGCTCAAACAGATCCGGGGGTCCGACCTGGTCGCGGCGGTCCGTACCGTCGCTTCCGGGCAGTCGATGCTGGATCCGGCGACGACCGCCCGCCTGATGCGCTCCCTGCGCGCGGACCCCACCGAGCAACCGGCACCCGCACCCGAGCTCGCCGGCCTGTCACCCCGCGAACGGGACATCCTCGCGCTGATCGGGGAGGGGCTCACCAACCGTGAGATCGGCAAGAAGCTCTATCTGTCCGAGAAGACGGTGAAGAACCACATCTCCCGGCTGCTGGCCAAGCTCGGCGTCCAGCGCCGCGTCCAGGCGGCGGTCCTGGCCAGCCATCTCGAACAGCCCGCCTCACCCGACCGCCCGACGCGCTGAGTCCGCCCTGCCCGGTCTCGTCATCCGGGCCGACGGTGCGGCGGCCTTCTGCCGTCAGACTCCGTCCGCGCCACCGTCCGTACGCACGGGGACCCGCCACACCAGTCGCGTGCCGCCGCCCTGCGGCCATTCCCCCAGTGTCAGGGATCCGCCGAGGGTGACGGCCCGCTCACCGATGTTCTTCAGCCCGCTGCGTCCGACACCACCCGGCACCCCGCAGCCGTCGTCCGTCACGTGAGAGTCAACTCGCCCCCGGCGCACCGAAGTCGGACGTCCACCGCCTGTGCTCCAGAGTGCCGGACCGCGTTGCTTCGGCCACGTTGTCATCGTGGAAAAGGGCCGGTCGGCCCTGATTGTGGCCGCCAAGCCCCATGGCAACGGGGTGTGAGGGAGGCGAATCTGGGGGCGGAAGGCAATGGCATCCAAAACATGGAGACACGATGAGTGGTCTGGTGGTCGTAGGCGTGGACGGGTCGGCTTCGGGTCTCGTGGCGGTCGAGGCGGCGGCCCGGGAGGCGAGGTTGCGCGGGGCGGGCCTGCGGGTGGTCCATGCGTTCATCTGGCCCGTGACGCATGTGCCCTTGGGCCCCTCGCCGCTCGGCCCGCTCGAGGGCGGGATCCGGGACATGGTGGAACGTCTGCTGGCCGAGGCGGTGGAGCGGGCGCGCGCCGTGGCACCGGAGGTCGATGTCAGTCATGCCGTGGTGACCGGTGGGCCTCTGACGGTCCTGGAGGCGCAGTCGCGTTCGGCCGAGCTGGTGGTGATCGGGTCCCGTGGCATGGGTGGGTTCGTCGGGTTGTTGGTGGGGTCGACGGCGGCGCATCTTGCGGCGCACGGCCGGTGTCCGGTGCTGGTGGTGCGCGAGCAGCCCGCCGCCGACGGCCCGATTGTGCTGGGCGCCGACGGTTCGGCCGCGGGCGAACGGGCGGTGGACTTCGCCTTCGCCGAGGCCGAGCTGCGCAAGGCCCCCTTGCTGGCGTTGCACGCCTGGACCACGTGGAACGCGCCGATGCCCGCACCGCAGGACGCGTCAGCCCCGTACGCGAACCCTCCCGGCGCGCTCGCCGACGAGGAGGAGCGGCTGCTGCACGAGGCACTCTCCGGCCACCGGGAGCAGTACCCGGATGTGGTGGTGGAGCACCAGGCGGTGCACGGCAGGACGCGGGAGGCGTTGATCGAGGCGAGCCGGTCCGCCCAGTTGATGGTGGTCGGTGCCCGGGGCCGGGGCGGGTTCACCGGACTGCTGCTCGGGTCGGTCAGTCACGCCCTGCTGCACCACGCGCACTGCCCCGTCGCAGTCGTCCGCGGCAAGGAGTGACCGTGCCTCAGCAGACCCCCGTCGCGGCCGGGCCGCACGCCCCGCCCGTCAAGACGCCTCCGCAACTGGTGGCGGACGCCTGTCAACGCGATGCCGCCGAGGTGGCGGACCTGCTCGGCGTGGTCCCGGCCACGGGCCTGAGCACGGCGGACGCCGGGCAGCGGGCCGACGCCTGGGGAGCCAACGAACTGGCCGAACCGGCTCGCCGACCGCAGTGGTTACGCCTGCTGGACCAGTTCCGCAGCTGGCTGATCGGCATCCTGCTCGCCGCCGCCGTCGTCGCCGGAATCATCGGCGAGATCAAGGACGCCGTCGTCATCGCCGCCGTCCTCGTCATCAACGCCACCATCGGCTACCTGCAGGAACGCCGCGCCGAGCACAGCCTGGAAGCGTTGCGCCAGATGCTGGTCCCCACCGCGCGCGTGCGCCGGGACGGCCGGGTGAGCGAGATCCCGGCCGGCATCCTGGTGCCCGGCGACGTCGTTCTTCTGGAAGCCGGCGACCGCGTACCGGCCGACGGGCGCCTGGTGGTCGCCGAGTCGGTCGAGGCCGCCGAGGCCGCGCTGACCGGTGAGTCCCAGCCCGTCGTCAAGACGACCGCGCTCACAGCGGCCGACGGCGACGAGCCCGTGCCCGTCGCCGAGCGCACCGGCATGCTCTTCATGAACACCGCGCTGACCCGGGGCCGCGCCGAGATGATCGTCACGGCCACCGGCATGGGCACCGAGGTCGGCGCGATCGCCGAGGCGCTGCGCACCGGTACGGACCCGCCCAGCCCGCTCCAGATCCAGATGGACAGCCTGGGCCGGCGCCTGGCCCTGATCAGCGGCATCGCCGTGGCCGCCTACGCGCTCGTCGGCCTCGTCCGCGGCGAGGAACTGGCCGATCTCACGCTGCGCGCGGTGGCCCTGGCGGTCGCCGCGATCCCCGAGGGTCTCCCCGCCGTTCTCGCGCTCACCCTGGCCATGGGCGTCTACCGCATGGCCCAGCGCGGCGCCATCGTCAAACGCCTGGCCTCCGTCGAGGCACTCGGCTCCGCGACCGTGGTGTGCAGCGACAAGACCGGCACCCTGACCCTGAACGAGATGACCACCCGCGCCCTGTGGGCCGCCGGCCGCAGCTACGACGTGACCGGCGAGGGCTACGACACCACCGGCACCGTGCGCCTCACCGACGGGCAGCACACCGCGGACCGCCCCGAGGCGAACCTCCACGAGGCGGTGCTGCCGTTCGCGCTGTGCAACGACGCCCGCCTCACCCCGGACGGCGTCATCGGAGACCCCACCGAGGCCGCCCTGATCGTGCTCACCGCCAAAGCGGGTCTCGACGCCGAACTGCGCACCCAGACGCCGCGTACCGGTGAGATCCCCTTCGATCCGGCCGACAAGTACATGGCCACCTTCCACACCGACGCCGACGGCCGCGCCCGCACCCACGCCAAAGGAGGCGTCGACGTCCTCCTGGACCGCTGCACCCACGTCCTGACCGAGAACGGACCCGCACTCCTCGACGCGGAGCACCGCCGGGAGGTCACCGACGCCGCCCGGCGGATGGCCGGCCAGGGCCTGCGTGTCCTCGGGGCGGCAACCGCCACGACCGACCGGCCGAACCCGCGAGAGGCGACAGGGCTGACCCTGACCGCGATCGCCGGGATCGCCGATCCGCCCCGCCCCCAGGCCCGTGATGCCGTCGCTCTCGCCCGGGCCGCCGGTGTCACCGTCAAAATGGTCACCGGGGACCATGCCGACACCGCCGCCGCCATCGCCCGCGAACTCGGCATCACCGGCGAGGTCGTCACCGGCACCGAACTGGCCCGGATGAGCGAACAGGACCTCGCGGACCGCATCGAGAACGTCGGCGTCTTCGCCCGGGTCGCCCCCGAACACAAGGTGACCATCGTCCGCGCGCTCTCCCAAAAGGGCCACATCGTGGCCATGACCGGTGACGGCGTCAACGACGCCGCGGCCCTGCGCGCCGCCCACATTGGCGTCGCCATGGGCATCACCGGCACCGACGTGGCCAAAGAGGCCGCCGACATGGTCCTCACCGACGACGACTTCTCCACCATCGTCCGCGCGGTGCGCGAAGGCCGCTCCATCTACGACAACATCGTCACGTTCGTCCGCTTCCAGCTGTCGACCAACATCGGCGCGATCCTCACCCTGCTCGCCACCGTGCTGGCCGGGCTGCCGGCGCCCATGTCCGCGGTCCAGCTGCTGTGGGTCAACATCATCATGGACGGACCTCCCGCCATGGCCCTGGGCGTCGACCCTCCGCAGGACAATGTGATGCACCGCCCTCCGCGCTCTCCCAGTGAGCGCATCCTGAACGTCCACCGCCTGGCCGCCGTCACCCGCTCCGGCCTCGTCATGGCCGCCGGCACCCTGGCCGTCTTCGCCACCGCCCGCAACCTCACCGACGCCGAGACCGCGGCCACCATGGCCTTCACCACCTTCGTCCTCTTCCAGTTGTTCAACGCCCTGGCGGCGCGCAGCGAGGACGGCCCTGTCCTCGGCCGCCACCAGCTGCACAACCGCACCCTGTGGATCTGTCTGGCCGCCGTCCTCGTCCTCCAGGTCGTCGCCGTACAGGTGCCCGCCGCCCAGGGAGTCTTCGACACCGTTTCCCTGAGTCCCGCCCAGTGGGCGACCTGTCTCGCCACCGCCTCCACCGTGCTGCTGATCGAGCACGTTTGGCGCGCCGGGCGTGCACGGCTGGGTCGCGTGGCCGCGTGAGCCATGGGGAACGACTGTCCGCGGCCCCACCAGGCGCCCATTGGCAGGACCGCACAGCCTGGGGATGACACCGTGGCCCCATGGACGGCTCCTGGTGCACTCTGCGCTGTGGGGCCAGGTTCGTCGGCAGACCTGTCAGGCCGGCGTGGCAGGGCGAGGAGCGCCGTGGAAGACCTGACCGGAGTGGCAGGCGAGGGGATTGGGCGACAGGGCGTACGCCCGGCTGCGGGTCGATGAGCGAACGGTTCGAGAGTGCGATGACATGCGGCCGGCGCAAGCGTGATGAACAGGCCGGACATCCGCCGAGTGGTGCTGCCGGCGTGGCTCCCGCGAACGGCGCCAGGGCGGACTCCACGAAACAGGGTGCAGCTCAGTGGCCCACCCCTGGGTCTTGCGGTGGGACAGTGGATGGCGGTCCGCCGAGGGTGGGTGCTGCCGATGCTGTCGCCTCGCTGATACGCGTTGCTCAGCCGCCCGGTCCGGTCAACGTGAGCGGGCGTACCGCCGGTTCGAGCAGTGACAACGTGCGCTGCTGCGCGTCGAGGGCGACGCGGATGCCGATCGGCATCGGCAGATTCGGTCCGGCGTGTCCCAACTCGACGTTGCCCAGCGTCGTCCATCCATGTGGTGGCCCAGCACAGCTCGAAGCCGAGCTGGAGCGCGATTCGTCCGTGCTCTGGGTTGAGCCAGACGCGTAGGGGGCGTCGTCGGGACGACAGGCCCCTGTCGTCCGCTCATGCGGCGATCAGTCCCCCGATCGAGCGATCACGAACCGAGGAAGATCGGACTTGACGCCCTCTCAAATCCTCAGGATTCAGTGTCTCGTGTGTCCAGGATCAGGGGTCAAGGCCCCGGCGCGGACGGTTGGGCGGGGGGCAAGGCCGTCAGTTCTGGCGCGTCTTCTCGGCGGCCATGGGGAGTTCCAGGCGGGGCCCGTGGAAGCGTTCGCGCAGGAGCCGGTCGTGCGTCACCACGACCAGCGTGCCGGTGTAGCGGGCCAGGGCTGCCTCGATCTCTTCCACCAAGGCGGGGGCCAGGTGGTTCGTCGGCTCGTCGAGCAGTAGCAGATCGAATGGCCCGGCCGTCACGAGCCGGGCCAGTTCGAGCTTGCGGCGCTGCCCGACGGACAGGTTCCGTACAGGAACAGCGAGGTCGGGAGGGTGGAACAGGCCGAGCGCAAGGAGTGCGTCGGCGTGCTCGTCGGGCTGCCCGGCCCTGTCGGCTGCGAATGCCGCGAGCAGCGGTCGGGCATCGATGGCGTCGTCGGGCGCGCTTTGCTGACGTAGGAATCCAACCCGGCGCGGTCGGCGCACTATGCCGGCGTCAGGCGTCAGTTCCCCTGCCAGCAGTTGGAGAAGGGTGCTTTTGCCGACACCGTTGGGGCCGGTGACGAGGAGTCGGTCACCAGGGGCGAGTTTCAGGGACGGAACATACAACCGCCCTTTGACCAGGACGCCTTCCAGGTGCGCTGCTGTTGATGTTTCCTCGGCGGTCGGCGTGCCTTCGACGCGGCCGGTGAACCGCAGTGGCTGCGGAGGTGGCGGCACGGGGTGCTCCGTGAGTCGTTGCAACCGCTCGCGTGCGTTCCGGATCCGGCTTTGTGCGCCGTGTGACCGCGAGCGCGCTCGAAAAGCGCCGGCGCCGCTGAATGCCCACGGTCCCTTGCGGGGGATCTCTGCCAGCAGCCCGATACTGGAGTTGGCGAGGTGTTTCTGCCGGGCGACCTCATTGCGCCATTGCTCGTGATCCCACACCCACCGGGTCCGAGCTGCCGCCTTGGCGGCGAGAAAGCCGGTGTATCCATTGCCGTAGCGCCGTACCGTGCGCTGATGGTGGTCCACTTCCAGGATGGTGTCGGTGACGCGTTCCAGGAACGCCCGATCGTGCGTGGCCACGATGACCGTGCCCCGATGACGGTGCAGATGTCCTTCGAGCCAGGCCACGGCCTCGTCGTCCAGATCGTTGGTCGGCTCGTCGAGCAGCAGCAGTTCGGGGGCCAGGGCCAGGGTCGCGGCGAGCGCGAGCCGGGAGCGCTGCCCTCCGGAGAGGGTGCTCAGCGCACGCTCCCGGTCCAGTGGCGCGTGCTCGCCGAGTCCGTGCAGGGTCACCTCGACCCGGCGATCGGCTCCGTGCCCGCCCCGCGCATCGAACTCGGCCACCAGCGAGGCGTAGCGCTCGAACTCAGCAGTGCCGACTGTGCCCAGTGTGGCCTCGGCGACACGAATGCGGTGCTCCAGGGCGCGCAGTTCGTCCAGTACGTGATCCACGGCATCGCCCACGCGGGCCGAGCCGGGCAGGTCGAGCGTCTGACGAAGGTGGCCGATCCCGCCCGGTGCTATGACGGTCAGGCTGCCGTTGTCGACAGGCTCCTGTCCTGCCAGCAGCCGCAGGAGCGTGGACTTCCCAGAGCCATTTTCCCCGACGATCCCGACCTTTTCGCCCGGCCGGATGGTGAGAGACACGCGGTCCAGCACCATTTGTTCGCCGTAGCGCTTGGTCACCTCGGCAAGAGCGATCTGAGACGTGGTGAGAGGAGAGGCAGTGACGGTGGTGCCGACGGAAGCACAGTGCAAGAGCAGTCCTTTGCTGGGTGAACAGGAGTGTGTGGCGAGCAGAAGGAGGACCAGCTGCCGACCGACGAACAGAAAAGTAGACGATACGGTCCGTCTCGTCAAGGGGGAGTGACTCGCCAAGGTGCGGATCAGCGACCATGTTGCAGGTTTGCCGAGCTCACGCACCTGCTGGCCGAGCATGGCGATAGCGAGGCCGCCCGGATTCCCGTGGCGGTCGAACATCAGGCGGACTCCTCGTCGCCTGCATGCGGGCCAGCCACGAGTCGGCCGGTCTTCGCGATCAATCCGCTGGCCGTTGCCCCCCTACCGGGACCGCCACGCGCAAGAAGCCGGACGCCGTCGACGCCGCGGCCCTGGCCAGCATCCTGCGGACCGACATGGCCTCCACCGGCCGCTGCAACGGGAGCGGGGCATCACCTGATCGCCGACGCCACCGACATCTCTCTCGCCGCCGCACTGACCGGCGGCAACCGCAACGACGTCACTCAGCTGATCCCACGGCTCCAAGCCGTTCCCCCCGGGTGCGGGGCAGGTGCGGCCAGCCCGTCGCCGCCCGGACATGGTGCTCGGTGACGGCGGCTGTGACCCACGACAAGCACCGCCGTCTCGTCCGCGTACTCGGTGTGAAGCCTGTGATCGCCCGCCGCGGCACCGAACATGGTCCGTCCTGGGTGCCCAACTCCGGGTGGGGGAGGCGGTGTTCGCTCACCTGCACTGGTTCCGCCGCCTGCCGATCCGCTGAGCGAGACGCGACGACGTCCACGAAGCGTTCCTCTCCCTGGGATGCGCACTGATCTGCCGGCGACGCCTCAACTCACTGCAATAGGCGTTCTTGAGCCGGCGTGTGCGCATGAAAGGTCCTCCTGGGCCGACGGACCGCCGTACACGGTGCGCCGCGGCTTCGCGGGGAGGCCGTCCGTCCACTGCGGACGGCGAAGGAAAAGGGGAGTGTCCACTCCTTTCCGTGATCACGATATAGCGCACCGGGGGGCTTGCCGCAAGGCCCGGGTCGTACCGCAGAATCAGCCACCGAAACCAGGATCTACAGAATCGAGAGTCGCTAGATGCGTGTGGTGTTGTCGGGGTATGACTCGCGCGGAGGAATTGAACCGCTGGTGGGACTCGCGGTGCGGTTGCGGGAATTGGGCGCGGAGGTGCGGGTGTGCGCGCCGCCGGACGAGGAGTTCGCGAAGCGGCTGGCTGGGGTCGGCGTGGAGATGGTGCCGACCGGCCAGTCGGTGCGCGAGTTAGTTACCGGGAAGACGCCGCCATCGGCGGCAGGAGTGCCCCAGCGCGCGGCCGATTTGGTCGCCGCGTTTTATGACAACGTCACCGCAGCAGCCGAGGGGTGCGACGTGCTGGTGGCAACCGGCCTCGTGCCGGCCGTAGCGGGTGTGAGGTCGGTTGCCGAGAAACTGGGCATCCGCTACGTGTACGCGAGTTACCAGCCGGTCAGTCTACCGTCGCCGCACCACCCGCCGATTCCGCGGCCGGGCCGGCCGCTCCCGCCTGACGTGACCGACAATCAAGTGTTGTGGGACCGGGACGCCCAGGACGCACAGGCGCTGTTCGGCGAGGTGATCAACACCCACCGGGCGTCGATCGGCTTGCCGAAGGTGGACAACGTCCGCGACCACGTCTTCACCGACCAGCCGTGGCTGGCCACGGACCCGGTCCTGTCCCCGTGGCAGCAGCCGGCGGACCTCGACGTGATACAGACCGGCGCGTGGGTCCTGCCCGACGAACGCCCGCTGCCCGCCGAGTTGGTGGCGTTCCTGGACGCCGGCACACCACCGGTGTACGTGGGCTTCGGCAGCGTTCCCATGCGCGATCCGCAGGACGTCGCGCGGGCGGTCGTCGAGGCGATCCGCGCGCAGGGCCGCCGGGCGGTCGTCTCCCGCGGCTGGGCCGACCTGGCGCTGATCGACGACCAGGACGACTGCTTCGTCATCGGCGAGGCCAACCATCAGACACTGTTCCGCCGGGCAGCCGCCGTCGTGCACCACGGCGGCGCGGGCACCACGACGACGGCCACCTGGGCTGGCACGCCTCAGGTCGTGGTACCCCAAGGGGGGGACCAGCCATATTTCGCCAGCCGAGTGGCTGACCTGGGCATCGGCGCGGCACATGAGGGTCCGATGCCGACCTTCGAGTCCCTGTCGGCGGTGCTCAAGAAGGCCCTGGCCCCCGAGATCGGCGCGCGGGCAAGGGCCGTGGCCGGCAGGTTCCGCACCGACGGGGCGACGGTGGCCGCGAAGCTGCTGTTCGACGCGGTCAGCCGAGAGGGGCAACCCACCTTGACCGTGGAACAGAACGACCTGACCATACGTCCGATCAGCGGGCGCGACGAACTCGACCTCTTCTGCCGACTTCCCTACGCCTTCAACGAGGAATTGGCGGACGATCTCGCAGCCGGCCGTCGTCGGCCGGAATGGATGTGGGTTGCCCTGCGCGGCGACCACCTGCTGGCCAGGGTCGCCTGGTGGGGCCGGGCTGGAGAGGACACACCGCTTCTCCTGGACATCCTCGACCTCGACGACAGTGCCGCAGCTTTCGACCGCGTGGACATCGGCGGACGACTGCTGTACACCGCCATGGCCAAGACCCTTCCCCCGGAAACCAGCCCGCCCGACTACAGCCGCCTCGTCCCGTCCAACTGGCGTGACAGCGAGGCGACCGAGCTCGCCGTCAAGGACCGAATGACGATACTGGAACGGACCGGTGCCCGACTGTTCGTGGAACGGTTGCGTCTGGAGTGGCGTCCAGGGACACCCGTTCCCGAGCCCAGCGGACGCCTGGCGTTCCGGCCGGTCCGCGACTCCGAGGAACTCCTTGCCCTGATGACCCGGGCCATGGACGGGACGCTGGACGCCCACGGCCGGCGCGAACTGACCCGGATGCCCGCTCGCGAAGCGGCGCTGAGCCACTACGAGGAAGAGCTCGCGCGCTACACGAGCCCTCGGGAGTGGTGGCGGATCGCGGTGCTCCCCGGCGGTGATCCGGTGGGGTTCGTCATCCCCGCCCGCAATGACTACAACTCGATCATTGCCTACCTGGCCGTTCTGCCCGCGCACCGCGGCAACGGCTACATCGACGAGATCCTCGCCGAAGGCACCCGCGTCCTCGCCGAGCAAAAGGTCCCGCGCATCCGGGCGGCCACGGATCTCAGCAACACTCCCATGGTTAACGCCTTCCTGCGCGCCGGATACGTCGACTTCGAACGTGCGATCAACATGACCTGGAACTGATCCGGACATCGGTCGGTGAGGGCGCAAACGGCTTCTCCGCTCACCTCGGCCGCATCCGGAGCAGGCTCTTCAGGCGGGCCCTGCACTGCCACCCAGGCACACTGGCCAACGCCCCTGTTGCTCTGATCCTGCCCTGACCGCACTGTCAACCGAGCGCAGAGTGGGGCCAACCCAGCTCGCGCTAGGTGTGCATCGCGTCGCTGGTGACTACGACGCCGGCCAGGTCGGCGAGGGTGTCCAGCAGCGGCTGGAAGCACGTGATCTCGTTGGTCTTCTCGCCGGCGTCCAGCTGGGCCAGGACCAGGCCGGTGGCGTGCTCCAGTGCGGTGAGCAGGCGGATCCTGCGGCCCTTGGCTCTGGCCGCGCTCCGCAGGCTCTTGCCGTCCACTGCGAGGCCACGCTGCCCGGTCGTCTTCGGGCGGCGGTCGGGGAGCCAGCTCCCGACAGCCAGGTCCAGCGCATCGCCGTCGATGCGGGCCAGCAGTCGGCGGACCGTGGCCCAGGCGGGCAGGACCCGCCTGGGCAGTAGCGGATCGAGTCCGGCTGCGCAGAAGCGGATCGGGGTCGGCCCCGACCTGTTCCAGCACATACCCCGGTGCGTCGGCGATCGATTCGCCGACCTTCGGCAGCGAGGTCGCTCCGGCCAGCTCCGCGCACGCGGTGAGAGCGAGCGCGATGGCCAGGCGGTGGGGCACCCCGCGCGGGTCGCGCGGGTCCGACATCGCGGCAAGCCGCTCCGGCAGGCCCGGGACCTCCTCGGGCCGGACCTGCGGATTCTCGTGCAGTTGGTCAAGGGCAGGCGGGATCAGTGACGATGCGTCGCCAGGCACGGTCTTCCACTTGGATCACGGGGCATAGAGAAATCCATGATCTTGGAAGCGGTGCCTGTCACGTTCCGAGACCACCGCTGAGCTAGCAGTTCGCCACGAACCGGGCGTCACGCGACTTCACCGAAGTGCTGGCCTGTCGATGCGCGCTCTGGAGCGTGGGTGCGGGGTGACGTGGCGGACGATCTGCAAGGCATTGGATTTCAGCGGGCCGGAGTTGAGGAGGGAGACCGGGCTCCGCGCGGCGCAGCCGTGTTACGCGGTCTTGGGGCCGCAGCGCATGCCGATGTAGACGCAGCCTGTGCCGTCCTGCAGCGTGGAGAAGACTACGGGCATGTAGTCCTCGCTGAACGCCGCGCCCACTCCCGTACCGGCGAAGACCGTCTCCGTCACCGGCACCAGATCGATCTCCAGGGGTTCGGAGAAGTCCTTCATGCCGTCGACGAACTCGTACACCGCGTGCCCCGCGCCGTCCTGCTCGGTCACGGTGATGACCACGCCCTCGCGCCGGTACGTGCCGACGAGCGGCGCGAAGTCGACCACGGGTGGCTGGGCCGGCGGGGCGAAGGGTTCCGGCATCGTCACCCCGGCCAGCTCGGCGAGGAGTTCCCGGTAGAGCGCCGCATACAGTTCACGTGCACCGCCGCCGTTGGTGAGGAGTGCAACCGCGACGCCCGCTGACGGCACGACGCGCAGGTAGCCGTACTGCCCGATGGAGGCGCCGTCGTGGCCGTAGCCGTGGATGCCGTTCCAGTCGTACAGCGTCCAGCCCAGGCCCCAACCGTCCGCGCTGACCGTCCACTTGTCGGGGGAGTCCACCACCCGGCGCTGCATCAGCGCGACCGTCTCCTCGGAGAGCACACGTGTGCCGTCCTGCGCCACACCGCCGGTGAGGTGCATCCGCGCGAGCCGCGCGACGTCTCCGGCCGTGGCGATGACCCTGCCGTACGGGCCCGCCGAGCGCGGCATCAGGTCCCAGGACGGTGCCGGGTCCGGGTCCTGGCCCGCCTCGCCCAGGTGCCCCATCGCCGCTCGGAACCGCAGCGCTTCCTCGGGCAGCGTCATGGTGTGCGTGACGCCGAGCGGGGCCAGGAGCAGGTCCTTCAGCGCCTCGTCCCAGACCTTGCCGGTGACCACCTCGACGATGCGGCCGAGCACGTTGTAGCCGACGCTGCTGTACGAGATCGCGGTGCCGGGCGGGCAGTCGAGTGCCACGTCCTTCGCGGCCTCGACGTATTTGGCGAGGCAGTCGTCACCGCGTCCGCTGTCGTGGCTGAAGTCGCACGTGAGGCCGCTTGTGTGGCTGAGCAGTTGGCGCGTGGTGATCGCCCTGGTCGCCTCGGGGTCGGCGACCGAGAACTCCGGCAGTACGTCCACGACCGGCGCGTCCAGGTCCAGTTGGCCTGATTCGGCGAGCCGCATGATCAGGGTGGCGGTGTAGACCTTCGCTATCGAGCCCATCTGGAAGACCGAGTCGGTCGTCGCCTCCACGCCGGTTCCGCGGTGCAGTATGCCGCTGGCCAGTTCGTGGACGGTCCCCTCGACGAGGACTGCCAGCGACGCGGCCGGGACGTGGTGCTTGGCGCGCAGCTCGTCGAGGCGGGCCTGCCAGTGGGCGAGGTCCAGCTTCCGGCCCGTCGAGTTCCGCGTCCCCCACTCGCCGTTGGCGTCCCAGTCGCCCTGCTCGTCCCAGCTCACCACGTTCTTCGGCATACCCGCTCCCACCTGATGCGTACGGCGTTCTTCGTTGCGCACACTGTACGCATAGGGGGACGGCGTACGCAATGTGTGTACGGTGTTCGCTATCGTGGGGGAGGGGCAGCGGGGCGAGCAGGGATGAGGGCCGTATGCCAGCCGACGTGAAGCCGGCCGCATCGGTGTGGAGCCGTCCGCGCCGCACGCAGCGGGAGCAGTTGACCCGCGAGCAGATCGTGGCCGCGGCGATCGAGCTGTTGGACGCGGAGGGCATCAAGGCGCTCAGCATGCGCAGGCTCGGCACCCCTCTGGATGCTGCGGCCACGCCCCTCTACCGGCACGTGGCCCACAAGGGCGAGCTGATCGAGCTGGTCGTGGACGACGTCTACGCAGAGCCGGAGGCACCGGCCGCTGCGGGCCGCACCCAGTGGCGCGCGGCCCTCGCCCGCACCCCCACCGGTCTGCGGGCGATGAGCCTGCGCCACCCCTGGATCGCCCCTGAGCTCGGCCAGGCCGGCCTCGTCCGCATCGGCCCGAACGCCATGCGGACGGCATCGGGGCTGCGCGCGCAGTTCGACGCGGCGGGCTTCCCCGCGGACGAGACGAACCAGGCCGCCGGGACGCTCACGGCATACGTCATCGGGACCGCGACCTCCGAGGCCGCGTACCTCTCGCTGATCGCACGCAGTGCCAATACCGAGCAGGGACGGTGGCGGCCTGCACCCGGCCTTCGACGCAGCGGCGCAGCAACACCCGCGGCTGCGCGAGGGAAGCTCCGCCCAGCAGGATGTGCACCCGCAGCAGATCCGCGACGACGACTTCGCGTACGGACTCGACCGGGTCCTCGACGGCCTGACGGCCCGGCTCGATGCCTGAGTGACGTCAGGTTTCACCTACAAAGCCATGGCGTCCGTGGACGGCGTCGACATCCCGCTGGGCGGTATCGGGTCGCAGTCCGAAGACCGCCGCGATGTGCAGGGGGTCGCGGACATCTACGGCCTCGACTTCTTCGAGGATCCGATCCTGCCGCAGGAGATCGAGGCTGGTCTCCTGGCCACGCAGGGCAGTCGTGAGCCACCACCGGCTGGCTGGCCTGTCGTGGTGCGCCGTCTGCTGGGTGATCAGCAGGTGGGGGTTGGTCCAGCTTGGCCACCTGCTGCGTCGCTGCGGCCAGGCCGCCCGCACCCGCGTCCTCAGGCTCACGCTGCGATTCGTCGGCACTGGCAGCTGGGAGAAGACCCGCCGCCTGGTCGAGCGGTCCGCGTACGAGGACGATCTGCGTATCCTCGCCAGCCAGCTGCTGGAGGCCGTCGGCCTCCAGCGTGGCCGCCTGACCGCCCTCGTGCTCAAGGGTGAGGGCCTCATCGGTGCCGACCGGATCGCCACCCAGGTCAGCTTCGATGAGGCCCGCGAAACCCGCCTGGTTGCCGAAGCGGCCGTCGGCCGCGTCCTCACCAAGTACGGCTCCGGCATCATCGGCCCGGCCGCATTTTTCCGGAGCGTCTCATGCCCCGAACTCGCTGTCGGAGTGAGATGCGTGCGGCTTGATCCGCCCGGACCTGCCGCGCCTCTGGGGCTGTTGTGCTGGTCGTGGGTGTGTTTGCCGGTGGGGCTGTGGACGTGGTGGCTTGGTGTGGTCGGTGTGACGGGGAGAGGTGCCTGGTGTCGCGCAGGGTGTTTCTGGTGGTGCTCAGGGGTGGGCGCCGGGTTTGTTGACGATGCCCCAGGCGGCGCGGGCGTTGACCATCTGCCCGTCGTTGCGGGTCTGTCCCAGGTAGGCGTAGCTTTCGGGATCGAAGAAAATTTCTTGTTTGCCCTGCCAGCCTGCGGGTGTCTTGTCGGTGTAGTTCACGCTTACGCTGATTGCCGTGCGGCCGAGGGGGTCCTTGGTGCCGGTCGTCACCCGGGCGCCGGGGATTTTCGCGAGAGCCCGGAACAGGCCTGCCTGGACGTTCGGCGGGATGAGTACCGACCGGTACAGGACGTCGATCTCCCGCCAGTCGCGCTGTGCGCGTGGCTCCCCGTTGACGGAGTCGATGGCGTGCTCTTCACGGATGCGTTTCATCATGCGGTCGGGGTCGCTCGGCAGGGTGGCGAGGAAGCGGTAGTACTGCCGCTGGGAGCGGTCGTCGTACCCCTGCTGCTTCCACTTCTCTTCCTGGTTGGGGCCGTACCAGACCTGGAGCTCGTCCGGGTCGAAGTCCGAGACGTCACCGGCCGGGGGGATGCCGGGCAGATGGGCCTGTCCGGTGCCGTCCCAGCGGGTCCACTCCTGGCTGCTTCGCGGCTTGCCCTGGCCGAAGACGGTGCTCTTCTCGTACACCCACTGCTTGGGGCCGGGTTCGGTGCCGTCGCGCTTCTCGACGGTCGCGGCAGCCAGTTCGAGGGCGTCGGCGGAGGCGCCCGCCGACAGCACCTGGGGGCGCTTCCCGGCAAAGGCGCCGGGGCCGTCCTCGGGCAGCGTCGCGACGATCCCGGCGAGGGCCCCTGCGGTGGCGGCGCCGGCCAGGATCATCCGGCGCCTGGGAAGAGCGGGGCGCCCGCGGTGGGTCTCCTGCCGGAACGCCGCGGTGAGCCGGGCCCGCGGCGCGGCGAGCCGGTCGGCGTCGGGAAGGGGAACGCCGGCGCGCAGGCGACGGGTTTGGGAGAGCTCGTTCATGCGGGGTCACCTTCGTGTATGCGAGCTTCGATGAGGGGACCGCCGGCCGCGCCGGTTGCGGTGCGCAGCTTGCGGCGGGCGCGGTTGAGGCGGGAGCGGACGGTGCCGAGGGGAATGTCGAGGGCTTGGGCGATCTCCTGGTAGCTGAGGTCGGCCCAGGCGAAGAGCAGCAGGACGTGCCGGTCACCCGCGGAAAGCTGGGCCAGCGCCCCGGCCAGCGGGCGTGCGGCGGCCTCCGCGGCCAGGCGGTCGTCGGCGGAATCGGTCCAGCTGTCGGCGACCGGGTCATGGCCGGTGCGGGCGAGCAGCTTCAGCGCCCTGACCTCCTCCCGGCGCTGCCGGCCGATCTGTTTGGCGGCGATGCCGTACAGCCAGGGCCGCACGCCGGCGCGGGCCGGGTCGAACCGGGCCCGTATCCGAAAGGCCGTCAAAAACGTTTCGGCGGTGACGTCGTCGGCTGCGTCCCGGCCCAGCCGTCGGGCGACGTACTGGTGGATCGCCGGGGCGTGACGCTCGAAGAGCACCGCGAAACGCTCGGGTTCGGCCAGTGAGGCCGCGATGAGCTCGGCGTCGCCGCCGGCCGAGTCGGTCATGGACTGTCCGTCCGTTGGTGGGGTCGGTGGGTGTCGCGATGGCGGGTGTTCACACCCTGTACTTGCCGATCCGCGGCGAACGGGTTCACGCCTGGCCTCACAGATGGATACGGGCTCTGGCCCTACTTCGTGTACCGGGGTTGCGCCACACCGCGCCCGAGGTGTCCCGGGAGAGCATGTCCCCTCTGGCGCCGCCGGTGATGTCGCCGACGATGACGTCGTATGACGAGCCCCGGTTCGCGGCGGGCTTCGCCCGCGCCTTGAAGTCGCCGGTGCCGTGACATCTGTGGTGACCAGGTCCGGGGCCAGGGCGGCTTTGAGATCCCGGCGGGTGGAGGCAGGCGCCGGCAGCCTATCCGTGGCGGGCTCAGGCCCGCCACGGAAAAGCCTCACGTATCAGGTGCCTGACGTCAGTTGACGGTCTGGGTTTCGCCGATGGGGATCTGGAGCTGGCTGTGGCGGATTTCGGTGAGCTGGCCGGCTTGTCCGCCGCCGCCGGTGGTGACAGTCCAGTTGATGCTCCAGGTGGAGGTCGCTGTCACCTGGTAGCGGCCGTCGGGCTGGTGGGCGGAGGTGCGGGTGTAGGTGTGGCCGCAGGTGGGGGAGCTGGTCAGGCCTGCCGGCCGGGTGTAGGGGGTGCCGGGTCCGGTACAGGTGACGGTGGCGCCGTCGCCGGTCTGCCACACGATCTTCGACACCTGTGCGGTAGCGGTGACCGTTACCCCGCCCGCGGTGGCTGATGCCGTGGTGGGCCCGAACGTCGTGGGACTCTGGTTGACCCACAGCCACATCGGTATCCCCACGATGTATGTTCCCGCTGGCCGGGGGCTGGCGATGTCAGGGCTGGTGAGTTTCATCGAGTCGACGGCCCGCTGCGCGAGGGCGGCCGGGTCGGCTGCCGGCGCGTCCGGGGGATCGGCCCGCCATACCTGCCGCACGACCGTGTTCCCGCTGTCCAGGTAGTGGCACGTCTCCTGATAGACGGCCCCCTCTCCTGGCTGGTGCCCTTCCCAGTCCAGGGAGCTCGCCGGCGGCGGAGGCTCGACCAGGTCGTAGGTACACGTCCACGGACTGCTGCCCTGACTGGCCCCGCCGCTGCTGTGGGGCTCGCTGCCGTCTCCCGTGGCGGGGCTGCCTGTTCCGGGATCGGCGGCCACGACTTCGCAGATGTAGATGTCGCACTCCACGCCCCCGCCGGGGGTGTCCGCGGCGAGGGCGCCGGGTGCGGCACCGACGACGGCCAGGACGGCCGCGCCGGCACCCGCGGCGATCCGGGCCCGGGTCAGCACTTCTTTCCCTGTGGCTCGTCCCGGATGACCCGCCATCCTTCGGGCCACTTCTCCAAGATGGTCGCGACGGTGTACTGCGTGAGCCGGCCGGCGGGCAGCTCGACGGGTGTGTGGGTGTCGGCGTCGACGGGCTGCCACTGGGAGACGTCCAGGCAGCTGGATAGCCGGATGTTGGGGACTTTGCGGTCCAGGTCGGTGTCGGTGACCGACGTCTTGGAGAAGCTGACCGTGCCGGTGTAGATCCGTCCCCGGGCGTGCGCGCGCTGTGCGGCGCTGGTGGCCTTCGCCAGGGCATCGGAGGCGGCGTACTGCTGCAGGCGTTGCGTGGTGCCGTCACGGTCGGCGTACAGGGCCTGCATCTGGCGCCAGTACCCCGTATAGACCCTCAGCGCGGTCTCTTTCGCGGTGGCGTCCGGGTCGGCCGGCACCGACGGCGACGGAGATGCGGTCCGGGACGGTACAGGGGCGGTGGATTTCGCCGACGCCGTCCCCCCGTCCCCGTTGCACCCGGCTGCTGCCGCACAGGCCAGCCCCAGGACGGCTAACTGCTGACGAGTGCGAAGCGATAAGAACTCCTAACAAAGTGCGAGGTTCTTCAGTCGGCGCCAGCAGATGATGCCGCAGGCCAGGCTGAGGAAGGCTTCGTGGATGTCGTCGCGGA
>NZ_JBVIOL010000021.1:0-109255 GCF_055578825.1 Streptomyces sp. NPDC032822 | reverse complement strand
GCCACACACGACACCGACTGAACACCGGCAACCCAGACCCGGTGGGTCAGAACTCGACCGCCCACACCGGGTCAGGATTCAACCGCCGCCGACACTTCGCGGCCTACATCGCTGGCGGCATCGACTCCGGAAGTCTGGAGACGGACCTGCAGATCTACCTCTACTGGCTACAGGAACGCCGCTCTCCCACCCCGGCCGACCGACTGCCCGAGCTCTAGACCGATATATCCCGACTTACCTGAGGCAGGACAGCGGCCCTCAGCCTCACATGACTCTGCAGCCACCACAGGTCGGACGACGGGTCCCGAGACCACGGCAACGAGAGGTGAGGCAGAACAGAATTCTGACGTCACCATCGGGGCTGCGGTGTCAAGCTGGATGTGCCCAGAAAAGGAGCACCCCCGATGCCGCCGGGCCAGTCGAAGGTCGAGTTGTACGCCACGCTGCGGCGCGACTCTCGCGATAGCATGTCGAACCGGGCGTTGCCGTGCAGTACGGCGTCACCTGGAGCACGGTCAACAGGGCCCTGGCCTCGCGGCTTGGCCGCAGCCATGCACGACAACCGCTTCGGTGCGGCCGTCGAAGCTGGATCCGTTCACGCTGCTGATCGACGAGATCCTGCTCATTGATCTGGACGCGACCAGGAAACAGCGCCATACCGTCACCCCGGATCTACCGCCGTCTGATCGACGAGCACTCCTCGTCCGAGGCGTTGCGTTGGCGTTGACCACTTGAACCCGCACCGATGAGAGGGCGCAAGCATCCTGCGAGCAACCGGGCGGTCCGGCCAGGGACTGAGAGTCCGGTGTTCATACCTTGCTCGCGACCACCATGTAGTTCTCGGCCCCAAGATCGAACGTGCTCAGTTCCGTTTGGAGTCCGACCCGGTGCAGCTCGACTTCGAGTTCCTCGTACCGGTAGGGCCAGCAGGACAGCAGTTCCGAGCGGACAAGAACCAACCCGGTCGCATCAACTTGCGCGATCGCAATCTCGATGTGGTGCTCCTCCTCCCAATGCGGCGCAATCTCCCAGCGGTAGACCACGACGGCATCGCGACCGTTCCGGCGGACGAGTCGGTCACTGATCTCCAGCCGGGAACCTCTGGCCCTCACGAGTTCCCAAGTGCGGGATGTGAGTACCAAGCGCCCGCCGGGGCGCAGAAGCCGTGACATCGACTCCAGAGCAGCACCCCTGCCTGTCGCGCCCGCGGCATGGTGAAGTGAGTTGCCGACGCAGAACACCATGTCGAACGTGTTGTCCTGGAAATGGTCGGGCAACTCTTCCCAGTTCGCCCGTACGGCCCGGACGGATGCCCCGAACTCCTCAGACAACTCTGCAGTCCGACGAACCATCGCCTCGCTGGCGTCAGTTGCGACAACCTGCATGCCACGACCGGCGAGGCCAACCGCCAACTGTCCAGTTCCGCACGAACAGTCGAGGACGTGAGCGTTCGACGGCAGGAGATTGAGGACGTCGTCGAACGACGCAGCGAACTCGGCTGGAGGCAACTTTGCATCCGAGATGAGCCATTCGTACACCTCGGCAAGCACGTCATAGCCTGTCACAACCACTACCCCCGTCACGCGGCAGACTCACGGCAGGACTGCAGTCCATCAGCGGAGCAAGCCGGGCACCAATGGTTTTCGCAAGGGTGGTGAACGCCGTCGCCCTTGAGGCGGCAGTCGCGGAGCATCTTCCAGGTCTTCATACGGGCGAAGGCGTGCTCGACGCGGGCGCGGACCTTGCGGTGGGAGGTGTTGTGTTCCTCTCTCCAGGGCCGGGAGTTCGGCCTGGCCGGGTTCACGGCGGTGCGGGATGACCAGGCCGGTGCCGCGGTAGCCGCCGTCCGTGATGACCGTGGTCTTGCCGACGGCGTCCTTCGCGCCGGACAGTTCCCACCCCTTGCAGTCGTTGCGGTTTGCGGGCAACAGGCGGCCGACGGCGACGACGAGCCGGGTGTCGGCGTCGATGACGACCTGGTGGTTGGTCGAGTGGCGGTGGTTCTTCGACTGCTCGGCGACTGCGTGGTCGCGGGTGGGGACCAGGGTGCCGTCCACGATCAGCACGGCGTCCTTGCGGAAGCGCTTGCGCTGCTGGAGTGCGAGCGCGGGTCCGAGGTGGTCGATGATGCGGTCGGCGGCCGACTTCGACACCCCGAACAACGGCGCCAGTTGACGCAGTGTGAGGTTGGTCCGCCAGTAGGCGGCGACCAACAGCACCCGCTCCTCCAGCGGCAGGCTCCACGGGCCGGCCCTTGCGCACCGGGTCGGCGCCCTCGCGCCGCAACGCCGTGATCAGCTTCCCGAACTGGCGCGGACTCAGCCCGGCGAACGGGGCTATCCAGACACCTCAGGGTCCTAACTCGTCAAGCCGCACGCTTGCAGCCGCTGTGTAGCCTGTCGATCTGTTCGAACGGGATGAGGAGGCCGATGGTGGATGCCGAAGGAACGCATACTGCGATCCAGCTTCCCGAAGGGTCCTGGTGGGACTGGGACGTCGTCGCTTGGGACGGCGGACAGCTCAGGCTCGCCGCCGACCACGACCTGACCTACCACCACGGCCTGGAACTGGTCTTCGGCGATCCGGTCTTCGTCAGCTGTCCGTCCGGCTTCCACGACCCGGTCTTCCGATCCCCGTCGCCCGCCGAGCTCCTGAAAGTCGCTCGTCAGCTTGGAGAGAAGCCGCCCGTCGTGGCCGCCTTCGAAGCCGACGCCGGCGGGCAGGAGCCGGTCTCGTGTCTCATCGCCGCAGAGCGCCTCGACATCATCCAGGAACTGGTCCTGCGCTACTGGCGCGAGGATGCAGGCCCCGATCAGCGCTTCGCTCCCTGGGTGACACCCCCAGGCCAGTAGACGCACTGCGCCAGGCGGCCGCTGCGGTGACCTCGGTGGCCGGTGCTGGGAAGGCCAGTACGCTGACCGGAACCTTGAAGGCGCCCGTCATCCGGGCACCGGCCCGGCCCGGCCCGCGAGCGCAAGACCGACCGCCACCAGCGTCGACCGCAGCCGCTCGGTCATTCGCCCGAACCTGCGGGTGAGTCCGGGTACTTGCTCGGCGAAGGTCTTGCGCGGGCAGCAGTCCTCCGCGCAGACGAACCGCCGCACACGTAACGACACTTGCCCGCTGTCGGCAGGTCACGCGGAAACCGCAGGTAGGAGCCATGTATTCGCCCTGACCAGCATCCGCACCCCGGGCAGGCCGCCCGTCCTGCGGTCATATGAACCTCGATCCGGACGACCGTGTCGATCACCGACCGACTCCACTAACACGCCCTCGACCGAGGAGAACAGCAGCTCATCCAGCTGTGGCAGCATGTCGTTCACGGCGAAGAACTTTCGACCACAGCACCGTCCAGTCTCGCAATTTTCGGGCGAACTCAACCGGCATCAGGCGGAGATCAACAGTCACCCTGCGTACGCGACCGCACCAAGTGGACCAGAGCCCGTTGCGAGCTTCGCAGCCAGTCGGTCGACGATAGGGCTCGCCGGTGGCCAGGAGTGGGCCCACGTCGTAGCAGGTCGCGGGACGGCGGTTCTCGGAGTCCACGACGCGGTTGACCTTTCGGCAGGAATAATGAGGCCGATACTGCCGCCGGCCCTACAGGCCCCACCTCCGGAGACGACATGCCCAGCCCTTTCGCCGCCGCCCTCAGTACCGCCGCACTCACCGCGGGCATGCTCCTCGGCGCTCCCGCCGCCGGTGCCCAGAGTGCCGCGTATCCGACCAGCTCCTTCGACGTCACCTACGGGAACACGTACACCCGGGGCACGATCACTTGGTACAACCGGGAGGTCGTCGTGTCCGGCGAGCACAAGTCGGTCAGTGCGACGAGTTGCCGCGGCACCACCGCATTCGGCGTCGACTCCAAGAACCACGACGTGGCGGTCAACTTCAGCGACCACAACGTATGCGGCGCCAGCGCGTCGTTCAGTTTCCCCGTGACCTTCTACGTGGCCGGAGTCGGCGTCGTCCGGATCTGCCTCGACAACGGCGCGGAGAACCCTCCCATCAAGTACCTCAAGTGCACGCGCTACGGCCGCCCCTGACACATAGGTCCCTGGCAACGGACGACCGCCGGCGCCGTCGTAACGGGGAAATCGGACCGGCCTACGGTAGTGCGGTGCCCTAGCCTTCCCACGACGATGCCGATCTTGTGCCCGCACCCGTCCTAGTCGTGCTGCCCGCCTTCCTGCTGCTCGGCACCGCACAGCAGGAAGGCATGGCGCGACTGTGGCAGCGGCGGCAAACCGACACGGGCTGCGTCCATCTCGTGGGGCTGCCGTCCTACCGACATCGCGAGGACAGCGGTGTGGACGCGTCGGAGTACCGGGTGTTGGTGCGCGCCCCAGAACATCTGCGGCCGGTCGACGTCGTCGACTACGACCAGGTCGTCACCGAGAAGCTGGAGCGGTCACCGCAGTCGGCGGTCCGTGAGGTCCTCGGGGAGCGCCGGCCTTCGGGGTGGGTGCTGGTGAAGCTGCATGGAAGCACCGGCGGGCGCGCCGCTGCTCGACGTGGGCCGCGCCCTGGACGCGGCGGGGCACCCGGGCACCCGCCTGTACACGCTGTGCGGAGCCGCCCAGGAGCTGACACCTCTGCTGCGCGGCTTCGACCACATCACCGACTCCGCCCCCGACGACTCCTGACCCCGGCCGCCGCACCGTCGGCTGCCCCGGCGCGGCGGCCCCGCCCGGCGCGCAACACCAGCGAACGCGCCCCGATCCCCTCGCCGGCCGCCCGGGCCTGACCCACCGCCCACCTTCCTTGTTCTTCCCGCTGTGGGGCGTGGTCCGGGGCGTAGAGAGGACCGGGTGCGTTCGTACGGTGGGGATGACCTGCACGGATGCGGCGCCATCGGTGAGGCTGACGCACGAGAAGTCGCAAGAGATGCCGTAGGAGAAGACGCAAGAGTCGGCGCAGGAGATGGTGCCGCGCGGCAGACCGAAGCACGGTTCGACCAGCAGTACCTTTTGCCCCGTGGCAGCTTCGTACGACTTCCCTCAGGGCCTGACCGACGCGCAGGACGAACTCCGTCAGGTCCGCGCTGAACTGCGGACCCTCTACCAGCGGGTGCCGTGGTCAGCCGAACCACTGGACGCCTGGAAGACCGACGACAACGTCTGGCGCCAGGCCTCCCGCCCCGCCTCCCAAGGCTGGGACCTCCAGGACGCGACGGAGATCGCCCGGCTGCGGAAGCGGGAACTCGAACTCGCCACGGCGATCGTCACGCACCCGTACTGGAGCGAGTTCACCGCGTCCGACGTCCTCGCCGCCCGCACCGCCCTCAAGCACCACCACCAGCTGCAGGTGACCGACGCCTCCAGCTAGCCGCCGACCGCTTCCCCCGCCGCCGCACCGTCGGCGGCCCCGCCCAGCGCGCAACACCGGTGGCTTTGTAGGTGACAACCTACAAAGCCAGCCCCCTTCGTGGGACCGTGGATGTCTGTGATGCCCTTGATGGTGGGTCTGGAATGGGCGGCGAAGGCCGCACGAATCGCCCACTGAGAACGCGAGAACGGCCGGGTGCTGTGGCGGGGCCGCGTCGGGAGCAGGCCCTGGGAGGTGTCGTGGTCCCCGGCCGGCCCCCGAACACCGGCTCGAACCGCGAAAGACGCCCCGCTTCCCGTCTGAGTAGCCGGGGTGCCGCGCTCGGCGAACTCCAGGGGCGATCGAGCCTCGTCCCCGCCCTCGCCCCCGTCTACGTCGCAGTCCGCACCGGCTCGTCGCCCCCTGTCCGCCCGACAGCCTCGGCCCTGGCCTCCGGCGCCGGCTGGCGCGCCCCCGGAATCGTCACGTCAGCCGGGTAGAACTGCCCGTACCACCGGCGCAGCGCCCTGATTCCCTTCTCGTGCGGGAGCAGGACCGGGCGGGACCGGTGGATCTTGTGATCCCAGATCTCGACCTCCTCCCGTACCTCGCCCAGAGCCTCCGCGCGGAAGACGAGCTTGAGCGCGGGCGTCAGGAAACGGAGCGGGAGCCGGGACGGTTTGCGCAGGTAGTACAGCATCCGGAGTTCGCTCGTGCGGTCGTCGATCGGGGTGGTGAGGGCGACCGCGGTCACCGACAGGACGGGGCCGTGGACGCGGACCACCATGACGCCCGGGCCGTACATGAACGCGTCGAAGGTGTTGTTGATGTCCCAGCGCAGGACGCGTCGGGCGATCCGGCCGCGGGCCTCGGCATACGGGCCGTCCTGGCGCCAGTCCTGGACGGGGGGTTCGGCCTGGCCGTGGATGAAGTGGAAATGGGACTCGTCGACGATGTTCTCGCGCATCTCCTGGACGTGGATACGTGCCCGGCAGGTGTCGTCGATCGGGGCGGCGTAATCCTTGGACTCCGTCTCGGGGATCTCCGGTACCTCCCACGACGGTTCGCCCGGCCCGGTGTACACGAGGACGAGTCCGCTGTGTTCGCGGACCGGGAAGCCGCCGAGGGACACCTTGGGGGTGTGGGCGGCGAACGGTGCCTCCACGCACCTACCGTCCGTGCCGAACCGCCAGCCGTGGAACGGGCACACCACCGTGCCGTCCACGACCTTCCCGCCGGCGCCCAGGTGGGCGCCGTAGTGGGGGCAGTGCGCGTCCCGGACGGTCGCCTGTCCGTCGGTCCCTCGGAAGGCGATGAGCGCCCGGCCGAAGTAGTGGAGGCTGACGACCTTGCCCGGCCGTAGCTCGGCGCTGCGGAGCACGGCGTACCAGCCGTACGGAACGAAGGGCATCGGATACTCGTCGGCCCGGGGGTCGCGGGGCAGGGACGCAACCGTGTCATGACTCCGCCATAGACGCATGTGCCGATGTTAGGTCGCTGAAACAGTGTTCGACAGGATGCCGCTTCACCCAGGTCCCGTCTGTCTCCCCGTGGGCGAAGTGTTCGTGGTCGGCACACCGTTCACCACCTGGTGGTGATTCAGCGCCGGCCCCGGCGACCATCCACACACGGCTGCGAACGTGCCCACGGGGAAGTCGGCCGAGACCGTCGCCAAGAACTCCGGCACCTACGCCAAGGAAGCCGACGAGGCCGCCGTACAAGCAGCGGAGTACCAACGCGAGCAGGAGCGCGAAGCCCGCGAGGAGGCGGTCCGGAGCAAGGAGAAGGGCGACGCGTACTCCCTGGAGGAGGCCGAGCGCACGGACTTCGAGCCGCGCCTCCTTCTGCTGCCCGGGGACACGTTTCGTGACTTCACACTCATGGCAGCCTCGTGCGCGTTGTCGCCCCCGTTGGGCTGTCCGCCGCGACTGCTTCCGCGTACTCCTGAACGTCTTGAACGAGGGAGGACAACTGATCGACGAGGTTGTGGGCTGCTTCCGCGACGACCTCGGGGCCCTCCAGCACCACCGCCAGTCCCCCGCTCTCGGCATCCTTGAATTTCAGCCTGATTGCGGCGATCCGCGTCTCGTCGAGCGGGACCGGAGCCTGCCCAGCGCGCAACTCACGGAAGCAGGCTTGGTTGTCCCGGTCAGCGTTGCCCAGCGCTTCAAGGAATGAAGGGTCGCCGCCACCTCGGTGAGACGGACCAGATCACCTGAGACGACAAGCGAATCGGGCCAGATCACCTGCGACAGGCGCGAGATCCCCCCGAGACGGACAAGTCGGCTCCACTGTTCAGGCCGGGCTCGGTGTCCCGTCGCCCCGAAGATTGATCGTTCCTACCGACCTTTAACCACGGCGTGTGTGGCGTGAGCGTTGGCAGTTGCGATCGCGGTGGGAGCCGACCCACACAGTGAAGCGGGCACCGACAGCCGTCAGCTGTTGTCGTTCACACCCAGGTCGGCCCTCATTGCAGTGCGTACGAGTGTCATCGAGTCCATGTACTTGTTCATAGCTTCCGTGCCCCGGACATGGATGTTCGTGCCGTCGATGATGACGTCTCGCACAGCTCGCGCGCACGAATCCAAGTCCCGAGCTGGGGACAGCACTGATGGAGAGGCCGACACCTCAAGCTCGGAACGCGAGGCAAAGCAGCCGGCGTAAGCCGTGCGGGCTCGATTCGCTCGCTCCTCATCCGAGAGGCCGGAGGTCGCAGCGAGGACGCGCAGTTGCGTGCGCATATGGGCGTGAGCCGCCAGGTAGCGCGCGTACAGGTCCTGCTTGATCGCGCGGCGATCGATTCGGTCCTGCCTGCGTTCGCGACGGCGCTCAACGAGGAGGGCAGCGGTGAGCGCGATAGCCGCTCCGACAACAGTCCCAAAGAGAGGGAGCCACGACATGCCATGACGATAGGGAGGGCAGCGGTGGCAGGGAATGGCTAGGGCGTTGAGATCAGTCGGCCTTCGGTGAGACGAGACACTCGGGCCACCTGTTTCACATGCCGCGGCCTGAGATCATCTGGTCCACGGCTTTCTGGACCTTGGGCAGGAACGCCGCGATGGTCTCGCTGTTGGGTTCCTCACCGAGCTGGTCCAGAGCGGTCTCGCGGGTGAGGACGATGTCAGGCTGGTAGACCAGGCCTGCGGCCCACACATCCAACTCCGCTTCGGTGTCCCCGTCGCCAGGACCGTAGTTGATGTACAGAACGGGGAGCTCAGCGGACGAGTCCAAAAGGGTACGGATGTCTGTGACGGTGACCTGCGGCGCTGGCCTGTGGACGGTCGGTTCCATGGTGTGACGCTCCTCCGGCTGATGGTTGAGCCAAACCTATGTGAACCGCTCCGGGATCGGTGGAGGCTCTATGCATTGACTCCAGCCGCCGGTCGGGGCTGGTGATGAGCGTAGTGGTTGGTTTCGTGCTCGTGGGGCGGAATATCGCCGATAGCGGTGTGGAGTCGCTGGTTGTTGAACCGGTCGACCCATTCCGCGGTGCCGAGTTCGACGTCGGCGAGGCCGTGCTAGGGCGTGTGTCGGAAGTGCTCCTCCGGGGCTCCCACGGAACGTGGTCTCTGTCGTGTGATCCTGTTGTCATGACTGATCACCGCGAGGTTGCCATCGTCCGCTGGCCAGGCCAGACTCCTCCGATCGAGGACGGCCTGGCCGCCTTGCTGGCGGCCTACCATCTGCGGACTGAGGCTGAGAAGGGGGAACCGGTTGCCCATGTGGACGGGTTGCCGGATCGCTACCGAGCAGAGATCACCGACCCTCGGACCGCGTTTGCCGGTGACGTCGTGCTGGTGGCTCTCCTGCGGGATGCCGCTGTGGGCTGTTTGGTGCTGACCTCCCCGGCCAACGAGCCATCGGAGATCAAGAGGCTCTGGACCGACACTGAATTCCGTGGCCGGGGCATTGCGTCCGCCTTGCTCGGCGCTGCGCTCGCCCATGCCGCGGAGAACGGCGTGGACACCGTCCGGCTCTCAGTGTGGGAATGGCGGACCGGGGCCATTGCCCTGTACGAACGACTCGGCTTCACTGTCATCGACTCATGGGATGAGCGGGATCAATTGGTGTGCATGCAACGCGCTGTCTGAGTGGTCACAGCCATTCGTTGATGGCCGCGATGAGAACGGTTGCCTCGTAGGGGACCGCGAGCTTGTCGTATGTCGTAGCGACGGCACGGTGCCTCTTGAGGCGGTTGATCCCGCACTCGACCGCCTGACGCTCGCGGTAGTCGACCGGGGCGAAGTGCGGCGGCCGGCCACCGCGGGAGCCGAGCTTTCGGCGGTTGCGTGCCTGGTCGGCCTTGTCCGGGATGGTGCAGCGGATCCCGCGGCGGCGTAGAGAGGCCCGGTTCTTGCGGGAGCAGCGTCAGCTTCCTTGCCCAGACGTTCGAGCCATCAGCACACCATCGTGGTCGTGTCTCCGGCGGCCGGAGAGTGAGGGGGGCGGCTGGTCAATCCCAGTCGGATGCCAGCTGGCCGACTACGCAGAGGAGACCTCCATGCCCGTCCTGCGGGTTGTCAACTGCAACACGCTCTTCGGTGGGCACACAGACTTCGGGCTCGGGTCGGCCGACCGGTGGGACGGGCAGATGGAGTTCCTGCGCTCCTTGATGCCGGACGTCCACGCCCTACAGGAGTGCAACTTCTGGGAGGTGCTGGGCAGGCGGCGCCTTCAACGGGCGGTCGCTTCGCTGGGCATGGCCCGGGGGTTCCTCGCGGAGGCCAACGTCACGACGGCCGGCCGCCGCTTCCACTACGCGATCCTGCTCAGCGACCATGTCGCCGTCGATGCCGAGGCCGCGGACCGTACCCGCTACCACCACGTCATGGGCTGGACGAACCTGCGGCTCAAGGGCGTGGACGGGCTGTTGGAGCTGCGCAATCCGCACCTGGACCCGTCCGAGCCGCGCAGCACTCCGCTGCCTGACTCATTCCGCCTCCTACGACACCCGTTCCTACCGACACGACACCGGCCGTCGCCGCGAGCACGGTCCGAGGGCCCACTGCCGTTCCGTGTCCGCGGGGTGCGGGTTCTTCGCTGACATCGCGGTCGGCGTCGTCCGCGCTGTGCGCCTCATGGCTCACGCCTCGGTCCTCTCGGTGTTCCGGGAATCGGTCAGCGGATCGCGGGTGGTGAACGTGTGCCGGCCCGAGCCGACGACGTAGGTGGCGCGGTCGCCCATAGGCATGCGGACCTCCGCCGTGGTGTTCGGCGGGAGTGCCACGTGGAGGCGGAACCTGCCGTTCTTACGGACCCACTGCACGGACACCACGCCGTACGGCGTGCGGTAGCCGCCCTCGGCATGAGTGAGGTCACCGACCGGGCGGGGGTCGATCACCAGCTCGCGGTAGCCGGCTCTGCCGCGTGCCTGGCGGATGCCCACCAGGCCGCTGTGGAACCACTCCTCGATCTGCAGCAGGATCATGTGGTTCTTGGAGTTGCCCATGTCCCACTGTTCGGGAACGGTCGTCAGGCCGCCGGGGTTGGCGAGGGTGGGCGCCATGAAGTAGCCGTAGCTCGGACGGGTGTCCTCCCGGAGGACGTCCCACAGGACATCGTCGCGACCGCCGTCGTGCAGGGCCCTGACGATCGGGGCGAGACCGATGGTGCCGCCGCTGAAGTGTGGACCTCCACCGAACGGCCGGTGGGCGTGGACCAGTTCGACCAGCGCGTCGAGAACCTTCCCTCGTTCGCCCTCCGGTACCAGGCCCTCGTCCAGAGCGAGCGCCTGCGCGGCCTGTGTCGCGCCGGCAGCGCCCTGGCCGCCCTCGGCGGTGTAGCGGCCGAGGGCCTGGTTGTAGAAGGCGTCGTTGAACGCGTCCTTGATGCCTGCCGCGAGGCTGCGGTACTCGGCCGCGTCGGCCTCACGCCCGAGCAGTGCCGCCATCCTCGCCATGCGATCGGCGATCTGGTGGTAGCCCCAGGTTCCGGTGATGCGGCCCGAGGTGTTCTCACTGGCGATCCAGTCGGCCAGGGCCGCGTCCACGATGCGGGCGTTCGTGCCGGTGCCTGCCTTCCTGGTCCTGATGTAGTCCAGGAAGGCCTGCATCTGCGGGTAGTAGCGCGCCATCGTCCGGGTGTCGCCGTACGTCTCGTACAGCAGCCAAGGCACCAGGATGATGCCGTTGCCCCAGTTGATCTCGTCGCCGAACCGGCCGGTGTAACCCCAGTCGTACACCGGGGCCTTGAGCGCCACGTTGCCGATGTCGGCACCGGCCCTGGACTGGCCCTCCGCCAGATGGCGCTGCATGGTGCGCAGGTAGGCCGCGTATCCGAAGGTGCGGTGGATGGATCCGAAGGGCTGCACGTAGTCGGCGGGGTAGGCGAGCTTTTCGCGGCCTGGGCAGTCCGTGAAGGTGGACATGGTGTTGCTCATGATCGAGTAGCGGGCCATGCGGTGAATGCGGTTGATCCGGTCGTCGGAGGTCCGCACGGAGCCGGCCTTCGGGACGTCCGCGTGGATCTGCAGGGCGGTCACCGTGTCCCGGGTCGGGACGTAGCCCTCGGGCAGGCCGGTCATCTGCAGCCACTGCATGCCGAAGTAGTGGAACTGCGGGTGCCAGCGCTCGCCCCGCTCACCGCCGTGCGTCGTGTAGGCAGCGAACACGTCGGTGCCGCGTGCCGCGCCGCCGCCCATGATCGATGCCTGGTTGACGCTGCCGTCGGCGTTCAGTGACTCGGCGGGGTACAGCTTGACGGTGGTGCCGGCCGGGAGCGGGGCGTCGAGCGTGAGCAGCGGCCAGCCGGCGATGTTCTGCCCGAAGTCGAAGACCCACACACCGGGCTGCGGCTGCTTGACGCTCACCGGACGCAGTCTGTCGACGACCTTGAGCGGCTCTGCCACGCGCCACACCAGCTCGGTGGTCAGATTGGGCGGCGGGGCGATTCCGGCGTCGGTCCAGCCCATGGCCGTGCCGTCGCGCCGTTTCACCGACGCGCCGAGGTCCGCGCCGGGGACGGTCCAGGCGGGCTGCTCGCGCCGGGCGTCGTAGTCGGAGCCGGAGTACCAGTTGGCCGTGGTGGTCGGGCCGAGAGCCGCCTTCCACGAGCGGTCGCTGACCACGGTCTCGACCGTGCCGTCGTCCTTCGTGAGTTCCAGGCGGGCGATCAGACGTGGTGTGACGGCCGCGCCAGCACTGGCATCGGTGCTCGCGAGCGGGTTGCCGGAGCCGGTGACGACGGCGCCGTTCTCGTGTCCCGAGGCGAGCCCGGGCTCGAAGGTGATGCCGGTGCCGTCCGCCCCCGCGGTACCGATCGCGGTGATCGTGTGTGACTCCAGGCGCTCGCCACCGTCACCCGTGTCGATGTTGACGGTGCCACCGACGTGGTAATTGGCCACGTTGTTGACCTTGACGGTGGTGGCGCCCCGGGCAGCGGGCGCGACGAGGCCACCGCTGCCTTTGAACTGGCTCTGCCACCAGCTGTACGGTGCCGTGCGGCCGGTCGTGGGATTCGCGACGGACCGCGTCACCAGCGCCGTGCCGTGGCCCAGTTCGACGCCCAGAGTGTTGTCGCCGTGGCGGACGAGACCGGTGACGTCGAACACCCGGTACTCGGTGGAGAGCTGGTAGTTCGAGTTGCCCGGCGCGAGTACCTCGTCGGTGACGGGTCTGTCGTTGAGTCGGGCGACGTGCAGTCCGACGCCGGACAGGTACAGCCTCGCCCTGACGATCTTCCCTCGGCGCCTGTCCACGCGGAAGGCACGGGCGAACACGGGCAGTGGCTGGTCAACGGTGCGGCCCGGGTACTCGATCCACCGGGCCTTGCCCCAGTCGGAGCGCTTGAGGAGCCCCATCTCCCATGAGGCGGGCCGGCTCCACGGTGTCGCCTCGCCCTCGGTGCTCCACGCCCGCACCTGCCAGACGACCCGGTCGCGCGAGGCCGGGGCAGGACCGTGCCAGGCGACGTCGGTCTGGGCCGAGGAACGGACCTTGCCGCTGTCCCACAGAAGACGGCCCCTGTCGAGATCCGGCTCGGTACGCGCCGCCCGGATCCGGTAGGCGGCCTGCGTCCATCCCTCGGCGGTTCCCTCCACCCGCCAGCTCAGTCGCGGGGCGGGGTCGTCGACGCCGAGCGGGTTGTCCTCGCGGCCATCGATCGCGAGAGCAGTGACCCTCGCCCCATGTCTGCTGCCGTTCCCCTCGGCGTAGGCCTCCGATGTGAGAGGACCGAGGACGGTGGGCAGCGCCAGCCCTGCCGCGGAGACGGTCACGGTGCCGACGACCTGTCTACGGCTGAACGCTCCGCCCGCTGTGCCGGACATGCCGAACCTCCGTTGATTCGAAAGGAGTTGCTTCGAAGAGACTTGGAGAACCTGGTACGTGCACCCACGTGCCCGTTGGCCCCGCTCAGCTCCCGGCCTTGTAGTCGGCGTCCATCTCGTCGAGGAGTTTCTTAGGCGTGGACTGACCGCTGAAGATCTCCTGCAGGCCGCTGAGCATGGTCTGCTGGACCTTCGCGTTGGGCCAGAGCTGGTCCATGAACGGCACGGTGCGGTCCGAGCCGATGAACTCGGAGAGTTCGGCGAGCGAGGGGTCCGCCTTGAATCCCGTGTCGGGGAGGGAGGGCAGGCCGCCCTGCTTCTCGACGAAGAGGTTCATACCCTCGGGGGACATCACGAAGTTCACGAACTTCAGAGCGAGTTCCTCGTTCTTGGCCTTGGCGTTGACGCCGTAGCCGGCGCCCGCTGCCGCCGGAATGATCGTCTCGGACGGAGAGTCGTCGGCGGGCAACGCCTTGAGGATGAAGGTGGCCTTCGGGTTCTTCGCCTCAAGCAGGGCGATCACCCAGTTGCCCTGCACGATGCCCAAGGTCTTGCCGGTGGCCGCGAGTTGCTGGCTGGCTTCGTAGTTGGTGCCCAGGGGGTTCTTCTGGAAGCAGCCGGTCTTCTCCATCGTCAGGTACTTGTCCAGGGCGGTGGTCCACAGTGACTTCGCGAAGGTTGCCTGGCCGGCCTGCATCTTCTGGTCGAAGTCGCGGTCCTGTCCGTAGACGGTCGTGGCAACGAGCGCGTAAAGGACGAGCTGGGTGACCCAGTTGTCCTGGTTGCCCAGGGCGAAGGCCGGGGTGCCCTTGGCCTTCGCGGCCTTGCAGAAGGCCAGCAGGTCGGTCCATGTCTCCGGCGGAGTGAGTCCGGCCTTCTTCATGGCCTGCTCGTTGTAGACGGCGCCTATGCCGTTCTGACCGAAGATCGCGTTGTAGGTCTTCCCCTCGTACTGGGCGACGCTCTTGATCGCCTCTGGCATCTTGGCGGCCCAGGGCTGGTCCGAGAGGTCGCGCAGATAGCCGGGCTTGGCCAGGACATAGGTGGCGGCCGGGTTTCCGTTGCCGGGCCAGACCGACATCACGTCGGGCGCGGTGCCCGAGGACAGCTGGGTGCGGATCTGTTGCTGGTACTGGTCGGCGCCGCTGGTGGTGTAGCGGACCTTGACACCGGGGTTGGCCTTCTCGAACGCCTTGACGACGTCTTCGATCGAGCCCTGGTCCACCGAGGCGAGCGTCAGCGTCTTCGAGCCGCCCGAACCGCCTTCGGAGCCCGCATTGGTGCCGCCGCTGCACGCGGCCAGCAGGGCCACGGACGTCAACGTCGCGATCAGGAGCGGGAGTTTGCGTGTCTTCATGATGTCCCCCTCGGGGAAGCGCCACGTGATCATCCGCGCAGCCCTCCCGCGAAGCCGTTGATGATGCTGCGCTGCAGCAGGAAGTAGACGAGCAGGACGGGCAGGATGCTGATCACCAGTGCGGCGAAGATGAGGTTCCAGTCGGTGACGTACTGGCCGACGAAGCCGGCGATCGCGACCGGCATGGTCTGCTGGGCGCTGCCGCTGAGGTACAGCAGCGGCGTGAAGAAGTCGTTCCACACGGCGACCGCGTTGAGCACGAGAGCGGTCACGGTCACGGGTTTGAGCATGGGCAGGATGACGTGGCGGAAGCCCTGCAGCGGGGTGCAGCCGTCGATCAGGGCCGCTTCCTCGAAGTCGCGGGGCAGGGCGCGCAGGAAGCCGACGTAGAGGAAGACGGTGAAGGGGACTTGGAGACCGGAGTAGAAGAGGACCAGCGCCCAAGGGGTGCCGAGCAGGCCCATGTCGCGCATGCTCTGGTACAGCGGCAGCGAGGCGAGCTGGAAGGGGAGGACCAGGCCGAGGAGGAAGGTCAGATACGTGCCCCGCGACCAGCGAGCTGTGACACGGGCCAGCGGGTACGCCGCGAGCGACGACACGGCCAGCACGATGACGACACTGCAGGCGGTCACCAGCAAGCTGTTGCCCAAGGCCCCGCCCAGCGAGCCCTGTTGCCAGGCCTGAGTGAAGTTGTCGAAGGTGGGCGAGGTGGTCGGGCTGATCGGCGACGAGGTGTCCGAGGCAGGTCGCAGGGCCAGGTTGACCAGGATGTACACGGGGAAGCCCACGGCCAGGGCGGCGGCGATCATCGCCAGTTCCAGCGCGAGGGTGCGCGGACGGTAGCGGCTCACGATGCGGCCCTCTCGTTGCGGGACAGCACGACGTACTGCCCGGTCGAGACGACCGCCACGATGATCGTGAGCACGACCGCGAGCGCGATGCTGTACCCGAACTCGCCGAGCGTGAAGGCGTCCTTGTAGATCAGCGTCGAGATGGTGTCGGTGGCATGTCCCGGCCCGCCGCCGGTCAACGCGTAGACCTGGTCGAAGAGTTTGATCCCGCCGATGATCGACAGCATCAGGTTGATCGTGAGGGCCGGAGCCAGCAGTGGCCGCGTCACCGACCAGAAGCGCCGCACCGGGCCCGCCCCGTCGATGGCCGCCGCCTCATGGACCTCCCTCGGCACCGACTGCAGCCCGGCCAGGAAGATCACCATGGAGTAGCCCGCGAACTGCCAGACGATCACCCCGACCACCGCCCACAACGCAAGCCCTGGACTCCCCAGCCAGTCCTGCCGCCAGTCGCCCAACCCCACCGCCCCGAACACGCTGTTGACCGCACCGTCCGGACCGAGCAGATTGCGCCAGAGGTACGCGGTCACGATCGGCGTGATCACGGCCGGGGCGAACAGGAACACCCTCAGCACATTCCGGGACTTGATGGCCGTGTCGACGCCGAGCGCCAGCAGCAGTCCGAAAGCGTTCTGAACGACTGTGATGGACACGGCGATCAGCAAGGTGTGCCAGATCGCCTGCTTCGCGTCCGCGTCGTGGAACATCTTCGAGAAGTTGTCCAGGCCCACGAAGGAGAAGTCGGGATCCAGGCCGTCCCAGTCGGTGAAGGCGTAGTAGACACCGCGGACACTCGGCACCAGGACGACGAACGCGAACAGCAGCAGCGCGGGGAGCGCGAACCACCAGGGCGGCGTGGTTCGCGCCCGGCGGACCCGGGCTGCCACCGGTTGTGGATCCGGGGGCCGGTCGTGGTCCGGGAGTTGCTCGTGCGGGGCGAGGGTCACCGACGGACCTCCTGTCTTGAAACGATTCAAACAGCTCGCCGGGCGAGGGATCGGGCCGATTCGGCACGGGAGCACGCGATGACTTCCGCGCATGGGGGCGGTGCGGTCCGACGCCGGGCCCGGTCGCTCGGAGTCCCTCATGTGCAACGTTTCCCAAAGGGTGTGCCAGACCCTAGAGAGCGGCCCGTGTGACGTCAAGATGCCGCACACGCTGCCCGATTGTTACGACGGTTCGGAACTGCGGCTGCTTCAGCGCCTGCTGGACTGCGTTGTCCGTCCGTACACTCGGCGACAACGTTTCCCGACGGGAGGGAGCAGGATGGAGCCGCCGGCACGGCCTCGTCGCGTCACCCTCGTCGATGTCGCGAAGCACGCCGGGGTGTCGACCACCGCCGCGTCGAAAGTGCTGCGCAATGCTTATGGAGCGAGCCCGGAGATGCGCGCGAAGGTGCGCCGGGCGATCGACGAGCTGGGCTATCGGCCGCACGCGGGCGCCAGGGGCCTGCGCGGGCAGACCTACACCATCGGCGTCATGCTGCCCGACATCCGCAACCCCTTCTTCCCCGAGATCCTCGACGGCGTCACCGCCTCACTGGCGGACACCGAGTACCAGGTGTTCCTGGGACCGGGCTGCAACGGGGAGAAGGAGGAGGCCCGCGTCACCGAGGCGATGATCGACCGCGGCATGGACGGCATCATCCTGGTCGCGCCCGTGTCGCCGCCCGCGCATCTGGAACACATCGCGACCTCGGCACCGACCGTCGTTGTCGGCCGACACGGCAAGTCCCCGCTGTACGACACCGTGGTCGACGACGACGCCGAGGGCGCGGCCCTGGTCGTGGGCCACCTCGCCGGCCTCGGACATCGTCGGATCGCCCACATCGAGCATCGCGAGACCGACCCGACGCGCCTTGCGGAGATGCCCAACGCCCGGCGCGCCGACGGTTATCGACTGGCCATGCGGGCGCACGGGCTGGAGGAGTGCATCAACGTGATCTCCACCAGCTACACCCAGGAAGGCGGCTACCTGGGCGCGAAGGAGCTGCTGGCCCGCACCGCCACCGTCCGGTCCACGGCCGTATTCGCCGGAGCGGACATCGTCGCCATGGGGGTGCTCGACGCGGTCACCGAAGCCGGACTGTCCGTGCCCGGCGACCTCTCGGTGGCCGGATACGACAACACCACGTTCGCCGCGTTCGCTCCCATCTCGCTGACCAGCGTCGACCAGTCGGGCCGCGAGATGGGCAGAAACGCCGTACGCCTCCTACTGGAACGGATCGCCGACCGCAGCCGGAATCCGACCCAGGTCACCCTCTCCCCCACCCTCGTGCCGCGACGGTCCACTGCGCGACCGACGGTGTAAGGCTTCGACGCCGAGCTGCGCAGCGGGCGTTCAACCGTTCGGTTAAATGTTGGATCTCACCATTGGGAAACGTTGCCCATCCGTGTATGCGGAGCCAGAATGGAGGGCGCCCGACGGTCATGGCCGAGCCATGCACCGGGCTTCACCCCCCATTAGGAAGGTCTCCCCAACGTGTCCAGCTTCAGCAGACGACATGTCCTGGCCACCGGCGCAGGCGCCGCCCTCGGCGTCGGCGCGTTCGGCGCCGCCGCCAGTCCGGCCGCAGCCTCCCCCGCGGATTCCCGCGGTACGGGCGGACGGGAGGAGACGCGGACGCTCGACGAGCTCTACCGGGCCGCGCTCGCGGAGGGCGGCAAGCTCGTCGTCTACGCCGGCGGCGACACCCCCACCCAGCAGGACGGCACCAAGGCGGCCTTCAAGGCCCGCTTCCCGGACATCGACCTGACGCTGATCGTCGACTACAGCAAGTACCAGGACGTCCGCGTCGACAACCAGTTCGCCACCGGCACCCTCGTCCCGGACCTCGTCCAGCTCCAGACCCTCCAGGACTTCACCCGCTGGAAGGGACAGGGCCGCCTGCTGCACTACAAGCCCGCCGGATTCTCGAAGGTCTACGACAGGTTCAAGGACCCGCAGGGCGCCTGGGTGGCCACCACCGCGCTCGCCTTCAGCTTCATGTACAACACGGCCGCGGTCGGTTCGACGACACCGCTCACCCCGCGTGACCTGATCGACCCGAAGTGGAAGGGCAAGATCGCCTCGTCCTACCCGCACGACGACGACGCGGTCCTCTACCTCTTCACGCTGTACGCCCAGAAGTACGGCTGGGACTGGGTGGCCAAGTTCGCCGCCCAGGACGTGCGGTTCGCGCGCGGCAGCAACACCCCGGGCGACGCCGTCTTCGGCGGACAGAAGACCATCGGTGTCGGCACCGCAGGGTCCGCGATCAACACCTCTCCCGTGACGTTCGCCATCGGCGCCGGACACCCTTTCATGGCCTGGGGCCAGCGCGTGGCCATCCTCAAGCAGGCGAAGAACTCCACGGCCGCCAAGCTGTTCCTCAACTGGCAGCTGTCGAAGGAAATGCAGAACGGCTCCTTCAACGGCTGGTCCGTCCGCACCGACATCACTCCCCCGGCGGGTCTGAAGCCGATCTGGGAGTACCCGAACGCCCACGTGGACGGCTTCCCCCGCTTCATGGAGGACCGCGCCGCGATCGAGCGCTGGAAGCAGACCTTCGCCCTGTACTTCGGCGAGGTCAAGGGCGACCCGACGCCCGGCGTGCTCGGACTGCACCCGGGGGCGTAGCGGGAGTACGAGGCGGCGCCGGGTGTGGGCGACGGTGATCAGCCCGGCCCGCCACGCCGGCGGTGTAGGCGTGACGGGCTTCCGGCAAGGCCGGCCGGGTGTCCGCCTCATCGGCCGGAGGTGTGCTCCAGGCCGTAGCGACAGAGGAACGCACGGTGTCCAGCGGCACGGCCCGAGAGGTGCTGCCCGCTTCCGGGGCGCGGCGAAGGGGTACGGCCGACCCTGCACGGACTGCCCCTTGCCGTCAGCGTTTTGTCCGTAAGCCCGGCAGAACAGCCGGTCCCGCCCGGCCGGGACATCGGGGCGGGGGCGGCTGCTCACGTCCGCGGTCGGCGCGCGGTGCACCCGCGCGCCGACTCCGCCCGGTCCCGGTCCAGTGCCGCGTACAGGGCCCGCACCCACGCTGGTGCCGACCGTCAGCCAAGGCTCGACCAGCATCTTCGCCTGCCCCTCCGTACCCAGTACCACGTCCGTGAGCTCGAAGAGCGCATCCCCGCGGGCATGAAGGCACTCCTAGAACCCGATCCCAAAGCGGGACAATGCTGCGAACCCCTCGCCTGCGGCCCCAGGGACGGGGAGACTCATACGCAGCAGTCGTTCTCTTGGGTTTCGTTACCCATGCCGCCCCGAAGTTTGATGAACGCTGCCTCCGCAGTCGCGGGAAGAGCCGCAGATCAGCAAGTCGAGTGAAAGGCGAGGGCAGGCGTCAAAGCCTGCCATGAACTGAAACGTTTCATGGCACTTCAGGGAAGCGTCCGGAGCGCAGTCGGTTGCGCTCTCCGAAAGAGGAGGTCTGATGGTGGGCTCGGAAATGAACCGCAGGGCGATGATCGGCAGTTCGCTGTCTATGGTTGCCGCGATGAGCATGCCCTTCCCGGCACATGCACGGTCCGCTGGGAGCACGGTCGTGGCACCGACCCGTTACGGCAAGGTCCGAGGGAAACGTGAGGACGGCATCGCCAAGTTTCTCGGAGTGCCCTACGCCACGCCGCCGCTCGGCGAGCTCCGGTTCAAAGCCCCGAAACCGCCCACGCGGTGGTCCGGCGTGCGCGACGCAGTGAGCTTTCCCAACCCGGCGTTCCAGGTGGCGGGCGGCGAGATGGGTGCAGGCGGGAACGGCCGGATGCCGGCTCCCTCCGAAGACTGTCTCTACCTCAACATCTGGACCCCCGCCGCCGACGGCAGACGGCGGCCAGTGATGTTCTACAACCACGGCGGCGGCTACATGATCGGCTCCGGCTCCTCCACCGGGCAGGACGGCAGCCACCTGGCAAGGCTCTACGACGTGGTGGTGGTCGAGTCCAACCACCGGCTGGGCCTGCTGGGCTTCCTGTTCCTGGGCGATCTCGCCGGCCGCGACTATGCAGCCAACCAGGGGATGCTGGACATTCTCGCCGCGCTGCGCTGGACCAGGGACAACATCGAGAACTTCGGCGGCGACCCCGACAACGTCATGGTCTGGGGCGAGAGCGGCGGTGGTGCCAAGACCGCGGCCGTCCACACCATGCCGGCCGCTGTGCCGCTGTTCCACAAGGCCTCGATCGAAAGCGCCGCGCCACTGCGCTTCCCCACCCGCGACGGTGCCACCGCCCGGGCCCGACGCACGCTGGAGTTACTGGGACTGACCACGACGGACCTTCCCCGGCTCCATGACATTCCGGCCGCGAGGCTGCTCGAGATCCAGCAGTCCGAAGCCGCGAACGGCGCCCCGCCGTGGGGCGACCCCGGCACACTCCCAGGCTTCGGCGCCTTCGTCGACGGCACCGTCATCCCTCGACACCCCTTCGCCGACGGCGCCGCGCCCTTCTCGGCAGACAAACCTCTGATGTGCGGCACCTGCCGCGACGAAACGGTGTTCTTCAGCCTCTTCGGGCCGCCCGACATCTTCCGCATCGACGAGGCCGGACTGCGCGCCAGGCTGAGCAGCACGTACCAGGGCGCAGAACTCGACCGGATCATCCGCACCTTCCAGGCGTCTCGGCCCGGAGCGACGCCGGCACAGCTCTACTTCGCGATCACCACCTCGCCCATCTGGCGCGACTCGATCAAGATCGCCGAGGCCAAACGGGCACAGCACGCCGCGCCCGTGTTCATGTACCAGCTCGCCTACCCGAGCCCGACCCTGGTGCCCGGCACCGATTTCCCCATCGGCTCACCGCACGCGTCGGACATCAACCTCAAGTTCGCCAACACCGACAAGAACCTCGACTACATCCTCAACAAGGATCAATCACCAGAACGGCTGGCAACCGCACGGCACATGAGCGAACTGTGGGCTGGCTTCGCCCACACGGGCCGACCCACGGCGGCGGGCGTGCCGAGATGGCCCGCCTACACTCTGACCGACCGTGCCACGATGTGGCTCGACGCCAGGTGCCGGATCGTCACCGATCCGGACAGAACCGAAAGACTGTTCTGGGAGAACCGCGACCGAGTCGTAGACTGACGTCTATCGCCTGTGGTCGAACGCGGCCTCGAACCTGCTGATGTCTTCGGCCGAGTGCCGGACAGGAGAGCGGCCTTCGCCTGATTCTGTGCTCCGCCGCAGGGGCACTTCACCAGCACGAAGACCGTTGCGACAAGTCTGCTGCAGCAGGGTGTCCCGCAGGGTGCGTGCGCCGAACTGACGCTGCGCCGCCATCGTCGACCGGCTCACCTTCGGCGGCAACATCCTGGAAACCGGCACCGAACCCTACCGCCTCGCTCACAGCCGCGAACTCGCCCGCTAAGCCATCCCCACACCATCCGGACTGCCGTCAGAATTGACCAACATCCAGCCGTCCAGAGGCCACGAACCCCCGTCAACTTTCACGGCCAAACGACGCCAGCATTCACGGTCAAAGCCACTCGGCGCGATGCCGGCGGATCAGTCGTCAGCAATTGGCGTGAGGGTGTCAAGCCAGACGTCGAAGACGAAGCGTGTAGCGTTGGGGCCGCCCTCCAGCCACCAGGTGCTCACCGTGGCGACGTCGTCAGCGATCTCTTCGATCGTGCACTGGATGCTGGTCGGGCACGGGAAGGGCGAGGTCGGCTGCAGCTCTCCGCCGAAGTAGGCGGTTTTGCCGACCAGTTGGTGAGGGCGGTCGTAAACGTCGGCGAACTCCACCAGGATCATGCCCGGTTGCGGTTCGTCGGCGAGCCAGTAGACAGCGGTAGCGGGCAGTTCGCAACCATCACCCTCGCCCAGATTTGTCCCCATGGCCGCACACTACCCATCGGGGGTCGCACGGCACTACCGGTTTAGCGGCACCAACGAAGCACCACTACAGGCTGGGGGCCTGCAGGCTCCGCAGGTTCGTGAGCGCTTGCGAGTGCCTGACCTGCGGTACCGGAGGAGGCGAGCGCCCTATGCGTTGCTCGGCGTCTGGGGCTCCAGCCCGCATAATCCATGGACGCAGAACGGCGAGTCCGGCACCCACGACGAAGAAGCACATCCGATAAAAAACTTCATGTCCGTCCCCTCCACATCCATACGACTTGCCCGGTCCCAACGACACCGCACCTCGCTGCGCCAGGCCCGGCAAGAGCGTGCGGATCGGAAGTTGGCCACCCTTCCAGGGGCCGACCCGCCCCCTGGAAGGAGGACAGGGAAGACAAAGGGCGGAAGTGCCGAACGCGCCCCAGCCCTTCTCCGTGCCCTCCCCCGGCCTGCACCACGCTCTCCGGAGGCGCAGCTCGTCATCGACGTCGGGACTGGTGGCCCCGCATGTTGAGGTGTCGCGTATCTTCCAGCAGTTTCCAGCTCGGTCACCCTGAGTGTCCGATGGCGCCTACTGATCGCTCTGCGCCGTCGTGACCGGGCGCGTGAGGCGGGATCGTCCAACGCATCGCTGTCTGGCCCGTGGGGCCCGGCGGCGAGTGGAGTTTCCCCGCGATCTTGGACCCTCGATGGTTATGCCGCGAGGGTGTGTTGATGCCGCTGACTGGTCTCGGCTGGGGTGAGGTATCCGAAGGTCTTGTGTTTACGCAGGCGGCGGCGGTTGTAGAAGGTCTCGATGAAAGTGAAGACCTCGGCGCGGGCAGTGGCCCGGTCGGGCCAGCTGCGGGTGCCGATCTCCTCTTCGAGCAGAGCCCAGAAGCTTTCCGTGGCGGCGTTGTCGAAGCATGATCCGGTGCGTCCGCAGCTGTTCCGCAGCCCCAACTCCCTGATTCGGTCGCGGACTTGGGTCGAGGTGCACTCGCTTCCGCGATCGCTGTGGATCACGCAGCCGGGCTCCAGGTTCCCGCGGCCGTGGGCCATGTCCAGGGCATCGACGACGAGTTCGGCGCGGTGGTGGTCGGCCATGGCGTAGCCGACGATCTCGCGGGTGGCCAGGTCCAGCCAGCAGGCGAGGTAGAGCCAGCCCTCGGCGGTGGGCAGGTAGGTGATGTCGCCGACCAGCGTGGTTCCGGGCCGCTCGGCGTGGAAGTCGCGGCCGATCAGGTCCGGAGCCGGCTTCGCCTTCTTGTCGGGCCGGGTCAGCGTGCGACGCTCGCGCCGGGTGACGCCGCGGATGTCGCGCTCACACGTGACGCGGGCGACGCGTTTGCGGTTCACCCGGCGCCCCAGACACCACAGTTCGGCGTGGATGCGCGGCACACCCTAGGCCTTTCGGGAGGCGATGTGCAGCACGGTGATCTCGTGCGCGAACGCGTCGTCGGCCACCTGCCGGGCCTGGCGGGCGGCCTCGCCCTCGCGCCAGCCCCAGGAGTCGACGAGCGCGATCGCGTCCCGCTTGAACCCCTCGGTGTACCGCTTCGTGTACTTGTTTCCCACCTGGTGCTACTTCCTCTGGAACCTCAGGTCCCAGTCTCCAGGTGTCCTGGATCAAGGGGAAGCTTCACTACGTCTTCCACGGCACGGTCGTCGTGGCTTCGATCCGCCTCTGGCTCAGGTCGTAATCAGCCGATGAGCAGGACGTCAGTCCACTTGCCTGGGACGAGTACGGTCACCACCACGCGCTGCCCAACCGCAGCGCGGCCCGGCGCTCCCGGCGGAAAGCAGTCGCCCTGCACTTGGTCTTCCTGCTTACGATTGGGATGTGACCACGCTGTTTCTGACGATCGGCCTGCCCGGCGCCGGCAAGACCACGAGAGCTCGGCAACTTGCCGAGGAGCACGGCGCTCTGCGGCTGACACCGGATGAATGGATGATTCCGCTGTTCGGCGAGCCGGAGGCGGATGGGAAGCGCGACGTGCTGGAAGGCCGGCTGCTCTGGCTCGGTCTGGAGGCGCTCAGACTTGGAACCGACGTGGTCCTGGACTTCGGATGCTGGTCCCGTGACGAGAGATCCGCGATCCGCTGGTTGGTCGAGTCTGCGGGGGCAGACTGCCGCCTTGAGTACGTGCCGGTGGACCATGAGACCCAACGTGCTCGAATCGCCCATCGCCGGTCGGCTACCCCGGATCAGACCTTCCCGATGAGCGAAGCGGACCTCGTGCACTGGAGGACGCTGTTTGAGGAGCCCGACGCCGCCGAACTCGGAGGGCATGAGATCGGAGGTCCGCCTCCTGAATGGTCGGGATGGCTGGAGTGGGCTGCCGATCGGTGGCCGTCTCTCACGTGAACCCAACCTTGACGCGGCCCAACGTCGGGAGCGGCAGCCTTGGGCACACTCGGGGAGCAGCCCACGAAGTCGTGCCAGGCGAGCCGAGTAGAAAGATCCGCCGGAAAAGCCCTAGCGGTGGTTTGTTGGGCCGGGACGTAAAGGTTCAGGGGTCTGCCGGTGCCGACGGTGTTGATCAGTTCCTGTAATGCTGCGGGCGGGGGCTCCGTCGTCCAGGCTCGCCAGTAGCGTTGCAGCGTGGCCCAGGGCATCAGCCAGCCACGGACGGCGCGGATGGCCTGGGGCCAACAGGCCGGTCGGGGCTGCTGGGACCCGGAATTCCCCCCTCTCTGCCGGTCCTGACGGTACGTCAGGCTCGGGTGGTGGGCCGCCCGGAGCGGGCGATGGTGGGTCGGGGGTGAACCAGGTGTTCCAGCAGAAGCTCAACGCACAGTTCACAAGGGTCTGGTGGCGGCGGATCGCGGTGTCGGAGCGGACCTGGAAGTCGGCCCAGCCGAGTTCGTCCTTGCCCTGCTTGTAGCTCTACTCGACCCAGTGCCGCAGCCTGTAGAGCCGTACCCCTTCGGTGAGATCGGCGGCCGGGTGGCGGCTGTGTGCCTCGCGGGGGGATCCAGGCCGGGGCAGGTTGGTGGCCAGACACCAGGTGGATATCTCGGGCAGGGTGGCCGGGTCGGTGGTGGCCACCACGAGCCGGATCACGCCGTTGGGTCCCCACCAGCCCAGCTGGGCGTCGGCGGCCCATCAGGTCGCGGTGCGTCCGTCGCGGAAGTTGCGGGTCACCGGCTGCCAGTCGCCGCTCTGTTCGGGGCCGTGCCAGGCCGGTTCGCGAGCGGCATCGACGGGCCGGAAAGCGTCCTTGTACTGCCAAGTACCGTGGCCGCGTTTGAGGGCCATCACGAACGGAAGACGGGCGTCGGACAGTTCAGCGCGGAAGGTGTTGTGATCGCCGTAGGCGCAGTCGGCGACGACCGCCCGGAACACCACGCCCGCTGTCTTCGCGGCGCGGGCCAGAGCGGCTCCGATCTGCAGCTTGGTGCGGAAGGCCGGGTCCTTCTTCCCGCCGGGGAAGTGATGGGCGGGGGTGTAGGCCACGGCGTGAAGCGGGTGGTAGAGGCGTTCGTCGGCCCAGCAGGTGGTCACCGTGACCACCCCACGGTCGATCTTCCCGACCGAGCCCAGGTACGGCTTGCCCACGTGGGCGGTCGCGCTGCCGTCCTTGCGGTCCCCGGAATCGTCGATGACCAGCACCCCGCCGTCATGCGGTGCGGTCGCCGGGTCGGCCAGCAACAACTCCAAGCGGCGGGGATTGACCTGCTCGCCGTCCCAGGTCGACTCGGACAGGAAGGACTGCAGGCGCTGCACCGCCGCATGCTGGGCACCCACCACGGGCTCCGTGCCGGCCAGGCAGGTCAGCGTCTTGTTGCGGTCCCGCGGCAGCAACAGACCGGCCAGGTACTCACGAAACCCACGACGCTGTGCCAACGTCCCGAAAAGATCATCGAAAGTCGGCGGCATACGCCTCCAGCGGACCCGGAGCGGGCGGACACGGCAGCCGCTTCGTTATCGGGGCGTTTCTTCGTGGATACCCCCGGTTTCAGCCGGGGGAGGAAACGAAGCTTCTGCGGAGCAGGGCAGGAAAAGCGGGTCCGCCCCCGGGGGTGGACCCGCGTTGGCCGGTTACCGGCCACCGGCCAACACCCGTTGCCTGTATGGAAGCTGATAGCTTGTGGGGTATGGCGCGGCAGGTCAAGCGGGCGTTCAAGTACCGCTTCTACCCCACCGACGGTCAGGCGGCAGAGCTGTCGCGGACGTTCGGCTGCGTCCGCCTCGTCTACAACAAGGCGCTGGAGGAACGCACCCGCGCCTGGCACACCAAACAGCGCCGGATCTCTTACGCGCAGTCTTCTGCCGCGCTCACGCAGTGGAAGAAGAGCGAGGAATTCGCCTTCCTTACCGAGGTGTCCTCGGTCCCGCTCCAGCAGGCGTTGCGGCACTTGCAGACGGCGTTCGCCAGCTTTTTCGCCAAGCGGGCGAAGTATCCGCGTTTCAAGTCGCGGAAGAAGTCTGGTGCGTCGGCCGAGTACACCCGTTCCGCCTTCACCTGGCGCAAGGGATGTCTGACGCTGGCGAAGATGCCGGGGTCGCTGGACATCCGCTGGTCGCGTCCACTGCCCGAGGGAACACAGCCGTCCACGGTGACCGTCTCCCGTGATGCGGCGGGGCGCTGGTTCGTGTCCCTGCTGTGCGAGGACTACATCACCCCGGCCCCCGCCACCACAGCGGCAGTGGGCCTGGATGCCGGAATCACTTCCCTGGTGACCTTGTCCACGGGTGAGAAGATCACCAACCCGAAGCATGAGCGGCGTGACCGCGAGCGCCTGGCCAAAGCCCAGCGGGAGCTCTCCCGTAAAGCCAAAGGCTCGGCGAACCGGGAGAAAGCCCGGCACCGTGTCGCCAGGATCCATGCGCGGATCACTGGCCGGCGCCGTGATTTCCTGCACCAGCTGTCGACTCGTCTTGTCCGTGAGAACCAAACGGTCGTGATCGAGGACCTCACCGTCCGCAACCTGCTCAAGAACCACAGCCTGGCCCGCGCCCTCTCCGACGCCTCCTGGAGAGAACTGCGCTCCCTGCTGGAATACAAGTGCGCCTGGTACGGACGTGAACTCGTGGTGATCGACCGCTGGTTCCCCAGCAGCAGGCTGTGCGGGGTCTGCGGCAGGGTTGCGGCGAAGATGGCGCTGGACGTCCGTACCTGGACGTGTGAGTGCGGTGCTGTGCATGACCGTGATGTGAATGCGTCACGCAACATCCTGGCCGTCGGGCTGACGGCGTCTGTCTGTGGAGCCGGCGTAAGACCTCAACGGAGCACTCCGGGCGGGCAGTCGGCGATGAAGCAGAAACCCCTACAGCGCGAGCCGTAGGAATCCCCCTCCTTCAGGAGGGGAAGCAAGTCAAGGCTGAGCTTGTCCTGCTGCAGCACCTGGATGCGGACGTGGGTTACCACGCCTTCGGACTCCAGGAGTCCGACGATGCCGACTTGCCCCTTCCGTTTCCGGACGGCTTCGTGCGCGGCGTGTTCCTCAACGTCTTCCCGGGGCGCCTGGACATCTACAGCGCCGGCCATACGCACACCGCCTCGCTCGACGTAGAGGTGTGGGACGGGAAGCCGCCTGCGCAGGACCGTCCAGCGTGGGATGAGCAGGCTGAGGCGGACTTCGAGTCACTCAGCGGTGAGGTCGCGCTGTGGTCGATGAGCCTGGGCCGCACTGAGGAGGTTTTCACTCTCGGCTCGCCGGGCCTGTGCCAGGTGCGGGTCAGCTGCGCCGGCCGCGCCGAGGCCGCTGCACTGTCGGAAGGCGAGGTCACCGGCGAGGGCGTGGAAAAATATCTGGCGCAGGTCTGGCCCGCCAGGCCCTGAACCCTGCGCGGGGTGTGAGCGGCCCGGCGCCCCGTCCACACCCCGTGCGCCGGTCTCAGGAGACGATCTTCACAATGAAGGCGTCGTTCGTCCCGTCGGTGATGCAGTTCTTGCCGTAGAAGCTGAGCAGGATGCTGCCGCCGGCGCCGTTGTCGGCCTCCGCGATCGGTTTCACGGAGAAGTTGAACTTCTTGGCGTCAGCGTCGTAGTCGTGCTCGGCCGCTCCCTCATGGGTGGGGGCGAAGGGATACTCGTCGCACTCCCGGGCGCCGCCCTGGGTGTAGTTGGCGCCCCAGTACCGCTTGCACTGCTTGACGGCGGCCTTACGGTTGTCGTTCTTGCGGGTCTTGTTGACCGTCCGGTGCAGCGGGTCCCCGGTGCTCTGGCCGGGGACCTTCTTCGCCGGCATATACGGTTTGGTGTCCCCGGGCTTGGTGAACGCCGTCTTGATGTGCTGTGCCACCGCGCCCACCTCCAGTTCCACCGCGCCTTCCCCTCTGGCAGTTCGAGGAGCATCGCAGTGAGCTGGTTGCCGTTCGTATCCGCCCTCCCGACACCCCAGTGGCCGGCCCGCTCCAGGTCACCCCGAAGCCAGCTGCTCCGCTATCTCCGCGATCCAACCGGCCGTCTTCGCCGGGTCGTTGAGGGTCTCGGCCCACACGTCCGGCTCCAGCTTGTGCTTGGCGGGCCCGGATTTGAGGGCGATGAGCAGGGACCTGGCGGATTCCCGCATCTCGGCCGTGGTGTTCCCGGAGATGTCGGGGCCCGCCGCCAGGGCGTAGATCTCGCGCGCCATGGCCTGGCGTTCGCCCTTCGACACCTTCTTCCAGAACTTCATCGCGTGCTTCAGCGACTCCGTGCGGGAGGCGGCCTCCGCCGGGCTCTCGCCCTGCGGCGCCCAGCGCTCGGGGTGGTGGACCTCTTCGTAGCGCTTCGTGGCGGCGCGGAGCGCCTTGTACATGGTGACGCCGAGGACGAGACCGGCCCCGGCCCCGGCGAGGCCCCATCCGACCGGGTTGCTCGCCAGCCCGACCGTTCCCGCCGCGACCGCCGTCACGACGCCGGCTGCGGCCTTGACGGACTCGCCCCCGCCGCCGGCCGTCTCCTTGCCAATCTTGGTGAGCTGCTTCTTCTTGGCGTACTGCTGGACCTTGCTCAGCTTTTCCACGTCGTTTTCGGCGTGCTGGAGGTTCTGGGCGGCGTCACGGGCTTCACCCATCGCTTCCCAGGCGGCGTCGATGGCCTCGGAAACGACCTCCAACCGCCCCGGGCCCTCATGCTTCCAGTAGGCATCCAGCGCGATGTAAGCCTCCGCTGCGGCCCAGCCGGCCTGCTCGTGCGACTCGTTCAGCCGTGCCAGTGACCCCGCCTGGACGAGGTGGGGATCTCCCAGCTGTTTGACCTGCTTGTACTTGTTGGCCGCTCCCCCGATGCGGAAGGCGGACCGCATGCCTTTGATCGCGCCGATGGAAGCGCTGGCGATACCGCTCGCCTCGGATGCCACCGCGGCGTCCGCCGCCTTCTGGATCTTGGTCACTTCCTTGGCGATGGCGGCGCTGTAGCTTCCCGAACTGGCGGCGCCGACGACCGTGTCGGCCCCCTTGGTCCTGGCCTTCTTCTCCGCCTTGTGGTGGTCGGCCCCGGTCTCGTGCTTCTTGGCGTCCTTCATGTTCTTGTACGCGTCCACGCCACTGACCACGGTGCCGGCAGCCTCCGTGAGGAGGTTGCCCGACGCGGCGGAGGTCCCCGAGGCGGCGGCGGAGTGCTTGAGGCCCTCGTTGGCCGCGACCGCGGCCTGCTGCGTGAAGGCCGCGTTGGTGGGGGTCTGGAAGCCCTTGATGAAGGTGTCGATGGGTTCGAGATTCTTCTTGAACCTGTCGAGGAGCGCGGCGATCCGGTCCCGGTAGTTCTTCTTCGCTCCGGGGGACGCGTCGCCATTCGCCGCCGCATTCTTTCTCTCGGTGTCCCGGAGGCGCTGCACCGCCGCGGCCGTGGCCCGGTTGCCGGCGCGGGACTGCATCAGCAGGAAGGCGCGCTCCGGCGAGCGTGCGGACGTACTCCCTCCTTCACGGTGCCGGGCCGATGTCGGGGCGGATGCGGTCTGCCGTGTCGCGGTGCGGTGGATCGGCGTGCTCATGCATGTACCTCTCCTGTACCGGACGGGGCGAGGCGAAGGTAGCCAGACCTGGCCAACAGCAGGGGTACGGCGGAGAAATTCCCCACGGACGCTGTGGGGCGCACCAGACACCGGCGGCGCTGGAGCCGGTGCTGCCGGGCGCATGGTCGGGTCCGTGGTTCTGGGTTCTAGCGGTCGGCCCCGACCACGACGGCGCAGGCTTCAGTGCTTGATGGCGGACTCGCCCGTCTCCAGGTCCAGCGGGCGGACCGGGCGGCGCTTGTCGTGCTTGCACACAGCACTCTGGCCGTGGTCGCGCGCCCACCTCCAGTTCCACCGCGCCTCCCCCTCCGGCGGTTCGGGGAGCATGCCGGTGAGCTGGTCCTTCCAGGCGTTCAGCGCCCGCTGGGCGGCCTAGGGTGTTACGCACGCGTCGCCGCGGTGGGTTGTCGTGTCGACGTCGGTGACGACGCCCGACAGCAGGCTCACCGCCTCACGGGCGTCCTCCAGCACGGCGACCGCGTCGCCGATGAGGACCTCGCAGTGGGCTTCCTGCTGGTGGCGGGCCGCACTCACGCCAGCGACGTCGTCGTGCTGATCACCGCGCGTCGTGCCGGTCTCCCCGCACCCCTCCCGCTCGCAGGTCCAGCGGGACCAGAGCCCCGTCCCTTCGCCGTGCAGCCCCTGCTGTACCCGGCCAATGTCTGCCGTTCTCCTGGGGTCGAGGAGCCGGTACATCTACGGTCCCAGGGGTGGGGCGGCGGTTCGCGGCAACCGTTCCGTCCACGAAGACTCATCGCCTGGCCGCCAAGGTCACCATCTACGCCCGCTTCCACTCGTACATGCCCCTCGCGCTCCACCGGCCGCACGAATCGGTGGAGGAGGACTGGCGGCGCCACTACCCGCTGTTCCCGCGGCTGCTGTTGGTCCTGGACGGCAGCGGCCCCACCGGAGTGGAATCTCGTATCAGCGCGCTGCGCGCTCAAGCAGCGAGTCCGCCAACTGACCGCCGACAACCGCACTCTCGACGAACGGCTCAAGGCCGCCCGCTCCAACCTCCGCTTCCAAGACCGGCGCGTCGCTGACCTCGAAGCCCAGCTCGCCTCTCCCGAAGGCCAGCCGCCCGCCCCGCTCACGGGCCGCCGCATAATGCCGAAGCGGATCGTGTTCGGACTCACCAGGAGGCGAGACGATCAGTTCTCCATCGCCACGACGGACAGCGCGGGCCGTGGAGGCCGCACTGCGTCCGGTCAGGAAGTAACCACCGCACAGCGCGCCGCTCCATTGGTGGACTGCCGGTATTCGAGGGTTGCAGTATTCGCCGTAGAGCGAGCAGTTCCGTACCCGGCTCGGTCACGTCAGCGGTGACAAGGTGTAAAGCTCTCGCCGCAACGGGCGCTGTCTGCGCGAAGACGCCGGAGCAAGAAGAAGACCGGCCTCTTGCGGTGAACCCGCGCCGGCCGCCCGCGCTCCGGTGCGGGACTTTGCCCACCGCGCGGTACGGCCCCCTCCCGGCAGCGGCAAACCCGCGGAACAGTAGCTCACCCGGCGCTACGAGGTTCACGGCGCCGGTACGGCACCGATCTGCTGCATCACGCCGAGGAGGTCGGGCTGGCCCCGTTCGCCGACGATCCGGCCGTCGGCCAGGTAGTAGAAGTTCATGGCCTGCACCGAGATCTTGTTGCCGCTCGCCGGGATCCCGAAGAATTCACCGTCGTGGGTTCCTCGCATGGTGAACCGCGCGGCCACGGTGTCGCCTTCGGTGACCGTCTCCTCCAGCGTCCACTGGACGTCGGGGAAGCCGCTGCGCATCATCCCGAGGACTTCCATGTACCCATCGGGCCCCCGCAGTGGTTCCGGGTGACTGGGTGCGTGGAACACCGCGTCCGGAGAAATGACCTCGCGGGCGAGATTCTCGTTGCCCGTGTTGATGAACTCGACGAACCGGTTCATCACTGACTCGGTGGACTGCGATGGCATCGTGCTGTGCCTCTCCGAAGACGTTTGGGCGGGTACCTGCGAGCGTAACATCGAAACGATGTTTACATCGTTTCGATGTTAGGGCGTGCGAGGATGGAGTCATGCTGGAACTCGCGATACTCGGCTTCCTCACCGAGGGACCCTTGCCTGGACATGAGCTGCGCCGCCGCATCTCACAGCTGACCGGCTATACGCGGCCGGTCAGTGACGGCAGCCTGTATCCGGCGATCAATCGTCTGACCAGGGCGGGCTTGATCGAGCGGCGCGCAGACCCGGCCGCGGGGGCGGCCCGGTACGTGCTCAGCCTGACCGCGGCCGGGCGGGCCGACATGCTTCAGCGCCTGCGCAAGCCCGCCGACCACGAGATCACCGACTTCACCCGGTTCTACGTCGTCCTGGCCTTTCTCTCCCACCTGCCCGACGTGGCCGAACAGCACGCGGTGCTGCGCAGACGGCTGGAGTTCCTGGAAGAACCGGCGAGCTTCTTCTACGACAACGAACGGCCCCTGCGCGCCGAGGAAATCGCCGACCCCTACCGGCGGGGCATGCTGCTCACCGCCCGCGCCACCAGCCGCGCCGAACGGACCTGGCTGCGCGAGACCCTCGGCGAGGAACCGCCCGTATTCGACACCGCATGCACCGACAGCGATCCACACGCACCCGCCGCTCCCGCGGGCTGAGTGTCCACGGAGGTCCCCCCATGCTTGCTTCCTGGTACGACGCCCAGGGCCCCGCCGCCGATGTCCTGCACGTCGGTGAACTCTCTGATCCCGTCCCCGGCCCCGGCGAGGTCCGCGTCCGCGTCACCGTCTCGGGCGTCAACCCCGGCGACACCAAGAAACGGCGCGGCTGGCTCGGATCGTCCATGCCCTTCCCGCGGGTGATCCCCCACAGCGACGCCGCCGGAGTCATCGACGCCGTGGGCGCCCAAGTCGACGCCCGCCGCGTCGGACAACGGGTCTGGGTATACGGCGCCCAGTCCTACCGCCCCTTCGGCACCGCCGCCCAGTACACCGTCGTACCCGACCACCAAGCCGCAGTCCTGCCCGACCACCTCAGTGACGAGTTGGGGGCGAGCCTCGGCATCCCCGGCATCACCGCCCACCGCACCGTCTTCGCCGACGGCCCGGTCGACGGCCGACTGGTCCTGGTCCACGGAGTCCTCGGCGGCGTCGGCTCCCTGGCCGCCCAGCTCGCCCACTGGGCCGGCGCGACCGTGATCGCGACCGTCCGCCGCACCACCGACCTCGACCGCGTCGACCCGGCCGTCGTCTCCCACGCCGTCGCCCTGGACACCGGCGAGCCCGCCGCGGCCATCCGCGCGTACGCGCCACGGGGCGTCGACCGGATCATCGAGGTCGCACTGTCCGACAACGCCGACCTCGACAACGCCGTCGCCGCCAACAACGCCGTCATCGCCGCCTACGCCACCCGCTCGGACCGCCCCGAAATCCCCTTCTGGCCTCTGCTGTTCAACAACGTCACCCTGCGGCTGCTCGGCAGCGACGACTTCCCCGCCGAGGCCAAACGCCAGGCCGCCCGCGACCTCACCTCCGCCGCCGCCGTCGGCGCCCTCACCATCGACGTCCGCCACCGTCACCCGCTGGAAGACATCGCCAAGGCCCACGACCACGTCGACACCGGCGGTGGCCACGGCCGAATCCTGCTCGCCCTCCCCCAATAGCGCAGACTCGGAACACTGCCCTGCTCAACTGCCCAGCCCTATGGGTCGGCCCGTCGCGCTGCCAAGCAACCGCACCAGTTCCCGCCGGCGAGGGTGGCCCAGCGTTCGGCTGTCATGAGGTGGACGCCGAGCAGGTCGGCGATGACCATGGGCGGCAGGTCTACCAGGGCATCCATCATGGCGGTGTTCCGTGCAGCGCGGGCGGGCAGACCGCGGTCTCTTAACGTGTCGGCGAGGCCGAGGGGGTTGCGCGGGCATCCAGGGCTGTGACCGGCAAGAGGTATCCGCATCCGGCCGCGTTGCTCCTCCAGGCCCTGCCGGCAGAGTTCCTCCGGCAGCCGGTCCGGACAACGCACATGCATCACCCTCGCCGCCCGGCCCGCCGATGCGTCCGCAGTCACGACAACCACCTCCCACACCCACGCAATCAACCTCCTGTCCTACAGCCCCGACTTGAACCCGGTGGAAGGGGTTTGGTCCCTGTTACGAAGAGACCTGATGGCCAACACCGCATTCACCGACCCTGACCACCTCACCCGCACCCTCCGCCGGAGCCTCGCCCACATCCAGCGCCACCCGGGACTCATCGACGGCTGCCTCACCGAATCCGGCCTGACCTCAACCCCGGCACCCGAAGCTGATCCAGCCAGCTCATCCGGCTCCACCGCTCTGGCGAGCGGCTTTGCGAAGCGAGTCCCACAGGGTGTCGATGTGGTCGGGCAGCGTCGTCGTCGCGCCGATGGCGACGCGAATCGCGAAGTGGCCGTTGACCGATGTGTGCGTGAGGAAGGAATGCCCTTCGGCGTTGACCGCCTCCATTGCTGCCTTGGTGGCGGCGTCGTCGGGGAGCCCTTCCCGGTCGACGAGATACAGACATACGAGTGCCAGTGATGGCGGGGTGGCCAGGGCGAAGCCCGGCTCGCTCTCGATCCGGTCGGCCAAGGAGTTGGCCATGGCGACGTGGCCGCGGATGCTTTCGCGCAGGCCTTCCAGTCCGGCGCCGTGTACCACCGACCAGATCTTCAGCGCACGCATACGACGGCCCAGTGGGACCTGCCAGTCGCGGTAGTCGATGACTTCGCCCGATTCGGTCGCAGCGTTACGCAGGTACTCCGGTGTGATGGACAGGGCTGTGGGCAGCGCTCGGGCATCCCTCACCCACATGAACGAGGCGTCGAAGGCGGTGTAGAACCACTTGTGTGCATCGGTGCAGAACGAGTCGACAAGGTTCACGCCGTCCAGGAGCCAGCGGAACTCGGGACACAACGCCGCGACACCTGCCCACGCGGCGTCGACGTGCACCCACGCCTCGTACGCACGCGCTGCCAGCGCGACGTCTCTCACGGGGTCGATGGCACCCGTGCCGGTTGTTCCCACGGTCGGACAGACCATGACCGGCCTCTTTCCGGCAGCCGCGTCCTTGGCCAGCATGTCTGCCAGGGCATCCGCCGACATGGACAGGGTGCCCTGGGTGAAGGGGACGATCCGCAATGCTCGCGCGCCGAGCCCGGCCACACGTACGGCCTTGGCCAGTGACGAGTGTGTCTCGGCAGTGACGTACACCGTCTCGGTGCCGTCCACGCCGTGTTCGCGCCAGTCCGGGTTGCTGCGCTGCAGCGCAGCCAACAGGGCAGCCAACGATGCCGACGAAGCCGAATCCTGCAGTGAACCGCCTCCGCCTCCGGCGAAAGTGAACTCGCGACCAAGGCCCAGGGCATCCGCCAGGCCGTCGAGCAGGACCTGCTCGATCTCCGTCCCGGCCGGCGATGTCGACCAGAGCATTCCCTGCGCTCCGATCCCGCCCGATGCGATGTCGCCGAGGAGCGACAGCAGGGACGCGTTCGCTGGGAAGTAGCCGAAGAAGCCCGGGTGCTGCCAGTGGAGCGACGAGGGGACGACCACGTCGTTGAGCAAGGCGATGAGATCATCGCCCAGCGCCTGGGACGGCTGCTCAGGGAGTTCACGAGGAAGCTGAGCCTTCACGGAGCCCGGTGAGACCTTCGGCCGCACGTGCAGGGAAGGGAGTGAGGTGCGGTATTGGGCGACCCAGTCGACCAACTGGTGGCCCTGGCGGCGGAATTCATCTGGCTCAAGATCAGTCATGCTCTGTCCTAAGTGGTGGTGTTGGTCATGACGAGGGCTGCGCGCCTACCTGAGCGCTGGGGATGATCAGGTGCCCGGGGCGAGCTGGCCGCTACCGGATTCAGAGGGCCTCGATGCCGCGTACCGACTGGTGCCGCACCGGAGCGTATCGTCTACAGTTGTAGATTAATAGCTCCAATGTAATCCCTTATAGGGTCGCTGGGAAGGGGGCGCCATGGGGACCCCTCTCACGGCCGCCGGGAATGACAGCTCTCCACCCTCCCTCCGTGCGCCCCTGCCGCGAGCACGTGGCGTAAGAGGTTCAGCAGGTCACAGCGTTGGGTCTGCGGGTCACACGACCCCTCGGACTCATCCGCCGTAAGGCCCGCGAGTGCGACCACAGCCCTCAGCATTCAGGCGTCTACCCGTTGGTAAGGTGTCACCGTGCCCAAGATCGTGGACCACGACGCGCGGCGTGAAGAGATAATCGAAGCCGTATGGCGCCTTGTCGCGCGGCGAGGATTCGCGGCGCTGAACATGCGGGATCTCGCCGCCGAAGCTGGATTCACCAACGGTGCGCTCGCACGATACTTTCCCACCAAAGCAGCCATTCTGCGGGCCGCGCTGGAGCGCGCCAATGCAGCCACCGAGCAGCGGGCCGCCAGCACCATCGCCGGCGCCAACGGCCTGAACGCGTTCCGCAAGTTCTGCGTCGAGATCATGCCCCTGGACGACGAGCGTCTCAATGAGGCCCGCGTGGTCATCGGCTTCTGGAATTACGCGGTAGCCGATCAGGAACTGATCGACGTCTACGACCAGGCGATATCGCGCTGGCGCGATCAGATGCTCTCGTATCTGCACGCTGCGGCTGAAGCGGGAGAGATCAACCCATCCTGCGATCTCGATGCGTTCCTGGACCTTGCGATGGCCACACTGATGGGACTCCAGATCAACGCGATCTTCGCGGCTCGCCTGACCACACCCTCCCGCCAGTTGCGGATACTCGACGGACTCATCGCGGGGTTGCAGACCGGCACCTCATGATCTGAGCACGCAGGCGCAGACGTACTCACCTGCGGATCAGTTGCATCTGATCCGCCCCTTGTGTCACAACCACCGGTGCCCATGGACCCGCGACACCACCGTCCACAGGGAAAAACCACGGCAGCCGGGAACGCCTCAGCAACTCGTTCGTGCCGTAGTCCAGGTGACGTGCACCACCGCCGGCCCGGCTTCGCGCCGCCTTCCGCCCTGCAGACATGCGAAGGGGCGAGAATCGACGCGCCGGGCTTCTCGGCAGCGGCGGCGTAGGCAGGTGCCGTGGCACGCTGGCGGCGATGCCCTCGTCCGGGCAGTACACCGCGCCGGCTCGCCGGCTCATCCAGCCGGCGTTCGCGCCGACCAGTCTCCCCGAACCCCGCGGGACATGACCGGACAGGGGAATCGACGGCGCGATGACATCGAACCCGTAGCAACCGCCTCGCCAGAGGTGCAGCTCTGTCTGCACGTCGGCCGCACCCTGTTCGCACAGTTCAGGGCGACCCCCAGCACCCGGAATTGACGGCGGTTGTCCAGCATCTCCTGGTGACGTCCAGCACCGGGGCTGCTTCCGCTGCACCTCAGCACCTACGCGACCTCGCAGCCGGCAAGTCCACCAACCCATACGGAAAGCGAAGCCGCCCACGGGCACATCGGCGGCCGATGGCCGAGCGCTCCCTCACTCGACCTTCGTACAATTTGGGTCCGAACGGAAATGTCGATCCAGTGCGTCGCAGAGACGTCGAAGGGGTGTGCCCGTGCCCGGCCATCGATCCATCACCGAAGCCGAGAAGCTGGCCGCTGCGAAGCTCGGCGGCATCCCGATCCGCCATGAGCAGATGGCTGTGGTGGCCAATATCCACCGGGCGGCCTCGGCGGTACGGCAGCATCTGGAGAACTCCGTGCTCCGCGGATCCGATCTCACCTGGACGGCGTTCGTCGTGCTCTGGGTGGTCTGGATCTGGGGCGAGTCGGAGACCCGGCACGTGGCTGAGGAAGCGGGGATCTCCAAGGGCACACTCACTGGGGTCGCGCGCACGCTGGAGGCTCGGGGGCTAATGCGACGGGGCGGCCATCCCACCGACGGGAGGCTGGTTCTGCTCAGCCTCACGGACGAGGGTGAGGAACTGATGCGGCGGGTGTTTCCGCAGTTCAACGAGGAGGAGGCATTCGTGGCCGAGCAGCTGGACGACGACGAGTGCCGCAGCGTCGCGGACGGACTGCGGCGAGTTGTGCTCCAGGTCGAGGAGCATGGCGAGGAGCGTCGGCGCGCCCTGCTGAACGGTGCCGAGCCCGCCCTGCGTCGCAGTGGTCGCCGTCCGAAGCCGAAGGCGTGAAGGGGGGCCCGCGCAGCGGGACAGCACTCAGAGGGAGAACGCCTCCGCCGCGATAACGGCCGGCGGCGCTCGGAGCCCCCGCGTTACCGGTGACGCGGTGGCAGCGATCCCACTCCCCGCCGGTGGACCGCGGCAGCTGATCGCATCGGGCGATGGCGATGTCCTGCGGTCCCAGCCCTCGGGCGGCGGTGATGCGCCGCAGAGCCATGCCGGGAGCGAGGTAGCCGCGGGGGCAGGACTTGTGCGGCGTCCGAAGAGGAAGACAGCGGTGAGTTCTCGTGCTGTCAACGGCGGTCGCGTGCGGCGCCTACAAGGGCGTCGAACAGCCCCTGCTGGACGGGGTCTTCATGGGCCGTGTCCTCGGGGTGCCACTGGACCGCGGCGAACCAGCCGAGAACTCCGGGCAGTTCGAGCCCTTCGACTGTGTCGTCGGCAGCCCGGGCGGTAATCGTGAGGCCGGCGCCCGTACGGTCGACCCGCTGGTGGTGGTAGCAGGATGCCTCCACCTTCTCGGCGCCGGTGGCCTGTTCCAGCAGCGAGCCGCGCCGGATCGCCATCGGGTGCACGACATGTCGGTGCTCCCGGTCCGGACCGCCCATGTCCTGATGGAGGGTGCCGCCGAGAGCGGTGTTGACGACCTGGAGGCCGCGGCAGATCGCGAGCAGGGGCAGGCCCAGGTCGATGGACTGGCGGGCGACTTCCAGGTCGAAGGCGTCCTGGAGGTCGTCGACGTCGTACACGCTGTCGTGGGTGTCGGCCGCGCCGTAGCGGTACGGGGCGAGATCGCCGCCGCCGGGGAGGAGGACGCCGTCGAAGCGGGCGAGGCGGGCGGCCACGCCGGCGGCGGTGGGCTCGGCGGGGTGGATGGTGGCCGGTTCGCCGCCGGCCCGCCAGACCGCCTCGACCAGCGCGCGGGCGTTGACCTCGGCGGCGTAGCGCAGGGCGGAGGTGGAGGCGGCGAAGCGGGCGGGGATCGCGATCAGCGGTCGCGCGGGCGTCGTCACAGCTGGATCCAGGTGGTCTTGAGTTCGGTGTACTTCTCGATGGCGTGGGCGGACTTGTCGCGTCCGTTGCCGGACTGCTTCACGCCGCCGAAGGGCACGGTGAGGTCGCCCTCCTCGTAGCAGTTGACCCAGACCGTGCCGGCCTTCAGCGCACGCGAGACCTGGTGGGCGGTGGACAGGTCGGAGGTCCACAGCCCGGCGGCCAGGCCGTACTCGGTGTCGTTGGCGAGCGCGACGGCCTCGTCGAGGTCGTCGAAGGTGAGCACGGACAGGACGGGGCCGAAAATCTCCTCACGGGCCAGCCGCATGCCCGGATCCACGTGGTCGAAGACGGTGGGCTGCAGGTAACTGCCGCCGGTGTCGGTGAGTGTGCGGCTGCCCCCGGCCCGCAGCCGAGCGCCCTCGTTGAGGCCGGTGCCGATGTGCTCCAGTACGCGCTGCAGATGGCGCTCACCGACCAGCGCCCCCATCTCGGTCGCCGGGTCGAGCGGGTCACCGATCCGTAGTTCCCGGGCCCGCGCCACGATGGTGTCCATCACGCGCTCGGCAATAGAGGAGTGGACGAGCAGCCGCGAAGGGGCCGTGCACATCTCGCCCTGGTTGAAGAAGATGCCCCAGGCGGCGGTTTCGGCGGCCTTCTCCAGGTCGGGTGCGTCCGGGAGGATGATGTTGGGTGACTTGCCGCCCAGCTCCAGCCAGACGCGCTTGAGGTTGGAGTCGGCCGCGTACCGCAGGAAGTGCCGCCCGACGGCGGTGGATCCGGTGAAGGCCAGCACGTCGACGTCCGGGTGGAGGCCGATCGCCCGTCCGGCGGTGGGCCCGTCGCCGGTGACGACGTTGAGTACGCCCGGCGGCAGCCCGGCCTCGGTCGCCAGCCGACCGAGCAGCAACGCGGACAGCGGCGAGTTCTCCGACGGCTTGAGCACCACGGTGCAGCCGGCCGCGAGCGCCGGAGCGACCTTCCAGCTCGCCAGTGTGAGAGGGAAGTTCCAGGGGACGACCGCGCCGACGACACCTGCCGGTTCGCGGGTGACCAGGGCGAGCGCGTCGGGCGCGGTGTGCGGCGACTCGTCGGTGAGCTTGTCCGCCAGCTGCCCGTACCACCGAAAGGTGTTGATCGCGGCGCGCAGCTCGATGTCGTACGCGTCCGTGATCGGCTTGCCCATCTCCAGGCTGACCGTCAGCGCCAGCCGGTGACGCTGCTCCTCCAGCAGATCAGCAATCCTCAACAGGACCCGGCCCCGGTCGGCAGGTGCGAGGCGTGGCCACGGCCCCGAGTCGAAGGCCCGGCGCGCGGCGGCCACAGCGGCGTCCACCTCGGCGGGCTGGGCGTCGGCCACGTGCGCCAGCACCTGCCCGTCGCGGGGCGAGAGGGCCGGGTAGGACTGGCCTCCGCCGGGTTCGTCGGCGCCGTCGATGTGGTGCGCACCTGACACGTCCAGTGCCTTGGCCCGGCGCAGCCAGTCGTCGTGGGTGATGTCCAGCATGCGTAGCCTCCAGGTCATGACGTTACGTTTGAACCCAAACGATAAGCCACAGGCGGTCCCCGCAGGGGAGACCGGGGTCTCGACCGGCTTGTCGTTCGGTCGTACGGTCAACGGGTCATAGACATGCACGGGCGAACTCGCGCCCCTGTGCATGGATCACCACCTCGGCGCACCGGTGCTCGGTGCCTGCTTCGGCGGCCGGGGGCCGACCACCGCGCTCGGTGGATCGGTCAATGCGTCATCGCGCCCGGAGATCGGCCGGCGTTCCAGATGGGGCGCTTTCCGGGGATGCGGATCGGGGGATCACCTGGGCTATGACGCGCGACTGCCTCGACCTCGGCGGCGCGGAGCGGTGCGTACGGCCGGCACGTCGGCCGCCTGGCGTCGCGGCCGGCTGACGGCTTCTTCACGCACCCCGGACTCAGGGCAAGCCCTCCCCCGGCCCGGAGAGGTCGTTGTGGCCGGTCGGGCCCGAGGGGGAAGACAAGGACCGGGCCGGCCACACCGCGGGGCAGGCTCAGACGTCGGCCAGCGCCCTGCCACGAGTCAGTCGCGCGGCGATGACGCCCAGGACCAGGACCGCCGGGACGGTGAGCTCCAGCCACATCGCCGTGCCCTGGTCCCCGCCGATGAGGGTGGTGAAGTTGGCCAGGATCAGCCAGATGGCACCGGCGATGCCGAGCGCACCCAGGACGGGGGCGATCAGCGTGTTCCAGGCGCGAGTGTCCAGCCGTTCCCGGCGGAAGAACACGACCACCGAGACGGAGGTCAGGAAGTACAGGAGCATGACCGCCAGCACCGCGACCCCACTGAACCAGGAGAAGAGGCTCAGCACCGGGTCCTTGCCCAGTAGCGCGAAGGGCATGACCAACGCGAGCGAGATCACGGTCTGCACGCCGCCGGCCGTCCAGGGCGAGTGGCGTCGGTTGATCGCGGTCAGCCCGCGCGGCAGCAGGCCGTCGCGGCCGAGCGAGAACAGGTAGCGGTTGGCGGAGTTATGGAAGGCGAGGACACCGGCGAAGAGGGAGGTGGCCAGCAGGATGGGCAGCGCGTCGCCTGCCCATCCGCCGAACTGCGCGGTGATCGGCGCGAAGACCCAGGACGTGGCGTCGCCGCTCTCCAGCGCCTTCCCGGCGTCCGCGGTGGCGTTCGAGGCGCCATGGGCGGAGACCAGCATCCACGAGGTGAAGGCGAAGAAGACGGTGACGACCATGACGGACAGGTACGTGGCCCGGGGGACGGTCCTGCGGGGCTCCCGTGCCTCCTCGCCGTAGATCGCTGTGGCCTCGAAGCCGAACATCGACGCCACAGCGAACATCAGCGCCACGCCCGGTGCCCCCTGCAGGGCCGCATGGGGCGAGAAGCTGTGGGCGAAGCCCAGCCCCTCGGGACCGCCGCCCTTGAAGAAGGTCACCAGGGCGAAGACGAACAGGATGCTGAATTCGGCCAGGACGAAGACGGCGAGGATCTTGGCGCCCATCTCGATCCCGGCGGCACCGAGGATCTGGACGATCACCATGGTGACCAGGACCCAGACCCACCACGGTGCGCTCAGCCCCGTGTACTGCTCGACCAGGCCGCTGACGATGAAGCCGTACAAGCCGTACATGGCGGCCTGGACCGCACAGTAGGCGAAGAGCGCGACTCCTGCGCTCCCGGAGCCGATGGGGCGGCCGAGCCCCTTACCGATGTAGGTGTAGAAGGCGCCGGCGTCCACGACATGTCGCCCCATGGTGACGAAGCCGACGGAGAACAGCAGGATGACGGCGCCGACCGCGGCATACGCGGCGGGCGCACCCGCGCCGTTGCCGATGGCGACGGCGATGGGCACGGCACCGGCTATGCCGGTCAGCGGCGCCTGCGCGGAGAGAACGAAGAAGAGGATTCCCAGAACACCGAGGGAGTTGGGTTTGAGCCGGCCTGCAGCGGAGGGGCTCTGCACGGTCTGCGTTGGTTCGACCGTCTGACTGTCCACGCGGATCACCTGCCTGGAAAGGGGAGAGGTTTCGTTTCGAGCCAAACGAGTTGCCTCATAGTGGGCTGGAACTATCCAGATGGCAAGGGTTCGTGTGGTGTTTTTTGGGCCACCGCATCGTCTGTACGAGGCCGTGGCCGAGGTGGCATTCGAGCCGAACGAAGCCCCGGGCGCCAAGCGTCCGGGGCCTCACAACAGGCAGGTCGGCGAGTCAGGCGCCGCTGTCGCCCGCACTCTCGGCGTCTGCGTCGGCGTCGAGCAACCGCAGCAGGGAGCGGAGCTCCTCGATGGCCGCGTCGGTGACCTCGGGTCCGCCGCCCAGAACGAGCTGGTGCAGGACGAGGCCGTCGAGGGCGGCGAAGACCAGTCGCGTCATCGCCCGGTTCGCACCCTCGGGGAGTATCCGGGACAGCTCGCGCTCGGTGGCATCGAAGTACTCGTCGTACAGCCCACGGATCAGCGGCAGCAGTTCCGGCCTTCGCCGGGATTCGAGCAGCAGCTCGTACTGGAAGGCCTGGGTGTCCGGATCGGCCGTGACCATCTCGGACACTCCGGCCGAGAAGTCGGACACCTTGCCGGTCCCCGGCTCGACCGCGCTGACGCTCAGGCTGGAGCGTACGGTGTGGGCGAGCGCCTCCTCGATCAGCGCGTCGCGGGTGCCGAAGTGGTGGACGACAAGACCGTGGGTGACCCCTGCCTCCTCCGCCACCGCGCGATAGGTGAGCTTGCGCAGACCGCCCCGGGCCACCACCCGCACGGCCGCGTTGAGCAGGGCCTCCCGGCCCTCCCCGTAGTTCACCCGCTTGCGCGGCCTGCGGCCCTCAGGGGTCCCGGTGGCTTCGGTCATGGGTGCGACCCTACCGGCCCGTACACGCACGGCGGCCTCTCCCCTGCCCGGCCGCACGGGACGGACAGGTGAGGCACCACGCCGGGCGCCGTCGCGGCAGACCGGGTGCGGTTCCGCCTACGGTGGGCATCAGCGCTTGGGGGACCGGATACCGCGGAACTCCCAGTCGCCGCCGAGCGCGGTGGACAGGACCTCTTCCGATTCGGTGGGCTGGGCTCCGACGTCCGTACGGATCGAGGTGGGGCCGGTGACGATGTGGTTGGTGAGCCGCCCCAGGCCCTCGACCTCGACCTCGACGACGTCACCGGGCTGGACAGGGCGGGAGTTGGCCGGGGTACCGGAGAGCAGCACGTCGCCGGGGTGGAGAGTGATGGTGCGCGCGATGTCGGCGACGAGGTAGTGCATGTCCCACTCCATCTCGTCCGTCGAACCGTCCTGGACGACCTCGCCGTTGACGTACGTCCGCAGGTACTTGCCGTGGAAGTCCCAGTCGGTGACCAGGCCCGGGCCGAGCGGACACAGGGTGTCGGAGCCCTTCACCCGCAGCATCGAACCGGCGTCGGTGTCGCGGAAGTCGTGCAGGCCGTAGTCGTTGGCGACGGTGTAGCCCGCGATGTACTCGCCCGCCTCGGCAGGAGAGATGTTGCGCGCGGTCTTGCCGATGACGATCGCCACCTCGCCCTCGTAGTTGAGCCACTTACAGCCCTCGGGGCGGACGATGGCCCCCTTGTGGGAGTTGAGGGCGGAGGTCGGCTTGTGGAAGTACGTCGGCGTCGGGGTCAGCTGGATCTGGAACTCGTCGACCCGGCTGCGGTGGTTGAGGTGAACGGCGACGACCTTGGACGGCACGACCGGCGGCAGGTGCTGGGCGTCCTCGATCTTGACCCGGCGGCCGTCCCCGGCGACGAGTTCGTCACCGTCACGGACGGTCTCGACGGCGGCTCCGTCGAGGAGGACACGGCGGTATTCGGGCATGGCGGGGCCTTTCTAGGAGCGGCTGTGCGGGGTGCGCGGGGAAGCGGACGCGGGCGCACCGGTGCCGGTCCAGCCCTCGGCCGGGCGGTCGAACCAGAGGTGGACCTGGCCGGTGCCGATGGAGTTCTCGTACTCGCCGTACTGACGTGCCTGGGCGACGCATGCCTGCTCGCCGAGGGCGCCGGCCATCATCAGGTAGTGGTAGAAACGGGCCTCGGGCTTGTACTTCCAGAACTCGTCCATGGTGTCGAGGACCTTGCCGTGGCGGCCCTCCTTGAACCAGGCGATGCGCTCGTAGTCGGCATCGCGGGCCTCGGACGTGAAGATGTGGCCGGGGTCGCTCGACTCGTGGTCGCGAAGCTCGCGCAGCGGCCAGAAGGTGTGCGACAGCGCTCCGGAGGCGATCAGCAGCACGCGGCGGCCAGGAGTGGCGGCGATACCGTCCGCCAGGGCGCGGCCGAGCCGCAGGTGGTCCTCCATGTCACCGGTCTGGCAGACGCCGATGGTCACCCATCGCTTGTCCGGCAGCCCCTCGCCGAGGAACTTCCACAGGTTGATGGTGGCGTAGTAGATCGGGAGGTACTCGTCCTCGATCGCGGTGACCCAGGTGCCGTGCTTGTCGGCGAACCGGGCGATGTTGTGGGCCAGTTCGGGATCACCCGGGAAGTCGTACGGCATCCGGCACATGCCGCGCGGCAGTTCCTCGGAGGTGAACAGTCCGGCCCTGCGCTGCTGGGCGGTGACGACGAACTCGACGGTGGTGGCCCAGTGCGAGTCCAGGACCACGACGGTGTCGTAGTCGTCACTGTCGAAGACGTCCTGGCGGAGCTGTCGCAAGCCGGTGACGAGGGTGATCTCCTTGCCCTGGTTCAGCTCGAGCCGGTCCCCCTCCGGCAGCACGATGGTGGGGACGTGGGCGAGCAGACCCGCCCCGACGATTTCACCCATGGTCTTGCCATCCGTTCGGCGCGGTGACGGTGTTCTTGACGTCGCAGTAGAAGTCGAAGCTCCATGTGCCGCCCTCCCGGCCGACGCCCGAGTGGCGGGAGCCGCCGAAGGGAGCCTGGAGGTCGCGTACGAAGAAGCAGTTGACCCAGACCGTTCCCGCGACGAGCCGCGCGGTGACCCGCTCGGCGCGCTCGTGGTCGCCGGTGACAAGGGTGGCGGCCAGACCGAAGCGCGTGTCGTTGGCGAGGCGTACGGCCTCTTGCTCGTCGCCGAAGGTCTGGAGCGTCAGGACCGGACCGAAGACCTCCTCCTGGACGATCTCCGAGTCCTGGGCGACGTCGGTGAGGAGGGTCGGCTCGTAGTACAGAGCGTCCTTGCGCTTGCCGCCGATGACCGCGCGAGCCCCGTCGTCGAGCGCGCGACGCACGAAGCCGTCGATCTTCTCCAGCTGGCGCGGGTGGATGCTGGGACCGAGGTCGGTGGCCTCGTCGCGCGAGTCACCCTGCCTGAGGCGGCTCGCCTTTTCCACGAACCGGCGGGTGAAATCGTCCGAGACCGTCTCCTCGACAAGGATGCGGGTCGCGGCCAGGCATACCTGTCCGGCGTTGTCGTACTGCTCCACCGCCAGGTCCACGGCGAGGTCGAGGTCCGCGTCGGCGAAGACCAACAGCGGTGACTTTCCGCCGAGTTCGAGGCTGAGAGGGGTGAGGTTGGCGGCGGCCGCCCGGGCGATGTGCTGGGCGGTGGGCACGGAACCGGTGAAGCTGATCCGGCGGACGTCCGGGTGCGAGACAAGAGCGTTGCCGACCTCGGTGCCGTATCCCTGCACGACGTTGAGGACACCGGCCGGCAGCCCTGCCTCGGCCGCGATGTCGGCGAGCAGCGAAGCAGTGAGCGGGGACCACTCGGCGGGCTTGAGGATCACCGTGTTCCCGGCGGCCAGCGCCGGAGCGACCTTCCAGGTGGCCAGCATCAGCGGGGCGTTCCACGGCGTGATCAGCACGCACGGGCCCGCCGGGTCCCAGCTCACGTGGTTGGTGTGGCCGCGAGTGGCGAAGTCCTGATGCTCCAGCTTCAGCAGCCAGTCGGCGAAGAAACGGAAGTTATGCGCCACGCGCGGCATCACACCGCGGCGGTGGGAACGCAGGAGGGCGCCGTTGTCCAGCGTCTCGACATTGGCGAGGTCCTCGATGCGCTTCTCGACTCCGTCGGCGATGGCGTGCAGGATGCGGGCGCGCTCGGCGCGCGACGTGGCGGCCCAGGCGGGAAAGGCGGCGCGAGCAGCGGCGACGGCCGCCGCGGCCTCCGTCGCCGTGCCCCGGGAGAGATCTCCAAGGGTGCTTCCGTCGATCGGCGACACGTCGGTGAACGTCTCGACGGACGCCACGCGTTCGCCGCCGATCCAGTGCCGGGTGTCGACGGCGACCCCGGCCACCGCGGTGATGTGCTCGGTCATGTCCGGTCTCCAGGTCTTTGATGCGTAAGGGGGGTTACTCGGCCTCGGAGGCGCCGGACTCCAGCAGTCGACCGCCGTCCCAGACAACGCCCACCTGCCGGTAGTACGCGGCGATCGGCTCTCGGATCTCCAGCCGGGCCAACTCTTCCGTCGGCGCCTCGAACAGCTCCAGTTCCGCATCGCCGACCCACGGCTGTCCGGCCTCGAAGGACGCGGCACCGGTCTCGATCAACTCGTCGAGCGCGAGGCCCTTGCCGTTCTCGATGGAGGGAAGCCAGCGGTGGTGGGCCATCGGGTGGCCGTTGACGAAGCCGTTGGTCTCGGACGGCTCGCGCAGGGTCACCACCGTCTGTGCCAGGCGCCGGTCGGCTGCGGCGAGGGTGGCGCCGAAGCGGGCTCCGGCCTCGATGCGCGGGGCCGGACCGTATAGGTGCGGGCGCGTCTGGTGGATCGAACCGAGCTTCTTCGGGTAGCCCTGGTGCAGCCCGCGGGCGATCGCGAAGTCCTTGTCGACCCAGATGTACACGCAGCGCGAGTACGTCCGCCCCTGGTACGAGCAGCGGACGACGGCGAAGGCCTCCTTGTACTGGGCGCGCACCGGGTCCAGCAGCTCCTCCTTCGTACCGGAGCAGGACTGCCAGTCGGCCCAGATCAGCGCGACCGCGCCCGGGTCCTCCTCGGCGAGTTCCAGCGGTGCGGGCAGCAACTCCCGTACACGTGCGGGATCAGTGCGGTACTCGATCGTGAGCAGGTCGCCGGAGTAGTGCCAGGGAGGTGAGGGGATCAGGGACGACGATCCGGTCGCCGTCTTGGGGTGGAAGTAACCACGGACGCTGGCCATGACGTTGGTTCCTTACGCGGTGAGGGCGGGCTGCTTGAGCAGCTGGGCGCGGTAGCGGGCGGCGCCGGTGGCAGCGGCTGGGCCGCCGAGGGCGACGACGCCGACGAGCTGCCCGCCGTCGGCGTGGTAACCGACGATCATGTCGCCGCCCGGATCGCCGGCCAGGACGCGAATGTCGGCGAGGCCGAGTACGGGGGAACCGAAGGACTGCAGCCGGAAGTCGTGCTGGTCGCTCCAGAAGGTGGGCAGCGGCGCGAACGGCGGCAAGCCGGCTTCCGCACCCGTGAGATGAGCCATCAGCGCCTTGGCCGCATGCTTCGCGGTGTCGCCGGGGATCGACCAGTGCTCGACCCGGCGCGGTACGCCGTCGTAGCGGGCATTGGGGAAGCGGGCGACGTCGCCGACCGCGACGACGTACGGCAGTCCGCCGACCCGCAGCTGCCCGTCGGTGAGCACGCCGTCGGTCAGGTCGAGACCGTTGCCGTCGAGCCACTCGGTGTTGGCGACGGAGCCGACCGACTCCACGACCACATCGGCCGGGAGCACCGTCCCGTCACTCAGTACGACCCCGGTGACGTGCTCCTCGCCCTCGAACCCCGAGACACCCGCACCGAGAGCGAAGCGCACACCGCGTTCCTCGTGCCGCCCCAGCAGCGCGCGGGCCGGCAGCTCGCCGAGCGGTCCGACCATGGGCAGCGGCAGCGGGTCGACCACGGTGACGTCCGTGACGCCGAGACCGACCGCGGTGGCGGCCACCTCGCAGCCGATGAACCCGGCACCGATGACGACGACCCGGGCGCCCGGCCGGACCAGCTCCGCCCGCAGGGCCTGAGCGTCACCGAAAGTCCGTACGGTGTGACGGCCGGCCCCGGGGACTTCGCAGCGCAGGCGCCGGGGACGCATACCCGTGGCGACGACCAGTCCGTCGAAGGGCAGCTCCTCGCCGCTGTCGAGCACGACGACCCGCTCGGCGAGTCGGGCGCTCGTGACGCTCGTACCGAGCCGCCACTCCACGTCGGCCGCGCTTGCCTTGGGAGTGAAGGCCAGGGACTCGAACGATGCCTTTCCGGCCAGCGCTTCCTTGGAGAGAGGCGGCCGGTTGTACGGCATGTGGGGCTCGTCACCGATCACGGTGATCGCGCCGGTCCACCCGGCGCCGCGGAGTTGTTCGGCCGCGCGCAGGCCGCCCATGGAGGCCCCGGCGACGATGATGCGCTGCGTCGTCATGCCGCTCAGTCCTCGATCCGGATGGCCTGCAGCGGACAGACGTCCGCGGCCTCCTCGACCTCGTCGCGCAGGGTGTCGTCCGGGTCGCTGACGTAGGCCAGCCGTCCGTTGTCGTCCAGCTGGAAAACGTCGGGGGCCGCGAAGACACACTGTCCGTGGTCCTTGCACTTGTTCATGTCGACGACGACCTTCATTGCCGGTCCTCCTGGAAGGTGGGTGCGCCGGAGCGGGCGGGAGAGCGGGGCAGGGGCTGGATGGAAGGGCCCGGCCTGTGGCCGGGCCCCTGGCCAAAGGGGTACGGGAGAGCCGAACCCCTAACTCGTTTGGCTTCAAACAACATAGGAAGCCGCCACGCTCTGGTCAATACCTATCCGGATGGATAAATTCTTTGGCCCACCCCCTTGCGGGAAGGTGGCCACCTCCATACCGTTTGGCTTCAAATGATTGACCGGGGCTTCACGACCGCGGCATCGCCCGGCGCCCCAACCAGTCTTCGCTCCGCCACCCTCCCCCCGGGCTCGACGCCCGAGAGGTGCCCCGAATCCGCCGAGGAGACATCGGTGAGCGCTCACGACACCCCATCCGTCCGCCGGCACCAGGACCGGCTCGCCGCCGACGGCATCGACGTGGTCCGGGTGACCTACCCCGACCTCCTCGGCACCGACCGCGCCCGCGACGTGCTGCTCGACCACCTGCCGTCGGCCTGCGAGCACGGCCTGGCCTTCTGCCGCGCCGTCTACCACACCACCCCGCGCGGCGACGTCGTCGCGATCGAGGGCGGCATCGAGGCCGGCCTGCCCGACATCTCCGTGCGACCGGACCTGAGCACCCTCGCACGCGTGCCCTGGGAACCCGGCGTTGCATGGTGTCTCGGTGACACCACCGACCCAGCGACCGGCGGCCCGGCCGCGGAGTCGCCGCGCGATCTGCTGCGCTCGGTGCTGGCCCGATGTACGGACGCGGGTCTGAGCCCGGTGGTCGGCCCGGAGCTGGAGTATTTCCTTCTCGAAGAGGACGCCACCGCGCCGAACGGCTGGCGGCGCAGCCCCACCGTCACCGGGTCCGTCTACACCGCCGGCCTGCGCGCCGACCCAGACAACCACCTGCTGCGTACCCTGCGACAGCTGCGCGACCTCGGCATCGGCGTCATCACCGGCAACCACGAGTTCGACGGCGGCCAGTACGAGATCAACCTGACCCACTCCGACGCCCTGGACGCCGCCGACCGGGCGTTCCGCTTCAAGGCCGCCGTCAAGGAACTGGCTCGCAAGGAAGGCAAGTTGGCCACCTTCATGGCCAAGCCCTTCAACGATTCCGGCGGCTCCGGCTTCCACCTGCACTTCTCCTGCGTCGACGCCGACGGCCGCAACGTCTTCGATGACCCGGCCGGCGCCTTCGGTCTCTCCGGCAACGCCCGGCACGCCATCGCCGGCCTCCTCACCCACGCCCCGGCGCTCGCCGCGCTGCTCAACCCGACCGTCAACTCGTACAAGCGCTTCGGGCCCGACACCCTCGCGCCCTGGTTGATCAACTGGGGCCTGGACAACCGAAGCGCCATGGTCCGCATCCCGCCCGAGCGCGGCTCCGGCGCCCGCCTGGAGCTACGGCTCGGAGACGCCGGCGCCAACCCGTATCTCGCGATCGCCGCGCTCACCGCCGCCGCCCTGCTCGGCGTCCAGGAGGGCAAGGAGCCGCCCGCGCCGCTGGAGGGCTACGGCTACGACCTGGAGAAGTCCCAGGTCCTGCCGATGAACCTGACCTCCGCGCTCGACGCCCTCGAAGCCGACGAAGCGCTCATCGAACTGCTGGGCAAGGACTTCACCGCGTCCTTCCTCACCTACAAGCGCGACGAGGCCGAACGCTTCCAACGACACGTCACAGACTGGGAGTTCGCCGAGTACTCCTACCACCTCTGAGCACCCCGCAGGAGCACACCATGACGAGCACCCTCAACACCACCGACACCCACCACGCCCCCGACGACCCGATGCCGCTGGACGAGGTCGACCTCGCCGACAACGACAAGTTCCTCGACGGCGTCACCCCCTGGCGCATGTTCCACACCCTGCGCCACCAGGACCCGGTCCACTGGCAACCGGAGCCCGAGCCCAACCACGGCTTCTGGGCCGTCACCCGGCACGAGGACATCGCCCGCGTGGGACGCGACCCGCAGACCTTCACCTCCACCAAGTTCGCCAACCTCGAAGAACTCGACGACGACCAGATCAAGAAGCGCGCCTCCATCCTGGAACTGGACGGCGTTCGCCACCGCGCGATGCGCAGCCTGCTGCAGCGTCAGTTCGGCCAGGGCGTCATCAACGAGTACGCCGACTTCCTGCGCGGCCTGACCGCCAGGACGCTGGACACGGCCCTCGCCAAGGGCACGTTCGACTTCGTCGCCGACGTCGCCGCCGACTTCCCCATCAACGTCCTCGCCCGGCTCCTCGACGTCCCCGCGGAGGACAACCAGCAGCTCATCGACTGGGGCAACCGGATTATGGGCAACACGGACCCCGACTACGCCGATGTCCTCCTCCACAGCGCGGAGAGCGAGCAGTACAAGGATCTGCCCTTCCGCAGCCCGGCCTCGCTGGAGGTCTTCGAGTACGGACGGGAGTTGGCCCGGCAGCGGCGGGGCGGCACCGGCACCGACCTGATCTCCAGACTCGTCAACGAGACCCCGCGCGACGGCGTCCCGCTCTCCGCGCAGGACTTCGACAACTACTTCCTGCTGCTGGTCGTGGCCGGCAACGAGACCACCCGGCACACCATCTCGCACTCCATGCTGGCCCTCATCCAGCACCCCGAGCAGCTGGCCAGGCTCCAGGAAGACCCCTCTCTCATCCCGGTCGCCGTCGAGGAGTTCCTGCGCTGGGCCACGCCCGTCTACCACTTCCGCCGTACCGCGACACGCGACGTCGAACTCGGCGGCAAGCGGGTGAAGGAGGGCGACAAGGTCGTCATGTGGTACGCCTCCGGCAACCGCGACGAAGAAGTCTTCGGCAACCCGTACGACTTCGACGTCACCCGCCAGGACAACGACCACCTCACCTTCGGCAAGGGCGGCCCCCACCTGTGCCTGGGCAACCTGCTCGCCCGCACCGAGATCCGCATCATGTTCGAGGAACTGATCCCGCGCCTCGCCGGCATCCGCCTCGCCGGGACCGTCCCCCGGGTCCGCTCCAACTTCGTCAACGGCATCAAGAAACTGCCGGTCGAGGTCACCCTCGCCTGACCGCCTGTACACAAGCTGTGGCCACCCGGACCGCTGGGTGCCCACAGCTCTGTGTGTTTGCGGCGGCAACGCTCTGATCGCGACCGTTCGGAAGGGTACGGTCGCACCAAATGGTCTTGCCGTTCGGGGCTCTGCCGGTCTTCCACCTCCCGGTGAACTGGGCGACCAAGCCCGGCTCCAGCACCCGCCTCACATCTCGGCAACAGGCGGATCGGCCGCATCGACGCCGCCGACGCGTCGTGGACGTTCACGCTCTTCCTCAACGCCACGACTACAGCAGTGATGGCCTGCACTGGGGCGGCCCGGGCGAGGCCCACCACGAATCCGCCCTCGAGTCGAAGCAGCATTGACCCCGAATAGTGCACAGCCTGCCGGAGTCGAAGCGGTACGCGGACGACGAGAGCGAGTACACCGTCGTACTGGAGCGATACAACACCATCCTTGATGAGTTGTTCGCTGGTGCGGACGTGTACGTGATCACTCCTCTGGGCGACCGAAGCCGAGGTTCCGTCATCGCGACCCGTCACGGGCCATTGGCAGAGCTTGCTGGTGGAGGACGGTCCTGACCCTGAGTTCCGCACGTACTGCCACCTCTTCGCCGCCCGCCGGCTCTGGCGGTGAGGCTGCATCGACGAGTCACTCCGAGACATCGCCGACGACAAGATGGCGGGCATCCTCATCACCGACACCCGCATGCAGCGCATCCATCACCCCTACGACGGTGGCGCCGACGTCTTCTTCGCCACGTTCGAGGAACGGGACCGGATGCGCGATCGGCATGGCGACTGGCTTTCCAGTCATCACTCGGGTCTCTGACCGGCTCGGATCGCCGCCACGCTCCGAATGCTCTCCACCGCAAGCACCGGGTTGACAGGCTCCACGAGTTCCTTGGTGGCGACGGCCACGAGGCGCGCGGGCGCATCACCGTCCAACAGCGCGCTCACATATTCGATGGCCTCCGCAGGCGAGAGCACAGGCAGCCTTTGGCGCAGTGTCCGCACAGTGTGCATCCGTTGGCGCGCGGCGGCGACTCCGCACAACCCATCGTGTAGATCGTCTACTGCGGTGCGCACCGGCAGCCCACGTATCCGGGTTCGATAGTCGGCTTCCCACTCCCCCGTAACCGCGGAGACGACGCCGATCTGGTGCAGTCCGCCGTCGACACGATCGACCAGATACGGCCCGTTGCCGGCCAGCATGAACTCCGGGTTCCGGGTGCGTACGAACTCCTCGGAGGTCCAGTAGACGATCCACACCAGTTCGTGCTTCTCGACGTCGACCACAGCCATCCGTAGCGAGTCCACACCCACAGCCCGCCACTGCTGATAGTCGCGCTCCAACTGGTCCTCGACAGCCTGAACGGCAGCCTCTCTCGATCACGCATGCAGCTTCCCGCACGGACCCCTCTCTCGACCAGCAAATTCGCACGGCCCAGGGTCATGTACGAGGGTCTGATGGACCCTCTTGGTCAGGAATACGACAGCCATGGAACAAGTGCTCTGCGCCAGTACGTTGGGCGAAGCTCAACAGCCACCCTGTGTACGCGACCACACGAAGTGGACCAGAGCCCGATTTCCGATGTCACCCGGGCGCGTGGGGAGGGCGTCGGGAGATCGTTGAGTACCGGCTTCGGAAGGTAGATCACCGGGAGTCGACATAGACAAGGGCGACCAGCAGCTCGTTCGATTGGCTCTGGCCGCCCTCAGGGGTGCCGTTTCTGGGGTCAGTTCTGGCGGAGGACGTCGCGCAGGCGGGTGGCGAAGCCGTCGGGATTCTCGACGAAGCCGGTGTGGCCGCCGGGGAATGGTGTCGGCTCGATACCAAGGGCCTGGGCGAGCGCCTTGGAAGTGCGGTCGCATTCCTGTTCGGCTGAGTCGTCGCCGATGCCGACCACGATGCGGGTGTCGGCCGACCGTAGGGCGCTCAGGTCGGGCCGCCAGTGCGTGGTGGCCCGCAGTTCGTGGGCGAACCAGCGGTGTTCGTCCGCGACTTGTCGCGGATCGCGTTCCCCGCCGAACATCGCCTCGATCGCGCCCGCGGGCAGGGTGATGTTGGCCTGGGTCATGAACTTGGTCCAAGCGCCGATGACGTCACCCGTGAGGTAGGTGGCGACAATGTCGTCGGTCTGGGCATGGAGCTCCTCACGATCGGCAAGCAGCTCGACCAGTGGGGGCTCGTGTGCGATGACGGTGTGGACCTGGTCGGGATGAGTCTGGGTCAGGGCCAGTGCACTGACGGCGCCGCCGCTGGAGCCCAGAACCGCGGCCGGGCCGGCGTCCAGGTGTGCCAGGAGTCGGGAGAGGTCGTCGGCGCGCAGGTGCGGAGTGGATTCCTGGTCGGGATCATCGAGTTTGCTGCGGTTGATGCCCCGCGGGTCGGTGGTGAGCACGATGTGATCAGCGGCGAGCACGTCGGCCAGGGGCGCGAAGGCACCGGCGTCCATCGGGGCACCGACGAGCACGATGAGGGGGCCCTGGCCGCGCACCTCGTAGTGCAGGCGCGCGCCGGGGACCTCAAGGGTCTGGGCCGTAACGGTGTCGGTCGAATCGGCTGTCAAAATTCCTCCTGGCGCAGTGCGATGCCTTTGTGTTCGACCACTTGGACTTGCCCGGCTTCACAAAGTCATCGCTCGGACAGCGATCAGGAGCGCCAGGGTGATTGCTCCGGTGGTGGGTCAGAGAGTGGCGGTCTGCTCAACTCGGACTCTGGTCGGGGCTAGGCGGTAGGAATCCGTGCCGGTCTCGGTGATGGACACGTCGAAGATGAGCCGGTCGACGATGGCCGTGCCGGCTATCGCTTCGGCCGAAGCCTCGCGCGCGTCTGCTCCGCTTGCTCCGCGAAGCCGCCCAGCCAGTTCTGAGTGACGTGGTCCTTTCAGATAGGGAGATGTAGAGCGGACACCCACGGCTGGGGGGCGATCACGGGCGCCGGAGCGGCAGGTGAACGTCCTCCACGGACGGGATGGGACGCCAGGCCCTGGGATCGCACCCGTCAGGCGCGGTCCTCCAACTCCGCGAACCTCGCTTCCAGGTCGGAGAGGAAGCTCTCGCCGTCGGGGACCATCCCCGCGATCGCCCGCACGGTGGTGCCGGTCGGAGACCCCGTCCCGCTGTCGATGAAGGCAGCGGCCTCCGGGATGTACGCGATCAGCAGGTCCTTGAAGACGCGAGCGGCGTCCTCGCGGTCCAGCAGGGCGTCGATGGTCATGTCCACGGACAGCGGGGCCGGTTCGGCGGCCGCAGACGCGTACGGCACCGTCCAGCTGTACCGGCCCGAGCCGACCTCCACGGCGTCGCCGCCGCTGCCAGGGAGAACGACTTCGGCGGTCGTGTTCGGCGGCACAAGTGCCTCGACCGCCAGCTCCGTCCCGGCCAACGACCAGGACACCTCCGCGGAGCCGTACGGCGTGCGCAGCCTCGCCCGCGCGTGGGTGAGGCCGCCGCCCGGTCGCGGTTCCACGCGAAGGCGGCGGTAACCGGGTTCGGCGGGGGCGAGGCCCGCGACCGTACGGTGCAGCCAGTCGGCTACGGCGCCCAGAGCGTAGTGGTTGAAGGAGGTCATCCCGCTCAGGTTGACCGTACCGTCGGGCAACATGCTGTCCCAGCGCTCCCAGATGGTGGTCGCGCCCATGGTCACCGGATAGAGCCAGGACGGGCACTCCTGCTGGAGGAGCAGGCGGTAGGCAGTGTCGGCGTGGCCGGTTCGGGTCAGGGCGTCGCAGATCAGCGGGGTGCCCACGAACCCGGTGGCGATCTTGTGGCCGCCCGCGCGGACGAGCTGGGCGAGCCGGTCGCCGGCGTGGGCACGCTGGGCGTAGGAGGCCAGCAGGTCGAAGCCGAGGGCGAGGGCGTACCCGGTCGGCGCGTCGGCCATCACCCGGCCCGCGCCGGTGACGTATTCCGCCTGGAACGCGACCCGGATCTCCTCGGCCAGGGCGCGGTAGCGCTCGGCGTCCTCGTCGTGGCCCAGGATCTCGGCGGTGCGGGCGAGGAGTTCGGTGGATCGGGCGAAGTAGGCGGTGGCGACGAGCTCGCCCGGGGTCGCGGCGCCGTCGGGCCGGCCTGCCGGGGCCGTCGGGTCGAGCCAGTCCCCGAACTGGAAGCCGCTGTCCCACAGTCGGCTCGCGCCCGCGATCGAGGCGACGTGCTCCACCCAGTCACGCATCGAGTGGTACTGGGCGGCGAGGACGCCGGTGTCGCCGTAGCGCTCGTGGAGCACCCACGGCACCACCACGGCGGCGTCGCCCCAGGCCGCGGCCGGGGTGTCGGCACCGGCCACCCCCGCCTTGGGCACCACGAACGGCACCACGCCGTCGGCGCCTTGTTCGGCGGCGAGATCCGCGAGCCACGAGCCCAGGAAGCCGGCGCTGTCGTAGAGGTAGGAGGCGGTGGGCGAGAAGACCTGGATGTCACCGGTCCAGCCGAGGCGCTCGTCGCGCTGCGGGCAGTCGGTGGGAACGTCGAGAAAGTTGCCGCGCATGCCCCACACCACGTTCTCGTGCAGGCGGTTGACGAGATCGTCGGAGCATTCGAAGGTGCCCGTGCGCTCCAGGTCGGAGTGGAGGACGACGGCGCGTACGGTCGTCGGGTCGAAGCCGTCGGGCGCTCCGGTGATCTCGGCGTAGCGGAAGCCGTGGAAGGTGAAGCGGGGCTCGAAGACCTCCGCGCCCTCCCCATGCAGGGTGTAGGTGTCGGTGGCGGCGGCCGTGCGCAGCGGCCCGGTGCACAGCTCGCCGCCCTCCAGTACCTCGGCGTGCCGCAGGGTCACGACGCGGCCCGACTCGCCGGAGACGGTCAGGCGGAGTCGGCCCACGAGGTTCTGGCCGAAGTCCAGGAGCGTCCCGCCGGACGCCGTGGTGGTCACGGAGACCGGGGCGATCTCCTCGATGCGGCGCACCGGCGGGCCGTCGGGCGCCACGAGGGTGGACAGGTCACGTTCGACGACGCGTACCCCGCGCCAGCCGGACTCGTCATGACCGGGCTCCGACCAGCCGGACCGTTCCAGCCGGGCGTCGTAGGCCTCGCCGTCGTAGAGGCCGGAGGAGATGACCGGGCCGGTGGCGGCACGCCACGAACCGTCGGTCGTGACACGCTCGGTGGTGCCGTCCTCGTACTCCACCTCCAGTTGGGCGAGCAGGGCGAGCCGGTCACCGTAGACGGCGCGCGTCTTGCCGTCGAAGCCGATCCGCCCGCGGAACCAGCCGTCACCGAGGATCGCGCCGAGGGCGTTGCGGCCGGGGCGCAGCAGGCCGGTGACGTCGTAGGTCTGGTGGCGCAGGCGCTTGTCGTACGCCGTCCAGCCCGGGGCGAGCACCTCGTCGCCGACGCGGGTGCCGTTGATCTCCGCCTCGTACACGCCGAGCGCGGTGGCGTACAGGCGGGCCGAGCGCACCGGGCCACGCAGGTCGAACTCGCGGCGCAGGAACGGGGAGGGCTGGTCGGTCTGCGGGTCCTCGTCCCAGTCCGGGGTGACGAAGACGGCCGACCAGTCGTCCGGGGCGAGCAGGCCGACCTCGACCGTCGCCGGTTCGCTCCACGGCGAGACCTCGCCGTCGGAGCCGGTGACGCGGACGCGCACGGCGGCCCCGCCGCGGGCCGGGAGCGGCTCGAACGGCCACGCCACGAGGACGGAGTCGGCCGACTCGGCCCGTGCCCGCACGGCCGGAGCGTCGGCGACGGTCAGCTCCACCTCGTACGCCGTCTGGATCCAGTTCCGGGCCTGTGTGAGCGTGGTCCACGACAGCCGGGGGCGACCGGTTCCGAGGCCGAGCGCAACGCGCACGTGCTCGAAGCGGACATCGGCCACGGCACCTGACGGGTCAAGCGATTCCTGACTCACGTGAGTCCTCACTCTCGTGTCCGGGCACGGCGGCGTGCCCGTGGCCATCATGGACCACCACTGGATGAATCGATTTAATTTCCGCGCTGCGGCAAGGAGAGCACTCCTGGAGGCGGCGGGGGATCCGGATCGCGATTCGGAAAAAGTTATGGCCGAAACCCTAGCCGCGAATCCCGAACGTAGCTAGGTTTCCGTCACGTGAACTTCTCGTTCACTCTGGATCCGACCGGTTCAGAGGTCTGTGAGAGTCGCGTTCCACGCCGTTATACCTCGCTCGCACGGCTCGACGCACCAGCCAGAACGAGCCGGGGTGGCACACCGGGCGCGTCACCCACCGTGGCCGCCAAGGAATTGAAAGGTTCCAACTCTCGGGCCCAGGTGCGCTGTTGCCCGTTTCCCCTCGGATGCGTCGTTCGTCCCGCACGGACCTCCCCCACCGCCCCGCTCGGGTCGTGACGTCGTCCAGGTATACCTGGATACAGTCGACGGCGACGAGCCACCGCGTCTCGTCGGATTCGCCGCGGTCGAGGCGAGCGCGAATGAGTCCGTGACCGCCACGATCACCATGCCCACGCAGGCCCTCACCGTCTGGACCCCGGCCGGCTGGACCACGCGATCCGGGCCGCACCGGCTCCGGGTAGGGCGTTCGGCGGCCGATCCCCGGCTGACCGCCGCCGTACCCCGGTCCTCATGATCGCGGCCCACCCTCCTCCCTCCGAACAAGTGAAGTACGGTCAACCCGTGAGCAGCACACCACGCAGACCCAGGGGCCCTTACCGCAAGGGCCTTGAGCGCCGCGAGCAGATCCTGCGGGCGGCTCTGGAGGTATTCAGCGAGCGCGGCGAGCGCGGCTCGTCCCTCAAGGAGATCGCCGACCGCGTGGGCATGTCCCAGGCGGGTGTGCTGCACTACTTCGACTCCCGGGAGGACCTGCTGCTGGCCGTGCTGGCCGAGCGGGACGCCCTGGACTCCGAAGCATCCGCCGATGCGATGTCGCCGGGCGAGGCGGTGGCCCGGACGGCCGGCCACAACGCCCGACAGCCGGGTCTGGTCGACCTGTTCGTGACCCTGTCGGCCGCCGCCTCGGACCCGGCCCATCCGGCCCACGCCTTCTTCAAGCGGCGGTACACGGACCTGAGCGCCCGGATCCAGGAGGGCCTGGAGCAGGGCCGACAGCACAAGCAGATCCGCGAAGACGTCGATCCAGAGCTCATGGCACGGCTGCTGCTCGCCGTGTCCGACGGCATCCAGCTGCAGTGGCTGCTGGATCCGAGCGTCGACATGACCACCCTGGTCGAGGCGTTCAACCTCATGTGCGCCGCCCCGGCGGGCGAGAACGACGACCCGTCGCCCACCGGCGAAGACAACTGACGCACAGCCGTCCGGCCCCGACGGATCGCTACGCCGACAGTCCTGTAGACGCTGCCACCGCCACGCACGTCGTACTGCACCGACGCGAACTCCACGCCGTCGCTCTGCTCGGTGTGCCCTCCCAGGGCGCGCACTTCTTGTCATCAGGCATGGCCACGCCACGCCGCTCCTCCTGGGCCGCGGTCGCGCGCCCGCACCGACGAGCGCGTCGGCTCCTCACCCGTATCCGCACGCCCATCGGCAGAACCGAGGGAGAACCCACATGGAACGACTGAACGACCGACGGATCCTTGTCACCGGAGCCGCCTCCGGCATAGGCCGGGCGACGGCACTCAGGCTGCTCGCCGAAGGCGCCCGCGTCGTCGCCACCGACATCAACGCCGACGCCCTGACGGAGACACTGGCCCTCGCCGCCGAGGCCGGCACGGCCGACCGACTCGTCACCGCCCTGATGGACGTCTCCGGCGAGAACGCGGTCGGTGGGGGCGTGGCGCAGGCCGCCGACACACTCGGCGGCCTCGACTCGCTGGTGAACGTCGCCGGCATGCTGCGCGGGGCCCACACGCACGAGTGCTCCCTGGACCTGTGGAACCGCATCATCGCCGTGAACCTCACGGGCACCTTCCTGGTCACCCGGGCCGCCCTCCCGGCCCTGTTGGAGACCGACAGGAGCGTCGTGGTCAACTTCAGCTCCACCTCCGCCCAGTTCGCGCACCCGATGATGGCGGCGTACTCCGCGAGCAAGGGCGGCATCCTGTCGTTCACCCACAGCATCGCCCAGGAGTACGGCAAGCGGGGACTGCGTGCGGTGAACGTCAATCCGGGCAGCATCTCCAGCGGCATCACCGAGAACATCTTCTCCCTGATGCCCGAGGACACGGACTGGAGCCTGCTCTCCAAGCTCACCGCCTCCATCGGCGAGGCTTCGGCTCGCCCGAGGACATAGCAGTAGTTCTTCGACTGCTCGGCCACCGTGTGATCGCGTGTGGGCACCAGAGTTCGTCCACGATGAGGACAGTGTCCGGACGGAACCGTTGGCGTGGCTGGAACGCGAGAAGGGCCCCAGGTGGTCGATGATGCGGTCGGCCGCGGACTTCGAGATCCCGAACAGCGGCCCGAGCCGGCGCAACGTCAGGTTGGTACGCCAGTATGCCGCGACCAGCAGGACCCGGTCCTCCAGTGGCAGGCTCCAAGGCCGGCCGCGTCGGACGGCATCTGCTCCCTCACGGCGCAGCCTGGTTGCCAACTTGCGAAAGCAGCGCGGGCTCAGCCTGGCGAACGGCGTTGTCCAAGACGGGCTAGTACTCCCGTCTGGTTTCGTGATCAGGATGGTGTTGCCCTTCCGGAGGTCGAACGCCAGGTCGGATTCCCGCCAGCCTCCGGCGCTGGTGCCAGCAATGCTCATCGTCATGAACCGACTTGAAGGAAACGTAGCGTTGATCACGGGCGGCAGCCGGGGCATCGGTGCCGCTGTGGCGTTACGGCTGGCCGAAGAAGGCGCCGACGTCGTCCTGACCTATGAGAACAGCGCAGAACGCGCCATCGATGTGGTGGAGCAGATCAAGGCCAGGGGGCGCCGGGCACTGGCCATCCAGGCCGACAGCGCCATCCCCGAGGCACTCACCGCCGCGGTGGACGAGGCCGCCGCGATGTTCGGCAGACTCGACATCCTGGTCAACAACGCTGGCGTCTTCCTCGTGGGCCCGCTCGAAGACCTGGGGCCGGCAGAGATCGATCGCACTCTGGCGGTGAACGTCCGGGCGCCGTTCACAGCGTCCCAGGCGGCAGTGCGTCACATGGGCCGGGGCGGCCGCATCATCAGTATCGGCAGCAATGTCGGCGAGCGTGCGGTCTTCCCCGGTCTGGCGCTGTACTCGATGAGCAAGACGGCTCTGCTCGGGATGACGAAGGGGCTGGCCCGAGAACTCGGCCCGCATGGAATCACCGTCAATCTGGTGCATCCCGGCCCCACCGACACGGATGCCAACCCCGCTGACGGGCCGAATGCCGAGGCGATCGCCGGCTTCACGGCTATGGGCCGCTATGCGGAAGCGGCCGAGATCGCGGCCACCGTCGCCCACCTGGCAAGTGCCGACGGCTCGTACATCACCGGCGCGTCGATCCATGTCGACGGCGGCTTCACCGCCTGACACGCGAGCTCGACTTCGCGACACGCTGAGGCCCAGCCCTCAAGAGGGACGGCCACCGCGTGATCATCAGGGTTGTGTGGACTCCTGAAGATCGTGCGGTGGCCGCAGGCCATAACGTAGACCCTGCCCGCTGGCAGACAATGTTCGACCAGGTCACGGCCCGGATCGCAGGCAGTTGTTTCCGCAGGCCAGGCACCCATGGTGCTGGGTTCACCAAACCCGGAACGTGGTCAACGCCCTGCCGAAGTCGTCCCAGCCCGGAGCGAAGAAGGCATTGCAGGAGATCTACAACGCCGAAGACCGCGACCGCGCCGAGAAGGCCGTCAAGGACTTCGATCGCGTCTACGGCGCGAAGTGGCCCAAGGCGGTCAAGAAGGTCACCGACAAGACCGATGAACTCCTGGCGTTCTACGACCTCCCCGCCGAACACTGCATCCACTTCAGAACAACGAACCCGATCGAATCCACTTTCAGCACCGTCAAGTTGAGGATCCGGGTCACCCGCGGAGCTGGCAGCCCCGCAGCGGCCCTGGCCATGGTGTTCAAGCCCACCGATTCCGCCCAGACCCGCTGGCGCGCGATCACCGCACCCCACCTCGTCGCCCTCGCCCGCAACGGCGCCACATTCCACAACGGCTACCTCGTCGAGCGACCCGAGGTGAGCGCAGCATGACCAGGCACGGGAACCGCCCACTGCTCTTCCTGGACGTCGACGGGCCACTCCTGCCGTTCGGTGACGACCCGCAGCGCGATCTCGCGGGCACCGCATCCAACTCGCACCTGGCGCGGCTCACCCCGCAGATCGGGCCGCGCCTCGCGGCGCTGCCGTGCGACCTGGTCTGGGCAACCACCTGGGAGGAGGCCGATATCGAGCTGGCACCGCGACTCGGCCTGCCGCAGTTACCGGTCGTGAACCGGCCAGAGGCCTCAGCCGCCCACGAACGCGAAGACCAGTGGTTCGGACTCCATTGGAAGACCCGAACCCTCGTCGCGTGCGCGGCTCTACCGATGGGCGAGCTCACCGGGACGCGCTCAACCTGAGGCGATGCTTCGCGGTCGTGTCAGGGATGGCCTGCTTCCTTCTCGGATGTCGGGCCACAGGCAGGCACCCTGAGCCTCGCGGCCACCCGGCGTCACGGCATGCCCGCACCGTGACGCCCCGGCTGCACACTGCGCACGGGCTACGTCATCAACTCGATATGCGGATGCTCGTGCTCTGCCGGGCAGACGAACAGGTGCTGCCGGTAGCCGCTGCCTATCTGGACCCCGGTCGCGTTGTAGCCGCGGTGGCCGGGGTACGGTCCAGCACCTGGGTGGGGGTGCGGAGACCAACTGTTCCCGCCGTCGTCCCCTTCCTCGAACGTGGCGACGGTCATCAGGACCTCCATGCCGGTGCCGCACTCGGAGCAGGGCCGCGACCTGGGATCGGCGGAGTCCCAAGCGGGCCAGCCGCGGACCTTCCAGCCGGGTGCGTTGGACAGCACACAGTCGTAGTACGTGTCCGGGTCCATGTCTTCCTCCGCTGCCTGCGGCACACTCCATTGCTTGAGCTGCTCCCGCAGTTCTTCGCTCAGCTCCAGATGGTCGGGGTACTCGGTGATCTGCTCCGGTTCGAGCACGCACGGTTCCGGTAGATAGCCGTCGAACTGCACTGCGGGCGGCTCGGGGGGCGTGTCGAGGATGTCGGTGACGGTGGCTGCCGAACGCCAGAAGAGCAGGGTCCTGGGCATGATCGGATGGTCGAAGGGGCACCACAGAACCTGCAGGAGGTCCTTGCCCTCCGGCGGGCTCAGATCGGGCACATCGCGTGCGTACAGCTGCGCGACGGGCAGCATCGCTATGGGGCCGTCGTACGCCTGGACCGCCAGCCTCACCGGATAGGTCCGAGGGGGCCGGATCCGCTCGAGAGTCTCCCGTTCCTCCGGAGTCAGGTCCCGGCCATGCGAGGCGGCGAAGATCCGTCGTTCCAGCCGCAGATCAGCCGGGGACTGGGCTGAGTTGATGCCATCCACCACATGCGGTTCCTCACAGTGTGGCCACGGCTCCTCAGCGGGCCACAGCAGTGGCCCGCCGATCGAGCTGTCGTGCCACGTCGGCGCCCCTGGGCGGGGGTGCAGGCGGGTCGCCGTGCGGGCCAGCGGAGCCAGTTGGGGAAAGACCGCGGCAACGTCGATCGGCCGTGGCGGGGTGACAGGCGTGACATTCATGGCCGCAATCTTGCCAATCGCCTCTGACAACGGCCCTCGTGGCCGCCCCACGAAGAGCTCCGGCACGGGCGCCACCAGGGAGAGCGCTACCGCCGGTCCGTTGCCGGCAGATGCCCCACGAGCAGGTCCACGCTCACCGCGTGGATGTCCGTCCACACGCGCGGTTCGTCGCCACCTACCACCTGGACAGGGACGACCTTGACGCGTCCATTCCATCCGCACCGCCACCGCCGGTCAGGAGATCGTCCATCACGATCTCCATCGGCCGGCAGGCCATGGCCGAACCCTTTGAAGTCGAGCATCTCGCCGATGGCGAGTACCCAGCCGGCCCTGGTGCCGCCCCACGGGGAAAAGGGCGGCACCAGGGCCGATCTTCGGATATCCGTAGCGCTGAAGTGCTGTTCAGGGGCGGCGAAGCCGTCTTCCACCAGGTACTCGTAGAAGGACCGCACGGCCACCACACGTTGCTGGACGGCCGCGTTCGCCAGTCCCGTCTCCGGACGCAGCGGCGCCTTCGCTGATCGCTGGCGGGGACGGTCGTGCATGTCCCCGATCCAGGCGGCAACCGTGTCCGCACCGGCCAGTACGGGACCCATGCCTTCAACTGCACAGAACCACAGGTGGTCTTCGACCGCCCGCCCGTACGCATCGATCATGTTGGAAGCCCGACCGATATTCGCCATGAACTGCAGCCACCGTCGGGCCAGTTGGTGTTCTGCGAGAGTGGGGAACTTGCCCACCGGATGGGGGCCATGACAGCAGGCTAATAGTTGCGACCGTGCCTACTTGCGCACATGGAAGCGCAGCATGGTGACCCCGCCCGACTGAACGTTGCTGAATGGTTCCAGGTCGATCCGGTCGAGGCCCGGCGGCGTGAAGCGGACGCCGTCGCCGAGCAGCACCGGCAGCACGTACACCAGGATCTCGTCGACGAGGCCGCGCTGCAGGCACTGGGCGGCCACGTCGGCGCCGAGGATCTCCAGGTTCTTGTCGCCGGCGGCGCGGCGTGCCGTGGCCACGGCTTTCTCGATGTCGCAGGTGAGGAAGGTGACGTTGGAGTCCGGCTCGTCGGGCGGGCGGTGGGTGAGGACGAACTGCGTCCCGCCGTCGTAGCCGGTGTTCTCGTCGGACATGCGTTTGCCGACCTCGTACGTGCCCCGGCCGATGAGCATGGCGCCCGTGGCCGCCATGACCTCCGGGAACGTCGCCGACGTCATGTGCTCGAAGATCCAGTCCATCGTGTGGCCTGGACCGGCGATGAACCCGTCGAGGGACATCACCCTGTTCACGACCACATTGCCGGTGCTCGCTTCCGTCATGCGTCTTCTCCAAACAGGTGGAGGGCCGGGATCGCATCATAGGTCGGTGAGCAACATCTTCTCCGGCGGTAGCCACGACCTGGACCTCTCCAATGGCGCCACCGCGGTGTTCATCGACGTGCTGATGCTGGCCGTGTCCGATCTCGCCTCCGAGGACTGGGACTTCCGCTTCGCGGCGCTGCTGACCCTGCAGGACCAGAACGTCATGGGTCGCGGTGCCGTCGGGTTCGACCTGGCGGAGTTCGACTGGGGTGCGACGGAGCGGGAAGGCGCCCGCGCGAAGGACTTCGTGCTGCGTGCCACAGTACTCGCGGCGAGCGGACATCGCTGGAGCGAGCTGGGCTACCACCCGCCCCGCGTGCATGACTACCTGCACCGATTCACGACCATGGTGGAGTCCTGCACCCCGCCCGCCGCCAACAGCGCCGCACGCGGCTTCCCCGGCCCGGACCAGGCCGCGATGGCCTCGTGCGTGCGCCACCACGTCCTCAGCGCGCTCCCACTCTGGGACGGCTGCTTTCTCTGCGATCGGCCGCACTACCAGCCCGGCTCGATTCCACATAACGAGGGCACTGCCCCCTGACCTCCGCCCTGGCGGACCTGCGACAACTTCATGGCCCGTTGGGCGACGGCCGGCGTCGTCGGACAGATCCGCGACCAGCTGCGCAAACGCATCCGCAGCGAGATGGGCGAGGCGCCCGGCGCGGTCGCCACCGTCATCGACTCCCAGTCCGTCAAGGCGGCCGACACCGTCGGGAAGGACTCCCGCGGTTACGACGCCTGCAAGGAAATCAACAGCGGCAAACGGCACCAGGGCGTCGACACCCAGGGGCCTGCCGCTGTTCGTCATGGTCACCCCGGCAGACATGACCGACCGCAACGCGGCGAAGGAAGTGCTGTTCCGGCTGCGGCTGACGCATCCGGAGATCATCATCGTCTGAGCTGCAGGTAGTTGCGGGTGTGCTCGACACGGGCGATTTCGGACAGTGCACGCGATGACAGACCGTCGATGACTGGCCTTGCACCCGTTGTCCGGTGGCTGCCGGGGGCGCCGGCACGGATCTGTGCTGGCCGTCTATGGGAATACAGCGAAGGGCCTCACGGCGCACGGTGGACGAAGACCTTCAGCGATCCGCGGCTCTGCGCGGCCATCGTCAGCCGCATTGCCTTCGGCGTCAATGTCATCGAGACCGGCACCGGTTCCTACTCTCGCGCCAGCACCAGGGCCGCCCAGACCCAAGCCATCGCGAGCCGATCAGTCCTTGCTCTCCCCGGCAGCGGCTTCTGCGCCCTGCCGTGTCAGATCAGTTGTCGAGGGATCGAGTTCGTCGGCAGTACGGGCCCTCCGGGTGGGAGAAAACGTCAGCACGAGTGCCTGGACGACTGCTCCGGACAGTCCGATCCACAGGGCGAAGCGATAGCTGACCTGGTCGGCGAGTACTCCGCCAAGTGGCGCCCCCACCGCTACCATCCCCCAGTTCATCGAGCGGATCGTCGCGTTCATCCGCCCGCGCAGTCGATCGGGCGTCACCGCCTGGCGATAGCTCATCTCCACCGGGCTTTCGACGCCGATGGCCAGGGACACGAGGAAGAAGCCGAGCGACACGGAGGCAAGCGCCCACGGTCCACGCTCGGCCAGGACCAAAGGCAGCCAGCCGACGGCAGCGAGCAGGCGGAAGGCGATCAGAGTGGCGCCGACGTCCAGCCTTCTGGCCACGCGCCCGGAGAGCGCACCGCCGAGTATCACGCCGACACTCGCGCAGGCATAGGTGACCCCCAGACCAAATTCCCCGATCCTGAGGCCATGCAGGGCGAAGACCACGAAGACCGTGCTCACCATGCTGTTGAAAAGGAGCATCGCGTGCGAGGTCAGGGCGATGGACGCCAGCGTGCGATGCCGGTAGACCCATGCCACTCCCTCACGCAGCTCGCTGCCCAGGCTGCGCCGTGCGCCTCGATCGGGGACGGGGTCGGGCGCCTTCACCGAGGCGAGGAGCAGGCCGGATATCAGATAGGAGAGGGCGTCCACCAGCACGGCAAGCGGCGCTCCCATGATTTTGATCAGTGCCCCGGCGATCAGAGGGCCGGTCGAGCCAGCCACCGCGTCGGCCTGTTGCACACGGGCGTATCCCGCGTTGAGCAGCTCTTTTGGTACCAGCTGTGGTACATACGACTGGTTGGCCGCCTCGAACAGCAAAGACAGCACCCCGAACGCGAAGACGAACATGCACAGCGCGGGGATGCTGAGCCGATCCAGCGCATACAGCACCGGAATCGCACCGAGCAGGACTGCCCTTCCGAGGTCCGTGGCGACCATCATCGGCTTGCGCCGCCAGCGGTCCACCACGACCCCGGCTATGAGCCCGAAGAGCAGATACGGAACCCAGCGGGCGGCATTGACGATGCCGACCTCCGTGGCGGATGCGCCCAGCACCACGGCGGTGAGGATCTGCAAGGCCAGCCCCGTGACCTGTGAACCGAACGCAGACACAGCCGCGGCGGTCAAGAAACGTACGTACCCAGGGACTTCCACCAGGCGCGGCATGATCGGACCGTATCAGCGAAGATCACCGGCAGACGATGGCGGAACAGGTCACCCAACGACGGCAGACATGCGCCAGCGTTGTCGGCTCCCATCGAAATAGCCGAGCGATCCGATCGTTGAGTGCTGCCCAAAACCAGCGATTGGTGTTGCCCCCTCTCACCTACGAAACCAAGTGATCGTCACCAGATGAACAGGTCGATGTACTCAACATCGACAACGCCACCGTCTGGGCGAACTTCGTCAAGTGCAGCTGGACGGACTGCATGGCCAGCCGCAGGAAGGACCGCCCATGAGGTACGCCGCATTGCATCGCCTGCCTGGACTCAACGCATGCCGGGCAGGCGACGCAACTCGTCGACCTTCATCAGCCGGGCAAGAAGGAGGTACCCCAGGGCTGTCGCGAGCGCCCCGGCGGCCAGGGCGACGGCCGTAGCCCACGTTCCACTGCCCAGGTCCGCGCACGCACGCGCTACGACCCAGCCCAGCCCAGCAGCCGGGCCCGCGGCGCAGAACAGTTTCACGTAGGTACGGCGCAGGCCGCCGTCGTCGATACGGCCCCCGAGCCGCCTGCGCAGCAGGATCGCGGTGAGCGCGAGGCCGGCCACGTAGGAGAGGGTGTAGGCGCCGGCCATGCCCACTACCGCCCACCGGGCGGGCAGTAGCAGATGACAGGCGGTGGCCAGGGCAATGTTCACGCCCGCGATCCAGGCTGCCATGAAGAACGGAGTGCGGGTGTCCTCGAACGCGTAGAAGCCGCGCAACAGTAGGTACTGGGCGGAGAACGGGATGAGCCCGGGCCCGAACGCCTGCAGCATGTAGCCCAACGGGCGGACCGAGTCGGCGTCCGCCGCTCCGTGGGCGAACAGCAGCGACGAGACTTGCGGCCCCAAGGCAAGGAAGAGGAAGGCGGCCGGCACGATGACCACACCGCTGATCCGCAGCACCCGGGACAGGTCCGCGCGCAGATCCGGGATGCGTGCCTCAGCGACGGCGCGGCTCATGCGCGGCAGCAACGCCGTCACCAGGGACACGGTCACGATCGACTGCGGCAGCATCCAGATGGTCTGCGCGTAGGTGTAGGCCGAGTAGCCGGCGCCGGCCTGCGGCAGCTCCTGGTCGGCGGCGTTGGCGTAGTTCGTGACCACCGTCAGGGCGACCTGGTTGGCCAGGACGAACAGCAGCGTCCACTTTGCCGCGTGGACGCTCTTGCCCAAGCCGGTGCCCCGCCAGTCGAAGCGCGGGCGGAAACGGAAACCGGCCGCCCGCGCGAAGGGGATCAGCGCCATGGCCTGTACGGCGATGCCTGCCGTCGTCCCGATCCCCAGCAACCACACCTGGTCGGCGGTGATGTCCTCCACCCGGTCGGGCACCGCCATCAGCCCCAGGTAGGCCGCGAACATGCCGACCAGCACGACGTTGTTCAGCACCGGGGTCCACATCATCGCGCCGAACTTCTCGCGGGCGTTCAACACCTGCCCGTAGATGCTGAACAGCCCGTAGAAGAAGATCTGCGGCAGCAGGAACCGCGCGAACGTCACCGTCAGCTCGAACGCCTCATGGCTGTCCGGGGTGTCTCGCATGTACAGGCCGACGATCTGCGGCGCCGCCCATACCGCCAGCGCCGTCCCCACGGCCAGCACGCACACCACAAGCGTGACCAAGCGCTGCTCGTAGGCACGTCCACCATCAGGCTGCGTCGTCCTGGCCCGCACCAGTTGCGGCACCAGCACGGCGTTGAGCGCGCCGCCGATCAGCAGCGTGTACAGGCTTGTTGGCACCGTGTTCGCCGTGTTGTAGGTACTGGCCAGCAAGCCCGTGCCCAGCGCTGCGGCCTGCAGCACTTGGCGGATGAGTCCCGTCGCCCGAGACACCACCGTACCAACAGCCATCAGCAAGGACGAACGAGCCAGCCCGCCCTTGTCCTTCTTCTGCTGCTGGGCGGCATGCCGCCGCCTCTTCTGCTGCTCCCGCGGCATGGGCTGCGCCGCGGAGTTCGCCCCCTCCACCATGCCGTCAACCTATGCCCCAAGGCCCCAGGGCCCCAATTCACGTCTTTCACACGGCAGTTCAGCAAGCCATCGCCGCGACCGTGGCCACAGGAATACGACAGGAACGGAACAAGTGCTCTGCGCCAGAAGTACTGAAGGCCGAGAGGCCCGAGCGGGCGGAGAGCCGCCTCTTCCTGCAACACCAAGGCCCGCACACTGCGCTGAGACATGGCCCTGCTGGCCATCCGCACGCCTGAGCGGCTATGAGACACCTGAAGAGATGCCCCGGCCCGGCCCCTCGCTGGGGGGAGGGGCCGGGCCGGGGCGTTCGCTCAGTCGCAGAAGTTCAGGCCGTTGAAGTCCCAGAAGGCGTCCTTGGTCGCCGGTCCGGCCATCCCGTCGACGGCAAGGTTGTAGTTACCGCCGTTGTACTTGCCGATGTAGTTCAGGAAGCGCTGCAGCCCCATGATCGTGTTGGGTCCGACGATTCCGTCGATGGAATCGTCGTAGTAGTCGAGGGCCTTGAACAGTCTTTGCGCCGCCTTCCAGCTGTTCTTGCCCAGCTTTCCGTCGATCGTGCCGGGCTTGTAATCCAGGTTGCGCAGGTAGCACTGCCAGTGCTTGGCCCGGGTGGTGTTCAGCCCCAGGTTCACCACCGCGAGCGGCGCGACCTCGGCGCTCACCGCCTGCTGCTGTGCTGAGGCGGGAGCCGCCGTGGCCGTGCCCGCGGTGGCCAGGCCGCCGGCGGCGATCCCCACCGCGGCGGTGGCACTGACGAGTGCCTTCGTAAGAGCTCGCATGCTGTTCCCCTCCGTTGACGTGCGATGAACGAAACCGGCCGCACCATCCGGCTCCGCAACGAGCCTGCGGCTACGGCGCGGTGTCCGGCCACAGTTGCCCCCCAAGCGGCATCACCCTGGGACGTCTCAGACGTTGACCTGCTGAAACGTTGCCCGCCGGGTCACTTCGGCGGGACGGCCGCGAGCGGGCGATGGCCGATTCTGCAGGAGGGCGTGACCCTCCGTCCGCCGTGACGGCTGATGCGGAATGAGGCCGGGACATGAGGGCCGGGCAGAATCTGCTGCCTGCGCGAAATGGCGCGCATATGACTCCCCTTTCTCTGGCCTCGTTCATCGACTTTAGGGTCATCGTGGGCATCGGACTTTGTCATCCGTGCAGGGAACTTTGTCAGTAGTGCACCGCCTCAAGGTGACGCCGCATCAGGCGAGGGTCCTGTGTGTGTCTGCCGAAGCCGTTGCGCAGCGAGATCGGATCCGACCAGACTGATGTCGGGGACCGTCCGTGTCGAGGGGGACTTGTGGGGGAACGGGCCGAGGTACTGCGAGGCTGGCTTTGCGACCTACGCAGACGAAGGTCTGCCGTATGAGTCCGGTCCTGGACACCGCGTTCATACGGCCGCGAGACCGGGAGGAAGTGGTCCGCAACGCGGTGTGGCAATCCATGGTGGCAGTCGATATCGACCACCGTCCTGCGGCCGAGGATATCCGCGTTCGCATCGGGCTCGGCGCCGCGGGGCCCATCAGGATCTGTTCGGCGCGGGCGACCTCGGTCACCCTCCGTCGCACGGAGCGGCTCGCCCGGGAGGACGAAGAGCCGGCCGTCACCCTCGGTGTTCAGATGACGGGCAGCAGCGTGGTGGTGCAGAACGGTCGCGAGTGCCTGCTGGGGCCGGGGGAATTCGCCGTCTACGAATCGATCGCCCCCTATACCCATCTCTTCGACGAGGGAGTCGACTACCGCTTCATCCGTTTCCCCCGCCCGGCACTCGCGCTCCCCGACCGGTTGTTACGTGACCTCACCGCGGTCCCCCTGGGGCCCGACAACCCCATCGCGCGCCTCGCCTTCACCTACTTTTCCCAACTGGCCGTCAGTGACGAACTGCACCAAGGGGCGCACGCCGACGCCGTCGTGGAACCCAGCATCGAACTCCTCCGCGCCGTCCTGACGTCTCAGCACGGCAACGCCGGCCTGGCCAGAGCACCCTTGGAGGCGACACTCAGTCTGCGGATCACTCACTACATCCGGGTGCACCTGGCTGATCCCGATCTGTCGGCGGCACGGATCGCCGCCGCACACGACATCTCCGTACGGCATCTCTACGCGGTGCTGTCCCGCTCGGGCATCAGCCTCGGCGACTGGATCCGTACACGTCGCCTGGCCCAATGCAGGCGGGAGCTGGCCGGCCCGAACGGCCGACTGCGGACCATCGCAGCGACAGGACGAAAGTGGGGCTTCGTGGACGCCACCCACTTCAGCAAGATGTTCAAACAGGCGTACGGGACATCACCTCGGGCCTGGCGCGACCAGAACCACCCCCGCTCCTCATCGTGAAAATCCCCGCGCGACCACGTTCCGCATGGCCGACCTCGGACGCTCAGTCTGGGGCCAGAGCAGTACCGTTCACAGGTCCCGTCCGGCTTGATACGAGCTCAGGTGACGTATGTGGGTGCGGCGTTCATCGACGGGGACACAACCGATGCAGGCACGACTCCCCCGTGATCACGAGGTGTCGAGTCCCTGATCACCGCAAGGGAAGACCATGCCAGCCCGCTTATCGTGCCTGGGTCGGCCCGCTGCTGTCCGGGATCCCCGCACCGGGGAGCATCCAATTCCGCCGGACTGCTTTGCCACGATTCCCGATCCGCACCGGACCAAGGACCGCCGCCACCCCCTCAGCCTCATCCTTGCGCTCGCCACCCGCACGGCACTGACCGGCACTGACCGGCACTGGCCAGCACACATGATCAACCCCGACAGACCCACAGAACGACAACGCCGCGGGACACAAGGTGACTTCGCCGTCCGGGCATCGCGCTACCGGCCTGTGACCACGCCGTCCGGACCGAACCCCGGTTCAATCACCGCTCGGACCGCAAACACAACCGAGAAGAGCAGCACCCGTGAGTGAATGGCACCTGTCCCAGACATTCCACAGCACATCAGGCAACGTCCGCTGGGACAGCCTCGGACAACCCGCCCAGGATCCGGTCGTGCTCCTGCACGGCACACCCTTCTCCTCGTATGTCTGGCGCGCTGTCGCCCGCTCACTCGCACGCCGTCACCAGGTGTTCGTGTGGGACATGCCCGGATACGGGGCATCGGAGATGTCAGCCGACCAGGATGTCTCCCTGGCTGCCCAGGGCAGGGTCTTCACCGAGCTTCTGACACATTGGGGCCTGGAGGAACCCCTGGTGGTCGCGCACGACTTCGGCGGTGCCGTCTCCTTGCGGGCGCATCTGCTGCACGGCGCCCGCTACCGCGCACTCGCTCTGGTCGACCCGGTCGCGCTGGCGCCGTGGGGATCCCCGTTCTTCCGGCTCGTCGGCGAGCATTCCGCGGTCTTCGAGCAGCTGCCTCCCGCCCTGCACCACGCCCTGGTCCGCGAGTACATCACTTCGGCCAGCAGTCCTGGCCTGCACCCGGCAGTCCTCGACCAGCTCGTCCGGCCCTGGCTCGGCGACCTCGGCCAACCGGCGTTCTACCGGCAGATCGCCCAGGCCGACCAGCTCTACACCGACGAGGTGCAAGACCGGTACGGCGAGATCGCCATCCCGACGCTGGTCTGCTGGGGCCAGGACGACACATGGATTCCCGTGGCGAAAGGACGGGAGCTCGCCGCCCGCATCCCGGGAGCGCGACTTGAACCCATCGCCGATGCAGGCCATCTCGTCCAAGAAGACGCGCCCGCCGAGCTCACAGCCGCTCTCATCGCCTTCCTCCAGAATCCGCGCTGACGCCCAACAACCCGGTGAACCTTCCCGGTCGCAGCGCTCACCACCGAAGACAACGGGGGCAGGAAGCCCCGTGGTATCAACAAAGGACTTCTTCGCCGAGGTCCGAACGGCCTGTGCCCCCACAGCAGCCGCCCTGGGACTGACCGGCCCTGAGGAGACCGAACGTGTCATGCCACGCATCACCTACAAGGGCGCCTTCGTCGTCCGTTCTTCGCTGACGCCACCACAGCCGAAAGTCGTAAGGTCGGCGCGCTCTCGCATGCGCTGGCTTTCCACTTTCGAGTGGTTCAGGGTCACAACCATTCCTGGTTGGCCGGTCGCACTTTGTCCAGTGCCTCGCGGATCTTCTGGCCGATTGTGATGAGGCGTGATTCCGGGAGGCGGCTGGTAGGCCCGGCGACGGCGATCGCGGCGCGTGGGGTGACCGCGACGGCGACACACGAGATGCCTGCCTGCTGGCTGTCCAGGTCGAGGGCGAAGCCGTGGTGCTTGGCGTCGGCGATTTCCTGTGCGTGGCGTTCCCACCGGTCCGGGTCTTCGGCGCGGACCAGGTGGGCGAGGTCGGCGTCGGCTGCGAGCAGGGCGTGGCCGAGTGCCTCGCCGATCAGCGGCTTTCGCTCGCCGGGCCTGACGGCGAGGTGCAAGGGCTTGTCCGATTGGACGGCGTCCACGCACAGGTAGTCGGTGCCGGTGGCGAATGCGAGAAAGGTGGACTCGCCGGATGCCTGGCTCACGTTCTTGAGCACGGGCCGGATGCGGGCGCGCAGCGCATGTTCCGCCTCGGCGTCCAGGCGCAGCAGGCGGTTGAGCTTGCCGGTCAGCCGGTAGGCGGCGCCCTTCTTGTTCTGCGTGATGTAGCCGAGCCCTTCGAGGGACGCGAGCAGATTGTGGGCGGTGCTGCGGTTCAGGCCGGCGCCGTCGGCGAGTTCGCTCAATCGTGCACCTTCGGGGTGCGTCGCGATGCGTTCCAGCAGGTCGAAGGCCCGCTGCACGGACTGGAGCACACGGCCGGAGGAAGTTTCGGATTCCATAATGTTGAACTCTAGCAGATTAGAAGGTCTGATTGTTTGACAGTGTGGACTACGCAGGGTCAAGGTGGTGATCGAGGGCGCGTTCGTAGTGAGCGCCGCATCAGCGGCCGTACCGGCCGGCCCCCACCCATCGCCCCCCGTAGGAAAGAGACACAGGTATGTCACGCGTCATCCTCATCACCGGCGCGAACCGCGGCATCGGCCGCGAGCTCGCCGCCCAGTTCGCCGCGGACGGCGACACCGTGCTGCTCAGCGCCCGCAACGGCGACGCCGCAGCGCAGGCAGCCGCAGAGATCGGCGGCGACACCCACCCGGTCCAGCTCGACGCCTCGGACCCGGCGAGCATCAAGGCCGCGGCGCAGAAGGTTGAGGCCGAGCACGGTCGTCTCGACGTGCTGGTCAACAACGTCGGCGGCATCTTCGACTACGCCCAGCAGGCGTCCACGGCCGATCTCGGTGTGGTGCAGGCGGCGCTGGAGATCAACCTGTTCAGCACGTGGCGTGTCACCCAGGCCATGCTGCCGCTGCTGCGCAAGGCGCAGGGTGCCCGCATCGTCAACGTGTCCAGCGAGGCGGCGTCGCTGGCGCGCATGGGGGCGGCCACTCCTGCCTACGGCGCGTCCAAGGCGGCTCTGAACGCGCTGACCCGTTCGCTGGCCGCGGAGCTCACCGAGGACGGGATCACCGTTCACGCCGCGAGCCCGGGCTGGACGGCAAGCGATCTCGGTGGCGAGGGCGGCCGCCCCCTCGCGGACGGCGCGGCCAGCATCAAGCACGTCGTCAACCTCCCCGCCGAGGCGGGCACCGGCGCCTTCTACCAGGACGAGCAGATCCTGCCCTGGTAACACCCGATGCGCAGGGTCAGCACCGAGAATGCGGTCCTGGCCCTGCCGCCCTTTCAAGGGCGGGGCGCCGGCGGTCGGCGACCGGACAAGCCCCCGCCGCACCCCGAAGGCGCGGAGACCATGACGGACAACTCACCCGCACATTCACACACGTCCAGCCAGAGCCCCGCGCGGGAGCTCTCCCGGCCACTGGTGCCAGTGTTGTGGCTCGTGCTCATGGCGTCGCCGGTGGCCGCCGCGAACAACGCGACGGTGCTCATCCTCGACGACATCGGCACCGCGCTGGACACGACCACCGCGACCGCTTCCTGGCTCGCCACCGTGTTCGCGCTCGTCCTGGCGGTGGCGACACCACTGCAAGCCGCGCTCATGAGGCATCGCGGCAGGCACACGGTGCTCTTCACGAGCGCCGCGCTCGTCGCCGCCGGCACGCTCATCGTCCTGGTCTCGCCCTGGCTGCCCCTGGCCGTGGCCGGACGGGCCACCCAGGCCGCCGGCGGAGCAGGGCTGAACGTGCTCGCCATCGCCCTGGCCGGCAGCGCCCGCAGGATCGGCGCCATCAGCGCCGGGATGGGGCTGTTCGGTGCGGTCAGTCCGCTGGTCGGCACCCAGCTCACCGACGTACTGTCCTGGCGTGTCGCGCTCTCCATGCTGGCGATCACGCTGATCGCCGTACCCGTCGTCAGCCGCCGCGCCGCACCAGGCGCAGCCGGAACAGACCGTTTCGACACGTGGGGCGCGCTGCTGGTCGCGATGCTCTCCGGAAGCGTCGTGATGATCGCCTCGAACCCACTGCCGGCCCTGGCAGCAACGGCCATCTCGATCATCTGGCTCATCATCCATACGCGCCGCCGCCCCGACGGCTATGTGCCGATGACGACAATCCGGTCCACGCGGTTCCAGACCGCCACCTGCCTGACACTCGCTCTCTCCGCGGGGTACTTCACCCTGCTGTTCGTCATCCCGCAACTGCTCATCACCCGCGCCCACTGGACCAAAGACGCCGCCGCCACCGGACAGCTCATCGCGATGGTCCTGGCCTCACTCACCACCCTCGGACTCACCTCCATCGCCGCCCGGTTCTCCCGCACGAACATACGGATCGTCCTCGTCGCAGCCGGGACCGTTGCCCTACTCGCCGCGGTCCTCGCGAATGCGCCACTTCTCCTTCTGGCCGGGATCTTCCTGGCGCTGTTCGCCGCGACCTCGGCCAACGCCACCCAGGTCATCGCGGCCACCGCCTCCGTGCCCGAACAGGACAAGCCGACAGCGATCGGGCTGTTCACCCTCCTCTACCTCCTCGGCGGCGCGATCGGCCCCGCGCTCGCCTCCGCACTGGTGCTCTGACGCGCACCGCAGCCGACATTGCGCGTCACGGGCCCGTCCGCCACGGCGCCGACACACACACCCGATGCCACCCCGCAGGGGCGCATCCTGGCCCCACCTGACAGGTGGGGCCAGGACTCACCCGAACTCACACAACAGGAAGACGCCATGCGCACAATCCTCTGGAAGCGTTCGTCCGCCCGTGTCCTGAAGGGCGTACCCGTCACGTTTCTCGCGGCGGGACTGCTCGTCGCCGGTTCCCACACGGCGACCACCGCTGTCGCCGCCACCCCCACCGTCCACCACGTGGCCGTACAGAACAAGGTCATCACGCTGCCCGGCGCCACCTCCGCCGAGGGCATAGCGGCAGGCAAGGGCACGACCTTCTACGCCGGCGACCTCTACGCCGGAGACATCTACCGCGGCGACATCCGCACCGGCACCGCCGAACGCTTCATCGACGCCCCCGCCGGCCGGGCGGCAGTGGGGATGAAGGCCGACACGCGCCACGGCCTGCTCTTCGTCGCCGGTGACAAGAGCGGCCAGGCGTACGTGTACAGCACCTCCACCGGCGCGGAGGTCGCCACCCTCCAACTCGCCGCCCCCGGCACCACCAGCCTCATCAACGACGTGGTCCTCACCGCGGGCGGCGCCTGGTTCACCGACTCCGCGCAGGCAAAACTCCACTTCGTGCCCGTCGGCAAGCAGGGCACCCTGGGACAGGTCCGCACCCTCGACGTCACCGGCCCGGCCGCCGAGCTCAGCGGCGAGTACAACCTCAACGGGATCGAGGCCACGTCCGACGGCAAGACGCTGGTCGTCGGTCACTTCGCGAACCAGCGGATCTACACCATCAACCCGGACACCGGGGCCTCCAAGCTCATCAAGGGCATCAAGGCACCCAACGCCGACGGCCTCGTGCTCCACGGCCGAGACCTGTGGGTGGTGCAGGGCTTCGACAACAAGATCTCCCGCTTCAGGCTCAGTAGCGACCTGCGCAGCGGCACCCTCGAGAAGGAGATCACCAGCCCGGCCTACGGCGTCCCGGCCACGGCGGCACGCTTCGGCCACCTGCTCGCCGCAGTGAACGCCCACTTCGACACCCGCCCCACACCGCAGGACCCGCCCGCCTCACCCACCTATGAAGTGGTCGTCACCAAGTCCTGACCCTGACCACTACACATGAGGCCGCCGCTGCGCAGCAGAATGCCGCACGGCGGCGGCCGCCGCTGTCGGTCACCCGGTCGAACTTTCCCGCGGCACGGATGACACTGGAGCGGTCGACGCCGACAGCAGACCGGGAAGCGCGTGCGGGAGATCGTGCTGCAGATGGGCAAGCCCAGCATCGGCCGATTCGAGACGGCGTCCCTCTGTACCGCCCACCACGGCTCCTCCAACGCCACCCAGGTCATCGGGGCCACAGCCTCTGTGTCCGAGCAGTGTTCACCCCCCTCTGTCCCCTCGGCGCCGCGATCGGCCCCGCGTCGGCCTCCGCACTGGTGCTCTGCTCGCTGCGCAGCCCGAAATCAGCGCCCTGAACTCACGGTGATCCCCGAAAGGAACTCAGCATGAAAGCAGCAGTCATCGTCCGCACCGGACCAGCGGACGAACTCACCTACGCGGACGTGGAGTTCCCGCAGACCGGGCCGCACGACATCCGGGTGAAGACGGCCTTCGCCGCGGTCAACCCGGTCGACATCTGGACTCGACGAGGCATCCCCGGACTCGATCTCACCTTCCCCGCCGTGCTCGGCTGGGATGTCGCGGGAACCGTCGACGCCGTCGGCTCAGAGGTTTCCCGGTTCCGGGCGGGCGACCGGGTGATGGGCATGGTCAAGCAGATGACCCGGCTCCACGGAACCTACGCGGAATTCGTCAGCGCACCGCAAGAGCTCTTCGCCCCGGTACCCGCCGGGCTCAGTCTGGAGACAGCGGCGGCGGCTCCCCTGACCGTCCTGACCTCGGCCAAGCTCCTGAGCAACCTGCACCTGCCTGAGCGGGCGAAGGTGCTCGTCACGGGGGCGGCGGGCGCTGTGGGACGGGTCACCGCCCAGTGGCTCGTCCAGGCCGGGCACGAGGTCTCGGGCCTGGCCCGAGCCACGGACGAGGACGATCTCACCTCACTCGGCGTCCGCACGGTGTATCCGTCCCGGACGGACGTTCCTCAGCAGGCGTTCAACGCCGTCATCGACACCGCGGGGCTCTCGCAGACGATCTCTACCGTGCGCGGCGGCGGCGAATTCCTCTCGATCACGGATAACGAACAGCCCGGCCCGCAGCGCGAGATCACGCCCCGCAAGTGTTACGTCGAGGAGGACGGAGACCAACTGGCCGTGATAGCCGAGCAACTGGCCGACGGCACACTGTCGGTGCCGCTCTGCCGCACCTACCCGCTGTCGAACGCCGCAGCGGCCCACAAGGCGTTCGAGCAGGGAGGCTGGCGAGGAAAGCTTTTGCTGGCCCCGTAAGAACATGCGGGACACTCCGACGATGATGGGCCTCCTACGCACGTGCCACGGCGATGCCGCGCGGAGTAGCGCCTCGACGTATTCCTGCCCACCACCCGGGACCGTACTGCTCCCGACGCGAATTCGAAAGCGCAGTACACGACTTGGTAACCGCGGGCGCAGCCGACCGGACTTCAGCAGCAACGGCCAGAGTTCAGGCTCATGCTCAATCCAGTGAATCCGGTATGCCGAGAGACACGATCCGCACATGTACCCGGCTCTGTGCCGTCAGCTGGTCATGCGGTTGAGTTTGCGGATGCTCTTGTCGAAGGCACGGGCCGGGACGATGCGCCGCAGCACGCTCACGCGTGCGGCGATCGAGCCGGCGGGGTAGCTCAGCTTCGGCTTCGGGTCGGTCGCTGCCGCGACGACCACCTTTGCCACGACGGCGGGATCGTCGCCACTTCTCATCTGCCCCTCCATCAACTCGTCGAATATTGCCCGTTGCCGCGTGTATACCGGCAGGGGGGTGTCGGCCTGCACCATGTTGACGTCGAACGGGGTGTTGATGGGACCTGGCTGGACGCGCAGGACTCGAATGCCCTGCTCACGGACCTCGTGGTCCACGGACTCGGAGTAGCCTTCCACCGCATGCTTCGTCGCGACGTAGACGGCCATGAACGGGTTGGGCACAAATCCGATCACCGACGAGATGTTGATGATGCGTCCCCTCCCCTGGCGGCGCATGTGCGGCAGGACGGCCTTGGTCATGCGCATCAGGCCGAAGACGTTCACCTCGAAGATGCTCTGGGCCTGGGCTGCGGAGATTTCCTCGGCAGCTCCGTTGGCACCGATCCCGGCGTTGTTGACCAGGACGTCGATGCGCCCGAACTTCTCGATCACCTGCTGAACGACGCTCTCGACTGAGTCATCGCGGGTGACGTCGAGACTGAGGAACGTCACACCGCCGCGTGAATCTTTCCCCGTCGCCTTGCGACTCGTCCCGACCACGTCGAATCCTGCCTCGGCGAGCGCGTGCGCTGTCGCCTTGCCGATACCCGAGGACGCGCCGGTCACGAGCGCAAGCGGTCTATCTGTTGTCATGGCTAGCTCCCTGAATTTTTTAAATTACGATGATAATACAATAGCAGAGTGACCGGCCTGGACGATCTCCGATCGCGATGTCCGGCATCCCTGCATCCGGACATGGACGTGGTCTCCATGCAGCCTCGCCGGCGGCAAGCGTCCCTCTTCTGACCAGGGCGTGAGGGGCGCCCGAGCGGGCGGCGACAGTGACCGGCGCCGCCCGCTCGGCCAATGCCCTTCCCGATCAGAGACCGGCGAGGAAGCCGAGGAGTTCCGTGTTGACCGCCTCGGGCTGCACCTGCTGGATCCAGTGCCCGCAGTCGGCCAGGATCACCGCTCCCCGCAGGTCTTTGACCTTCTCCCCGATCCGGGCGATCGCTTCCTGGCTCCAGATCGTCGTCACGTCCCGGTCGCCCCCGATGAAGAGCGCGGGCACAGTCACCGGCCTGTCCTTGTACTCTCCAAGGGCTTCCCAGTTCAGATCAGTGGTCCGGTAATGGTTCAGCGGCCCAGTGAGCCCCGTGTGCTCAAGCTCGGCCACGGGGAAGTCCACGTCATCCTGGTCGAGCCAGTCGGGCAGCTTCTTCGGCAGTTCCAGCCGTGCGCCGAAGCCTTCCGTCCGCGGTGCGCACATGGCACTCCGCACGAATTCCCGCAGGATGTCCGGCGGGAGCGCCGTGGGGTCGACGCCGACGAGCTCTGGCGGCAGGGGGCGGTCGGCGGAGAGGGGGTAGAGGCCGCTGATGAGCCACGACCGCACGTCCGCTTCGATCTCCTGCTCCGCAACGCCCCCGGAAGAGAGAAGTACTCCTGGTAGAACAGCATGTCGGGGCCCGCCAGCTCGCGGGCGACCTCACTCGGGCGCCGCTCTCGAACGGGTTGCCCGGCAGCCCTGCCAGGCCTTGTCCGCCGAACGGCTGGCTCAGCGCCACGACCCCGCTGAAGATGTCGGGCCGGGTCCATGCCGATACCCACGCCACCGGTGCCCCGTAGTCGTGGCCGACGATCACGGCACTCGACTCGCCCAGTGCCTCGACCACGCCGACGCAGTCCGCGACCGACTCGGTGATCCGGTATGCGGCCACCTCGGCGGGCTTGGACGATCTCGGCCGTATCCCCGCAGGTCCATCGCCACGGCGCGATAGTCGGCACCAGACAGCGCGTCCATCTGGTGCCGCCACGAGTACCAGCACTGGGGGAAGCCGTGGACCATCAGGACCATCGGGCCTGCTGTACCGGCGATCCGCAGATGGATGCGCTGTCCGTCGACCCGGACGGTGCGCTCTTCCCATTCGGAGAGGGGCATTGGCGGCCTCCATGTCGCTCCTGCGTGCGAAAACGTTCCTTCGGGAACAACTCGGTCCCGTCGCGCCGCCCCCGAAGGGAGGTGGTGCGCGGACGTCGGTTGCCACTGTGACTCGCTGCCCGCACCGCCGTGCCTGGTTACGCGTCGCTGAACTTCGCCGTGCCACCGGTCAGGTAAGTGATGGCGCCGAGACCCTGCGCCCGTGCGCAGTCCTCGGTCAGCTTCCGGACGGTGACGGCGTCGAGGACCGAGTGGAACTGGCCCGCGTCGGTGAAGCCGACGTTGGCGCCGTACACGATGAACAGCACGACCGTGGGCTCGGTGGTCGTCTCCGGCACCTTGAACGTGTGGACCGAGGAGGCCGGCTCGTAGAGGTAGGACCCGGCGGTCTGCGGCTGGTCCGGGTACTCCTTGTAGATCCACTCGCCCTTCAGGGTGTAACCGTGCACCGGGCCGGTGTGGAGGTGGATGGGCAGCTCCACACCGGGGGCGAAGGTGCCGACGATCACCCACACTCCGAGCTCTGGGTCGAGGAACAGCGGCTGGAAGTCGATCCCGGGGCCCAGGGAGTCCTTCAGGACGGGGACCTCGTTCACGTTGACCGTGAGCAACTCGGTCTGGGGAAGGGAAAGAACGGGGACCTTGTGCGCGGTCAGTTCGGCGGTCATGACGGGTGCCTGCTTTCTTCTCAGGTGCCGCAGTCAGTCGGCGGGAGGGCGGCTCGACTCGGATCAGGCCACGGAAGGACGATGATCTTGGCGTCCTTCTCGGGGTCGGCCAGCCTCACGAAGGCTTCGGGCACGTCGTCGAGTGCGACGCGGCTGGTGATGAACGCCTCGACCTGCAGCTCCCCGGAGGCGATGTGTCCCAGGGCCTGGCCGAACTCCTCGGGTGTGTAGGAGAGGCAGAAGGACAGGTCGATCTCCTTCATGATCGCGAAGCTCGGGTGGAAGGAGTCCTGCACCATGCACAGGCCCGCGACGACGACCTTGGAGCAGGCCGCGGCTCCGGCCAGGATCTGCTGGATGACGCCGGGGACTCCGACGCACTCGAAGACGACGGACGGACGCAGCCCCCCGCCGGGGAACATCGAGGTCTGGCGGCCCCACCGTGCCGGGTCGGAGGAGGCGGCGACCTCCTGCCAGGACTCGTAGGGCGACGTCTCACACGGGTCGACCACGACGTCGGCGCCGAGGGCGGTGGCCATCGCCCTGCGCGACGGCGAGAAGTCCGACGCCACGATCGGGCCGATGCCCCGCATCTTCAGGACCGCGATCACCGCGAGCCCGATGGGGCCGCAGCCGATCACGAGCGGTACGTCGTCGGGTCCCAGACCGCCACGGTTGACCGCGTGCAGGGCGACCGCGAGGGGTTCGGCGAGGGTGGCGATGTCGTCGGGGACGTGGTCGGGCACCGGAACGAGGAGGTCTTCCGACAGGAGCATGTACTCGGCATACGCACCAGGGGTACCTGGACCTCCGAAGCCGAGGGTGACGGGTTCCGGCCGCAGCAGAAACGGTACCGAGACGACGCGGCTGCCAGGGGTGAGTGTCTCGCGGCAGCCGGGGCCGTACTCGACGATCTCGGCGCAGAACTCGTGGCCGAGGACGACCGGTTCGTCCAGCTTGAACAGCTCGACTCCCGCCGCCTCCCTGGCGTTGTCCAGCAGCTGGGCGCCGTGGGTGACGCAGTGCAGGTCACTGCCGCAGATTCCCGCCGCCAGGACCTTGACGAGGGCCTCGCCGGGGCCGGGCTGCGGGAGCGGCGCCTCGACGACCTCAAGGCCGCTGTTGACCATGACGACTGCCTTCATCGACATGAACCGCTCCTCGCGCCGCCGTCGCAGCTATCGATGGCGACAAGGGTTTGTCCTGCATGAACGTGGTTGTGCATGGCTCTGTCTGCTTCCTCGAAGCCGGAGATTGTCACGCTGACGAGGTGACGTCGATGAGGATGCTGGCACCGAGCAAGGCTCCAGAACTTGTCTTGATGCGACTATTAGTTGACACTTGGCGACTGTGGCCGACCTGATCCGTGGTCTCGCGCTCCTCAACGTCGCCGATCTGGTGTCCAGTCTCGGCGGCGACCCCGACGCCCTGATGCGCGCGCATGGCGTCGACCCCATGGCCGCCGGTGACTACGACACGTTCCTTCCGTACTCCTCGGTTGCCGCCGTGATCGGGGACGCGGCCCAGGAACTCGGCTGCCCCGATTTCGGGATGCGCCTGGCCCGTAGGCAGGGCATCCAGCTGCTGGGTCCCGTCGCGGTCATCATTCGCAACGCGGAAACTGTGGAGGCGGCCGTCGACGGGGTCTCTCGCTGCCTGCATCACCTCGCACCTCCCGACTCCACCGAGTTGATCCGCGAACCGGACGCGGCGATTTTCACGTTCTCGACGAACCTGCGACGACTCGCTCATCGCGACCAGATGATCGAGAAGGGCCTCGGTATCGCGATGGACGCGTTCCGGCTGATGCTCGGGGAGAGCTTCGTTCCGCTCCGGGTCACACTGCAGCACCGCCGTATAGCGCCCATGGCGAGCTATCGCGAGATGTTCGGATCTCCCGTCGAGTTCGAGCGGGAGGTGAACTCCATTCACCTGCCCCCTTACGCGTTGACCCAGTCGATCCGCGGCCGGGACGCGGCAGCACTGGCCCTGGCCGAGAACTACCTCGCCGGCATGCGGCCCGACCTTGCAGTCGCCGATCACGTGCGCGGCGTGACCCAGCGGCTTCTGGTCGTCAACCACGCCGACCTGGTCGCGGCCGCGAGGGCCATGTCCCTGCACCCGCGGGTACTCCAGCGCAGGCTCGCCGAGTCGGGCACGTCCTTCGAGGAGATCCTCGACGACGTACGGCGCGACATGGCATGGGATCTCTCCGCCACCGGCATGCAGATCTCCCGGATCGCGACCATGCTCGGCTACTCGGAGACCAGCAGCTACACGCGCGCCTGCCGACGGTGGTACGGCGAATCCCCCCGGCAACTGCGTGCGCGACGGCGGAGCGCCTGATCAACCAGATCCGTCGAAGGACCGCCACGGGGTGATCCACTCGTGTGTGTGGGGCTTTCACCGAGTGCCTGGCACTGACCAACTACTGCCTACGGCACGCCGCGAGCCTCCTGATGTTCCTGAAAATGCGCTGTCTTCCTGTTCCGCCAGGCGCAACGGCCCTGGAGAGGGCACGCCGATCGGCCCCGGGGGCAGGCTAGTTCCCGCGCGCGGCCGCCGCCCTAGAGTCCATGGGTCTCGGTGCACACCTCCTTCCGGGCCACCCGCAAGGAGGACCCGAAGGGAGCACATTGCGGACACAACTGGCTTCGCCGTCCGGCGAGTTCACGCTTCAGGATCTGGCCGGTGGACGCCATGGGCAGTGCGTCGACGAACTGGACGATCCGCGGGTACCTGTAGGCGGCCAGCCGCGCAGCGGCCCGGACGACGAGCTCGTCCTCGGTCATTCGACTCCCTGCCTTCTTCACCACGACGGACTTGATCTCCTCGCCGCGGGAGTCGTGCGGTACGCCGATGACGGCGACAAGCGAGACCGCGGGGTGCTCCATGAGCACCTCCTCGACCTCACGCGGATAGACGTTGAACCCGCCGCTGATGATCATGTCTTTGGGGCGGTCGACGATGCAGTAGAAGCCGTCTTCGTCTTTGCGGGCAAGGTCCCGGAGCGGAACCAGCCCTCCTTGATCACTTCGGCCGTGCCGATCGTCGAGCAGGGAGGACGACGTCCCCGGCCCTGATGTGGTTTGACCCTCCGAGCGGAGCTGGGCGACGGCGGTACCCAGGTAGCGGGAGTTGTTCCATACGGCCGGTGTTGAGGACCAGGCCGAGGGCGGCGAACTGGTCCTCCCAGACCTCGCGGTACGCCGGCGGATATCGTCCCGGCCACCGTGACAGATAGCGCAGGCCAGGCCGTAGCAAGATTTTGCGGCGATGCATCGTCGCCACTGGGGCCTCGTGGAAGCGGTCGCGGTTCGTTGTCGCTCAGCGCTCGTCCGCGCCCGGTTCGGTACTCCTCCAGTAAGGACGCCGTCCGCCCGAGGCCCCTGCACCAATTGGGCCGCCCTCGGACATGGCGGCGGCCTGGCCGAGGCGTCGGTGTGCTGCGCCTTCCACGCTACGACACACACTCCACGGCGTGGGGGGTCGAGCTTGTACCCCCTATAGATGCGACCTGCCACGCCTGGCGCAGAAGCGGTTTCCTGAAATCGCGCCTCGGACACGACATCACCGACCGTCGCGCCCTTTCCTCCACCGATCGAGTATGAGGTCGCCTCCATGGAACGTCGCAAAGCGCTCGGACTGATCGCCGCTACCGGTGCCGCCACCGCCGCCACCTCCGTCGCAGCTGTGCCCTCCTTCGGGGCGGAGACGAGCCGCGCCGCGGGCGTTACAGGACAGGTCAAGGCCACGGGCAAGGGCGGCTACACCTTCGCGCTGGACAAGAACGTCAAGCGGTCCTCGGTGCGGTTCAAGAACCGCTACGGCATCGAGGTCGCCGGGGACCTCTACGTGCCGAGGAACGCAAGGGGCAAGCTGCCCGCGCTGGTGGTCAGCGGCCCGATCGGCGCGGTCAAGGAGCAGTCCTCGGGGCTCTACGCCAACGAGTTCGCCCGCCGCGGCTACGTGGCTCTTGCCTTCGACCCCTCCTTCTCCGGGGAGAGCGGCGGCACGGTGCGCGACGTGGCCTCGCCAGACATCTACACCGAGGACTACAGCGCCGCCGTTGACTTCCTCGGCCTGCAGAAGATCGTCGACCGCAAGCGGATCGGCGCGCAGGCCGTCTGCGGCTTGAGTGCTATGGCGCTCACGGCGGCGGCTGCAGACAGCCGTATCAAGGCGGTCGCCACGGCCTCGATGTATGACATGTCGCGCAGCATGTCCCGCGGCCACAAGGACTACTACACACGTGAGCAGCGCCAGAAGGTCGTGGACCACCTCAGCCGGCAGCGCTGGATCGACGCCGAGAACGGCACCTTTGCGCGACTCTCACACGAGGTCCCCTTCGACGACAACGGCAACGTCGCCCCCACAAACCGCGTCCTTCCCGAGACCCTCCCGGCAGACGCCGACCCGATCACGGCGATCTTCTTCGACTACTACCGCACCGAGCGCGGCTACCACCCGCGCTCGATCAACTCCACCACCGCATTCACCGGCACCACGCCGATGTCATTCTTCGCTTTCCAGCTGGCGACGAACATCGACATGCTGGCACCCCGCAAGGCTCTGCTGGTGGCAGGCGCCGACGCGCACTCCCGTTACTACTCCGAGGACATCCAGGCCAAGGCACCCGACAGCATCGACCTCGTAATCGTCCCAGGCGCGGACCACGTCGACCTGTACGACCGCAAAGACCTCATCCCCTTCGACAGGTTCGACGAGTTCTTCACCAAGAACCTCGGCTGACCGAAAGCGCCCCCGACTGGCCGGCACCACCACCGGCCTGCCGGATGAGCCCCCACGGCGGAAGCGGCCCCTCGGAAACGGATACAGGGCCCCTGCCCATCGACCGGCCCAGGTGGAAGCGGTCGCGGGATCCCTCTCGGTGGTCCGGGCCTTCGCACCCCAGATCGTGGCGGGCGGCGGTGGCGCGATCCTGAACATCCTCTCGGGCATGTCCTGGTTCAGCTTCCCGGAGGTCGGCGCCTACTGGACCAAAGACGCCGCCGCCACCGGGCAGCTCATCGCGATGGTCCTGGCCTCACTCACCACCCTCGGATTCACCTCCATCGCCGCCCGGTTCTCCCGCGCGAACATACGGATGGTCCTCGTCGCAGCCGGGACCGTTGCCCTACTCGCCGCGGTCCTCGCGAGTGCGCCGGTCTTCCTTCTGACCGGGACCTTTCTGGCGCTGTTCGCCGCGACCTCGGCCAACGCCACCCAGGTCATCGCGGCCGCCGCCTCCGTGCCCGAACAGGACAAGCCGACAGCGATCGGGCTGTTCACCCTCCTCTACCTCCTCGGCGGCGCGATCGGCCCCGCACTCGCCTCCGCACTGGTGCTCTGAACACAAACGGCAGCCGACATTGCGCGACACGCAAGCGCGGTGACTCGCGCGGCGTTACGAGCGGTTCCGATCACCTCGAAGCCCGACACGACGAGGGCGCGGGCCGCCTCTTTGTCTTGCGGTCACCGGACCTATGAACTTACGGTCGTACTTTAATTGCTTGAGGGAGCCCATCAGCGGGCGCAGCCGATGCGCCGCCACAGCGCTCTTCCCACATCGCGAGGAGCTTTTCATGGACCTCTCCACCAGCACCGCCCTCGTCACCGGAGCCAACCGGGGCCTGGGCCGGGCCCTCGCCACCGAGTTGCTCAGCCGCGGCGCCACGGTCTACGCCGGCGCCCGCAACCCCGACCAAGTCGACCTGCCCGGCGCCAAGCCGATCGCGATCGACATCACCGACCCCGCCTCCGTCGCGGCCGCCGCCCAGGCCACCGGCGACGTGACCGTCCTGATCAACAACGCAGGGTCCTCCACCGGGGCCGATCTACTGGCCACCGGCCTGAACGACATCCATCTGGAGATGGACACCCACTACTTCGGCACCCTCTCGGTGGTCCGGGCCTTCGCACCCCAGATCGTGGCGGGCGGCGGTGGCGCGATCCTGAACATCCTCTCGGGCCTGTCCTGGTTCAGCTTCCCGGAGGCCGGCGCCTACTGCGCCGCCAAGTCCGCGCAATGGTCACTCACCAACACCCTGCGCCTCCAACTCGCCGACCAGGGCATCCGCGTCGCCGGCCTGCACGTCGGCTACATGGACACCGACATGGCCCGGGCCGTCGACGCGCCCAAGTCCGACCCCGCCGACATCGCCCGCATCGCCATCGACGGCATCGCCGCCGGCGCCTACGAGATCCTCGCGGACGACGCCGCCCACCAGGCACAGGCCGCACTGTCGGGCGGCGTCTCGACGCTCTACCCCCAGCTTCCCTGAAAATCAGCAGCCGGGAAGCCACCCAGTCCACTGAGCACCAGAACCCACGGCACAGACCGAGGGCGTGCACTCAAAGCAGGCCGGGCTCGCGGGTGGCGTGGTGACACCGCTACAAAATTTCCCCACCGTCCTCTTCGCCGTCCTGCCCACGCTCCCCAGCGACGCCTCGCCCCCTGGCAGCCCTCGCCGTCACGGCCCCTCTCCTGAAACACCGCACCAAGTAGTCCATCACTCAAGGGAGTCACCGAAATGAACCGCTTCACCGGTAAGACCGTCCTCGTCACCGGCGCAGGCTCCGGCCTCGGCCGCGCGATCGCGATCGCCTTCGCCGCCGAGGGCGCATCCGTAGTCGCCGCGGGACGCACCGCGACGTCCCTGGAGGAGACGGTCGGCCTCATCGAGGCCGCTCACGGCACGGCCGCCGCCGTCACCGCCGATGTCACCGACTCCGGCCAGCTCCAGAACCTCGTACGTGAGAGCGTCACCCGCTTCGGTGGACTGGACATCGCGGTCAACAACGCCGGGATACTCCGCGGCACCGTACCCGTCGGCGAGGTGAGCGAGGAGGACTGGGAGGCGGTGCTGCGGACGAATGTCACCGGCGTCTGGCTGGCCATGAAGCACGAGATCGCCCACATGAAGGAGAACGGCGGCGGCGCCATCATCAACATCTCCTCGATCCTGGGCGCCCACCTGCGGATCCCGAACGGCGCCGCGTACATCACCTCCAAGGCAGCGGTCTCCGCACTGACCCGCGCCGCCGCTCTCGACCACATCCACCAGGGCATCCGCATCAACGCGGTCAGCCCTGGCGCCTCCGCCGCTCCCATGTCGCTGTTGCCCGGCGAGACCGAGGCCGACCGTGCCGAGCGGGTTAAGACAGACAACCCGCTCGGCCGGGTCGCGGAGGCCGAAGAAGTGGCGGCCGCTGTGCTCTACCTCGCCTCGCCTGCGGCCGGCGCGGTAGTAGGCACCGACCTGGTCATCGACAGCGGATCCTCGGCCTGACGGCCCGTAGGCTTCAGCGACACCGTTCCCTGGCACCCGGCCGTCCGACACCGGAGCTGAGGCCGCCGTCTTCCGCGCGGATCTGAGGGACGCCCGCTCTCTGGGCGACGTGGTCAGACAGATCGCGCTTGCGGTACGCCCTCCAATAATGCTTGCCGACGTCGCGTGCATCGGCCTCGCCACCGACGTGCCGGAAACCACGACCGGCTGCCCGCTGGCGTTGGTCTTGCCGCGTCTTTTTACCCGAGGAGTCGAACGGGGCGAACGGGCGCAGGCGAGATAGGTCGCCGCCGGTGTCCTTCTTGCAGATGGCGACACCGCCGGTCTCGGCCGCATTACGCGGGCGGGTTCGGTGGACTCGCACGCCTGGTCTCGCGCCTCCCCTAGCAGAGCATCCCCGCGGCGGCATTCACCGCCGACAGCATGAACCGGCACGGCGGCGGTGGCTGCGCCGCCGATCGTTGAGTGCGTGACCACGGCCAAGATCTTGATCCTGCGCGCCACGTCAGCGAACATTCCATGTCACCCGCCGAGTTGGCATGAGCCGGAACTACATCGTGAGTCGCTCGTGGTGGGTGCGGCCTCTTGATACCCCGATGCGGCGCAGCGTGCGCTGAGTGGCCAGCACGGCTGGGTTGGGCCCGACGACGAAGAATGCCCCACGCGCGACCTCCTCCTCGGACAGGGCACGGGCCAGATCGTCTCGGGTGAACCGGCCGGTCCGGACAGTTACGGTGAGGCGACCGCCGCTGAGGTTTTCGTACTCCTTCAGAAGGGTGTCGTAGTAGGCGTCCTCGGGACGGCGAACCGACCAGAGCAGGTGGATGCGCCGATCCCCTCCATGGGCTGAGATCAGACCTAGCAGCGGTGCGACACCTGCGCCCATACCCACGAGCACGAGCGGTGCACCGACAGGGTGTTGCCGGACAGTCTGGTCGAACTGTCCGAACGGCCCTTCCAGGCGTACTGGTGTTCCGGGCGCGACGCCGCCGGCCTTGCGGGTGTAGTCGCCGGTCTGCCGGATCGTGAACGTCAGGGTGTCGTGACGGTCGTCGGTCGCGGAGAAGGGATGCCATTCCCGGCCGATGCCCGGGTCCTCGAACCGGAGGAAGTAGAAGTCGCCGGGCCGTGACGTCGTCGACGTACGGTCGAGTGTGACCGCCAGCCTGCGGGTCGCCCGGTTCAGTGCGACGTTGTCCTGCACTCTTCCCGTGAGGTAGCTGTCTGGTGCGATCCACTTCTTCCAGACGTAGATACCGAGCACCGCCACCGTGTGAAGGTCGAAGAGGACCATGAACGCGAAGTGCTGGGCCACCCGGTCGATCAGGTGAACGTGCAGCCAGATCAGGAGGACGGCGGCCAGGTTGAGCCGATGTATCCAGACCGAGAGCTGGTGCCGGAAGACGAGTTCGAGCCGGCTCTTCACCTTCAGCAGGAGAGGCGACCTGTCGGTCAGCCATCCGCTCATGAACAGGAGCGAATAGCACAGCACCGCGAACGCCGCCCAGAACGCCCAGTCACCGAGGTCCCTGGCCCAGGTGCTCGGGGCGAAGGTGTTTTCACGGTGCAGATATGCCGGGATGAGGGCGAGGATGCCGAGCACAGCGTGCAGCGCGTAGATGTGCCGCAGCCCTACGGCCCGGTCCAGCCAGGACGGGCGCACACTGAGCAGGATCGCCAGCAGCCACCAGCAGTACGCGACCAGCCCCAGGGATATGTAGAGCCGCATGCTCGTCACGTCCGTGAGCTGGGCGTTCAGCGTGAACACGAGGGGCAGCGGGAACACCGCGACAAGGCCCCACAGCAGTAGCGTCCTGGCCATCAGAACCCCAGTCCTTCCAGCCAGGAGTTGACCTGGGTCCGGGTGCCGTCAGGATCGCGGTAGACCTGTTGGCCCTGCCGGGCGTAGCCGTCCAGGACGTCTGCCTGGGGGTAGTAGCGCCCGAGGATTTCAAGTGAGTTGCCGAACTGCGAGCCTTCGTGGGTGACGAAGGGCACGATCCTGGCACCGTTCAGATCGTGATCCCGCATGAAGGTCTGCATCGCCATCGGCTGTTCGCCCCACCAGATCGGGAAGCCCAGGAAGACTGTGCCGTATTGGTCGGTGTCGGGTGTACCGGGCTTGATGGGACGGTAGAGGCGCTCACTCGCCTCCCGTTGCGCCATCCTGTCGGTCTCGTCGTAGTCGGCCGGGTACGGATCGGCCGGGACAACCTCGTATCTGTCCCCGCCGACCCGGTCGTGGATGAATCCGGCGACCTGGGCGGTGTTGCCGACTTCGAGGTTGAGGTCGGGGAAGTTCCTGCCGGTCTTGGAATAGAAGACGACCAGGGTCTTGTCGCCCCGCCTTGGTGGTGTCCCCCCGGCGTTGACCGGGGAGATGCCCGGCCAGCCGGGGCCGGACGCGTTCTGCCAGTCCACGGCCAGGAGCCCCGCTGCGGCAGCGGAGCCAGCGGTGATCAGTCCCAGCAGTTTGCGGCGGCTGACGCCGTGCGGATTCATCGCCGACCCCCTCGACGACACCGACGTACTGCGTCCCCTGGGGTGGGGCCGTCGATGGCCTCGCCGCCGCGGTAGGGCCAGAGGTTCGAGCCGCAGACGGAGGCAGCTGAGAGCCGGATGATGGCATCGGTCGGGGCGGTGATCTCTTCCATGCGTACGTCGCCGGGGGCGTGCAGCACTGCAGCGCGCACGGGGCTGCTCCTTTGCGCTTTCGGGTCGGCCACCGAGGCGGCCGGGACGGTTCCTCGCCATGTCCAGGACCCGGCCCGGTGGACGCGGTGGGGGCGCCGGTGGTCGGCCGTCATCTCACCCGCGTGCCCGAGCGTCCGTTTTGATCGGCACTCTGGGTGCGGTCTTGACGGGTGATAGTTCAGGCGTTCTCGGCCGCGCGTCGACCGCGCCGGCTGAGCGCGATGGCGAAGTCGACCGCGCCGAAGACCAGCATGCGCGGGTGCGACGCGTGGACGGTCAGCGGTTCGGGGCATCCGCCCCCCACTGCCACCGGCCATGACGCGGGCGCTGCGGCCCCCCCGCAGCAGGGCCCGGCCCTCCTCCGCCACCAGCCGGTCCGCCGATCCGTCGCCCAGGGTGCCGTAGGTCATGCTGCCGCCGGCGAGGACGCTCATGGTGGAGCCGAGGACGTCGTCCGGGCCGTCGACGACCTGGGCCACGGCCGCGGGCCGACCGTCCACAACCTCGCCCAGAGCTGCCGCGAGGTGGGGTCCGTCGGACCAGTCGACGCGCTGGACGAACACGTCGAGCTCGCCGCCGCAGGTCAGCCCGACAGCAAAGGCGTCATCGTCGGAGTACTCGAACCAGGACCGCTGCGCGGCGCCCCCGACGCGCAGCACCTGTCGGCACAGCTCGTACACGGCGCCCTCGACGCAGCCACCGGAGATGATGCCGACCGCGTTGCCCTCCGCGTCCACCGCGACCGACGTACCCGTGGGCAGGGGTGCGCTGCCCCGAACGTCGACGACGGTGGCCAGGACGAAGAAACGAGCTTCGCGGCACCAACGGTTCAGCGTCTCCGCGATGTTCAGCATGGGTGGCTTTCTCCGTGTGGGTCGAGGGGATCGGAGCGACAGGCGGGCCACTGCCGCGCCCGACGATGCGGGTACGCGACGGCAGCCTCCGGAGGAAGTCCGACAGCCGGACGGGGGGCCGCCAGCCGGACGAGCATGGAGCGCCTGGGCGACCGGGCCCCTCCTCAGTGGCCTGGGGCGCTCCGGTTCAGAGCAACGCCTCGGCGGTGATGGGTAGTTCGCGGATTCGTCGTCCGGTGGCATTGAAGACGGCGTTGGCGATGGCGGACGCTACCCCGACCTGGACGATCTCTCCGACTCCCTTGACGCCGAGCGGGTCGGCCTGCATGTCCTCGCCCTCCAGGTAGATCGCCTTGATCTCAGGGATGTCGGCATTGACCGGGACCAGGTAGCCGGCGAGGTCGGCGTTGACGATCCGGCCGTCACGGTGGTCGGTGACCGTGTGCTCAAGGAGCGCCTGCCCGATGCCGCCGACCATGCCGCCCAGTGCCTGGCTGTCGGCGAGCTTGGGGCTGACGATGCGGCCGCAGTCGTACACGCCGAGCATCCGCCGCACCCGCACCAGGCCCAGCGTCGCGTCCACCCCGACCTCGGTGAAGACCGCGCCGTAGGAGTAATACGAGTGCCGCTCGGGATCCTGTGGCCCGGACCACGAGCCGTCGGCTTCGAGGTGGGTGAGGTTGTTGCGGGCCAGCAGCCGCTGGTAGGTCTCGCCGCGGGCCGGATTGCCCTGCACGTGCAGGCGCCCGCCGCGCACGACGATGTCCTCGGCCTTGGCGCCGTACAGGGGTGATGCCTCGTCCTCGACGGCCAGTTTGATCGCTTGTCGGCGGATCTTGTTGCAGGCATCGAGGTTGGCGGAGCCGACGCACATCATGGTCATCGACCCGCCGTGCGGCGGCGTCTGCGGATACAAGGAGTCGCCGAGCCGGAAGGTCACCGCGCGCATGGTCAGCCCGAGGGCGTCGGCGGCAACCTGGGTCTGGGAGGTGTAGGTGCCCGGGCCCATGTCGCTGGCGGCGGCCTCGACCACCGCGGTGCCGTCCGCGTTCAGGCGGGCCCGTGCGTGCGCCTCCATGTTGTTGGGGTCGTACACGGCCGCGGCCATGCCCAGACCGATCAGCCAGTCGCCGTCACGCCTCGCGCGGGGTTTCGGGTTGTGCCGGTGCCAGCCGAACTCGCGGGCGCCGACGGTGTAGCACTCGCGCAGCCGGCGGGTGGACCAGGGCAGGTTGTTCGACTCGTCCTCGGCCGGTTCGTTGCGCAGGCGCAGTTCGATCGGGTCGATGCGGAGGCGGTGCGCGAGTTCGTCCATGGCCGACTCGATGGCGAAGGAGGCGTTCGCGAAGCCCGGACCGCGCATCCAGATCGGGCTGTTCACATCCAGGGGCACCTTGCGGTACGCCTGGCTGACGTTCGGTGTGCTGTAGAACATCTGGCCGGCGAGCATGATGGCCTCTTCGAACGTCTCGTACGACGAGGTCTCCGCGTCTATCTCGTGGACCGTGGCCTTCAGGCGGCCCCGCCGGTCGCTGCCCAGGCTCAGCCGGTACTCGTAGGAGGGCCTGAAGCCGGTGCCGAAGTACATCTGTTTGCGGGTCAGGACCACCTTGACCGGACGTTTCATCTCGCGGGCGGCCAGCGCGGCGACGACCGTGTGGGGCCAGCAGCGCAGTCCGCTGCCGAAGGCGCCGCCGACGAAGGGGTTGATGACCCGCACGGAGTCCAGCGGCACATCGAACACCGTGGAGAGTTCCGTCTGGGTGCCCACCACCCACTGGGTCTTGTCCCATACGGTGAGCTTGTTCCCGTCCCAGCGGGCGATGGTGGCGTGGGTCTCCATCGGGTTGTGATGGTTGCGTGCCATGCGGTAGGTCAGGTCCATCCGTACCGCCGCCTCGCGCAGGCCGGCCTCGGCGTCACCGCGCGCATACTCGGTCGGCTCGCCCGCCTTGGCCTCGGCCAGGTCGGTCGAGGGCTGCTCGGCTTCATAGCGGACCTTCACCAGGCTCGCGCCGTGCTGCGCTGCCTCCAGCGTGGTGGCCACCACGACGGCGACCGGCTGGCCGTGGAAGAGGACCTTGTCGTCCTGGAAAACCCGCAGCCGGCGGCCGGGAAGGTTGTTCGAACCGGGATTGTCGCGGTACGGCAGCTTCGGCGCGTTGCCGTGGTGAATCACGCGCAGCACGCCCGGATGGGCTTCGGCATCACGGGTGTCGACGCCGGTGATACGGCCGCGTCCGATGCTCGCGTCGACGATGACCGCGTGCACCGCCCCGTCGACGTCGAACTCGGCGGCGTACTGCGCCTTGCCGGTGACCTTCAGCCGCCCGTCCACCCGGGACAGCGGCGCACCCACGGCTGCCTGGGGCTGGGGGCTCACTTGGTACCTCCTACGATGCGCAGCTGACGTTCGACGGTCCGCTTGAGCAGCGCGACCTTGAACCGGTTGTGGTCAAGGGGACGTGCCCCGTCGGCGGCTCGCTCGGCGGCGGCTGCCCACAACGACTCCGAGGGACGCTCACCGACCAGGTGCCTCTCGACGGCGGGCAGCTTCCACGGCACCGTGCCCACGCCCCCGGCGGCGACCTTCGCCTCCCGGATCACCCCGCTGCGGATGTGCAGCGCCACGGCGGCGGAGGTGAGGGCGAACTCGTACGACTGCCGGTCACGCACCTTCAGGTAGCCGGACTTCAACGGGCGCGGCAGGGCGGGAACCTCCACCGCTGTGATCAACTCACCTTGTCTCAGGTTCTGTTCGCGGTTGGGAGTACTGCCGGGCTTGAGGAGGAAGTCGGCGAAAGGCACCTTGCGTTCCCCGTCCGGGCCCAGCAGGTGCACGCTCGCCTCCAGCGCCGCGAACGCCACCGCCACGTCGGAGGGGTGGGTGGCCACGCAGGAGTCGGACGTGCCGAGGACGGCGTGGGTGCGGTTGTAGCCGTGCAGAGCGGCGCAACCCGAGCCGGGCTCGCGCTTGTTGCAGGCGGCGCTCACGTCACGGAAGTACGTGCAGCGGGTGCGCTGCATGATGTTGCCACCGATGGTCGCCATGTTCCGCAGCTGGGCCGACGCGCTCAGCTCCAGCGCCTCGGAGACGACGGGGAAGAGGGAGCGCACTTTGGGGTGGGCGGCGCTCTCGGCCATGCTCACCAGGGCGCCGATGCGCAAGCCTCCGCGCTCGGTGACGCTGACCTCACGCAGTGGCAGGTCGCTGATGTCGACCAGGGTTTCGGGCCGCTCGACGGTCTCGCGCATCAGGTCGACGAGGGTGGTGCCGCCGGCGATGTAACGGCCGCCCGCGCGACCGGCATTGAGGGCCTCACGGGTGTCGGCGGCCTTCGTGAAGGAGAAGGGATGCATGTCAGCGGCTCCTTACTTCCGGGCGGCGGTCTGCTCAACCGCGCGCACGATCTTCACGTAGCAGCCACAGCGGCAGATGTTGCCGCTCATCCACTCCCGGATCTCCTCCGGGGAGCCGGTGTGGCCCTCCTTGATGCAGCCCACCCCGGACATGATCTGGCCGGGCGTGCAGTAGCCGCACTGGAAGGCGTCCTCGTCGATGAACGCCTGCTGCAGCGGGTGGAGTTCGTCAGCGTCGGCCAGGCCCTCGATCGTGGTGACCTCGGCACCCTCCAGCCGGACGACCAGCGTCAGACAGGAGTTGACCCGACGGCCGTCGACCAAAACCGTGCACGCCCCACAAGCTCCGGCGTTGCACCCCTTCTTCGAGCCGGTCAGGCCGAACTGTTCGCGCAGTAGATCCAGTAGCGAGGTGCGGTTGTCCACGGTCACGGCCCGCCGGGCGCCGTTGACCGTGAGGGAGACGCGACTCTCAGGTGGGGCCTCGGCGGCGGCCACCTCGTCGTCGACGAGCAGCAGGCCTCCGGTCACACCGCCCGCAACGACGGCACCACCGACCGCGGTGGTGGTGGCGATGAAGGTACGCCGGGTGGGGGCCGAGGAGGGCTCGTCGACTCCGGTGGGGGGAGGAACGGAGGACTGAGGGAGTTCAGTGGACATACGTACGCCTTCACATCACGGACGGATCAGCCGCGCACAGGGCGCCGCGGCAGGTCAAGCGGGAAGTCGTGCAGTACGGGATACGGGACGTGATCGAGCTGTGGTGCTTCAGGAAACCGGCTCAGCCGCGCATGAGGAAGGTCGTGTCTATAGGGGGCACAAACTCAACCCCCCTTCTGAGCAGGCTCACGACTACCGTCTGGGGCCATGAACCCCTGGCCCTCGGCGGCAGGCCGACAACCACTCGGAGATGGCACCGCGTACTGGCGTAGCAGGCGCGACGCGGCCGACCTTGCGGGTGAAGTCGCGGTGCCACTCGTGCCCAATACAGGCGGCTTAGAAGCGGAGGAAGTAGTAGTCGCCGGGGCGTGCGGCCGTCGCTGGCCGGTAGAGCGCCACGGACAGCCGACAAGTCACCTCGTTCAGGACGGTGTGGTCATACACGTGACCCGTGAGGTGGCTCTCCGGTGCGACCCACTTCAACCGCCGCGTGGGGCGCCGCCCTCGGTGAGCACGCAATGCCCGGCTCACTTCATGGCTGCTCGTTCTCTCACGGCCGGCCGGTGGATCGGGCCGCTGGTCACAGACAGAGGCAGCCCAGTGCCCAGGTTGGTGTCGGCGATGATCTCCGCTGTGATGGACACGGCGGTCTCCTGCGGGGTGCGGGCGCCCAGGTCGAGACCGATGGGGGATCGCAGCCGGGCCAGTTGGTCCTCGGTGAGGCCGGCCTGCCGTAGCAGGTGCAGGCGTTCATGGTGGGTGCGCCGTGAGCCCATCGCACCGATGTAGGCGGCAGGCGTGCCGAGGGCCAGGCGCAGTAGGGGGATGTCGAACTTGGCGTCGTGGGTGAGGACGCAGATGGCGGTGCGTTCGTCCACCTCGGTGTGTTCCAGGTAGCGGTGAGGCCAGTCGGTCACGACCTCGTCCGCGTGCGGGAAGCGGGCCGTGGTGGCGAAGACGGGACGGGCATCGCACACGGTGATGCGGTAGCCGAGGAAGGCCCCGGCCTGGCTGAGGGCGGCGGCGAAGTCGACGGCTCCGAAGATCAGCATGCGCGGGCGGGCGGTGTGGACGTGCACCAGCACGGACAGCGGTCCGGGACAGTCGTCTCCCCCGCCGCCGGCCTCCGCGCGTCCGGTGCGCCCCATACGCAGCAGGGCACGGGCCTGGTCCGCCACCGCCCGGTATACCGGTCCGTTGTCCATGGTCCCGTGAGCGACGTGGTCATCGCCGAGGATGCTGAGAGTCGCGCCGAGGAGATGGTCAGGGCCGTCCAAGATCTGGGCCACGGCGGCCGGTCGGCCCTCGGTGACCTCGGCGAAGGCGGCGGTCAGGTGGGGCTGCCGTGTGGGGTCGATCCGCTGGACGAGGACATTGAGTTCACCGCCGCAGGTCAGGCCCACGGCGAAGGCATCGTCATCGGAGTAGCCGAACCAGGCGCGTTGTGGGGCGCCCCGGTCGTGGAGCACCTGTTGGCACAGCTCGTACACCGCGCCTTCGACGCAACCCCCGGAGATGCTGCCGACCGCGTTGCCTTCTTCGTCGACCGCGACCGACGTGCCGATGGGCAGAGGTGCGCTGCCGGTGACGTCGACGACGGTCGCCAGGGCGAAGGGACGGGCCGTGCGGCACCAGCGGTGCAGTACGGCTGCGATGTTGAGCATGGACTGCCTCCGGCGTGTGCTTCTTCGTACGGTGGGGCGGGCCGCCGCCGCACCCTCCGGGGAGTGGGAAGCGGCGGCGGCCCTGGATGGCCCGGCAGCCGGACGGGGGGGGGCGGCGGCCAGGCCGGCCTGGACGGTCCTTGACGGCTCCGAGGTCAGAGCAACACGCCGGCGCGCAATGGGGGTGAAAGAGCGGCTGAGGAGACGAGTTCCTCGGCCAGCGCTGTCTGCTGCGATGGTGTGGAGGGGCGGACAAGGGCGCGAAATGCGGGTCAGAAGGTGAGGATCACCTTGGTGGCGCGCCGCTCGTCCATCGCCTTGTAGCCCTCGGGGGCCTGCTCCAGCGGCAGGGTGAGGTCGAAGACCTTTCCGGGGTCGATTGTGCGGTCCCAGATGAGCTGGATCAGGTCCGGCAGGAAGCGGCGCACGGGGGCCGGGCCGCCGAGGGTGTGGATACCGGCGAAGAACAGCTCGATGCCGGGGATCTTCACGTCGTAGTTGACGCCCACATAGCCCAGGTGCCCACCACCGCGCGTGGCGCCGACGGCCTGCATGAAGGACTCCTGCGTGCCGACCGCCTCGACCACCGAGTGCGCGCCGAGGCCGCCCGTGAGTTCCTTGATCTTCGCGACGCCCTCCTCGCCGCGCTCCTCGACGATGTCGGTGGCGCCGTAGTAGCGGGCCAGCTTCTGCCGCTCGGGGTGACGCGACATCGCGATGATGCGTTCCGCACCCAGCTGCTTGGCTGCGAGGACGGCCATCAGGCCGACCGCGCCGTCGCCGACGACCGCGACGGTCTTGCCGGGCCCGGCATCGGCGGCGACGGCGGCGTACCAGCCGGTGCCGAGCACGTCGGAGGCGGCCAGCAGGGAAGGAATCAGCTCGGGATCGGGCTGCCCCGGAGTGGTGACGAGGGTGCCGTCGGCGTGCGGGATGCGGGCCTTCTCGGCCTGGGTGCCGATCGTCTGCGCGACGAACTCGGCGTGCACGCACTTGGACTGGAAGCCGGCCTGGCAGATCTCGCAGGTGTTGTCGGAGATGACGAACGACCCGACGACGAAGTCGCCCACCTTGACGTTCTTGACCTCGGAGCCGATCTCCTCCACGACTCCCACGTACTCGTGGCCCATGACCTGGTGATCGGCGGGCTCGATGCCGCGGTACGGCCACAGGTCCGAGCCGCAGATACAGGTCGCGGTCAGCTTCACGATGGCATCGGTCGGCTCGACGATCTTCGGATCCTCGCGCTCCTCCACCCGGACGTCACCGGCCGTGTACATCACTACTCCACGCATGGTGGTACTCCTTGCTCTGTTGTGCTGGCGCCTACGGCGCCGGTTCGTGTTGCGGAAGGCACGGCAGTGCCGCGACCTGCTGGGTTGGTGGGACTCATGTCGCCAAGCGCCGGTGCTGGATGAGTGCGATGGCGATCGTGGGGAGCAGGGTCAATGCGGCAATGACGGTGCCGATGACGGCGGGGCCCGTGGTGCCCAAGGAGGATTCGAGGGCGAGTCCGGCGATCCAGGAACCGATGGCGGTGCCGAGGTTGAACGCCGACACAGTGAGTGCTGACCCAAGGGTGGGCGCCTTCCCTGCGAAGCGCACGCCCAAGGAGATGAGGACCGGGTTGGCGCCCAGCCCGAAGAGTCCCAGCAGGGCGATCAGTGCGACCGTGGGCACGGCGTGGGTGGACAGCAGGCAGACGGCCAGCAGCAGGGCCGTGGTCACCGCGGGGGCCACGATCGTCGTCGCGTGCGGACGGCGGTCCCCGAGGCGGCCTCCCACGAGGAATCCCGCCAGGGCACCGACGCCGAAGCCGACCAGCACCAGCGGCACGAGGCTGACGGCCAGACCCGCCCGGTCGGTCAGCAGCGGTGAGATGTAGGTGTACGTCGACAGCACGCCGCCGGTGGTGGTCGTGCAGGCCGCGAGTGCCAGCCACAGGCGTCCCGAGCGCAGAGCGGACAGCTCGGAGCGCACGGAGATCGTCTGGCCGCCGTCGGTGTCGTGCGGAACCTGGCGAGCGATGAGTGCCATGGCGGCCGCTCCGAAAACGGCCAGGGCCCAGAACGGCCCCCGCCAGCCCATGAGCTGTCCGGCGAAGGCGCCCAGCGGCACACCGACGACGTTGGCGAGCATCGCGCCGGCCCCCACGACGCCCAGGGCGCGGGAGCTCGCGGCGGGACCGGCGGCGCGGGTGGCCACCACGTTGGCCACCGCCCAGAATGCCCCGGTCGCCAGCGCCGTCAGGAACCGTGCGGCCAGCAGCAGCGTGAAGCTGGAGCCGAGCGCGACAATGACGTGCCCGACCGCGAAGACACCCAGTGCGAGGATCAGCGTCAGCCGCTGGGGCAGCCGCAGGGTCAGCATCGCCATCAGCGGCGCGCCGACGATCATCCCGATCGCGAAGACGGTGATCATCAGTCCGGCCCGGGCCACACTGACCTGCACATCACCCGCGATCTCCGGCAGCAGGCCAGCCACCACGAACTCGGTCGTGCCCATCAGGAACGTGCCCAGGGCCAGCACGTACACGACGAGCGGAAGCCGGGCAGGCGGACGCCCGCGGTCACCGGCGCTTACATCGGCAGGGGCGTGGAGGGCTCCTCCTCGCGTGGTCATGCATCATCTCCGGAGCGATCGAGATCGGGGGGCGCATGCCACGAAACCGCTCCTGCCGCCCGCGCGGGAGGCTGCGTTTATAGGGGGTACAAGCTCAACCCCCCATGTCCCGGTCGCGGGCCGTAGCGTGGGAAGCATGGAAAGCCGCTCCGACAACCGCGCCGACATCCGTGACTTCCTCGCCCGCCGGCGCGCCCAGCTCACGCCCGAGCAGGTCGGCCTGCCCACCAGCGGCCGGCGCCGCGTGCCTGGGCTGCGCCGCGAGGAGGTCGCCGTCCTCGCCGGGGTGAGCACCGAGTGGTACACGCGGCTGGAGAAGGGCCACATCAGCGGCGTGTCCGAGGACGTCCTCGACGCGGTGGCGCGCACCCTGCAGCTGAGCGAGGACGAACGCATCTACCTGTTCGACCTGGCCAAAGCCGCCCATCCCAGCCCCGCACCCCGGCGCCGCCGCAAGGCCGTCGACGTCCCGCCCCACGTCCAGTGGCTCCTCGACTCCATGACGCTGTCCGCGGCGTTCGTCACCAACGGCCGCCTCGACATCGTGGCCACCAACGCACTCGCCCGCGCCCTGTTCGCGCCGATGTTCGACAGCCGCACCACCGGCGAGCGCAGCCTCCCCAACTTCGCCCGGTACTACTTCCTCGACGACGCCGCCCACGACTTCGTCGACGACTGGGACCGCGCCGCCAACACCACCGTCGCACTGCTGCGCGCAGAAGCCGGCCGCTATCCCCACGACAAGGCACTGCGCCAACTCGTCGGCGAGCTGTCCACCATCAGCACCGAATTCCGCACCCGGTGGGCCGCCCACAACGTGCGCATCCACCACGGCGGCGTCAAACACTTCCACCATCCCGACGCCGGCCCCTTGGAACTCACCTACCAGCCGCTTGACCTGCCCATCTCCGCTCACGAGGCACACTCCCTGACCATCTACACCGCCCAGCCGGGCACCCCGGACGAAGAACGACTCAAACTCCTCGCCAGTTGGACGGCCTCCCCCGGCCCCTCAGGCTCGCTGCGCCGGCGGTAGCGAGCCGGGCGAGCTCAACAGTTGCGGTGCAGGAGATCCGAGATGAGGCGACGTCCGCAGGCCGGCGAGGTTGCGGTCGGCAGCTTGTGCTCGCCGAACCTGGCAAACGACTCAAAAGACGCAGCAAAGCCGTGGGTGACAGGGAACTGCGCAGCAGTTTCATCGACAACCCGCACATCCCGGCGTTTTCATTCGTAGGCTCCAGTGCCACCGCACAGACGGCACAGACGGCCTTTGGGGATGGTGTCCCGCGGAGTGGTGCAACGGATCTTGGCTGGGAAGTGCGCCGTTTCCGTGTCCTCGCGTGCATCGACTGCCGGTGAACACTCCCTGAGAACAGGCATGCCACCGTGCGACTGCCCTTGGTGGACTGCCAGTTCGGTCCAAGGAGGTGCCCGGTGGCCTTGTCGCAGCATGACCTGCTTCGCCTGCTTGAGTCACTACGTTCGGCAGACGGGTCTTGACCTCGTCCGCGAGGTCGCTGAACGGCGGCTGCAGGAACTGATCGAGGCCGAGGCCACCGCCCGGATCGGTGCGGAGTGGGACGAGAGGTCCGACACCCGCACCACGTGGCGCAACGGGCACCGGGAGAAGACCGTGACCACGCACGCCGGCGACCTGGAGCTCGCGATCCCGAAACTGCGGGCCGGCAGTTTCTTCCCGAGCCTGCTCGAGCGTCGGCGCCGGATCGGCCAGGCCCTCTACGCGGCCGTCATGGAGACATACGTCCACGGCGTCTCCACGCGCTCGGTCGACGACCTGGTCAAACCCCTCGGCTCGGACACCGGCATACCGAAGAGCAAGGTCTCCCGGATCTGCGCGCACCTCGACGAACAACTCGACGCGTTCCGCACCCGCCCGCTGGATCACATCCGCTTCCCCTATGTCTATCTCGATGCCACCTACGTCAAGGCGCGCGTGAACCACCAGATCGTCTCCCAGGCCGTCGTCATCACCACCGGCGTAAGTGGGGGATGCGGCGGAGGTGGTCGCCCTCGCCCGACCGGTGGCCCGCCATTTGGCGGGGCTATCGGCGACGGTTCCAGCCACCTGCCGGTAGCCCTGCGGGCACCGGCACCCGAGAGTTGGCGTCACCCGCTCCCCGTCGTCGTTCCCGAAGGGGAGAACAGATGGCAGACCAGACAGCAGCAGACTTTTTCGGTGCCACGACCATCCGGCCCCCCGTTGGACCCGGAGCTCGCGCCCGTCGAGGAGGCAATGCGCGCTGCTTTTCCGACCGTGTCGGACGAGACCCTCCCAGAAAACCGACGGCTGCCGGCCGACGGGTCCGCCGGACTGGAACCGGAGGATCTGACAGCGGGCGGCAGCGTGCGCGTGGAAGAGCGCCGGGTACCCGGGCCGGAGGGCGCGCCGGACATCACTCTGCTGATTCTCAGTCCCGTCGAGGACCGAGGCCCCAAGGGAGCCATCTTTCACATCCACGGCGGCGGGATGGTGTCGGGGAACCGCCGGACGGGCGTGAGCTTTTTCCTCCCCTACGTGATCGACGGGAGCGCGGTCGTCGTGTCGGTCGAGTACCGGCTGGCTCCCGAGCACCGCGACCCCGCGCCGGTCGAGGACTGCTACGCGGGGCTGGTGTGGACGGCGAAGAGCGCGGCCGAGCTCGGTATCGACCCCGAGCGGCTCCTGATCGTCGGCGCCAGTGCAGGCGGCGGTCTCGCGGCGGGGACCGCACTGCTCGCCCGCGACCGCGCCTTTCCCCAGCTCAGCCACCAGGTTCTGATCTGTCCCATGCTCGACGACCGCTTCGAGACGCACAGCAGTCGCATGGTGGACCGCGGAGGCGTATGGGACCGCCACAGCAACCTGTACGGGTGGGCCTGCCTGCTGGGCGAGCGGCGCGGCGGCCCGGACGTGTCGCAGTACGCCGCGCCGGCCCGCGCCGAGGACCTCAGCCGGCTGCCGCGCACCTACATCGCTCAGGAGCCGGCACACCTGCCGGACGCCCTGGAGCGTGCCCATCTCGCGCTTCGCCTGACCGACCGGGTGGACGGCCCCGGCCCGTCCCTGGTGGCGTACGACGATCTCGGAGCCCTCGCCGTCCTCGCCGACCGGACCACGCCGCAGGAGGCGGCCGGCATCGCCGCCGTGCGACGACTGGACCAAACCCTGAGCACCCATCCCTGGGTGATCGACACCCTCCAGGCAGTGCTCGACCATGCCGGCATGCGGCAAGCGGCGACCTGCCTCCACCTGCACCACTCGACACTCCAGGAGCGCCTGGTCGGGCTCGCCACCCAGCTCGGCTACGCGGTCATGAAGCCGGGCGGGCGTCAACGCGCCACCGTCGCCGTCGCTTTCTGGCGGACCGCTCACAGCGACGAACTCGCCGCCGACGGCGGCTGAGAGCTCCCACGCGCCCGCCCTCCAGGCAACCGCAGCACACGACCGAGGTCTGCGCTACGGCGGAGCGGATCCCCTCCGTCAGCAAGGGGCGGTCGTAGTCGTGCGTGATACGTGGCCTGCGCCGCCGAACTGCTCTGCGACCGGCACCCCGCGGACGCGGTGGCCTTCACGGTGGTCGAGACGGACCTGTCGACCACAGACCTCACGTACGGAGAGCTGCGCCGGCAGAAGCGTGGACAGGGCGGCACTCCGCTGCCTCCGAGTCGGTTGCGCACAGCGCTGTGCACTCCTACCGCACGGTCACCGGGCGGTGAGCCCGGTGAGCAGGAGGGCGAGCCATCGGGCGCGCGCGGTGGGTGGCTGGTCGGCGGGAAGGGTGGAGAGCATCAGGTACAGATCGTCGAGGGTGAAGTCGGCGCGTAGGCCGCCCTCGGCTTGTGCGGTGCGGATGAGTGGACCGAGGGCCTGGGTGACGCGGGTCTCCACGTCCTGCATGGCGGGGTGGGCTGCGTGGTCGGCGCCGAGCGCGGACGCGGCTGCTTTGACGGTGTGGTTGTGGGCGACGGTGTCCATCACGCGGCCGAGGAAGCCGGTGAGCTCCGCCATGGCGGGTGAACCCTGGCTCTCGCGTTGCAGGCACTCTTCGGCGTCATCGGCGAGTGTTTCGAACGAGGTGGCGACCACGGATGCGACCAGGTCGCTCTTGTTCGGGAAGTGCTTGTACAGGGTTCCGACCGCGACGCCCGCAGCAGCGGCTATCTGCTCCATCGACACCTCGGGCCCGTGCTCGGTGACCTGCTGATGCGCCGCGTTCATGATCCGTGTGCGGTTGCGGGCCGCGTCGGCGCGCAGCGGTCGGGGTGAGGTCATGGGGCCCTCCGGAACCATTTGACGAAAGATGAATGATGCTTCACTGTACATGGTGAAGCGTCATTCATCTTATGGAGGTTGATCATGGCCAGCACTACCGACCGGTGGACCGAACAGGACATCCCCGCCCAGGACGGCAGGGTCGCCGTCGTCACCGGCGCCAACAGCGGACTCGGACTGCAGACCGCGCGGGCCCTGGCCGAGCATGGCGCGCACGTCGTCCTCGCCGTGCGCAACCCCGACAAGGGCAGCCAGGCCCTTGCCCGCATCCGCGAGAGCGCCCCGGGCGCCAAGCTCAGCCTCCAGCGCCTGGACCTCGCCTCCCTCAAATCGGTACGCGCGGCCGCCGATGAGCTGCACACCGCACACCCGAAGATCGACCTGCTCATCAACAACGCGGGCGTGATGTACACGCCCCGGCAGAAGACCGAGGATGGGTTCGACATGCAGTTCGGGGTCAACCACCTCGGCCACTTCGCGCTCACCGGCCTGCTGCTGGACCTGATGCTGCCCGTGCCCGGCTCCCGGGTGGTCACCGTCAGCAGTTTCGGCCACCGCATCCGGGCCGGCATCCACTTCGACGACCTGCAGTTCGACCGCTCCTACAACCGGGTTGCCGCCTACGGGCAGGCCAAGCTGGCCAACCTGATGTTCACCTACGAGCTCCAGCGCCGCCTCGCCCCGCACCACACCACCATCGCCGCCGCCGCGCATCCCGGCGCATCGGATACCGAACTCAATCAGAACATGAGCGGCCTGGCGCGCAAGGGGGCCGAACTGTTCCAGCCTCTGCTGGCCCAGCCGGCCTCCATGGGAGCGCTGCCCAGCCTGAGGGCGGCCACCGATCCCGCCGTCACCGGAGGCCAGTTCTACGGCCCCAACGGCATGGGCGGAACCCGCGGATACCCCGAGGTGGTCGCCTCCAGCAAGAAGTCCCACGACACCGCCGTCCAGCAGCGCCTGTGGGCCGTGTCCGAGCAGCTCACCGACGTCACGTTCCCCGCCTGAGGCGTCCACCCGCGATCAGGCCGACCAAGATGAGAGGGTCGGCCTGCGCACAGTCCTCGCTCAGTGAGACCCGGCATATGTGCCGCGCCAGGGCGTCACCGTGCCACTCAACGGCACCCACTCTGCATACCAGCATCTCCGTGCCGGACCGACAGCAGCTGATGAGTTGAGAATTCGAACACCTCCCTCAACGGCACGGGTACCTCGCGCGTTGCGCCCTCGCCGCTGTCACCCCATCGGTGGCCACTCTGAAAACGCTCAGCAATTGTCAAGACTTGTGGATGGGCAGTCCGTCGGGTGAGCCGTCGGTCTTGCGATCCAGCAGTGTGACCGTGACACCGGGTACAATTTGACATTTGCCGGTGGGGTGAACCCGCGCCTTTAGCCAGCAGGCCCCTCGAAGCTCAGGGGCACAGTCGCGTGAGGCACTCGTCCTCTCGAAGTCAGACGACGGCCGGCGCGACACCTATTGTGCGCGCCTGCCGCATTGCCGCCTTTCAGTCCTTCGGCGCGACGCGGATACGGTTCCCGTCAGGATCGGCTGCGAGGAAGGTCAGCCCGAACCCCGCATCATGAGGCTCGCGCAGGATCGTGACCCCGTGGGACTTCCACTGCTCAAAGGTCGCGTTGACCTCGTCGGGTCCACCGCCGACGGCCAGGCACACCTCACTGGTGCGCGGGACGTCCGGTGACAGGTCCTCGAACTGGCCGGACCACAGACCGAGGTCAGCGCCCGGCCCGAGGTCGAAGGTGATGTAACCCGAAGTCTCGAACGAGGGGCTCATGCCGAGGAGGTCGCCGTAGAAACGAGCTGCGGCGGGAGCGTCGCTCACGTAGACGATGGACACGACGGATGTACTCATGGCTGGTCCTTCTCACAGGTGGTAGGTACGCATCCACCAGCCTGACCGGGATATGCGCCGCATCGTGTCGCAATTCCTGAAAAAATTGGTGTGTGACCCCAGACCGTTTCTTCTCCCTGATGCTGCTCCTCGAATCGAGGGATGCCGTGACCACGCAGGAACTCGCCTCAGCACTCGGGGTGTCCCTTCGAACCATCACCCGAGATCTGAACTGGCTCCGCGACGCCGGACTGCCGGTGACCGCACACCGGGGCCGCCTCGGTGGCGTGACCATGCCGCCCGGATCCGGACTCGGCCTCACGCGACTCACACCGGACGATCGTGATCATCTGTCGCTCACCGGGCTGGACGAGAAGCAACGTGTGGAGCTCAACGCATCGGTCGAAAGCCGGCGCGCGCTCTCCAAGATCGCCGCTCCACAGTCACGTCAAGGTCATGAGCTCCTGCCGCTCACCGACGTAGTGCACGTGGACAGCCGTCCCTGGCTCCAGGCACGCGCTTCCGGCACGGCTCCGGCTTCGCTGATCGGCCCGGTGCGGCGAGGCCGCCGGCTACGGATCGAGTACGACAGCCCACGCGAGTCACGCCCGGGCGAGCTGGTCGTGGATCCCTACGGGCTGTTCGCCAAGGCCGGCGTCTGGTACCTCGTCGCCGATTGTGCCCGCGTGCCGCGGATGTACCGACTCGAACGGATCACGACGTGGAAAGAAGTCGACCAGCCACGGCGGCTCCGCGAGAGCCAGACCCTGGCCACCGTTGCCGCAGCGCTCATCGATCAATGGGAGCACAACCATGCGATAGAGGTCAGCGCCACCATCGACCAGACCCAGATCGAGCGAGCGCAACGGATCTTTGGCCTACGACTCGCCCTGGACGACCCTGAAGAATCCGCCACCGGCCGCAAGGTGACGATCCGCTTCCTGCATCTGGAGGACGTGCGAGCACTCCTGCCGTTCGGGAGCGCCATCACTGTGCACGGACCCACCGAAGCCAGGGCTCACCTCCGCGACCTCGCCACCCATCTCGCCCACCACTATGCGCCGTCACCAACGTCCTGACCCGCAATACCCAAGGCGTGTGTCGGAAGTGCTCTTGTACTCCAGCCGTAGATCGTGATCTCGATGGTGAGTGGCGCCTCTCGGCCTACCCGAGATCACCGAGACGGAGGGCGTCCCTTGTCTCGCTGAGCTTCGCGGTTGTCGCCGGGGTCCGTTCCTTCGCCTGTTCGCCGAGACGGAGGGCGTCCTCAATCTCGCTGAGCTTCGCGGAGGGCAGGAGGCCCGCCCGCTCGATCAGGTCGTCCTGGGACACGGTGGTCAGCCACGTGCAGGGGGTAAAGCCCGGGCGCGGGAACGCGAACCGCAGCACGCCTTCAAAGGGCAGTCCTTCCGTGACTCCTCCCCCGGCTGAAGCCGGGGGCTTCTCGCTATGCCGGGTTGGCGTTGCGATGGACCAGCCCGGCCCGTAGAACGTTGATGGCGCCCA
>NZ_JBVIOL010000020.1:0-120309 GCF_055578825.1 Streptomyces sp. NPDC032822 | reverse complement strand
CGCCACACACGACACCGACTGAACACCGGCAACCCAGACCCGGTGGGTCAGAACTCGACCGCCCACACCGGGTCAGGATTCAACCGCCGCCGACACCGCGGGCAGCGCCGACTGCCCAAGCAGATTAACCGCGACCTCTTCCCGCAAGCCACAGTCGACAAGGGTCGATGAGACTCTGCTCAAGGGCTGCCTTGACCTTGCCGTCGACACGGCCGCGTAGCTCGATGGGTACGGTATTGCCGGGCTGTTGCGTTCGGCAGACGCCTTGGTCGCTCAGGCGACTGAGCGCTCAAGGAGGGCGTCGAGCTGCGCCGCGGTCACGTCAGGGTCCGTCGTGTGGTGGATTGTACGGATGCCGAGCGCTTCGGCTGGCGGCAGGTTCTCGGCGTGGTCGTCGACGAATACGCATTCCGGCCCAGTCAGTCCCAGGGCATCCAGTGCCCGCTGGTAGATGAACGAGGATGGCTTCCTTACCCCTTCCCGCTCGGAAAGGATCACGGCGTCGAACGCGTCTTCCCCCATACCCAGCGTCTCGTAGGGGTTATACGGATCCAGGCCGAAGCTGTTCGAGAGCATCGCTACCTTGATCCCGGCGGCGCGGGCCCTGTCTGCGGCTGCCACAATGGCGGGCTCCGGTCGGAGATGAGCTAGCGCGCGACGCATGAGGTCGGTCGGGTCGATGCCGAGGATGCCACCAATGACTCGGTTCCAGTCCTCCTGCGAGGCCTTGCCGACTTCGAGCGCCGAGTACACGGCCACCCCCTCGGGATTGTCGTTGAGAGCGTGGAAGTAGGCGCCCGGCTCCAGTCCCTCAGAGCGCTCGAATGCCTGGCCGTTGAGCCGCATCCGTGTGGTGAGGACTCCGCCGAAGTCGAGGATCAGGCCGCGGTAGGAGGGGTACAAGAGGGAGCTCCTTACGAGACGAACTTCGAAGGCGGTCCCCGCCAATTTCAGCGGGGGACCTTTGAGTGCCCTCCCATAGGGGGAGAGACATCCAGTATCCCCCGCTGAGCGGCTCACCGACTTACGCTGATCGTGAGCGCCCTACCACAGCGAAGAACAGGTCAATTCATGTTAAATCTACGCGAGTTGTTCACTATCGGACAGCGTGTCAGGTACTTCCGTGAGCGCCGTGGCCTGTCACAGAAGGGCCTCGGCGAATTGATCGGCCGCTCAGAGAACTGGGTCTATAAGGTCGAGCACGAGCAGATCCCGATCGACAAGCTTTCACTGCTCTTCGACCTCGCGCGCGTCCTGCGCTGCAGCCTGGAAGACCTCACAGGCGGCTTCCTCTCCGGCGTCGGTGCCGGCCTGGACACCGAGCACGAGCACGTTCCCGAGATCCGGAGCACCCTGTCGCTCCCCTCGTCGCTCCTCCCTGGAGTCGTCGGCTCCGTGTCCGTCGAAGACTTCAAGGCGTCTGTCGACGAAGCGTGGAAGATCTACGAGACGCAGCCTAAGGGCCGCTACCAGGATGTGGGGGCTCGACTGCCTCAGCTTCTCCGACACGGGCATGCGGCCCTACGTGACGCCTCCGGCGCCGAAGAACAGGTGGCGCTACGCCAGCTCGTCAGTCTCTACGGCCTTCACCAGATCTGGCTTCGCCGCGTCGGCGAACCAACTCTCGCCCGGATCGCTGCTGATCGTGGGCTATCGCTCGCCGACAACGCCGGCGATCCGGCTCTCATCGCGGCCGCCGCATGGAACCTGTCGTGCGTCCTTACCTCGGCTGGCGAGGTCCACGACAGCGTGGAAATGGCGCGAGCAACGATCGCGAACTGCGCCCCCACTGACGACTCGCCCACCGAGCACTGGTCGGCATACGGTGCGTTGCACCTGCAGGCTGCTGTCGCCGCAGTGCGTGCCGCCAAGGGGCCTGCCGCGTGGGATCTCTACCGGGGTGCGAAGGCGGCAGCCGCACGTGTCGGAGCAGACCTCAACCATTGGCACACCTGCTTCGGTCCGACGAACGTGGCGATGCACGAAGTCCACTTGACAGCTGAAGAGGGCAACGCGAGCGAGGCGCTGCGTCTGGCCGATAGTGTCGAGATCAACCCGGATCTGCCGCTGGAACGTCGTACTCGGTATCTGATCGAGGTCATGAACTGTAACCGCATCCAGCGCGACGACTACGCCACGGTGCACGTGCTGAGCAAGCTGAAGGAGCAGTCCCCCGAGGAGATCGTGTTCTCTCCACTGGTCAGGGAGGCCGTGACTGACCTGCTCAAGCGGGAACGCCCGCTGTTCCGTGATGACCTGCGTTCGGTCGCCAGCCACATCGGCATCGCGGCCTGACCCTGAACTTCCCTTTTCGACCCTGAACCCCAGTCAGCCCTGAATTGGATTCAGGGCTGATCTTGGTAAATGGCCCTAAGTTCTCACCTCATGACGAAGGGTCACTTCACGGAAGAGCCCTCCCCAGCGTCCATTCCTGCTCTGCGGGTGGAGCGCGCGGAGGACAGTCCGCTGCACCACACTCAGGCTGGCCGAATCGCTGTACCGCTCGCGCTGATGCGCGGAGCCCAGCTCGTTGAGAGGCTCCCACTCGTCCTCACGGCCGAGCAGATGGAGAGCTTCTACGAGGAGATCGGCGCGACTCTCTACCCTCGGCGCTGCTCGGCCGAATCTGCTCCGTCGGGCGGGGCTGCATCATGACCGCCCCGCGCAGGACCGCCAGCGACCGCGTACGCCGGCTGACGCTCGCCGACGCGGCATGCGCGCCCCTCGGCACTGCCGAGGTTGCCCCGCGTCGTCATCTCCCGCGGCGACGTGCCCGACAGGCAGGTCTTCTTTCCTCACTCATTCCGCCCCACCGGCACGAATCTGCGCGCGATCGCGCAACCGGGAGCCTTCCTGTGAACCCGCCGAACCAGCAAACCTCCGCCTGCCCAGGTGATGCAGTCGTGCCCCTGACCGATACGTCGGCCTGCGAAGGACCACAGACGGCCGCGGTCACCCTGTTTCCCCTGCAAGTTGAAGAGCAGCCAGCCTTTGACTGGAGCACAACACTGCTGGCCAACGAAGGGGCCGGGCCCAACGCCCGCCTGCGGGCTCGCCCCTGGCTCACGATCGGACATTGGTCCGGCAACGTGGACATCGCGATCCGCGTCGCCGACAAGCTGGTCGACAACGCCGTACGGCACGGAAAGCCCTTCACCGACGGCTGCGTTTCCCTCCACCTGATCGTGACAGGGGACACCCGCGAGCTCCGCGTCGAGGTGGAGGACGCGTACCCCGAATTCCCGGGCTTCGAGAAGGTGGCCAACCAGTCCCGGGAGCCCAAGGGCAAGCCGACCGGCTTGTGGTGGGTGACCCACTACCGGGGGCGCCTTGCGTGGGACGTGAAGAAGGACGTCGACGGCGAGGTCGTGGGCAAGACCGTGCAGGCCGTCCTCCCCGTCCACTGAAACGCCCTGCCTCCCCGCGCATCCCCCTGCTGGAACCGATTCCGAGGACCCCATGCCTTCCCCTCAGCCCCTTAACCGCCCGGCCGCCCACCGCCGCAGAAGAGGCCGACGCCCCCGGGTAGACCGCTATCTCCTGGACGAGGTCGCCGGCGCCCTGTACGCCCCGCTGGCGTGCATGACCGTTCTGGGGTGCGTGACCATCGTTGCCGCTTGGGCCCTCGACTTCACCGTCACCCAGGTTGCCATCTGTCTCGGTGGCAGCGTGCTCATCACCGGACTCGTCGGCTCCATACGGGTCCAAGCCCTGGCCGCCTCCCTCCAAGCGCATCGTGACGGTGAGCTGCAGCGCGTCGCGGAAGCTGTGCAGGCCACCGAGAAGAGCGTCATCTGGACGGCGGAGGAACTGTGTCGGGGTGCGCGTCCTCCTCTCCCCCAGGAACTCCGCTTCGACGGCAGTGACTCGCTGACCAAAGCTCTGGAGGAGATCAGCAATCTGCAGGTGCAGGGCGCCGACGCCATGCTGCGAGTGCATGACGAGTCGCAGGCCGCGGTGCTCGTGGCGATGCATCAGACGCTGTCGCGCCGCCAGCACGGGCTGATCGGGGAGATGCTTGAGCACCTGACACTGCTTCAGAAGGCGACCGAGGACGCGGAGCTACTCGACCGGAGCTTCAAGATCGACCACCTCGCTACCCGGCTGCGTCGCATGGTCGAAAGTGTCTCCGTCGTCCTTGGCGGCAAGTCCCTGCGCGAGACCCGGGCGCCCGTTCCCGTCTCCACTCTTCTCCGCGGCGCGAAGTCCGAGGTCGTGAAGTACACCCGTGTACAGATTGCGAGCGGCGATGTGGGGGCTGCCTTCGCCCTGCCAGCCCACGTGCACCCCGACGTCACGCACCTGCTCGCCGAGCTCATCGACAACGGCCTGGACCACTCCGACCCGGCTACCAAAGTCATCGTGCGGGCCCAGAAAGTCGCCCGGGGTTTGCACTTCGAGGTTGAGGATCGCGCGATCCTCCTCATGGACCCCGCCAAGCGGGACCTCCTCAACAAGCTCCTCAGCAACCCAGGTCACGCCGAAATTGCAGACCAGGTCCGCCGAGGCAACCTCGGTCTGATCACCTCCGCCAGGATCGCCGGGAAGTACGGCCTGGAAGTCTGGCTGTCGATGAACCCGACGGGCGGCACTACCGCCAACCTTGTCGTCCCCAACCACTATCTCGTCCCCACCGCTCCGGCCGTCGGGGCCGTCACGATCCCCACGCAGTCTCATCCAGCTGCTGGGCAGTTGGCGGACCCCGTGGCGGCTGCACCACGCCCGACGGGTCCCAGCCCCAGCGCAGCCAGCCCCGCTCCACCGGCTGGCGCCGACTGTACGGACCCGCTGCCCCGCCGTAAGCGCGTGCCGCGCCCCATGCCTGAAGGGCCTGGGGCCGCAGCTCCAGGCCCGGCCGCGAACCCCCAGGCCGCAGCGGACTGGCGTACCGGTCTGCAGGCCGGTTTGCAGACCGATCCCTCTCCCACCCCCAGTCCTGACCTCCCGGAGTGTTCGTCATGAACTACGACACGACTGTTCCCGTGATCTCCCCCAAGGAGGTCCAGCAGCAGATGGCCCGCCTGCTGGACGATTTCGTGGAGGACACCGCTGGCGTCACCCACGCATTGCTGGTCTCCCGCGACGGAATGAGGCAGGCGATCCCGGCGCACATGGAGCCCGACTGGGCGGACGGGCTGGCGGCCGCCTTTTCGGGATTGTCAGGACTGTCCAAGGGCGTGACCGGGCCGACGGACAAGCAGATGCCGGCGGGCCAGATCCTCATCGAGCGCGAAGACACCCTCTTCCTGGTCACCGAGGCCGGTACGGGACACGCCTTCCACTCCGCCGGCAAGACCGTCACGACGATCCTGGTCGTGCTCGCCCGCACGGACGCCAACATCGGGACCGTTGCCTTCGCCGCCGGCCGCCTGGTGCAGCGGTTCGCCCCCTTTATGACCACCCCGGTCCGCACGCGTGACGGTCAGGGTTCCGGTGCCGAATGAACTCCCGCTCCGGTCCGGCCTCTTTAGCTGCCTCGGACGAGACAGCCAGCATCGTGCGGCTGTACGCGGTGACCGACGGGCGCACCCGAGCCCGTCACCACCTCAGCATGCACACCGTCCTGGGCCCCGGCCGACGCCCGCCGCGCGGCATGCCGGAAGAGAGCGTGCGGATCGTCGAATTGTGCCGGCAGCGTCAGCGTCCGCTGGCCGAGCTGGCCGGGACGCTGAGCCTGCACGTCGCCGCGGTGACAGTTCTGGTCTCCGACCTGATCGACGCCGGGGCCGTGAACGTGCACGTGCCGGATATGCCTGGCGAGGAACGCGACGTGCAGACGCTGCAGGCACTGAGTGCCGCTCTCCTGCGCCGGTGGCCAGGCGCAGCCTCGAAGGCCGGGTGATGGTGGCATGAATCAGCCTCTGCAGCCGGGCGAGCGGGTGACCGTCAAGGTGGTCATCGCCGGGGGGTTCGGCGTCGGCAAGACCACAGCGATCGGCGCGGTCAGCGACATCAGTCCACTGCGCACCGAGGAGCTGCTGACCGAGCAGAGCGCGGCGACCGACAGCCTGCACGGGGTGGAGGAGAAGACGACCACGACGGTCGCCTTCGACTTCGGCCGCGTCGGCTGGGACGTACCCGACCCGATCGAGCTGTACCTGTTCGGAACCCCAGGACAGCCGCGCTTCTGGGACTTCTGGCACGACCTGGCCGAAGGAGCGCTCGGCGCCGTCATCCTGGTCGACACCCGAAGGATCGACTCCAGCTTCCACGCCGCCGACTTCTTCGAGCAGCTCGGCATGCCCTTCGTCATAGCGATCAACCGGTTCCCCGGCACACCTGTCCGCACGCTTCCGGAGATCCGTGAGGCCTTCGACGTGGACGCCCGCGTGCCGCTGATGTTCTGCGACGCCCGCAACCCCGACTCCGTGGCCTCCGTCCTGATCGCCCTGGTCCAGCACGTCGTAAAGACCCAATCCGCCCGCCCCACCCTCCTGGACGCCCGATGACCTTCCCGGCCCGCACCACACAGCACCAGATCCACACCTACACGGACGACCCGGCCACCGAACTGTCCGAGATGTCCCTGCGCCTGACCCGGTTCAGCGAACTGGGCATCCCCATGCAGGGGCAGGACGTACTCGACGACATCGCCACCGACATGGCCGAGCGCACCGGCTTCCTCTACGCCATGGTGAACGCCTTCAGCGACGAGCAGACGTTCCTGGGCCTGCACAACCCGCCGCGGGAGGCCGGCTATCCCCTCGTCGGCCGCTCCATGAGCCGCTCCCACGGCTGGTGTCCCGAGGTCATCCAACGCAAGCGCGGGCTGCCACTGCCGGACGTGGCCGCCTCCCCGCGCTTCCAGAGCAACCACGTCGTCGACGCGATCGGTATCCAGTCCTACTTCGGCAGCCCCATCCTCGACGAGGCGACCGGCCTCGCCCTGCTCACCGTCTGCATCATCGACCCGGAACCCCGGACCCTCGCCGACGCGGCACAGCTGCAGACCATCGTCCGGGAGACCGCCCGTACAGCGGCCGACATCCTCAAGATCCCCACCTCGGCGGCCCCCTGACGAACGTTCGCCCAGGCCCCCCACACGCGGTTCCGGCCGCAGCCGTCATGTGAGCCCCTTTTAGGGAGAGGGACCGTCCATGTCCATGCCCACCACACCCGCCACCCTCATCAGGTTCATCACGCCTGCCCATCAGGCGCTGTGGGCGACCACCGACGACTTCGCCACCCAGGAGATCCTGCCCCGGGTAGAACGCATGGAGAGCGCACCGCAGCGCGTGGACCGGAAGATCGCCCGGTTACTGGCCGGCCGCCGCTGGTTCGGCGTCACCGTGCCCGAAGCCTTCGGCGGCATGCAGGCCGGGCACGTCGCCAAAACGATCCTGATCCACCGTCTCGCCCGCGTCTCCGGTGCGGCCGCCGCCATCCTGCAGGCCAGCCTGATCCCGGTCGCCGCGTTGCTCTACTACGGCAACGAAGAGCAGCACAACACACTGCTGCCGGGCGTAGCGGACGGCAGCATGCTGATGTCAATCGCCGTGACCGAGCCGGACCAGGGCGGCCACCTCGGCGGCATGCAGGCCGCAGCCGAATGGGACGGCAGGTCCTGGGTCCTCACCGGGGTCAAAGCCCACGTGGGCAACAGCCACATCGCGAATCTCCACGTGGTCATCGCCCGCACCGCTCCGGCCGGAACCCGCACCTCAAAGGCCCTCACCGCATTCCTGGTCCAGGGCGACCAGCATGGCGTGAGCCTCATGCGACACAGCGGCAAACTGGGGCTGCGTGGCTTCAGCTTCGGCCAGATCAGCTTCGACCGGGTCCGCGTGCTCCCCGAAAACGTGCTCGGCGACGTGGGCCAGGGTTTCGACGTCGCCCAGTCCAGCAGCATCCTGTGCGGGCGCCCCAACCTCACCGCCCTCAGCCTCGGCCTGCACGAGACGGCCGTCTCCCTCACCGCCCAGTACGTCAGCAACCGCCCCCGCTACAACGGCAAACTCGCCGACCTCGGCGTCATACGGGAACGACTCGGCCGCATGTCCGCCCGGCTGATCATGGCCAAGATTCTCACCTACCACGCCGTGGACATGCTCGACCGCGGCCAGCCCTGCGACAACGAGCTCATCGCCGCCAAGAGCCTGGGCCACGAACTCGCCTCCGACACCGGCAACGACGCCATGCAACTGCACGCCGCCAACGGCCTGGACTCAGATGACCCCGTCCAGCGGATCTGGCGCGACATGCAGACCACCTACGCCCCCGCCGGCACCGGCGAAGTCCAACGCCGCCGCCTCGCCGAAAACCTCCTACAGGAAGAGACCGGCACCAGCGCCCGCACGCCATGGTCCGTTCTGCACTCCGACCGCATGCACCCTCCGCCTGTTGCCGTCTGAAGCTCCCGCGCACGGCTCACCCCGTCAATCCGCATGGGCCGTGCGCGGGTCCCATCTCTCACGTCAGGCATCCCCCGTTGCCGGGCGTGGGGCACCAGCCCGGTGCGGGGACGACGGCTCGACGGACTCCTCCTAAGCGGACGCCGAACTACCCCCGCACCGGGCGCATCTCCCACCACTAGACCAAGGACATCGACGGTGCAGCCCGATCATCCCGCCTTCCTCTTTCCCGGTGCGGCCCCCCGCCAGCCCCCTCGTTCCCCGGATCGGACGGTGGTTCAGGGAACGAGGGCCACTCCCGGCCCTGTACGCGCCGCGCCTGCGGCCTCCCAATACAGGGCCGGGAGCTCAAGTCACCACACTGCTTCCCCCGACCAAGAGAGTGCTTGGCCCGCACCGCCAGCCTTCGACAACGTCGAAAGCGCCGTCGCACTACCAGCCCGTTGACCCCCTCGCGCACGGGTGCCGAGAAGGAGACCGCACGTGGATAACGTCCCCGTCTTGACTTCCTCCCCTTCCTGAAGGAGGGGGATTCCTACGGCTCGCGCTGTAGGGGTTTCTGCTTCATCGCCGACTGCCTGCCCGGAGTGCTCCGTTGAGGTCTTACGCCGGCTCCACAGACAGACGCCGTCAGCCCGACGGCCAGGATGTTGCGTGCCGCATTCACATCGCGGTCATGCACAGCGCCGCACTCACACGTCCAGGTACGGACGTCCAGCGCCATCTTCGCCGCAACCCTGCCACAGACCCCGCACAGCCTGCTGCTGGGGAACCAGCGGTCGATCACCACGAGTTCACGTCCGTACCAGATGCACTTGTATTCCAGCAGGGAGCGCAGTTCTCTCCAGGAGGCGTCGGAGAGGGCGCGGGCCAGGCTGTGGTTCTTGAGCAGGTTGCGGACGGAGAGGTCCTCGATCACGACCGTTTGGTTCTCACGGACAAGACGAGTCGACAGCTGGTGCAGGAAATCACGGCGCCGGCCAGTGATCCGCGCATGGATCCTGGCGACATGACGCCGGGCTTTCTCCCGGTTCGCCGAGCCTTTGGCTTTACGGGAGAGCTCCCGCTGGGCTTTGGCCAGGCGCTCGCGGTCACGCCGCTCATGCTTCGGGTTGGTGATCTTCTCGCCCGTGGACAAGGTCACCAGGGAAGTGATTCCGGCATCCAGGCCCACTGCCGCTGTGGTGGCGGGGGCCGGGGTGATGTGGTCCTCGCACAGCAGGGACACGAACCACCGCCCCGCCGCATCACGGGAGACGGTCACCGTGGACGGCTGTGTTCCCCCGGGCAGTGGACGCGACCAGCGGATGTCCAGCGACCCCGGCATCTTCGCCAGCGTCAGACATCCCTTGCGCCAGGTGAAGGCGGAACGGGTGTACTCGGCCGACGCACCAGACTTCTTCCGGCTCTTGAAGCGCGGATACTTCGCCCGCTTGGCGAAAAAGTTGGCGAACGCCGTCTGCAAGTGCCGCAGGGCCTGCTGGAGCGGGACCGAGGACACCTCGGTGAGGAAGGCGAATTCCTCGCTCTTCTTCCACTGCGTGAGCGCGGCCGAGGACTGCGTGTAAGAGATCCGGCGCTGTTCGGTGTGCCAGGCGCGGGTGCGTTCCTCCAGCGCCTTGTTGTAGACGAGGCGGACGCAGCCGAAGGTCCGCGACAGCTCTGCCGCCTGTCCGTCGGTGGGGTAGAAGCGGTACTTGAACGCCCGCTTGACCTGCCGCGCCATACCCCACAAGCTATCAGCTTCGATACAGGCAACGGGTGTTGGCCGGTGGCCGGTAACCGGCCAACGCGGGTCCGCCCCGGGGGCGGACCCGCTTTTCCTGCCCTGCTCCGCAGAAGCTTCGTTTCCTCCCCCGGCTGAAGCCGGAGGTACCCACGAAGAAACGCCCCGATGAAGACCTCGACACGGGCGAGGTCATCGTGCACGGCCCGGCCCTCACCGACCCTGACGACGTCTCCCAGCTCCAGCACCTGAACGAGGGGGAGGTGCCGATCGTGGTGTCACGGGAACTGCTCGTCGACTTCGCCCCCAAGGAGGTCACTCGCGTGCCGAACATCATCGGGCTGGATGAGTTCGACCGGCTCTTCACCCAGTTCGAGCACACGGCGTGGCGCCTGGAAACCCGCCGCCGGTACGCGTCCGACGAGCTCACGGACCAGTACGCGCAGTTCACCCGCGGCGAGCCCGTCAGCTGGGAAGGCGTCGACGCCGAGTGGTGTGCCGAGCGCCGCGAGCAGACCGGGCTCGGCAAACGGTTCGAGCGTGTTCGCATCGTCGACGACCCGCCGACGGCCGGCCAGCTCTATCTGCTCGACAACGCGCGCCGCAACAGCGCCGTCGGCGAGAAGATCCACAACCTGTGGCAAGAGAATGCCGACCGGCTCAGCCTGCCAGACGTAGACTTCTGGATCTTCGACACCCGGCTGGTCGCGCTCCTCAACTTCGATGACGCCGACAACCTTGTCAACGTCGAACTGATCACGGAGCCTGCGGCAGTCCTGCGGTACGCCATGGCGCGTGACGCGGCGATGCATCACGCCGTCCCGTACGAGCAGTTCGCGGCGCAGCTGACCGTGAAGGAGGACTGAGAGCAGGTGTGCACCGGTGAGTACGGACTATCAGCAGGCACGAGAAACGCTCGGGGTACGGCTACGCGAACTCCGGCTCTCCGTCCCGGGACGCCGGCTCACCGGTACGGAACTCGCTGAGCAGTACGGGTGGAACAAGTCCAAGGTCAGCAGGCTGGAGAACGGCAGGCAGACTCCGACACCGGATGACCTGCGCAAGTGGGCGGAGGCAACCGGCCAGCCCGAGGCGTACGACGAACTGCTGGCCCGCCTCCGTGGCTTCGAGTCCCACATCCGGTCATGGCGGCGACAACTGGCCGCCGGGCACAAGCCGGTCCAGGACACCCACCTGAGCGCTCACGCCGACACCTCCGTGTTCCGTGGCTGGGAGTCCTCCATGATCTTCGGGATTCTCCAGACTCCGGACTACGCCCGGTCGATCTTCACGAGGTACGCGGAGCTGCAGCGATCGCCACGCGACACCGACGAAGCAGTCCGGTCCCGCATGAGACGGCAAGAGTGGCTGTACGACTCCTCGAAGCGTTTCCACCTCATCCTGTGGGAGGCCGCTCTTCACACCCTGATCTGTCCGCCCTCGGTGCTCGCGGCCCAGCTCGACCGGCTCGCGGGAGCTGTCGGCCTGGACACGGTAGAGCTGGGGATCATCCCGCTGTCCGCCTCGCTCAAGATCCCCCCGGCGACCGCCTTCTGGATCTATGACGACCGTCAGGTGATCGTTGAGAACTGGCACGCGGAGTTGTGGATCGACGACGAGGCGAGTGTCGACACGTATCTGCGGACCTGGAGGTCGCTCCGGGAGTCCGCCGTGTACGGCGTTGACGCGCAGAACCGCATCAGTGCGGCAAGACGAGCGTTGAGCTCCTGCTGAAGCTCCATGTCCGACAGCCGGGCGGGGCCAGCCGATTTCGGCGACTCGGGCCGGTGACGTTGAACGGGGTCCGTGCCACTTGGCCGGATAGGACGACTGACGGGAAGCCGGGCTCCAGCGGGCACCTTGCCGGGGCAACGAGCTTCCCCGGTAGGCGAGTTACCGTTCCCGGACAGTTCGGGTGGCGGAGTACTTGAATTGCCCGGATGGGCCAGGGACGGCGCGACAGAAGGGGCGGGAACCTGATGCGCAGAGTGGGCCTGATCATGTCGGCCGTCGCCGTGCTGGCGAGCCTGGTCAACTCGTGCGGCAGCGATTCGGACGACGGCAGCAAGGGCTCCTCCGTGCCATACGGGGCACACACATGCTCGGACTGGGCCGGGCATCTCAGCGACAGTGAGCGCTGGTCAGCGGCCGAGGAGCCACTGACCCAGGCCAAGGGCACGGATGGCACCACGAAAAGCAGTCGTCTGGGCCCTCTCCTGATATCGCGTGCTACACCAACAATGAGCTCACCGAGCCTACTGAGCCGGCAAACCGTCTCAGGCGAGCGAGGCTGGAGCGGGCAGCTCCTCGGGATCGTAGAGGTTGCCCAGGCTCGGATCGGTGTGGGTGGGCGAGATCTTGCCCCGCTCCTTCCAGGTGCCGACCGTCGAAGACATCGCGCCGAAGCGTCGAGCAACCTCACGGGTGGCGAGGAAGCGCGTCTGCTCGGTCGTCCGTGCCGTACCCCTGCGGGGACGACCCGCGGCATCTCTCCGGCCAGCGCAGCCGAACCGACCGGCTGTTTTGGAGACCGGCGACGCCGGAGAGCCGAATCGGCTACTCGATCAGCGGTGTTCCTCCGGCAGGGCCCGCGTTTACCGACCTACCAGTTTCGCCAGCCAGGGATGTCCAGGATGCACGCGCGTCAGCCACCCATGGAGAGTGCCGCGTCGCGACGGGCTCAGCAGCGGCAGGACCGCGTCGAAGTCCGCCTGGTCTTTGGGCCGTGCCGCCTTCGCCTTGAACAGCAGCACCAGCTCCGGCACCAGATAGGGGATGCCGTCTGCAGACCTCTCGATGATCGCGTCGTACGACAGCCGCAGGCTCTCGTCCCGCCGACAGATCCACGTCCCGCCCTCGTGAGGCTCCCGGAAGACATCGAACAGGAACTGACCGCTCACCGGATCCCGCAGCCAGGTCTGGTGCGTGGCCGCGAGCACCTCGGTTCCTGCCCTCGCCCAGACCCGTCCCGAGCCCACCGCGTCAAACACGTACTCGGGGAAACGGTCCCGAATCTCCGCGAACTCCGCCGCGGGCACGGCGATCTCCAGATCGCCGTGGGATCGCGACTGTCTTCCGAGAAACAGATCCAGAGCCCACCCTGCCGCGACGCACCAAGGCGCACGCACCCCGCCCAGCCGCTCCGCGATCTGTTCCGGCCGCCAGGCATCCGTCCACCGAGCATTCAGTTCGTCCTCGTCAAGGACAACGCCGCCGGGCGGCACAGAATCAGTCATCGGGCCAACGTAGTGCCCCCCACAGGTAGTTCAGAAACACGCGGTTCAACTGGCCCCTGAGGAGCCGCTCAATCTCCCGGACGACGGTCCGAGGCAGCTTCGTCCAAGGCCGGGGGATCCGTGGGCCGACGCCCGGCCGGCCAACTGGACATCAGCGCAGGGCGAATGTCCATGCCGCACAGGATCATGGCGCTGCCGGGCCCGCAGCCCGGCATGCCTCGGGCGCTGGGCGTGGACGACTTCGCCATCTGTCGGGGCCGGACCTGTTCACCATCTTGACCTGTGGAGAAGCCCGCAGTGCGCTCGATGTGCTCCCGACGCGCGAATCCGGGCCGCTGGCCGCCTGACTGGTCGCCCACCCGGGCGGGGAGTCATCCTCGCCGCGCGGACCCCGGATCGCACCTGATCGCACCGGGGCGGTCTCGTCGGCGGTGTCGCTCCTCAGCGACGCCGGACCGGCAAGCCTCTACCTCAGGTCCAGGTCACTGTGCAGCAGATGGTGGTCCGAGTATGGACTGGGGTGCACGCCATGCTGACGCGAGGTGATGCCTCGCAGGAAGACGTAGTCGAACTTGCTGTGCCAGTCGGTGGTCACCTCGCAGGCGCCGTCGGCCGAAACGTGACACTGAGGGTCTGTATCCGTGGCCAGCGCCCACATCCGGTTCAGTTCGACAGCTTGGGGCACGGCGTTGAAGTCTCCGAGGACGATGGCGCGCTCGTGCCGCGCGACCTCCACGGCCAGCACCTTGGCCTGGTCCGCCCGGACTGCTTCCTGACGTCGTTCGGCGAGATGCGTGTTGAAGACGCGGACCGACTGGCCGCCCACCGTGGTAGTGACTGCCATGTAGCCACGGTCCTCGGATCCGCCATCGGGGTACTCCACTTTCACGTGGTCCGTCATCGGCGCCGCGGAGAGGATCGCTTGGCCGTAGCCTCCCGGATTCCACGGCACTCCCCCGCAGCGGCCCCAACTCTGCAGAACCGAGCCGTATTTGACGTGGTACACCAGCCCGTACTCGCGCTCCAGGCGATCCCGGATCCCCTCGACGTCACGCACACACGCTTCCTGCAGGCCGATGACCTGGGGCGCGTACTCGGCGATCTCTCCTGCCTGGTGAGCGCTGCTTTCCTCGCAAGGGTTGCAGATGTTCCACGTCATGACCCGGTTCGCATTCGCCTCCCTGACGGCCTCGGCGCGCACCGAATCGCCGAACAGGCTGCCGCCCGGCGCACCGGGGCCCACCAGCACCATGCAGGCCACGATCGCTGCACCCGCCAGTACCCGCCTGCCCCTTCCGAACACCCTCGCCTCCCCGCTCTGTATACGCATGACATCCGGCCTCTCCCCCACGAGGTTATGCGACAGGAGTGCCAACAACACCTGCTCCTCCACTTTCACCAGGCTCCTTGTCTCAGCCTCCGCCACGGATCGGCGCGTATCCGTCGGCCCGTTCGCTGCTCGAGCAGGTCGGTCGTTGTCGGAGAGTGCTCCCCCTGCTCAAGGGCCGGCTCGGCTTCGAACAGGATCCGTCTCCTTGATCGGAGGGCCTGCCCCAGCGAGCATCCGCCCCACGCGACTTGTCCGGCCAAGGGAACAGCACCCGGCCCCTGCACCCGCCGCAGGTCCTGGCGGGAGTCGTGGCCCAAGAGACGCGGGGCGCGGCAGGCCGAGCGGAGCTGCGGAGTTCAGTCTGCTGATCCGGCGACACTCATCGGCGCCGAGCGAACCACTACCCGATCTCCCCTTGCATGTTTTATGCCACACCCCATAAGTTACCGACAGGTAGCCCAGTCGATGGCCGCCACGCCGACGGGAAAGTGGGGGGGCGGATGAGCCCGCGCAGGAGTGACAGCCGTGACCGGATGATCCTCAGCGCCGCGGCCCTGCTGCGTGAGTACGGGGCGAGCGCGACCAGCATCGACCGTGTGCTCGCCCACAGCGGGGCCCCCCGGGGCTCGGTCTACCACCACTTCCCCGGCGGGCGGACACAGCTCATCGACGAGGCGGTGGCACTGGCCGGGGACTTCATCGCAGGAATGATCGATGCCGCCCTGCAGGCGGACGATCCGGTGGAGGCCGTCGACGCGTTCTTCGCGCTGTGGCGCGACCGGCTCGTGGAGAGCGGATTCCGGGCCGGCTGCCCGATCGTGGCGGTAGCCGTCGAGACCAACGACGACGCACCCCACCTCGCCCGCTCCGCCGCCACCGTCTTCACCCGCTGGCAGGAGGCCCTCGCGACCCTGTTCGTCCGGCACGGACTGGCCGAGGAACGCAGCCGTCGGCTGGGCGCCTTCATCATCGCCGCGGTCGAAGGCGCGGTGATCATGTGCCGAGCCGAGCAGACCACCGCCCCGATCGAGGCAGCCGCCGCCGAGATCCACGACCTGCTCCGCCACACCCTGCGCGCCCGCCCCGGCGCCGCACCCGGACCTCGGCCATAACCCACAGCCACTCCCCCCGGTCACCTCACCCAACTCACCCCGAAGGAATCGCCATGCCCTCACTCGACCGCCACGACAACGTCTTCGTCCTCGACCTCGGAGACGGCGAGAACCGCTTCCACCCCGACTGGCTCACCGCCGTCAGCGCCGCGCTCGACGAGGTGGAGAAGGCGGAGGGCCAACGCGCCCTGGTCACCACAGCCACCGGCAAGTTCTACTCCAACGGCCTCGACCTGGACTGGCTGTTCGCCAACGCCGACCAGTACGACTCCTACGTCGTCTCGGTCCATGAGCTTTTCGCGCGCATGCTGTCGCTGCCGGTCATCACGGTGGCCGCGCTCCAGGGGCACACCTTCGCCGCCGGAGCGATGTTCTCCCTCGCCCACGACTTCCGCGTGATGCGCGCCGACCGCGGCTTCTGGTGCCTGCCCGAGGCGGACATCAACATCCCCTTCACCCGCGGCATGGCCGCCCTCATCCAGTCCCGTCTGGCGCCGCAGACCGCCCACGAGGCCATGGTCACCGCTCGCCGCTACGGCGGCGCCGACGCCGCGGCCGCCGGCATCGTCGACCAAGCGGTCGCCGAGGACGCCGTACGCTCCACCGCCATCGAGATCGCCCAGACACAGGTGGCCAAGGCCGGCGACACACTTGGCACCATCAAGACCCGCATGTACGCCCCGGCCCTGGCCACCCTGCGCGACACCACCGACCCGCTCGGGTGACCAGCACCTCACCGACCGCACACTCCGTTCCCCGGACTGCCTCCGGGGAACGGGCTGCCGCGCCCAGCAAATCGTCATCGTGGCGTTTCTTCGTGAATGCCCCCGGCTTCAGCCGGGGGAGGAAACGAAGCTTCTGCGGAGCAGGGCAGGAAAAGCGGGTCCGCCCCCGGGGCGGACCCGCGTCTGCCGGTTACCGGCCACCGGCCAACACCCGTTGCCTGTATGGAAGCTGATAGCTTGTGGGGTATGGCGCGGCAGGTCAAGCGGGCGTTCAAGTACCGCTTCTACCCCACCGACGGTCAGGCGGCAGAGCTGTCGCGGACGTTCGGCTGCGTCCGCCTCGTCTACAACAAGGCGCTGGAGGAACGCACCCGCGCCTGGCACACCGAGCAGCGCCGGATCTCCTACACGCAGTCCTCTGCCGCGCTCACGCAGTGGAAGAAGAGCGAGGAATTCGCCTTCCTCACCGAGGTGTCCTCGGTCCCGCTCCAGCAGGCCCTGCGGCATCTCCAGATGGCGTTCGTCAGCTTTTTCGCCAAGCGGGCGAAGTATCCGCGCTTCAAGAGCCGGAAGAAGTCTGGTGCGTCGGCCGAGTACACCCGTTCCGCCTTCACCTGGCGTAAGGGGTGTCTGACGCTGGCGAAGATGCCGGGATCGCTGGACATCCGCTGGTCGCGTCCACTGCCCGGGGGAACACAGCCGTCCACGGTGACCGTCTCCCGTGATGCGGCGGGGCGCTGGTTCGTGTCCCTGCTGTGCGAGGACTACATCACCCCGGCCCCCGCCACCACAGCGGCAGTGGGCCTGGATGCCGGAATCACTTCCCTGGTGACCTTGTCCACGGGCGAGAAGATCACCAACCCGAAGCATGAGCGGCGTGACCGCGAGCGCCTGGCCAAAGCCCAACGGGAGCTCTCCCGTAAAGCCAAAGGTTCGGCGAACCGGGAGAAAGCCCGGCGTCATGTCGCCAGGATCCATGCGCGGATCACTGACCGGCGCCGTGATTTCCTGCACAAGCTGTCGACTCGTCTTGTCCGTGAGAACCAAACGGTCGTGATCGAGGACCTCTCCGTCCGCAACCTGCTCAAGAACCACAGCCTGGCCCGCGCCCTCTCCGACGCCTCCTGGAGAGAACTGCGCTCCCTGCTGGAATACAAGTGCGCCTGGTACGGACGTGAACTCGTCGTGATCGACCGCTGGTTCCCCAGCAGCAGGCTGTGCGGGGTCTGCGGCAGGGTTGCGGCGAAGATGGCGTTGGACGTCCGTACCTGGACGTGTGAGTGCGGTGCTGTGCATGACCGTGATGTGAATGCGTCACGCAACATTCTGGCCGTCGGGCTGACGGCGTCTGTCTGTGGAGCCGGCGTAAGACCTCAACGGAGCACTCCGGGCGGGCAGTCGGCGATGAAGCAGAAACCCCTACAGCGCGAGCCGTAGGAATCCCCCTCCTTCAGGAAGGGGAGGAAGTCAAGGAAGCCTTCCAGACAGAACGCGGTGTGGGCACTGGTGCCGTCCTGGCAGAACATGCGGAAGCCATCTGCGTTCAGAGGCCAGGCACCGGCTGCTCGCCGGCTGCTTCCTGCGGCGGAGAACCTACGGCCTGTCGAGGACTCCTGAGGTGTCATGCAGGACCACGCTCCGCTGCAGCGGAGCCCGCTCTGTGCGGAGCGTGTTCACCGGTGCCGCCGGGTCAGCCATGCCGAAGGAGATGCCGAACAGCAGTTTGAGCTCCGCGGGGACACCCAGGAACTCGCGGACGGTGTCGGCGTAGACGCCGAGCACGGTCTGCGGGATGCCGGCCATCCCACGGGCCGCCAGCGAGAGCAGGAAGTTCTGCGCGTACATGCCGATGTCGCCGGCCGTCCGCACCCCGTCGCCGAGGGCCGGCATGAACAGGAAGGCTGCGTGGGGAGCGCCGTAGAACTCCAGGTTCTCGCGGACCGCCGCTCTCCTGCCGTCCCGGTCCGAACGCTCGACACCCCGGGCCTGGTAGACACTCGCGCCCAGGGCCTGTGACCGTTCGACGTAAATGCCCTTCTCACCGTAGCCGTCGGTGAAATCCGGGGAGGTCCGTCCCTCCGCCTCGGCCCGGAGCAGCTCTTTGGCCAGGGCGTCCCGTGCCGCACCCGAGACGACGTGCACCGTCCATGGCTGGGTGTTGCTGTTCGAGGGGGCGGTCTGTGCGTCTTCCAGCACGCCGCGGATGTCCGAAGGGGACAGGGCGGTGGACAGGAACCGCCGTGGGGAGCGTCGGGAGCGTGCGATGTCGGTGAAGGGTGATGCGGTGCCGGGCAAGGCGGTTCCTCTCCATGGTGCGCAGTCGCCGGCGCCGCTGCGCAGTACGGCAGGCCGTGCAGTGAGGCAACCGGCGTGAGGGCCGGGTCCAGGATGCGCCCTGTACGCCGGCGGCCTTGCGGATACTCGCAGGCAGCGGCGTGCCGAGGCTGCAGGCCGCAGCGCGGGAGACTGTGCGTTCTTCGTGTTCGTCGTGGGTGGTCGTGGTGTGTCGGTGCTGCCGCTGTCGTGCTGTTGGGTGCGCGGGAGTCGTGTCGGGCGGGTCAGCGGTGGGCGGCGCGGTTCATCTCGACGATGTCGTCGAGGGTGGGGTTGGCACCGAGGGCGGCGAGGCGGTCGGGGAGGCTGTCGCGGATGGCCTCGTCCTTGGCGCGGTCGGCCGTGGCCAGGGCCGCCGGCAGTTCGTCGAGGGTCAGTTCGGTGCAGTAGGCGGGGCTGTTGGGCTGCTGACGCCAGGAGTCGGCCAGCGTGCCGGCGTCGTAGGGGTCGAAGCCGGTGTCGTCCACGAGTTGCATGGCCACGCGGCGTGCCGCCTCGGAATCGCCGGCGACGGGGATGGCGAGGCGGCCGGGTGTTCCGGCCGCGACACCCCTGCTCTGCTGCGTTCCGGCCAGCGCGGCGTTCCATGCCTTGACCACGGGGCGCCCCAGCTGCTCGGCGGTGTACACGCTCTCCACCTGGCCGTGGTCCACGGCCTCGACCGGCTCGCTGAGCATGCCGGGGTAGTAGTTCGCGGTGTCGATGACCACCGTCTCGGCGGGGACCGGGGCGAACAGGCCGGCCAGCTGCCCCGCCACCCCGAACGGGATAGCCAGCACGATGACGTCCCGCCCCTGCACGGCGTCGGCAAGGTCCGCCGCGCGGGCTCCGCTCTCCAGCACGTCCGCCCGGACGACCTCACGGCCGCGGGCATCGGCCACCAGGACCTCGTGACCGGCCGCGGTGAGCTTGGCAGCGAGGTTCCCGCCGATCGCACCAGCGCCTATGACAGTAATTTTCATTATTTGTTCCTTGCATGGTTGTGCCGCCCCGAGGGCAGCGCGATGTGACGGCTGCGTGGTGGTGCCGCCAGGCGTTGCGGGGAGGGTGGGCAGGGGTGGGGGGGTGGCTGGCGGTTACGCCCGGGTGTCCTGCTGGCGGTAGCCGCTCGCGATAAGCATGCGGAGCCGGTCGAGCGACTCCTCCTCGGCGCCGTTGCCCTTGATCCAGGCAAGGGAACAGGCCGCGAGGAACAGGTCGTTGCCCCGCACCGAGGCGCGCACGCGCCCCGCGAGCTGCGCGGCCCGCACGTACTGATCGGTGGCGGCGATGAGGATGCCGCAGGGAATCGTCAGCGGGTTGTCCGGCTCCTGCGCCCGGGCCGCCGCCATGAGGGGATCCGGCAGCCCGCTGAAGGCGCTGAAGTACTCCTCCATCGCACGCAGCCACTGTTCCAGCGCCTGGGCCGGGTCACCGAGCCGGTCGATATCCGCCTGACGGGCCACCAGCTCATCGGAGCGCGTCTGCAGCACCGCCGCCAGCAGCGCCTCCCGGGTGGGGAAGTGCCGGTACAGGGTGCCGGGCCCCACACCCGCATCCTTGGCCACCGCCTCAAGCGAGGTACCCACCCCGTGCCGCAGGAAATGACGCTGCGCGGTCTCCAGAAGGACCGCACGGTTGCGCTGGACGTCCGCACGGGGCTTGCGCCCCCGCTGCTCACCGGCGCTCATACGCCCTCCTGCCTGCCATGACCCTGCGGCCACATCAAAACGGATGCTGCCTCCGTACACACCCGAGAGTAAAGCGGAGGCACCATCCGGTCAAACCGGCGACCCGGTCACGGAAGCCTCACAGCACAGAGGGCCGACAGTCCCGGCCACAGAGCACGGAGTAAAAGAACCGTGCAGCATGCACCATTCCAGGGGTCCCTCCTCCGGCCGCTCCCGCGCCGAGCCCGTCCCGGACCCGTCCCCCGGTCCAGGACGTCAGGGCGTGAGCTGCTGAGGCCCTATGCCGGAGAGCAGCGCGAGTTTGCTGTGGCTCTCCGTGCCGGGGCGGGTGGTCAGCACCACCAGGGTCTGTGCGCGGTTCTCGGTGAACAGGAGCTGGGCGTCGACGTCGATGCGGCCGAGTTCGGGATGGAGGATGGTCTTGCAGTCGTCGTAGCGTTGGGCGACTTCCTGGAGCTCCCACACGCGGACGAACTCGGGGCTGTGTTCCTGGAGTTCGGCGAGGATCCGGGCGGCCCCTGGTCCTTGGGCGAGCGCGCAGCCGTGGAAGGAGGCTCGACTGCGCCCTGCTCCGAGCTGAGCCAGTCCAGCAGGAGGGCACCGCGCTCGGAGAAGGCGTCGCCGGCGGTCAGGCCGGTCCTCTCCAGGAGGATCCCCGACTGAACCGCATCGATGGTGACCGCTACGACCTGGGCGGCGAAGTCCCCGTCGAGCGCGCGGAGAACGCCGGACCGCACGCCCTCCTCGATCAGTTCGTGGACCCGGTGCGCCGCCGCGGCGGAGTTCTTGCGGTAGATCTGCGCGGTCGGTTCGTAGCCGACCATGCCGTCGTAGAAGGCGTGGGAATGCCGACGCATGGCCGTGCCGACGCCGACGAGGTAGACGCGGATGCGCTGCCGGGGGTCGGGCTCGGCTTGGACAGCCTGTTCGATCTCGGCTGTCGCCTCCCTGAAGAAGGCGCGAGTGACCGCCGGCACCAGCTGTTCCTTCATGGAGGCGAGGCTGGACAGCGGCGACTTGGAGCACTCCGGTCGCTGGGCGAGCTCATCCATGGTGACCGCGGTGAAGCCTTCGGTCAGGATGATCGCCTCGGCCTGGCGCAGCAGTTCGTCCCGCCGATGTGTGTCGACGACCCGTCTGCGCGCGGTGCGGCGCGGGCGTCGGTCGCGCGAGTCGGTTTGGACCGTCACCGCAGCAGTCCCCCATGAGCGTCTCCGCCTGAAGCGGCGGGTGACCGTCCGGGCCGGAGGCCGACCCTGGCACTTGGGTACCAGCGCACCGACTGACGTACCCACGTGACGAGTCCCCGCGCTTGGCGTTCGGACGAGGTGGACAGTTGCGATGTCACTCTCCGTCTTGGGCGAGGAGTTCTGCCGTGAGTTCGATGCATCGCATCCGGGCGGGAGAAAGGTCGTACGGCATTTTGGTGACCGCTTCGAAGACACTCATCTGGGCGTCTTCTTCGCCCGTCAGGTCGGCGTCGTAGACCTCGAAGAGCTTCTCCTCAGCCGCCTCCAGCCCGTCCGCCTCGATGGCCTGCCCCAGGGCCTTGTGGTGGGCACAGTGCTGCGCGGCGAGTTCTTCGACACGTGGGTCATGGGGATCGACGCTGTCGTCGAGGGCGGCGTCGGCCGCATCGACGCGATCCGCCTCGGCCCGCAGGTCGGCGTGGGTGGCCAGCACCATGAACACGCTGGCCTGGACAGCGGCTCCCAACGGTCCGAAGACCCGTTCCGTGACCAGCAGGGCGTCCAGGTCGGAAGGGCGCAGGGCGCTCGGAGGCAGGTGGCTGAGCCGGTCCGTCACCAGTGGGGAGAGCAGACCCAGCGGGCTGCCCACGACCCGCAGGCGCTGGACTGCCGCGCGTTGACGCTTGATGTCGGCCTCCTGAGCGGCCAGGGTCTCCTCCAGTCGGCCCAGGGTCTCCTCGATGTCCCGGGTTCCGCCGAAGGCGGCCCGCATGTCGTCCAGGCTGATTCCGGCCTCCGCCATCTTGCGGATCCACATGAGGCGGATCATGTCGTCGTAGCCGTAGCGGCGGCGGCCGTCTGCGCCTCGCTCGGGCTCCCGCAGCAGACCGATCTGGTGGTAGTGGCGGATGGCGCGTGGGGTGGTCCCGGCGAAGGCTGCGGCATCACCGATCTTGACCTGGCGCGGAGGCGTGGCGGAGGGGTACATCGCAGAGCGTGCCTTTCTTGCGGTGGTGCCTCGACGACATCACATGCCGCTACGGCAGGTGCAACAACCACCATCTCGACACCATCGAGAGCCGGGCCCTGATCACCACTGGGCCATCCGCCCCCAGGTCCGGCCGACGCCGCGGATGGTGCCGACGGGTGCCCGGCTACCGCAGGACGACCGTGACGCGGCGGCGTTCCAGCTCCCGCACGGTCTCCTCGAAGTAGCCGAGCAGACCCGGTGACCGCCGGGCGACATCGGCGTCGTGCCACACCAGCGTGAACGGCGGCACCATGCCCCATCCGCCGTTGAGGCAGTCGAGTCCGTCCCCGCCCCAGCCGTAGTATGCGCCGGGTCCCAGCAGGGCTTCGCCCAGGGCGCAGTGCAGGCCGGACACGTCGGTGACGAACCGGCCGTCGAGGTGATGGGTTCCTCCGGAGCGGTCCGCCGCACGCTGTGGTCCGCGGTTGCCCATCGCGAGCAGGAGCCACTCGTGACGGCCTCTTTGTGTGTGCGGGGCCCAGGAGTTGGGGGTGTGGGGTATGCCCTCGTACCAGGCATCCCAGAGGGGACGGGCCAGCAGCGGGGGCGGGTCGTAGAGGCGGTCGGCGAGGGTGATGTCGATCAGTCCCTCGCCGAGGGCGGAGGGGCGCGATGCGGTGATGTCCGGCGCGACGGCACGGAACGCCATGGGGCGCCCGGTGCGGTCCACGGCCCACAGGCATGTGTAGCCATGGTGCCCGGGCTCGCGGAGCGCGGCCGGCAGTCTTTCGGTGGGCTCGCAGCCGATGAGCTCCATCGGCACGTCCGGCCGGGGTGGATGGGGAATGCGCAGGCCCTCGATCCGCTCGCAGGAGCCGACGGGGACGCAGCCCTGGCCGAAGAGCTCGAAGCGCGGTGCCGCCGGCCGCTCCCGGCAGTCGTAGGTGGCCTCCGGCGGTTCCACCCCCGCTTCGAGGACCACGTCGTGCGGGCGCTGCTCGACGACGCGGACACCGAGCAGCGTCCGGTAGCCGGTGGGACGGTCGCCGTCCCAGATCTCGACGCACAGCTCCTGCGGCAGCGGGCCCTCCAGTACGCACCCCGCGAGGGTCAGCCGAACCCTCGGCACCGGGGCCGGGTCCTCGAACAGCCCCTCGACCTCCGAGATCCGCGCCAGGAGGCGCTCCTCGCCGTCCTCGTCCTCACTCACCAGGAGGTACTTCAGCGGGAGGTCCCGCTCCCAGGCCCAGTCACTGTCCTCAACCTGCACGCATACTCCTGGCGTCCGGTCGGCCATTCGTTCGATGATCTCTCGGCGCCCCACCTTACCGAGCGCTCATGTTCCCGAGCCCGGCCGCCGAATCCGGCCGTCGGCGGGCGAACCGGTGTGCACACGGCCTTGCTGCGGCACGTTCCAGTGGCGATCAGGCGAGGAGGACGCGGTGGCGCAGAAGGCGGTGTCGGGCGAGGCCGGACTTCTGGCGTTCCAGCATCCTGATGCGGTTGGCGTGGCCTTCGACGACGCCGGAGCTGGAGGGCAGGGTCGGGCCGGCGCGGACCGCGTCGAGGTCATCGGTGAGACTGTCGGCGAAGCCGGGCAGTTCCGGGATGCCGCTGGTCTTGGCGGAGGTGAGCCAGCCGTCGAGTTTCACGTCGCCCTGGCGGTTGACGAGGATCTCGGCGAAGTCCTCGGCCAGTGTGCGGACGGTGGCGAGGTCGGGGCAGCGGGTGCTGAGTTCCTTGAGCAGTGCCTGGTCCGCTCCGGGCAGGGGGAGGTGTGTCTCGTTCTGCCCGGAGCGATGACCGGTCGGGTGTGCCGGCGGGTCTCAGACGACCATCCACTGCTGGTTCGCGCCGGAGGTGCAGGTCGCCTGGGCCAGGGCCGCGCCATTGGTGGTGGACGCTCCGGCGACCTGGAGGCACTTGCCGCTGTTGACGTTGGTGAAGGTGACGTAGCCGCCGATCACCGCCGTCCTGGTCCACAGCTGGTTCGAGACCCCGGTGCAGGCCGACTGGACGGCCGTCGCGCCGTCGGCGGTGGAGGCGCCGGAGATCTGCAGACACTTGCCGCTGTTGACGTTGACGAGCCGGTGGTAGTTGCCGACGGCGGTGGGCACCCACTGCTGGTTGGTACCGGAGTTGCAGTTGCCGGAGTTCACCGCTGCCCCGTCCGCCGTGCTCAGGCCCCAGACGTCCGCGCACTTGCCGCTGTTGCGGTTCAGCAGGTGGTTGTTCGCGGCGCCGAACGGACTGCCGAGGACGGGCCAGCCGTTCGCGAAGGTCACCTGGCGGATGTCGAGGGCCTCCCGCCCGGAGTTGTCGCCGTCGTAGTAGTGGTAGGCGAGGAACTTGGACGTGCCGTCGTCGTAGGCGTCGGCGCCACCGGCGGCCACCCTGGGGTAGGCACCGGTGAGGACGGTCGTGCCGCCGCCGGAGGCCATGTCGGTGCCGTTCTGGTCGAGGTAGGGTCCCGTGATGCTGGTGGACCGGCCGACCACGGTGTAGTAGGTGCTGTTGGTTCCGCTGCAGCACAGCCCCTTCGAGCCGAAGAGGTAGTAGTAGCCGCCGTTGAGGATGATCGTCGGATTCTCGATGTCGACGGCGATGTGCCACAGGTTGTGGTCGGTGGTGGACAGCTTGCCGGTGGACTCGTCCAGGACGTGCAGGTAGGTGCCGGAGCCGGTCCAGGAACCCCAGGAGATGTACAGCCGGCCGTCCGGTCCCCAGTCGACGTTGGGGTCGATGGGGTAGTTGACGTCGGTGACCATGCCCTGGTCGGTCCAGGGGCCCTCGATGGTGGTGGCGGTGGCCAGGCCCATCACGGCGTAGTTCGTGCCCCAGCGGGAGCCGGCGTAGTACAGGTGGTACTTGCCGTTGAAGTACTTGATGTCCGGGGCCCAGATGTTGGGCGGGGTCGAGCCGAGCTTGTCGGTGATCCAGGACGGCGTCGACTCCCAGATGTTCCCCACCTTCGTCCATCCGGACGCCGCGGTGGCGCCGCATGTCTTGCGCAAGGTGATGGATCCGCTGGGGTTGAGCGAGTCGTTCTCGAACCCGGTGGAGAAGCCGTAATAGCAGCTGCCCACCTTGATGAGGCTCGGATCGTGCATACGGACGTCACCGCCGAGCGCCTGGGAAGGGGATGCGGTGACCAGGCCGAGGAGGGTCAGGAAGGCGAGCAGGACCGCGGCGAGTGCGGGCCGTCCGCGTCCTGCGCGGGCCCCGGGGCGCGGCCCCGGGCGGGGGTGGAGGCGCATGCGAAACTCCTTTGTATCGCTGTGGAAGGGCGGGGAACGTCCCCCTGGGTCCTGCCGTTTCGGGCAGCGCGGTCTTCCGTGGAAAGTCCGCCGGCGGGGACGGTGCGCGGGCGCGAGCCGGGCCGGCGGTTCCGTGGGATCGCGTCGCCGTGGGGGCGTAGGCGGGGCCGGGTTCCGGTCCGACTCGGCATGGCCGGGACGGCCGCGAGAGGTCCCGGGGGTGTTGTCAGCCCTTGACGGCTCCGGCTGTCATGCCCGCCACGATCTGCCGGTTGAAGAACAGGAACATGATCAGCGGCGGGATCGTGATGAGGAGGATGTCCATGAAGAGCAGGTTGTAGCTGGTGCTGTACTGGCTCTGGAAGTTGAACAGGGTCAGCTGGACGGTGGCGTTCTGTTCGCCGGGCAGGAAGTACAGCGGGTTGGTGAAGTCGTTGAAGACGGCTACCGACTGCACGACGATCACGGTCACGATGACCGACCGCAGCACCGGGAAGATGACCCGGAAGAAGAGCCGCAGCGGTGAGGCCCCGTCGATGATGGCGGCCTCGTCGAGTTCGCGCGGGATGGTGGCGATGAAGGCGCGGAACAGGAGGATGGAGAAGGACAGGCCGAACGCGATCTCCACGAGGATCAGTCCGGGCAGGGTGCCGAACAGGCCGGCCTTCTGCAGGACCCAGATCGTCGGTACCACCGCCGGCGGGATGATCAGGCCGGACAGGACGAGGAAGTTGATCAGCCCCGTCCAGCGGGTGACCCGGCGCTGCAGCACGAAGGCGACCATGGCCCCGAGGACGACCATCACGGCCACGCTGGCGACGGTCAGGATCACGCTGTTGATGAACGCGATGACGAGGATGTAGTCCCGCGCCTGGACGACCTCGACGAGGTTGTCCACCAGCTGGAAGTGGCGTGGCCAGGAGAAGTCGAGCTGTGAGGCCTGCTGGGGGTCCTTGACGGCGGTGAGCACGATGAACGCGAACGGGACGACGAAGACGACGACGCTGGCGGCGACCGACAGGACGCCGAGCCAGGTGCGGGTGGGGGTCTTCACCGCTCCACCTCCTTGCTCGCCAGGAAGCGGGACAACGGGACGATGATCGCCGTGACGACCAGGAAGAGGATGACGTTGCCGGCGGTCGACAGGCCGTAGAAGCCCGCCTGGTACTGCTTGTAGATGACGGACGCGACCACGTCGGAGCTGAAGCCGGGTCCTCCGCGCGTCATCGCCCAGATGAGGTCGAAGGACCGCAGGCCGCCGATGAGGGAGAGGATGATGACCGTCGACGTCGCCGGCCAGCTCAGCGGAAGGATGACGTTGCGGAGCAGCTGCCACGGGCCCGCGCCGTCGAGTTTCGCCGCCTCGTGGTACTCGTCCGGGATGGACACGATGCCGGCGATGTAGATGACGGTGGCCAGCCCGACGCCCTTCCAGACGTCGACCAGGGCCACCGAGAACAGCGCGAGCGAGGGGTCCGTCAGCCATCCCGGGCCGTCGATGCCCACCGCCGCAAGAGCGTGGTTGATGGCGCCGGTGGAGGGGTCCATGAAGGCGGTGAAGGTGATTCCGACGCCCACGGTGCTGACCAGCACGGGGAAGAACACCACGGAGCGCAGATAGCCGCGGGCGCGGATCTGGCTGGTCAGCAGGATCGCCAGGAGAAGGCCGAGGACCACCTTGAGGCCTGAGGTGATTACCGCGTAGAGGAGCGTGTTGACGAAGCCCTTGACCAGGGCGGGTTCCTGGAAGAACGCGGTGAAGTTGTCCAGCCCGATGAAGGTCGACTTGAAGATCGTCCACCTGGTCAGGCTGAAGTAGAACGACGCGAACGTCGGGACGAGGAACAGCGTCCCGTAGATCACTGCCGCCGGCAGGTAGAACCAGGTGGGATAGGCACTGTGGGTCTTGGCGGGCCGTCGTGTGCCGGCCGCCGCTTTCGGCTGCGTGGTCGTCGGTGGCCCGGCCGGTGCAACTGTGGTCATCGTTCGACCTCTCTCGGGCGCCTGCCCGCACTCCTTCCGGAGGCGGGCAGGCACTGGCTTACGTTCCTACCAGCCCGACAGCCCCAGCTGTTGGGCCTGCTTCTTGACGTCCTTGTCGTACAGGGCGGCGCCGGACTTGGCTCCGGTGATGCCGGAGCCCACCTCGACGCAGATCTGTTCCAGGCTCGGCCCCTTCACCGGGGACAGGAACTCCAGCGCCGGGCTCTGGGCGTCGTTCGTGAAGTACGCCGCGACGTCCTTGGTGATGGTGGGAACGTCCGAGGGCAGGGTGCAGCCGTCGACCATGTAGGGGCCCGTCGGCGTGGAGGCCTTCGCCTGGGAGGTGCAGCCCGCCGGGCTCGCGGTGAACGCGAGGAACTTCTTGACCGCGGCGAGCTTGTCACCGGTGGTGCTCTTGGGGACGTAGAAGGCGTTCGGGAACCATGCCGTCATGCCGTTGGCGGAGGCGTCGTCCCCGGGCAGGGCGAAGAAGCCGACGTCGTTGAGTTCGTCCGGGTTGCTCGTCCTGATCGCGCCGATCACGGTGGAGAGCATCGGATACTGGGCGCCCTTGCCGGTGGCCAGCATCTTCAGGCCCTCGACGAGGGTGGCGGACGCGTAGTCGGAGTTCTGCAGCTTCAGGTCGTGGATCTGCTCCAGCCGCTCGAAGCCCTTGCCGGCGTTCGCGTCGGTGGCGAACTTCGCCTTGTTGTCGGTGAACTTCTGCGCGAAGTCCGGTTCCGCGGCGGCGACGTTGTGGAAGTCGCCCAGGACGAGGAGCTGGGACGTCCAGGTGTCCTGATAGGTCTGGATGACCGGGGCGATGCCGGCGGCCTTGATCTTCTCGCTGTTGGCGAGGAACTGCTTCCAGGTCTTCGGCACGGTCAGACCGAGCTGGGCGTAGACCTTCTTGTTGTAGAGGACGCCCCCGCCCAGACCCGAACCGAAGGGCACGCCGTAGGTCTGGCCGCCGACGGTGACCTGGGGGAGGAAGGACGGGTCGAGGCTCTTGACGTAGGAGTCCCGGGTGATCGGCGTGAGGGTCTTCGTCGGGTCGATCTGCTGGAAGAGGGAACCGGTGTTGTAGGAGAAGACCTCGGCCATGCTGTCCGTCTGCAAGCGCGTCTTTATGAGGTTGTCGCCCTCCGTCCCGCCGGGACGCGTCTCCACGCTCACCCTGATCTTCGGGTTCTTGGCCTGGAAGTCCTTGGCCAGCTGCTTGGCGGCCTGGAGGTTGTCGGGCGCGTTGTCGACGAGCAGCTTGATCGTGGTGGCGCTGCCGTCCCCGCTGGAGGAACCGAGGGAACCGGCGCTGCAGGCGCTGAGCACGAGCGGCAGAACGGCGGCCGCGGCTAGAGCCGCTCTTCTCTTGGCGAGCGTGCTTGACCTCAGCATTGGGATGTTCCTTCGTTCGAGCGGAGTTGAATCGATTCAATTCGGCGGGGCAACGCCTTCGGTCGATGCCCGGGGGCAGGCTTCGGAGCGCCGCGACAACGGAGTCACCGATCGGCCGGACAGGCCGATCGGACCCTTCACGAGCCGTGAGTTCCTTGCTCACGGCCGACCGCCCCCGAGACGCCGGGCGGCCGGGCCGCAACACGGCCGACGCGATCCACTTTCGTGTAACGTGCCACACAGATTGAGGCGAAGAGGCCGAAGCCGTCAAGCCATCTGCGAGTAACGTTCCCGAAACGCCGGATGGGGCTAAGCGGTGCATGACGACGGAGGCGGGGACCCCAGTGCAACCAGCGGGCGGCTCGAAGAGGGCCACGATCGCCGACGTCGCGCGCAGCGCCGGCGTGTCCACCTCGGCGGTGTCGAAGGTCCTCAACAACGCCTACGGGGTGAGCCCCGCGATGCGCGAGCGGGTGCAGGGGGCCATGGCCGAGCTGGGCTACCGCCCGCACGCCGCCGCCCGCGGCATGAGGGGCCGCACCTACACGATCGGCGTCCTCCTGGCGAGCACCCGCAACGCCTTCTACGCCGACCTCCTGGACGGCATGAACGCGACGCTGCGCAACACCGAGTACGTCATGTTCCTGGGCTCCAGCTGCTCCTCCGAGATGGAGGAGCAGACCAAGCTGATCCACGCCATGGTGGACCGGCAGATGGACGGTCTGATCCTGATCGCGCCCGCCGTCCCCCGCGCGGAGGTGGTGCAGATCGCGGCCGAGGTGCCCACCGTGGTGATCGGCCACCACGACCCCTCCCCCGCGTACGACCGCGTGGTCAACCAGGACGGGGCCGGCGTCGACCTGGTCCTCGACCACCTCGTGGCCCTCGGGCACCGGGACATCGCCCACCTGTCGCACCCGACGGTACGCGGCACCCAGTGGACGCAGCGGCCCGAGCACCACGTCCGGGCCGCCTACCAGGAGGCGATGGCCAGGCACGGCCTGGCGGACCTGGCCCGGGTGGTGCACTCCGGGTACTCCGACGAGGGCGGCTACCGCGGCGCCATGGAACTGCTCACGTCCGCACGTCCGCCCACCGCGATCTTCGCCGGCGCGGACGTGGCCGCCACCGGTGTGTTCAGGGCCGCCGCCCAGCTCGGCCTGCGCATCCCCGAGGACCTCTCGCTCGCCGGATACAACAACACCTCGGTCGCCGCGCTCGCGCCGGTGAGCCTGACCAGCGTCGACCAGGCGGGCACCATGATGGGCGGGACCGCGGCCCGGCTGCTGCTGGAACGGATCGAGAAGCGGCGTGACCGCACGGTCGTCACGGCATCGACACCTCACCTGGTGACACGCGGCAGTACCGCACCTCCTCGCGCCTGAGCGGCCCGGCCGCGGATCCGGCCAGGGCCGAGCACGCGAACCGGGCGGATGTCGGATCCGCCGAATTCCCCGCTCCCCTCTTGACGCACCGGGCGTGCGCACCTCACGGTTGAGTCGTTTCAGCGTGGAACGTTCCACACAATGAGGAGCCGGCATGGGTCTTGAGCGCCCCGAACCTGACACCCACGTGGTGTCGCTTCGCTTCGAACACCGCGATGAGGCGCTCGGCGTCGGCACAACGGAACCCCGTCTGTCCTGGCAGGTCCGCACCAACGACCCCGCCTGGCGACAGAGCGCGTACGAGGTCGAACTGGACGGCGCCACGACGGTACGGGTCGAGTCGGCCGAGCAGGTGCTGGTGCCCTGGCCGTTCGCGCCGCTGGCCTCCCGCAGCCGGGTGAGCGTCCGGATCCGGGTGGCCTCGGGAGAGCGATGGAGCAGCTGGAGCGCGTCGGCCGCCGTGGAGACGGGACTGCTGCGCCCCGACGACTGGACCGCCCGCTTCATCACCCCCCGCCACCACGGCGCCTTGGACGCGCCGGCCCCGGAGCTCATACGGCCCCTCGTGCTGCGGGCGGACGTGGTCTCGGCTCGCCTCTACGCCACCGCTCACGGCGTCTACACGGCGTCCCTGAACGGCGCCCGGGTCGGCGACGAGGTCCTCGCCCCCGGCTGGACCAGCTACCGCCACCGGCTGCGCTACCAGACCCACGACGTCACCACCCTGCTGAAGAAGGGCGAGAACACACTCTCGGTCGTCCTCGGCAACGGCTGGTACCGCGGCCACCTCGGCTGGTGGGGCGCCCGCGCCCTGTACGGCGACCGACTGGCCCTGCTCGCGCAGCTCGAAGTCCGCTATGCCGACGGCTCGGTGGAGGTCTTCGGCACCGACGGTCAGTGGCGGGCCCGGGACACCGGCATCCTCGCGGACGACCTCTACAAGGGCCAGCGCACCGACCTGCGGTTCACTCCGGGCGAAGCCGACGGCCCGGTGGACGTGGTGTCCGGCACGGAGGCGGACCTGGCGCGGCTCGTCGCCCCGGAGGGGCCGCCCGTCCGCGTCACCGAGGTGCTGCCCGCCCTGAAGGTCTGGCAGTCGCCGTCCGGCCGTACGCTCGTCGACTTCGGGCAGAACGTCGTCGGCTGGGTCCGGCTGCGCCTGCGCGACACCACGGCCGGCACGGAGGTCACCGTCCGGCACGCCGAGGTGCTGGAGAACGAGGAGCTGTGCACCCGGCCCCTGCGCACAGCCGACGCCACCGACACCTACCTCCTGGCCGACGCCGAGGAGACCGTCCTCGAACCCTCACTGACCTTCCACGGCTTCCGGTATGCCGACGTCACCGGCGTGCCGGACCTCAGGGCCCAGGACCTGCACGCCGTCGTCGTCGGCAGCGACCTGCGCCGCACCGGCTGGTTCTCCTGCTCGGACCCTGATCTGGAGCAGTTCCACGAGAACATCGTCCGGGGCGCGCGCGGCAACTTCCTCGACATACCGACGGACTGCCCGCAGCGCGACGAGCGGCTCGGCTGGACCGGCGACATCCAGGTCTTCTCCCCCACCGCGGCCTTCCTCTTCGACACCGCGGGCTTCCTGTCCTCCTGGCTCGCCGATCTCGCCGCCGACCAGCATGCCGACGGCGCGGTGCCCTGGGTGATCCCCGACGTCCTGGACGACGCGGCCCCGACCGCGGCGGCCTGGGGCGACGCGGCACCGGTGGTGCCCTGGGTGCTCTACGAGCGGTACGCCGACCGCGGCGTCCTCCAACGGCAGTTCCACAGCGCTCGCGCCTGGGTCGACAAGGCCGCCTCGCTGACCACCGACGGCGTGTGGGCCGGCGGCTTCCAGTTCGGCGACTGGCTCGACCCGTCCGCACCGCCCGACGACCCGTTCGCCGCGCGTACGCCCACGGACGTCGTCGCCACCGCGTGCCTGGCGCGGTGTGTCGACGTCGTCGCCCGCACCGCCGAGGTACTGGGCCGCTCGCAGGACGCGGCACGGTACTCCGCGCTCGCAGAGCGGACCCGGGAGGCGTTCGCCCGGGTGTTCGTCACCCCGGCCGGCCGGATCCTGGGCGACTCGCCGACCGCGTACGCCATGGCCCTGCAGTGGGACCTGCTGGCCTCCCCGCAGCATCGTGCGGCGGCCGGAGACCGGCTGGCCGACCTCGTGCGCACGAGCGGTTTCCGGATCGCCACCGGGTTCGTCGGCACCCCGCTGATGACCGACGCCCTCACCTGCGCGGGCCATCCGGACCTTGCCCACCGGCTGCTGCTGGAGAAGGGCTGCCCCTCCTGGCTGTATCCCGTGACGATGGGCGCGACCACCGTCTGGGAACGCTGGGACAGCATGCTGCCCGACGGCACGGTCAACCCCGGCCAGATGACATCCTTCAACCACTACGCGCTCGGGGCCGTCGCCGACTGGATGCACCGCACGGTCGCCGGGCTGGCCCCGGCCGCACCCGGCTACCGCGAGATCCGCGTGCGCCCGCTGCCGGACCGCGCGCTCACCCACGCCACGGCCGCGCATCTGACCCCGTACGGCGAGGCTTCGGTGAGCTGGCGGCGCCAGGACGGCCGCTTCCACCTGAAGGTGCTCGTGCCCGCGGGCACCCGGGCCACCGTCCACCTGCCCGGTTCCGGGGAGCCCCCGGTGACCGTGGCCCACGGCGCGCACACCTGGACCACCGACGACCCCTGCCCCGCCACCGCACCGGCCGAGGTGTTCACCGTGCGGGATCTGATGGACGAGCCCGGCCTCTGGGGGCGCACGGCAGACGTCCTGACCCGCCATGGCCTGGGTGCCGACTCCGCCCAACTGGCCCGGCGGATGGGCCCCTTCCTGGACCTGCCCGCCGGCCGGCTGCCCGCGCTGCTGAACAGGGTCCTCGTCGAGGACGGCGGCGCCGACGCCGCCGCCGAGCTCAGCACCCTGCTCAGCCGCACAGCGGACTGACCTCCACCACACATCGTCCCTTCGCGGCGACACCACCGCGAAGCACGTCGGCCTGAACGATTCCCATGGAGACCGCCATGCTCCCCAAACGCTCGCTCCTGTTCGTACTCCTCAGAGGCTTCCTCGTGTTCGCCGTGGTCGGAGGCACCATGACGGCCCTGCCCGCGTCCCTGTCCCCTGCCGCGTCCGTCTCGGACGCGCCCTTCTCCGTGAAGGCCCTGACCACCAACGGCCGGGCGAACCCCCTGGGCATCGGTGGTGAGGACCCGGTCTTCGGCTGGCAGTCGGCGTCGACGAGGCGGGCGACTTCGCAGAAGGCCTACGAGATCCAGGTCGGACGCACGCCCGGGGCCACCGATGTGTGGTCCTCCGGCAAGGTGGCCTCCGACCGCCAGGCCGACATCCGATACGGCGGTCCCGCCCTCAAGGCGGCCACACGGTACTACTGGCGCGTCCGGGCCTGGGACGGCAGGGGAACCGCGAGCCCCTGGAGCGCACAGGCACACTTCGAGACGGGCCTGCTCAACTCCGGTGACTGGGGCGGCGCCCAGTGGATCACACAGCCCGCCGCTCCGAGCGAGCTGGACAAGTGGACCGACTACACCGCCACGGTCGACTTCACCCTCGGCAGCGCCGCACTCGGCATGTTCCTGCGGGCCTCCGATGCGAGCAACGGGTACATGTGGCAGTTCAACGTGACGGGCCCGACCCCGACGCTGAGGCTGCACCAGCAGGTCCAGGGCGCCTATTCCGTGATCCGGGAGGTGGATCTCGCGCCCTACGGCTTCACCAACGCCGGCCTCCTCGCCGACCGGCACACCGTGCGCTACGACGTGGTGGGCACCACCATCACCACGACCCTCGACGGCAAGCTGGTCAGCACCTTCACCGATGCCACGTTCGCCAAGGGCTACATCGGCTTCCGCACCCACGCCTGTTGCGGCGAACGGGGAACCGTCTACGACGCCGTCGTGACCGCCACCGACGGCGGCACGCTCCTCGACACCGACTTCGCGTCCGGCCGCAACCCGTTCACCGGCGGTGAGATCGTCGACTCCGCCCTCACGGTGTCCGGCACCACGGACGCCCTCTACGGACCCCCGGCCCGGCCACTGCCCCTGCTGCGCAAGGACTTCGCGACCAAGGCGGGCAAGAAGGTCGCCTCCGCGCGGGTCTACGCGTCGGCGCTCGGCGTCTACCAGCTGGAGATCAACGGCGAGCGGGTCGGCGACCAGGTACTCGCCCCGGGCTGGACGAACTACCACAAGCGCATCCAGTCCCAGAGCTACGACGTGACCGAGCTGCTCGCCCGCGGCCCCAACGCGATCGGCGCATCCCTGGCGAACGGCTGGTGGGCCGGCAAGGTCGGGATCGGCTGGAGCCACCAGTACGGGGACGCCCCCGCCCTCGTGGCGAAGATGCGCATCACCTACGCCGACGGCTCGGTCCAGTGGATCACCACGGACGACACGTGGAAGACGGCGGAGGGCCCCTACGTCAAGGCCGACCTACAGGACGGCGAGACCTATGACGCCCGCCTGAAGCCCTCGGGCTGGAGCCGGCCCGGATTCGACGACGCGCAGTGGGAACCCGCCGCGAGCATCGAATCCCGCACCGCCCTCCTGGTCCCGCAGAGCGACGAGCCGGTGCGCCGGACCCAGGTGCTCAAGGCCCGCAAGATGACCGAACCCACCTCCAAAACCTACGTGTACGACCTCGGTCAGAACATGGTCGGCGTGTCACGGCTGGCTCTGACCGGTTCCGCCGGCCAGAGCGTCAAGATCCGCTACGCGGAGGTGCTCAACAAGAACGGCACCCTCTACACCGACAACTTCCGCACCGCCACGGTCACCGACCGCTACGTCTTCGCCAAGACCGGAACGGTGACCTACGAGCCCACCTTCACCCAGCACGGCTTCCGCTACATCGAGATCACCGGGGTGACCGCACCTCCCGCTCTCGCCGACGTCAAGGGCGTCGTCTGGGGATCCGACCTCCCCACCACCGGCACCCTCAAGACGTCGGACAGCATGCTCAACCAGCTGGTGAGCAACATCTCCTGGAGCCAGCGGGGCAACTTCCTGTCCATCCCCACCGACACGCCGGCCCGCGACGAACGTCTGGGCTGGACGGGAGACATCAGCCTGTTCGCGCCGACGGCCAACTACCTCGTCGACACCCGTGCGTTCCTGTCCCACTGGATGGCGGACGTCCGCAACTCCCAATACGCCAACGGTGACCTGCCCGCGGTCGTACCCACGCCCCAGGGCCAGTTCGGCGACAGCGGCGTCGGCTGGTCCGACGTGATGATCACCGTGCCCTACTCCGTGTGGCGCTCCTACGACGACACCCGCATCCTGCGCGAGAACTACCCCGCCATGCAGAAGTTCTTCCAGTTCGTACGCGACAGCGCCGGACCGGACCTCCTCGAACCCGGCCGCACCACCTTCTTCACCAACGACTGGCTGCACCTGGACGACCCCACCGAACAGGGCATCCTGGGCACCGCCTACTACGCCGAGAACGCCCGCATGATGGCCGAGGCGGCCAAGGCCCTGGGTGACGAGAGGGCGGCGGCCGACTACAGCAAGCTCTCCACCGACATCCGCACCGCCTTCACCAAGGCCTATGTGGCAGCCGACGGCACGGTCATGCGCAACTCGCAGACCGGATACGCACTGGCTCTCGGTATGGACCTGGTCTCGGATCCGGCCCTGGTCGAGAAGGTCGGCGCGAAGTTCGTGGCCAAACTGGCGCTCACCGACCATCACCTGCGGACCGGTTTCATCGGCACACCGCTGCTGCTCCCCGCGCTGAGCAAAATCGGCCGGGACGACCTCGCCTACAAGATGCTGCTCCACAAGGACTACCCGTCCTGGGGCTACGAGGTCGCCAACGGGGCCACCACCATGTGGGAACGCTGGAACTCGATCATGCCGAACGGCGATTTCGGCCCGGTCGACATGAACTCCTTCAACCACTACGCCTACGGCGCCGTGGGTGACTGGATGTTCCGGAACATCGGCGGCCTCTCCGCGATCGAGCCCGGCTACAAGCGCTCCCGGATCGCCCCGGTGCCCGGCGGAAACCTGACGCAGGGCTCAGGAAGCCTCAACACCGTCTACGGCCTTCTCTCCTCGAAGTGGAAGACCCGCAAGGGCTCCCTCGACCTGAAGGTGACGGTGCCGGTCAACACCGTCGCCGAGGTGCACGTGCCCTCCAAGACCCGCTGGGCGGTCACCGAGGGCGGCCGGCCCGCCGAGGCAGCCACCGGAGTGCGGTTCCTCCGCATGGAGAACGGAGCAGCCGTGTTCGAAGTCGGTTCGGGCGCCTACCACTTCGGCGTCGACACCGTCCTCGGCGGCCTCGGCGAGGCCAAGAAGGACACCGGCGAACTGCGGGAACTGCTGGCAGGCATGGACGCTCCGGGCACATCGACGGCCGGCCGACTGGCCCGACAGGTGCAGACCTCGATCGAGGCCGCTTGGACCACCCGTACGGCCGATGGCGCGCACGCCGCCGATGAACACGTGGAACGTGCCTTGGCACGGCTGGGCGACATCGAGGAATGGACCGCCAAGCAGGTTGGCAAGCAGAAGCTGAAGGCCTCCCAGGCAGCGGCGGTGCGAGTCCTCATCGACCGCATCCAGGAAAACCTTTGACGCTGCCCCACCAGTGAACACCGCACCATAATCGCGACCCCCGTCGCGATGCGGCTGCCCGGCTCCACGATCCCGACCAGGATCACCCGCCGGAACAACGGCAACCATCCCTGACACGCTGTCCTGCCGGCCTGGACAAGGCCGGCAGGACAGCGTGTCTTCAGTGGGCCTTGCGCCGGCCCCGGTCGGACGGTCGGACAAGGGGCGACGGCAGCTGTACCGACACAAACTGTCGGAACATCGAAGCCCGCCGTTCCACGCCTGTCGCTGGTCGAAGCCGCCGACGAGAAGCAGTCGTCAAAGACGATCACCCGGTACGGCCGTGTCGGTCTCCCGCCAAAATGAGTAGCGTGTCGTCACGGGTGTCGGGACACTGCCTCGATGACCCGTACGTCACTGCCCCAACTGCTTCGACCTCGCGCTTTGGCACACGGAGACCTCGTCGTCATCGCAGCACTGTCCGGGCCGCTCGATGCCAGATACGCGCCCGACCTCGAACGGGCGGTGGCCGAGCTCCAAGGGATGGGATTCCGTGTACGTCTCGCGCCACTCCTCGAAGCCGGACGGCAACGCTGGTGGAGCGCGGCTCGGCCGGACGTGATCGCCAAGGAGTTCAACGACCTGCTGCGTGATCCCGAGGTACGCGCGATCGTCGCGCACGACGGCGGTCATACGGTGTTCGGATACCTCGACCTGATCGACTTCGACGCGATCCGAACCGACCCCAAGCCGATCCTCGGCTACAGCGACATCTCACTGCTGCACCTGGTGCTCTAGCCGCGCACGGGCCTGGTCGGGTTCCATGCCGACGTCGCCACGCCCGGCCTCGGAGGGCACTGGCACCGAGCATCAGCGGCCCGCCGGGAGGAGCTCGGGAAGCTGTACTCGACGCTGCTGACCGGAACGGAGCCGATCGGCGCGCTCCCCGCAGGCCCGTCGTGGGAGTGCTGGCGTGCCGGGCGGGCCGAAGGCCGGCTGATCGGCGGAGTCATCAACCGCATCGTGCTGGCGCAGGCGACGCCGTTCGCGCTGCCCCTCGCATGCTTCGACGGCGCGGTGCTGTTCTGGGAGGAGTTGGGCGGCCAGGCATCCCACGTGTGGAACTATCTGCAGATCCTGCGGCACAGCGGGATTCTCGATCGGATCTCCGGCACGGTCGTGGGCGTTCCGGAGGCGATCGACGGACTCGGTTCGCCCGGCGGTCCGACCCTGGCCGAGCTCGTCCTGGACGTCCTCGGCGACCGCGACATCCCGGTCCTGGGCAACGTGGAGTTCGGACACGCGGGCCCGAATCTGCCGATGCCGGTCGGTATCCGTGCCGCCCTCGACGCAGGGGAGCGAACGTTGTCACTGCTCGAACCGGCGGTACGCCCGCTCACGGTGTCCGGAGCGGGTGGCTGAGCAACGCGGTTCAGTGAATCGCGGGGGTGCTGGGAACTCATGCCGCCTGGACGTCGGCGGCCTCGTCAACAACCTTTACGCCACCCGCACTGTTCAGCTTCCCCGACGTACTCGACAAGGGCAGTGACTTTCCGCCGGTCTTCGCCTTCCCTAAGCGTCTCCCCCAACTGCCGCCCGTGGTGCGGAAACTGCGTAGCTGTCGAGCTCACGGTGCCGGTATCGTCCGGTCTCCCCGGCCCGCCGCACCGCGGCCTGCGTTCAGAGAGTGATGTCCATGGCCAGCCGACACCCGACGACGACCTTGTGGCGCCCCACCGGCCCCAAGGAGCTGGATCTGGTGCGGGAGCTGAACTGGCGTGCCTGGCCGCCTCGGCTGCCCGAGCAGCCGATCTTCTACCCGGTCCTCAACGAGGACTACGCGGTCAGGATCGCGCGCGACTGGAACGTGCAGCACGATGGCGCCGGTTTCGTCACCCGCTTCGAGGTCGAGTCGGAGTTCTTGAGCCGGTATCCCGTCCAACAGGCCGGCGGGCAGACGATCCTTGAGCTCTGGGTTCCGGCCGAGGAACTGGACGACTTCAACGCCCATATCGTCGGTGAGATCCGCGTGGTCCACGAGTTCCGCTGAGACGGGGAGGCTTGCTCACGGGGTCTGCCGGTCCGGTGCCGTGGACACGGCGTCGGCGCGTCCTGAGTTGGCCTCGTTCACCGGGCTGAGCCCGCTTGTTGCGGCACCCCGACCGGCATCCGGCGATCCGTGGGGAGCCGGTCGGGGTGAAGTGCTGCTCGCATCGTGGGTGTCAGGCCCTGGAGCCGCATATCCGCGCAGGGGCAAGGACCGGAGCGAAGGGCCCATGCCATTCAACTGGAGACTGGACCCAGACCGTCGAACAGGTTCTGCGCTCCTTCGCCTGCTTCTGCCGACGGATCTCCGGCCGGACTAGGTGAGCGGCAGCCTGAGTTCGAACAAGGCGCCTCCGCCGGGGGTGTCGGTGACGGTCAGTGTGCCTCTGTGGCGTAGGGCGATGTCCTGTGCGATGGCGAGGCCCAGGCCGGCGCCGCCGTCGTCCCGGGCTCGGGACTCGTCGAGGCGGACGAAGCGTTCGAAGATGCGGTCGCGGTCGGCGAGGGGAACGCCCGAGCCGTCGTCGGCGACCTGGAGGACCGCCTGGCCGGCGTCCGTGCGCAGAGTGACGGCGACACGGTCGCGGGCGTGCCGCTGGGCGTTGTCCAGGAGGTTGCCGAGGACGCGGCAGATCTGGTTGCGGGAGCCGCGCACCTCGACGGACTCGACGCCGTCGAGGCTCACACCGTCCCGGGAGGACACTTCCTCCGCCACGACCTTCGCCAGGTCGAAGCGCGCGTCCGGTGGGGGCCGCTCCCCCGCGTCCAGACGAGCGAGCAGCAACAGGTCGGCAGCGAGGTTCTGCAGTCGTACGGTGTCCTCGACGGCCCCGTCCAGGTCCAGCAGCTCCGGGTGCGCGGCGCCCACTTCGAGCTGGGTGCGCAGGGACGCGATGGGGCTGCGCAACTCGTGCGAAGCGTCGGCGACGAACGCGCGCTGCCGCGCGACCGAGGTCTCCAGCGCGGCGAGGGTCTCGTTCGTCGTGCGGGCCAGGCGGGCGATCTCGTCGTGGGTGTCCGGCTCGGGGACACGCCGTGACAGGTCCTCGGAGGCCGTGATGGCGGCCATCTCGGCGCGGATGCCCTCGACCGGGCGCAGCGCCCGCCGGGTGACGACGTACGTCACCCCGCTGACCGTCAGCAGCAGCAGGGGCAGCCCGATGAGCATCGTCGTCAACGCGACGTCGACGGCCTCTTCCTGGGTGGAGAGCGGGGCGCCGGCGTAGACGGTGAGCAGGACACCTCCTGGCGTGATCACGTCGACCGCGGCGAACCGGTACGTCGCCGTCACCCCTTCGACGGTCCCGGTGCCCTCGCCGTACCAGGTCTCGTCGGTGACCTCCCCGGCGGTGAGAGCGTCGTTGTCCTCGGTGTCCCGATCGCCCTCCGCCCTGTCGTCGGCGTCGTCGTTGGTCTCGGAGTTCAGCCGGTCCGAGGCGGCGGCGGTCACGTTCATGCCCTCGACGTCCTCGCCCACCGCGACGGGCTTCTCGTCGCGGTCCAGGACCTCTACGGGGTTCTCGTCGCCGTCCGGCAACTTCAGCTGGTCGTACGCGAACCCGTTCGCCAGCGCCGAAGCGGCGTTGCGGGCGACGGAGTCGGCCTCGGCATCCGCCTTGTCGGTGAGGGTGAACCGCAGCGAGAGCAGCACGGCGGTGCCCGCTGCGACCAGGGCAATGGCGACGACGAGCGTCGCGGCGAGGGTGGCACGCGCGCTCACGGAGCCGAGGCGCTTCACGGGCGGACCTCCAGTCTGTATCCGGCCCCGCGTACGGTCTTGATGAGCGCGGAGTCGAGCTTGCGGCGGAGCGTGCTGATGTAGACCTCGACGATGTTCGGGTCGCCGTCGTAGGCGAAATCCCAGACGTGTTCCAGGATGTCGGACTTCGAGACGACCTCACCGGCTCTCATCACGAGCTGTTCGAGGACGGAGAACTCCTTGGCGGTCAGGGTGATCTCCTCGTCCGCGAGGAACACCCGCCGGGCGGCGGTGTCGACCTTCAGATCACCGACCGTGTGCACGGGTGAGGCTCCGCCCGCCGGGCCGCGTCTCCTGAGCAGCGCCTTCACCCGGGCGACGAGGACGACGTAGGAGAACGGCTTGGTCAGGTAGTCGTCGGCGCCCGTGTCCAGGCCCTCCGCCTCGTCGTACTCGCCGTCCTTGGCGGTGAGCATCAGGATCGGCACATCGATACCGGCGGTGCGCAGGGCGGCGCAGACGCGGTAGCCGTTCATGCCGGGCAGCATGATGTCGAGGATCACCAGGTCGTAGACCCCCTCGCTCGCCCGGTGGAGGCCCTCGATTCCGTCGTGGACGACGTCCACGGCGTACCCCTCGGCCGTCAGGCCCTTGGCCAGCGACAGCGCGAGCCGCTTCTCATCTTCCACGATCAACAGACGCATGCGTTCAGCTTGGCAAATCGAACCTGAAGAGGCCTTCAGGGGGCTTCAGGTTCGCTTCAGCGTCGGTCGGCCAGATTGGGTCACGTCGAAAGCAGACGAGGCGGACAGGCCGACTGCAACCGACAACACCATCCGTTATTGGTTGCAGTCATTCGCATTCCGGAGGAATCCCATGAAGCGCAACATCGTCATCTCCACCATCGCGGCCGCCGCTCTGATCGGCGGGGGCACCGCGACCGCCATCGCGCTCTCGGGTGACGACGAGGGGCCGGCCAAGAAGAACGTGACGGTGTCGAACGGCGACGACGTCAACAACACCGACGACACGGCCAAGGACAAGGCCGGGGACCAGGCCGCCCGCTCCACGGACGAGGACGCCGGCGACAAGGCCGAGAACTCCGCCGCGGCGAAGGCCGGACAGATCACGGCCACGGACGCGATCAAGGCGGCGCTGAAGCACACGGCTGGTACGGCTGTCTCGGCCGACCTCGACGACGAGGGCACGGCTCACGTCTGGGAGGTCGACGTACTGGCCAACGGCGGCACCTGGCACAGCGTCCAGATCGACCCGGCCAACGGCAAGGTCCTCGGCTCGCACATCGACAAGGACAACGACGGTGACGACGCCGCCGAGACCGCGCAGATCCGTGCCGCCCTCAAGGGCAGCTCCGTGACCGCCGCGGAGGCAGCCGAGGCCGCCGCCGCCAAGGGCACGGTGACCTCCCTCGACCTCGACGAGGAGAGCAGGGACCAGGCCTGGGACGTCGACACCACCGCCGCCGACGGCACCGGCAGCGAGTGGCGCGTGAACCCCGACTCCGGCAAGGTCACCGCCGACCGCTCGAACGACTGACCAAGGCGGACAGACCACCGGAGATGTGACTCCCGCCGCGTCGGCCAACGGTCACCCCCCGCCCGAAGGGCCCCTTTCCCTCCCCCACACCGGGAGAGCGACTCTTCCTCCTCCTCGGGAAGGCCGAATCCTCTACTCCCCCCTTGAGGAAGGACGCCTTCCCGACCCCGCAGGTAGGGGCACCCGACACCGGGTGCCCCTACCGTCGTGTGCGGGGCGCTCGGCACCGATGCCGGGCTCGGTCCCGGCGTGCGTCCACGTCCCGGTCCGGCAGGCGCACGGGTTTCGCGCCTGCCGGACCGGGACCGGTCTGTCGGTCAGATCTTCGTCTTCTCGCGGACCCAGGCGCCGATCTGCGCGATGGCGGCGTCGGTCTCCGGGATGCGGCCGGCGCCGTAGACGTAGGAGTGCTGGCCTCCGGGGACCACGACGGTCGTCGTGTCGATTCCGGCGTCCTTGACGCGGGCGGCGAACTCCTCGTCCTCACCGGCCAGGACCTCGTAGGTACCCCAGGAGACGAGGGTCGGGGGCAGGCCGCTCAGGTCCGCCCGGTTGAGGTTGATCCGGGTGTCCGTGAACTCGATGCCCGTGCCGCCGATCCAGGCATCCCGGAAGAAGGTCAGCAGATCCTTGCTGAGGATCTTGTCCGTCCCGGCGTTGGCCGTGATGGTCTCGTGAGCGATTTCGAGGTCGCACCAGGGGGAGATCGACACGATGGCGCCGGGCAGCGGCTGCTTGTCGTCCCGGAGGCGAAGGGCGAGGGCGACGGCGATGAACCCGCCGATCGAGTGGCCGATCGTGATGATGTTGCCCGGCTCATACCCTTCGGAGAGCAGCCAGTTGAAGGCCGCCTCCGCGTCGTCCACCTGCGCCGGGTACTTGTGTTCCGGCGCGCGCCGGAAGTCCAGGACCAGGACGGGGGCTCCTGCGGCCTTGGCGATATGGCCGGCGAGCTTTCGGTCGACGTGTGCCGAGGCCAGTACGGAGCCCCCGGCGTGCGTGTGCAGGAGGACGTGGTCCGCGTTGGCGTCGAGGGGTTCGCACCAGATTCCCAGCACGCCGCCCGCGTCCACCTCCCGATAGGTGACGCCTTCCGGCTCGCGGGCCGCGAGATGGACTTGCTCCGCCTGGATGCGCGCCGCCTCCAGCTCGGAGGGGGGATTCGCTCCTGTGGCCAGCCATTCCGCGAACTGGATTGCTTCCGGGCTCAGTTCGACTGCGGCGTGCTCGGACATGTGATGCCTCCATGGGGTCATTTGGGCATACCGGCCCGCCAGGACCGGTAGAGCCGGGACTGTTGTCGGGCGGTGCGGGTGGGGTGGTCGGTGTCGCCGGCCTCGCGGCCGCCGTAGGAGGTGGCGGGGCCGGGGTGTTCAGCGGAGCCGCGGTGCGTACGCGGGCGCGGTCGAGTAGGTCGAGGGCGCGCGTGTGCCGGGTTCAGCGCGTGGGTGTCGCGCTCCGCGATGTCGTCGAACGGGTTGCCGCGAGAGATCCGGACAACGGTGCGGCAGGCGCGCAACTCGTCTGCCACTGCGGCGGTGAACTCGACGGTGCCGCGGATGCGGTGGTCGAGGGGGCCGCCGAACCTGTTCGCCCAGGCCGGCCACGTGATCGATCCGCCGGGGGGTCTCAGTCGTGTTGCTCGGCATCCAGCAGTGCGAGGGCGTTGCGGATGCCTTGCTCGAGGAGTTGGTCGGAGAGTTGCCGGTCGGTCAGGGCCCGGGCGAGTTGCATCGTCCCGGCCATCATGCCGAGGAGGCTGAGTGACCTCAGACGCGCGGAGGGCGGATCGTGGGGTGCCAGGCGGGCGGCGAAGCCGTCGACGAGGACCAGCGCGCCCTCGGTGTACGCCTGTCGGGTGGGGTCCGTGGAGCGTCCGATCTCGTCGAGCAGGGCGGCGTTGGGGCAGCCGTCCTCGATGTTGTCGCGCTGCTCGGCGGAGAAGTACCAGCGCACGATCTGCTCAAGGCCGGCCCGGCCGGGCGCCGCCTGCGCGACGATGTCGGCGTGCTGTGCGCGCATCTGGTCGGCGACCGCGGTGGCGACGAGTTCGTCCTTGGACGCGAAGTAGGCGTAGAAGGTGCCGTTGGTCAGCCCCGCGTCCTTCATGAGCGTGGTGACTCCGGAGCCGTTGATGCCGTTGCGCTTGAGCCGGCGACCGGCCGTCTCGACGATCCGCTGCCTTGTCCGCTCTTTGTGTTCTTTCGGGTAGCGCACGATGTGTTCCTCCATCGCGGCCGGGGCTTGCGCTCCGGATACCGCCCTGGTCGTGTCAGTGTGCCGCGCCTGCGGGGAGGGCGGCGAAGTTGATCCTCCCGGTCTGGAAGGTTCGGGTCGTGGGGTCGGGACCCGCCGTCGTCGGTGTGCAGCCTGTCGCCGTGGACCGCCGTCGCGAAGGGCGAGGAGACGCCGTCCGCGCTGGTCAGGACGGAGTCGCCCGGTCCACCCAAGACGGGAACGGACCAGGTGAATCAACGGGTGACTGGTCAATGGGCTTGCGGCGCCATCGGAGCGGTCGGGCACATCGCAGATATCCGGGTGGAATCGGCGCCCTTGAGATGGGACCTGGAGGTCAGGCGGGCATGCGGTTGTTCTTGCGGATCTGCTTGTCGAACGCTCCCGCGGGGACGAGGCGGCGCGCCGTGGTGACGCGTGAGGCCAGCGGGCCGGCGGTGTAGCGCAGCTTCGGCTTCTTGTCGGTGGCCGCGGTGACGATCACCTGGGCGACGACGGCGGGGTCGTCGCCGTCCTTCATCGCGACCGCCATCACCTCGTCGAAGACGCGCCGTCGCTCCGCGTACAGGGGCAGCGGGGTGTCGGGCTGCACGGCGTTGGTGTCGAAGCTGGTCCTGGTATAGGCGGGCTGGACGAGCAGGACCCGGACCCCGTGCTCGCGGACCTCGTGGTCCAGTGACTCGGAGTAGCCCTCGATGGCGTGCTTCGAAGCGACGTAGAGGGCCATGAAGGGCTGGGGGGCGACCCCGAGGACGGACGAGATGTTGATGACGCGTCCGCCTCCCTGGGCGCGCATGTGCGGCAGGACGGCCTTCGTCATGCGGATGACACCGAGGACGTTGATGTTCAGGACGTTCTGGGCCTGGGTGACGGAGTTCTCCTCGACGGCGCCCGCCGAGCCGATGCCCGCGTTGTTGACCAGGACGTCGATGCGGCCGAACCGGTCGATCACCTCGGTGACCGCGGCGGTGGCCGAATCGTCACTGGCCACGTCGAGGTCGACGTACGTCACACCGGCGGGCGGGGTGAGTCCGGCGGTCTTGCGGCCGGTTCCGATCACCTCGAAGCCCGCCGCGACGAAGGCACGGGCCGTCTCCTTGCCGATCCCCGATGAGGCACCTGTCACCAGCGCCACCGGCCGAGTTGTTGTCATCACGAACTCCCTCATTCTTTGCATTACGTCCGTATGCCTTACGTTCGTACGACCATAGAGGGGTCGTCGACCGATGGCAAGTGGCCGCGCCCCGCAATCCGGGAAAGGTGGCGTGCGGCGCGGTGCAGGAGAGACCACGAGCGGGCGGCGAGCCGAGGCGACGGAACTGCCGACTGGCCTTACGCGCACAGCCCGGCATGGGTCCGCCTTGCGGCTTTCCCGCCCGGTACGCCTCGCCTGGCTACCGCGGCGGTGAACCGCGCGCTCCGGTCCTGCGCACAGCGCGAGAGACCGCTACCGCTGGGGACCGAAGAGGCGGCCTGTCGTGGCGGGCACCGCGAGACAGCCCCCTGCCCCCAGGAGCCTCAGGTCGAGGACCTCGGCACGCCGACGTACGCGATCGACCCTCCGAGGTCGCGCACGTACGCGAGGTCGACCCACGTTGGTACGACAGGGCGGAGCTGCAGGAACGGTGGCCCACCATGCCCCGTGGAACATGGGGGTGGCCGCGTATCGGTTCTCTGATTCCTCACCTGGCGGTGGGCGAGGCCGTCGCGGGGAGCTCCACAGTGATGCGGAGCCCGCCGGCAGGGCGCGGGGTGAGGGTGAGGGTTCCGTCGTGTGCCTGGGTGATGGTCTTGACGATGGCCAGGCCCAGGCCGACGCCCGCGTGGTCGGCGTGTACGCGTTCGGTGCCGCGCTGGAACGGTTCGGTGAGTGTCGAGGCCAGCTCCGGGGTGAGCGTCTCGCCGGTGTTCTCGACAGTGAGCAGCACGGTGTCGGGGCGGACGCCGGTGTGGACCCAGACGGTGCCGTGTCCGGGCAGGTTGTGGACGATCGCGTTCTGCACGAGGTTCGTGGTCAGTTGCAGCAGGAGCGCCGGTGATCCGCTCGTGGGGGTGATGTCACCGTTGGCCTTGAGGGTGACGCCGTGCTTTTCCGCGAGGGGGAGCAGTGTTTCGGTGGCTTCCTCGGCGATGAGGGACAGGTCGACGCTCTCTCGGGTGAAGGAGCGCTGGTTGGCGCGGCTGAGCAGGAGCAGTGCCTCGGTGAGGTCGATGGCTCGGGTGTTGACGGCGTGGAGGCGGTCGACGAGTTCGCCGGTGTCGTGGTTCGGGTCACTGCGGGCCACGTCGAGAAGTGCCTTCGAGATGGCCAGCGGAGTGCGCAGCTCGTGGGAGGCGTTGGCTGCGAATCTCCGCTGTTCGGCGACGTGCGCTTCGAGCTGCGCGAGCATCGTGTCGAAGGCGTCGGCGAGTTCGCGGAACTCGTCCTTGCGGCCGGGCAGCCGGATGCGGTGGAAGAGGGATCCGTTGGTGGCCATGCGAGTGGCGTGTGTGATGCGGGTCAGGGGGGCGAGCATGCGGCCGGCGAGGATCCACCCTCCGCCGAGGCCGAACACCAACAGGAACGCCATCACTGCCGCTGCCCTCGGCGCGAAAATGTCCAGGAGGGCGGACCGGATGGGAAAAACACCGTTCGTGGGCCTGTCATCGGCGTTGATGAGCATCGCACGGTCGGGGACATAGCGGAGGAGGAACACCCACACGGCCGCGAGCAGCAGGACGCCGGCCACCATCAGGAACCCGGCGTAGCTGAGGGTGAGTTTGAGGCGCACGCTCACCCCAGGTGGCCTATCCACGCTCGTCTCCCTCGTGTCCGCCGGCTGGTTGCGTGTCGATGCGGTAGCCGACACCCGCCACGGTGGCGATGATCCAGGGTTCGCCGAGACGCTTGCGCAGTGCCGAGACGGTGATGCGCACGGCGTTGGTGAACGGGTCGGCGTTCGCATCCCACGCCCGTTCCAGGAGCTCTTCGGCGCTGACGACACCGCCTTCGGCGGCGACGAGGACTTCGAGCACGGCGAACTGCTTCCTCGTCAGCGCGACATAGCGGCCGTCCCGGTAGACCTCCCTGCGGAACGGGTCCAGCCGCAGACCCGCGATCTCCCACACCGGCGGTCGGTTGTGGGCGCGCCTGCGGTCGAGCGCTCTGAGCCTGAGCGCGAGTTCCTGGAGTTCGAAAGGCTTCGTGAGGTAGTCGTCGGCGCCGAGTTCGAACCCGGTGGCCTTGTCGTCGAGCCGGTCGGCCGCGGTGAGCATGAGGATCGGCATGCCGCTGCCGGAGGCGACGATACGTTTGGCGATCTCGTCACCGGAGGGGCCGGGGATGTCGCGGTCGAGGACGGCGATGTCGTAGGTGTTGATGCTCAGCAGTTCCAGGGCGGTGTCGCCGTCACCTGCGATGTCACCCGCTATCGCTTCCAGGCGCAGGCCATCGCGGATGGCTTCTGCCAGATAGGGCTCGTCCTCGACGACCAGAACACGCATGGTCTCGATGCTACGAGCCGGCGCATATCGTCGGCGTATCGAAAATCCCATACCCGCCGGCAACACCGCGCTGCCTTGACTGGCGGTATGACTCCGATCCCGCCATCCGTACGAACACCGCGCCGCCGGATTCGACGGCTCCTTGTCGTCGGCCTGATGGTCGTCGCGGCAGTGATCACCGCGGTCCTGGGCCACCAGGCGCGGGATGCATCGTCTTCCTCCTCGTTCCCGGCCGCATCGCCCTCGGATCACCCGGCTCCATCACCGTCGGATTCCCCGGTCGCCCCGCCCTCGTTCTCCTCGGACCTCCCGCCCCCGAAGACTCCTCGCGGTGAGCCCCGTGGTGCGCTGGCCGAGGCCGACGGGTCCGTCCCCAACGGCACGACGGTCTTCGACGACGAGATCCCGGCGGTGGCCAACCTCGAACCGGGGTTGCTCAAAGCCCTCCGACAGGCCGCGAAGGCTGCCGCGGGCGACGGACTCGCCCTCTACGTCACCAGTGGCCGGCGTTCCCCCGCATACCAGGACCGGCTTCTTCGCAAGGCGGTCTCCCAGTACGGCTCCGAAGCCGAGGCCGCCCGGTGGGTGGCCACCGCGAAGACGTCTCCTCATGTGTCGGGACAGGCCGTCGACATCGGGCGTTTCGATGCGACGGCGTGGCTGTCCGAACACGGCGCCGACCACGGGCTCTGTCAGATCTACCGGAACGAACCCTGGCACTACGAGTTGCGCCCCCAAGCGATCGATCACGGCTGCCCGCGGCGGTATGCCGACCCCACCCAGGACCCGAGGATGCAAGAGTGACCGGCAGTGAGCAAGGACGGACGATGGTGCAGGTCGACACGGCGGAGCCGGTCGGACAGGAGGACGCCGGCCGCCAGGACGCCGGCTCCGGTACCTGGCTCGCGGGCATCCGCGGGGTCATCCGTATCGGCTGCCGGCCGGGACCCTGGAAGCGCGGCCCGGTGCTCACGGCGCTGGCGCTGCTGCTCGGCCTGCTCATGCTGCTGCACCCGCAGATCACGGACCGCGGGGGCCTGGGCAGCCTGGTGGAGACCTTCCTGCCGTGGTTCGGCCTGTTCGTGCCGGTGCTGCTGGCCGGGGCGCTGTGGCGCCGCTCCGCCGCCGCGGTGGTCGCGCTGCTGCTGCCGGTCGTGGTGTGGCTGAGTCTCTTCGGCGGACTGCTCATCGACAAGTCCCACTCGGGCGGCGACCTCACCGTCGTCGGCCACAACGTCGACGCCGCCAACCCCGACCCGACGGGCACGGCCCGCGACCTGGCCACCTCCGGCGCGGACGTGCTGGCCCTGGAGGAGATCACCTCGCAGGCGAAGCCCCTGTACGAGAGAGAGCTGGCGAACGCGTATCCCTACCACACGGTGCAGGGCACGGTAGGGCTGTGGAGCAAGCTGCCGCTGTCGGACACCCGGGCGGTCGACACCGAGATGGACTACGGGCCGCTGGGGGATGCCAAGCCGGTCGAGATCAAGATGACCTACAACCGGGCGCTGCGCACCACTGTGGCCACGGATCAGGGTCCGCTGGCGGTGTATGTGGCCCACCTGGGGTCCGTGCGGGTGTTTCCCGGGAACGGCTTCGCGACGGGCGATCGGGACCGTGGCGCGCAGGCGCTCGCCAAGGCCATCGCCGCCGAGCACAACGAGCGGGTGGTGCTGCTCGGCGACCTGAACGGCACCATGGACGACCGTGCGTTCGCCGCCATCACCTCGCACCTGCGCTCGGCCCAGGACTCGGCCGGGGACGGCTTCGGGTTCAGCTGGCCGGCGAAGTTCCCGGTGGCGCGGATCGACCAGATCCTGGTCCGGGGCGTGGAGCCGGAGAACTCGTGGGTACTGCCTGCCACCGGCAGCGATCACCTGCCGGTGGCAGCCGGAATCAGCTGGTGAGCACCGTGTGAATCCGCCGGATCCCTCCCGCGCCTCCCCACCGGCGCGGCCGGCGAGCACCTTGGTGGCAGCGGTGGACTTGCCGAGGACCTGGCCGACCTCACCGAACGACGCCGCGAGCAGGCCGTGGAGCACGAACGCCGGCCGCTCGCTCGGCCCGAGCGGCTCCAGGACGACGACGAGCGCGAGCCCGACCGAGTCGGCGAGCACCGCGTCGTCCACGGGATCAGGCCTGCCGTCGCGCGTCACCACGAGTTCGGACAACCGGTCGCGGACCGGCCGGAGTGAACTCACCACGGCTGCACCGCAGTTGAGCAGCACCTACCGAGCCGAGAAGCGGGCCAATGCCGTGCACGCCATGGAAACGGCGTGTGGATGTGTCCTCCGGTGATCACGCTCCGGACAGATCTGCGCAGAAGTGCCACACAGGCTGCACACACCCTTTCGAAAGCCTCGCTATCTTTTCTCGCGGCTCGCTCGCCCGTACGAAACTGAACACAGGAAGACCGTAGATGGACTACTGCTCCACGTGCCGTCGGCATCTCAACGGCGCCCTGATGTGCCCCGGGTGCGGCGTCTACGCGCCGGACATCGCTCCCCTCGCCGACGAAACGGCCGCAGCGGCATGGCCGGCACCGTCCGACCTGTGGCACGACACGGAACCCGTCGCGGAAGCCGGTGCGGAGGAGATCGGCGAGGCACCGCAGGAGCACCCGTACGACAGCCCGGACTCCCCCGCGCCCTCGGGCCGGGCGGCGCGGCGTCGCCAGCGGGAACGCTGGAAGAAGACCCAGCGCAGGGCGCTGGTGGCCACCGCGGTCGCCCTGGTCGGCGGCGGCCTGACCGTCGCCTCGATGAGCCGACAGTCCACGGATCGCACGCAGGCGGCATCCGCGCCCGACAACAGGGCCATGGGGATCGCGGAGGAACAGGCCACGGAGCCCACCCCGGCCTCGTCGACACCGACCGGGACGCACGCGTCCCGGCACAGGTCGCCCGCCACCCACTCCGCCACGACGAACGCGCCGCACGAGCAGGCCGCCGACGCACCCCGGGCCACGCCGGCGACCAAGGCGATACGGCGGACCGACGTCACGACGCCCCTGACGGCGGCGACGCCCTCTGCCGAGTCTCAGGCCGCCTCCACGGTGTCCGAGGCCACGGACACCGCCACCGAAACGACAGCCTCGGCGACGCCCACGCCCTCGGCCACACCCGGCACCGGTGCCAGCGGCGAGGACACCTCGTCGCCGACCACGTCACCGTCCGACTCCTCGTCCGACTCCTCGCCCTCGGGCCTCTGCGTGCTCGGGCTGGTCTGCATCAGCTGATTTTCGAGCGCCTCGGCGGGCCCCGTGTCGTCTCCGGGCCCACCGAGGCGCGCCACGCCAGCGAGCAACTCGCCTATCAAGGTGTCAAGTTGGTCTTGTCGGCGTCCAGGGCGGCCCCATCCATCTGCCGGGACCGGGCGTTGGTTCGCTCCTCTCCGCCCGCCGAGGTGCTTCCCTACGGCGATTGCCGAGTGAGTGTGTCCTTGCGATCGGTCAGTGCCGGCCTCTCATGGTCTGCGCGCCGTCACGCAACGACTCGGGCAGGTCCGCGCAGCCTCACCCGGTGCTGGGCGGCACTCCCCCGTACGTAATACTCTGCGGATGAATCGGAGTATTACTGACCGGGTCGGATCGGTCTCGGTCCGGCGGGCCGCCGCGCGGGACGCCAAACGGCTCACGCGGCTCGTGCGCGGCTCAAGCGCCTACGAGGGGCAGTACGCGGCCATGGTCGCGGGCTACCGTGTCGGTCCGGACTACATCGAGGCCCACCGAGTCTTCGTAGCCGTAGCGGCCGACGGGCACGAGGGCCACGTACTCGGGTTCTACTCGCTCATCCTCGTCCCGCCGGAACTCGACCTCCTCTTCGTCGCCGACCAGGCGCAGGGACGTGGCATCGGACGGCTGCTCGTCGCGCACATGAAGTCCCAGGCGCGGGCGGCCGGGCTCGATCGCGTCCAGGTCGTGTCGCATCCCCCCGCCGAGGGCTTCTACCGCAGTGTGGGCGCGGTGCTCACGGGGACAGTGGCCGCGAACCCGCCCGCCGTGATGTGGGACCGGCCCGAGCTGGAGTTCTCCCTCGCCGTGGACGACACCTGTCCCGTCGCCGGGCCGCCGCGCTGACACGACGTCGGGCCCGGCCGCGTGTGGTGGCCGGCGCGGGCCGGTGCCGCCTGTCGGCCACTCGTCAGTTCCAGGTCCTTCGGTTCGACTGCCTGTCCCTCTCCACCAATTGGTGAGTGCCGCCGAGAACCGGGCGCCTCCCCTCCGCGTGATACCGGAGAACGCTTTGGCATGCACACGAGACGGGGGAACGCGAATGGGATCCACAGTACGCGCGAGAACGGCGGCTCTGGCCGCCATGGTGGCCGGGGCGCTGGTCGCGGGCGCGGTGTCGGGCGGCGGTCAGTCGGCCCAGGCCGCCGACTCCGCCACGCAGGAGGGGACGAAGGTCTCGGCGAAGGCCAAGGCGAAGCCGCCGGCGACCGTGACGCTGATCACCGGTGACCGGGTGGACGTCGGCGCCGACGGTCAGGTGGTGCGGCTCGTGCGCGGCGAGGGCCGCGGGGGGATCGGCTTCTCGGTGCGGCGCGAGGCCGGTCACACGTACGTCGTCCCGCAGGACGCCCTGCGCCCGGTCGCCGACGGCGTGCTCGACCGGCAGCTCTTCGACGTCGCGCAGCTGGTCAGGGACGGCTACGACGACGCGCACCGGACCACGCTGCCGCTGATCGTCGGCTACCGGCAGGACGGCGCCGAAGCAGGGGCCCGCAGCGCCGCCCGCGACCCGTTCGCGGGCGACATCGTCCGGAAGCGTCGTGCGCTGCCCGCGGTCGGCGGTGAGGCCTTCGAGGCACCCAAGGCCGGTGCCCCGGCCTTGTGGGCGGCCGTCACCGGCGCCTCCTCGGCCCGTACGGCGGGCGGTACGGCCGCTCCCACGCGGCCCGTCGCCCATGTCTGGCTGGACGCGAAGGTGCGGGCCACCCTGGCCGAGAGTGTGCCGCAGATCGGTGCGCCCGCCATGTGGGAGTCGGGCTTTACCGGCAAGGGCATCAAGGTGGCGGTCCTGGACACGGGCGTGGACCAGACCCACCCGGACCTCAAGGGCGTCGAGACAGCGGAGAAGAACTTCAGCACGTCCCCCGACGCCAAGGACCGCTTCGGGCACGGTACGCACGTGGCCTCCATCCTCGCCGGGAGCGGTGCGAAGTCAGGCGGACGCTTCAAGGGCGTGGCGCCCGGCGTGAAGCTGCTGGACGGCAAGGTCCTCGGTGATGACGGCTTCGGACACCGCTCGGGCATCGTCGCCGGTATGCAGTGGGCCGTCGACCAGGGCGCGCAGGTCGTCAACATGAGCCTGGGCTCCCCCGACGCACCGGGTGTCGACCCGATGGAGGCGGCCGTCGCCCGGCTTTCGGACAAGGCCCTGTTCGTGATCGCCGCGGGCAACGACGGCGACGGGCCCCGCACGCTCGGGACGCCCGGCAGCGCCCCTGAGGCGCTCACCGTCGGCGCCGTGGACAAGCAGGACCAGATCGCCGACTTCTCCAGCCGCGGCCCGAACCTCGACGGCACACCCAAGCCGGACATCACCGGCCCCGGCGTGGACATCACCGCCGCCCTGACCACGCAGAGCGAGCCTCCGTCGGGCGAGGACTACGTGCCGCTCTCCGGCACGTCGATGGCCTCCCCGCACGTCGCGGGCGCCGCCGCCCTGGTGCTCCAGCAGCACCCGGACTGGAGCGGAGCCCGGCTGAAGGCGCTCCTGACCGGTTCGGCCAAGCCCAACCCGCGGCTCAACGCCCACCAGCAGGGCGCGGGCCGGGTGGATCTGGCGCGCGCCGCCACGGCCCTGGTCGTCTCCGAGCCCGGCTCTCTCGGCTTCGGCACACACGCCTGGCCGCACGCCGACGACAAGCCGGCCGGCAAGACCCTCACCTACCGCAACTACGGCACCCAGGCCGTCACCCTGAAGCTGAGTGCCTCCGGCGTCGGTCCGTCGGGCGACCCCGCCCCGGCCGGCATGTTCACCGTCAAGGACGCCCAGCTGACCGTTCCGGCCGGCGGCACGGCGACGACCACCGTCACCGCCGACACCCGCAAGGGCGCCGCCGACGGCATGTTCGGCGGCACCGTGCTGGCGTCGGGGGACGGCCAGCAGGTGCGCACCGGTCTGGTGGTCGAGCGGGAGGTGGAGTCGTACGACGTCACGGTGCGGCACATCGACGCCGACGGGGCGAGCCCGGCCGCGTACTCGACGACGATCAGAACCGTGGGCGGGGTCGGCGAGTCCGTCGAGCTCCCGTTCAGCGCGAACGGCACGGTGGTCCAGCGGATGCCCAAGGGGTCCTACCAGCTGGACAGTCTGGTCTTCGCCCAGGACAACGAGCTGGGCTTCTTCGTCCAGCCGGTGCTGGAGGTGACCAAGGATGTCAAGGTCACCCTCGACTCCCGCAAGGCCAAGCCGTTCGCCGTGAAGGCCCCGGATCCGGCCGCCAAGCTCGTCACCTCCAGGGTGGGCTACTACGACGACGCCGTGGGCTTGGCCAACTCCTGGTCCACCAGCGGGGTGCCGCCGATCCGCACCGCCGCCCTCGGCCCGGCATCGGCCACGATGCGGGCCCAGTTCAACGGGGTGTGGAAGACGCCCGGCGCGGCCGGCAAGAACGTCGACTACCGGCTCGCCTTCAACCGCAAGGGGAGCTTCTTCACCGGCCTGACCCGCACCGTCACCCGGGCCGAGGTCGCCGAGGTGAAGCTCGGCTTCGGCGCCTCCGTCACCGGAGCCAAGGGCCTGGTCCACATCACGCCACTGGACGAGCTCGGGAGCGGCGTCGGAATCCAGGAACCGCAGGAGCAGAGCCTGCCGCGGAGCACCACGCACTACCTCAGCACGGCCGGCGTGCGCTGGTCCTGGACCGCCTCGCAGCTCAACGCCGACAGCGAGGTACGCATGATCTACACGAAGGACAAGGTGACCTACAAGCCGGGCTCCAGCCACACGCTGAAGTTCAACACCGGTGTGGTCGGCCCCGATCTCGCCGCGGGGGGCGCGCAGGAGGAGCAGGGGGCCAGGCGGAACGGCGACTACATCGACGCCAGGATCCCGCTGTTCAACGACGGCGGCGGCAACCTGGGGTCCTCGATCGTCACCGGCGGCTTCGCCCGGCTGGAATCGGGCGGGCGGATCCTGGCCGAGGGCTCGGCCACGGACTGGCTGAGCGCCGAGGTTCCCGCCGCCACCGCCGCGTACCGTCTCACGGTCGAGGCGAGCCGCTCCACCAAGGACACCTCCACCAGTACGAAGGTGGCAGGGGTGTGGACGTTCAGCTCGGCCCGGCCGACATCGGACAACACGGTCAAGCTCCCGCTGTCGACGGTGCGGCTCGCGCCGAAGCTGACCCTGCACGGGACGGCTCCGGCAGGCGGCACGCTCAAGGTGCCGCTGAAGCTGAGCGGCAAGGCCGCCGCGGCCGGGCAGGTCGCCGCACTGACCGTGAAGGTCTCCTACGACGGCGGCCGGACCTGGAAGGCGCTCACCGTGACGACCGACGCGAAGGGTGCGCGCTCGGTGAGCGTGAAGCACCCGGCGACCGCCAAGGCCACGTCCTTCCGGGTGGACCTGAAGGACAAAAGCGGCAACACCGTGCGCGAGACGATCACGAACGCATACCGGCTCGCTCCCTGAGGTGACCCCACCCCGGTGACCGCAGCCCGGCACCGGTGAACCCTCCGTCCTGGTCCCCGCACCCGCGGGGACCAGGACGGACCCCGTCGATCCGGTGGTGGACGCCACCGTTCACGCCGCTCTTCGCCCGCCCTGTGCGACGGCCGCGGCGCCCGTGCCTGGCACCGCGCCGCGCGTCGACCGTGCAGGCAGTGGATCACCCCGGCGGACCTTTCGGTAACGTCAGGGTATGAGCCATCCGCACCCAGAACTCAAAGCCGCCCCACCACTGCCCCAAGGAGGGCTGAGGATCACCGCCCTGGGCGGTCTGGGCGAAATCGGCCGCAACATGACCGTCTTCGAGCATGCCGGCAAGCTGCTCATCGTGGACTGCGGTGTCCTGTTCCCGGAGGAGAACCAGCCGGGCGTCGACGTGATCCTGCCCGACTTCACCTCGATCCGGGACCGTCTCGACGACATCGTCGCCGTCGTCCTCACCCACGGCCACGAAGACCACATCGGCGGCGTGCCCTACCTCCTCAGAGAGCGGGCGGACATTCCCGTCGTCGGCTCCAAGCTCACCCTCGCCTTCCTGGAGGCCAAGCTCAAGGAGCACGGCATCCGGCCCCGCACCGTGCGTGTACGGGAGGGCGACCGGCGCAGCTTCGGCCCCTTCGACTGCGAGTTCGTGGCCGTCAACCACTCCATCCCGGACGGCCTCGCGGTGGCCCTGCGCACCGGAGCGGGCCTCGTGCTCCACACCGGCGACTTCAAGATGGACCAGTTCCCCCTCGATGACCGGATCACCGACCTGCGTGCCTTCGCCCGCCTCGGTGAGGAGGGCGTCGATCTGTTCCTCACCGACTCCACCAACGCCGAGGTGCCCGGCTTCACCACCTCCGAACGCGAACTGAACCCCGCGATCGAACAGGTCCTGCGCACCGCACCGCGCCGCGTCATCGTCTCCAGCTTCGCCAGCCACGTGCACCGCATCCAGCAGGTCCTGGACGCCGCCCACCAGCACGGCCGCAAGGTGGCCTTCGTGGGCCGCTCCATGGTCCGCAACATGGGCATCGCCCGCGACCTGGGCTACCTCAAGGTGCCCAACGGTCTCGTCGTGCCCGCCAAGGAACTGGAGAAGCTCCCCGACCACCGGATCACCCTGGTGTGCACCGGTTCCCAGGGCGAGCCCATGGCCGCACTGTCCCGGATGGCCAACCGCGACCACGCGATCCGTATCGGCAAGGGCGACACCGTCCTGCTCGCCAGCTCCCTCATCCCCGGCAACGAGAACGCCATCTACCGGGTGATCAACGGTCTGACCCGGTGGGGCGCCAACGTCGTCCACAAGGGCAACGCCAAGGTGCACGTCTCCGGCCACGCCAGTGCCGGCGAACTCGTGTACTGCTACAACATCGTCAAGCCCCGCAACGTCATGCCCGTCCACGGCGAGTTCCGTCACCTGCGGGCCAACGCCGACCTCGCCATCCGTACCGGCGTCGACCCGGACCGGGTCGTCATCGCCGAGGACGGTGTCGTCGTCGACCTCGTCGACGGCCGCGCCTCCATCACCGGCAAGGTGCCCGCCGGGAACGTCTACGTGGACGGCACGGAAGTCGGCGGCGCGACAGAGGCGTCCCTCAAGGACCGGGTCACCCTCGCCCAGGAGGGCGTCATCACGGTCGTGGCCATCGTCGACGCCGACACCGGCGCCCTGGCCGAGGCCCCCGACTTCCTGGCCCGGGGCTTCGTCCACGACGACAGCACCTTCGAGTCGGTCATCCCCGTCATCGAGAAGACGCTCGCCTCCGCCGCCCAGGAGAGTGTCGGTGACGCCCGCCAGCTCGAACAGCTCATCGCCCGCGCCGTGGCCAACTGGGCCTTCAGGACCCACCGCCGCAGGCCGCTGATCATCCCCGTCATCATCGACGCCTGACCGGGCCCGCCGCCCCGGCCCCCCGCCCCAGGCCGGGGCGGGGCATGGGCCGCCACCCCCACCACGCCCACGACGGCGCCCATACATCCACGAACATCAGAACGGTGAACCGATGAGCCTGCGCTTCGAGGAGATCGACTGGCAGCCGACACCGATGGGGGACATCAGTCTGCGCCGACGCCGCCACCCGGTCTCCGGAGAAGACGTGTACGAGGTGAAGCTCGGCGACGAGTTCCTGATGTCCAGCCTTTTCACCGCCGGCGAGATCGCGCTCACGGAACTCGGACTCGCGGCACTGCCGAACCCCGAACTGGACGTCGCTGTCGGTGGACTCGGGCTCGGCTACACCGCCCAGGCGGCCCTGGACGATCCGCGGGTGCGCTCGCTGACCGTGATCGACGCGCTCGCCGAGGTCATCGACTGGCACCAGCGACACCTGGTGCCGCTCGGGGCCCGGCTGACCGAGGACGCCCGCTGCCGTCTGGTGCACGGCGACTTCTTCGCACTGGCCGCCGGTTCGCACGGCTTCGACCCCCAGGAGCCGGGCCGCCGCTTCCACGCCATCCTCCTGGACGTCGACCACTCACCGCGCCATGTGCTCCATCCCCGGCACGCGGCGCTCTACCAGAGCGCCGGGCTCCGCGCTCTCGCCGAACACCTCCACCCCGGCGGGGTGTTCGCCCTGTGGTCGAACGATCCGCCGGACGAGCAGTTCACCGCCACGCTCACCGAGGTCTTCGCCCGGGCAGTCGCCCATGTCGTCGACTTCGACAACCCCCTGCAAGGCGGTACCTCCACCAACACCGTCTATGTGGCCGCCACGGCACCGGACACACCGTAGGACGACGGCACCCCGGCCGGATCCGGCGATACACGGCCGCTCACGCACGTCTGAGGGCACCAAGCCGCGAGCGCGAAACACCAGCGGCCCGCCCTCCGCCAGAGGGCGGGCCCGCGCCAGAACGACACTGTTGGCGAATGCCGTCTGTCCTGATCCGGTCGGGCAGTTGTTTCCACGGCACCCGCGGGCAGGAGCAAGGCTGTGCTGGGACGGTGTTTCCACGACGGCGGAGGTTCGGGTCTTGTTCGAGGACTTTGAGGCCATACAGGTTCAGGTCGATGAAGCATCGATCTTCGTTCGCTACGGCGGGGAGGGGCCGCCGGTAGTGCTGCTGCACGGCTACCCCCGGACATCCGCGACCTGGCATGGTGTCGCCCCGCTCCTGGTCCGGCGCGGTTTCACCGTGGTCTGTCCCGATCTCCGCGGTTACGGCCGTTCCACCGGCCCGGCGCCTACCGCGGATCACGCCGGGTACTCCAAGCGGGCCGTCGCCGGTGACGTGGTCGAGGTGATGCGCGCCCTCGGCCATGTCCGCTTCGCACTTGCCGGGCACGACCGCGGAGGCCGTGCCGCGCTCCGTCTCGCGCTCGACCATCCCGACACGGTCTCGCGGGTGGCGCTGCTCGACTGTCTGCCCGTCACCGAGCACCTGTCCCGCATCACGGCCGAGTTCGCCACGCAGTGGTGGCACTGGTTCTTCTTCGCCCAGCCGGACATCCCCGAGCGGGTGATCAACGCCGATCCGGACAGTTGGTACCGCGGTGATCCGCAGAGCATGGGACAGGAGAACTACGAGGAGTGGCGCGCTGCTACGAGGAATCCCGACGTGGTGCGGGCGATGCTGGAGGACTACCGGGCCGGCCTCACCCTCGACCGACGGCATGAGGAGGACGACCGCGCCGCCGGGGCACGGATCCGGTGCCCGGCGCTGATGCTGTGGTCGCTCCGGGACGACCTTGAGGACCTCTACGGGGACCCGTTGAAGATCTGGCGGCAGTGGGCACCGGACGTACGGGGCCATGGCATCGACTCCGGGCACCACATGGCCGAGGAGGCTCCAGAGGCGCTCGCGTCCTCCCTTGCGGACTTCTTCGCCGGAGGACCGGCTGACTGAAGTACCCCGTGCACGAGCTTCACCCAGCGGGTCACAGAGCTGCCGGAGGGGAGCGGATGCACTGCTTTTGTGCCGTTGAACGCGAGGGCGGCGATCGGCACCTTCACCAGCAGCACCTGCCGCGGCGCGAACGCGAGCACGAAGCCGCCTGCCGTGGGGCCGAACCGGAGTCCTACCAGGCCCACCGATACCGCGTAGGCGCGCGTGACCTCTGCTCCGTCAACCGGTGTCCATGCCCCGCAGACAGCCCACGTCTTCACCTCCAGCGCGCCGGCACTGCATCTGGCCTGGCGAACACATCGCGGTCAGGAACAACTCTGCCCCCGGCTCTGCCCCTTCGGACTCCCCAACTCCCGGTGTCGGTCGGGTAAGAGAGAAGGGCCCTCGTCGAACGAAGGGGAACGGCCCATGCGTATCCAGGCAGAGAACCGCGAGAGCGCCGACCGCGTCCGCGCACGCCCCGCGTCCCGGCCGACCGCGGCCCTGCCCCCGCTCATCGCTCTCCAACAGGCCGCCGGCAACGCTGCGACGGCCCGCGCCATCCAGCGGGCACGGGACGACGATCAGCGCCCCGAAGAGCAGCGGAGCGGGCCCCAGGGACGCGCCACCGGGGAGGCCGCGCCGGTCCAGCGGCGGTCATCGGTGTTCGACGCCGTCGGCTCCCCCGGCCTTCCACTGGAGCCCCGCATCCTGCAACGGGCCGAGCAGGCCTACAGCATGGACTTCGGCCACGTGCGCGTGCACAGCGGCCCCGTCGCCCAGCGCTCGGCCGAGGAACTCGGAGCCCTGGCCTACACCACCGGCTCCCACATCGTGCTCGGCGGGAACCGCGTCAGCGACGAGGTGATGTACGAAGAGGTCGACCACGTGCGCCAGCAGGCCCTGGGGCCGGTGCCCGGCACGCCCACCGGCGGGGGCGAGAAGGTCTCCCACCCGGACGACCCGTTCGAACGAAGCGCCGGCTCCAACGGCCGCAAGCTGGCCCGCGGCGGTGCCCCCGACCTCGCGCTGCCCGGGTCCGCCGTAGCCGGCAGGGCGGTGCAGCGCAGCGTGCAGGGGGACGTCCCCGTCCAGCGGGCGGATCGTGCCGCCCCCGAGGCCACGAGCGCGACCCCGACCACGGCCTCGCCCGGGGCCGTGCCCCGGCTGGCGCGGCTCCTCATCGGCACGGAGCAGGAGATCACCAACAAGGCCGTGCGGGAAGCCCTCCACCGGCGGGTGCGCGGTGGCCCGCGGTTCACGGACGAGGAGCTCCAGGCGATCGAGGCAGTGGCGTCCGTGGACCCCAAGTGGCTGAAGACCGTGGGCATCTGCACCCACGCCGAAGCGGAGGCCTACATCAAGGCGGGCGATTTCCACAACTGGCTCCAGCAGCCAGAGGGCAAACGCCTGCTCGTGGCCACACTGCGGTGGCAGCAGAACGTCGAGGATCGCGCCGAGGAGAAAGCGCCGACCAAGCCCACCCGGTCGGACTACCAGCTCGGCCGCCACATGGCCATGCACGCCGCCGAGACCCCGGACTCCGAAAAGGAACAGCTCACCGGGGAGCGGAACGAGCAGATCTTCCAGACATTCGTCCAGACCCTCCTCCCTCCCGGTATCAGCGACGACGTACCGGATGCCGGCAAGCACCGCCAACGGGTCGAACGCGGCACCGAGTTGCTGACCAAGATCTTCCTGATCCTGAAGGACGGACTGAAGGTCTTCAACCCGGAGGAGCGTGTTCACGAGGACTTCGAGGACGACGTCGCCCACGCCCTGGCCTACGGCGGACGCGTCAACATCCGCATTCCGCAACTGGCCGACGGCCAGCACGGCTACGAGCTGCCCCAGTGGCTCCACATCACCAAGGAAGACCGCAAGCCCTGGGAGCCCAAGTCGACGCCCGCCAAGCCGGTGTACCGGCGTGGATTCGCCACCCATCACATGGAGATCGGCGACAACCAGGCGGACGGGACGCGGGGCGACTTCGTGGAGAAGGGCGAATTCGGAGCCACCGTGCAGAACTGGCTCGATCCCCACAGCCACCTCTACGGTCTGCCCGCAGCCGTCGGAGGCATGGGAAACAAGGACTTCCACGGCGACACCATCCTCCCGAACGAGTCGTACGGCCACGTGTTCATGGGCTACAAGCCCCCGACCCGCAAGCGCGACGGGGCACTGCAGGTCGGTATCGAGACCGCCGGGCCAGGGGGCAGGACCCCCGATGGCTACCAACACGGTGTGACGAGCAGTGAGAAGAACAACAATCCCGTGAGCCAGTTCGGCGGCCACAAGGACGACAAGATCGGCGCCAAAGCCCCCCTCAGTTCCAACCAGCGTCTTGTCGACCTGCAAGGGTTCGGCGACTGGGTACAGAAACTCAAGGACCTGGAGAAGGCCTGGAAGACCGAACTGGCCAAGGCGGAGGCACCCGAGGAACGTGCGGCCTTGTACAGGGACCTGATCGGCAAGCGCAGCAGCACCGGTGCGTGACCCGCAGGCGGGCCAGGACAGGGGTGCGTTCGATGGTCCGGTGCTGACCTGGCGTGGCCACGAAAGCGATGGGAGCCGGCACTGTACGGTCACCGCGCCTTCGCCGGATGCTGCGGGTGGTCCGTGGCGGCACGCCGCCGGTTTCGTTCCGGCGCTGTCACGGAGCGCGTACGAGGTCGGAGCCGATGTCTGTCACCGAGGCAGCACCGGTGAGGGCCATCGCGTCGGCCAGTTCCTCGGCGAGGATGGCGAACATCCGTGCCACGCCCCGCGCCTGGTCCGCCGCCAGGGCATGCAGCACGGGGCGGCCGAGCAGCGCCGCGTCGGCGCCCAACGCGAGGGCCGCCAGCACGTCCCTGCCGCGCCGCACTCCCCCGTCGACCAGTACCGGGCACGCGCCCGCGACTGCCGCCACGACGTCCGGCAGCACCTGGAGGGTCGCGGGGGCGCCGTCGAGCTGACGTCCCCCGTGGTTGGACACGACGATTCCGTCCGCACCCGCCTCGACGGCCCTTTGTGCGTCGCGTCCCGTGAGGATGCCCTTCAGGAGAACGGGGAGCGAGCTGACGGAACGCATCCAGGGGATGACCGACCAGTCGAGGGCGGGGTCGAACTCGGCCAGCGCGTGCCCGCTGGGCGAGGCGAAACCCTCGCCGTCGAGGTTCGCCGGCGCGATTCCGGCGGGCAGTCGGAAGTCATTGCGGAGGTCCCGCAGTCTCCGGCCCAGTCGGGGGGTGTCCACCGTGAGGACCAGCGCTTCGAAGCCGGCACGCTCGGTGCGCTGGATCAGCCTCTTCGTGGTCGCGCGGTCGCGGAAGCAGTACACCTGGAGCCAGAGCGGCGCCGTCGCGTTGGCGGCGATGTCCTCCACGGTGCGCCCGGCGAAGGTGCTCACCACCAAGGGGACACCGGCAGCTCCCGCGCCCTGTGCCGTGGCCACTTCGCCTTCCGGGTGAGCGAGGGTGTGGTACGCCGTGGGCGCCACGCCCGTCGGCACCGCCCAGGTCCGGCCAAGGATCCGGGTCTCGGTGACGGGCGGGCCCGCGCCGGTGAGGACGCGTGGGGACAGCTGGGTGCGGTCGTAGGCGCGGAGGTTCTCCCTCAGCGTCCGCTCTTCGCCGGCGCCGCCTTCGAGGAAGTCCCAGACCTCCGGGGAGAGCCGGTCCCGGGCGACATCGGCGAAGTCCTTGAGGGTGAGGGCCTCCGCTGCCGCCGCCCGGTGGACACCATCGTTCATCGGGCGGGCCGCCGATCGCGTGCCGCACCTCGGGGCTGCGCAGGTCGCGGCCGTACCGATCCGGTGTTCTCGGCCACGGCGTCCCTCCTTCGAGAGGGTCTGTCGCCGATGTCGGCGGACCGGCGGCAGCCTGCCGTGGCGCGGGCGCCCGGCCGGACGCGGCGAGGCTTCACAGGCGTCTGCCGCCGACCGCCGGGGCGGCCCCGCGCCAGGCGGTGGGGTGGCCGAAGTCCGGCGCGGGGGCAGGCGCCTCGTCGCCTTCGCTGTTCACCGTCGCGGGGCGGCGGGAGGACTGGATCTGCTCGTCGAGCCGCTGGGCGAATTCCATCCAGGTCTCCGCGTACTGGCGTGCGAGGAACACCACCAGGTCGCCGCAGTGCGGCGGTACGGCGGCGGTGAGTTCGGACCGCTGCCGCATGCCGATCGCGTTCTGCTGGAGCAGACGCAGCAGGTTCCTGCCCTCTTCGTTGTGGCGCAGCGACGGATCCCGCAGCAGCTTCTGCAGCACGGACATGGGGTCTCCGTCGACCGAGGCGGCCCTGCGCTCACTCCTCAGCGTCACCCGCACCGATGCGTCGGTCGCCGTCTCCGGGTCCGCAGGCCGCCCGCGTTCGATCACCGGAGCCTCGCCGATCTGGAGCCGCCGGCGAACGTCGCTCACCGTCGCCGGCGAGATCCCGGCCAGTCTCGCCACCTCGCGCAGCGATGCCTCTGGGCGCTCGGCGATCAGTTCGGCGGCCCGCCTGCGGCCCTCCTCGCTGTTGAGGGGGCGGACCTTGCCGTCCCGGCCGACTCGCGCGTGCAACTGCACCACGTCGCCGGACCGCAGACGGATCCCTGCGACCGTCTTCGCGCCCAGACCCGAGGCACGCGCAATGGCCCGGTCCGACATGTGCGGGTGCGACTTGATGATCTTTGCTGCGGCGGCCCGCCGGTCGGCCTGCGACAGCGGCAGGCCGTGTGTCACATTCGCCTCGACGGCACGCAGAAAGGCGTCGTCGTGGCTGCCGTCGAAGAATCTTACGCGGATAGTCTCCTGGCCCCGTAGAAATGCGGCCATGAGTCGATGTACTCCGTCGATCACACGCATGGTGCGCCGGTCGACCAGAATGGGAGGCAGTGGTCCTTCGACTTCGGCCAGACGTGCCACGTGTTCCGCGTCGGGTCCCGTGGAACGCGGTGACTTGCCAGGCAGTAAGGTGGATATGGAGATTTCCTCCTGTCCCTGCTTACTCTCTTCCTCACCACTCGGCGGGGCGGCCGACCGGAAAACGGGTTCAGTTCTTACGGGTTCACTGTCCACAGGCTCGCGGGAAACAATGGCTGACTGATTCACTCAGATCTCCCCGTTCAGTGACTGTTTGGACGACTCATGGCCTGCGGTGATGCCGTGCAGGCGGGTTCCGGTGGCCGGGTTCGTCGATCTTGTGACCCCCGGTCAACCGCCGCAGTCCTCGCACGAACAGCTCGCCGCGTTGGTCATGGAGTGGAAGCTTCTGGTCTCCGCGCCGACGGTGGTGATTGCCGAACAGGTCCAGTGGTGCGCGGAGTTGGAGTGAGGGGACGGATGCGGTTCGCACCGCTCCTCCACGCCTCGGCCCCGTGACAGGAGGGGCGAGAGGCTCGCGCCGAAGTCGTTGCGGCAGCACACCGGGTGCAAGCCGGGACGGGCAAAGAGAGGTCCGGGCCGACGGCCGGAACGGGACGCCGGTCCGGGCGCGGTCGCCGGTCGCCATCCGGCTGCCCGCAGCGACAGAGACCGCCCGAGCGGCGTCGTGACCGTGGGAGATCAGACCCAACAGGCTCTCGATCCAAAGGACTTCCGGCCCCGGGTCACCGGACGCCGGCCACACCCTGTGGTGGACGTCTTCGAGCACACCTTCCTCACAAGGGCACCACACCGGGTGGTGACAACCACGGGATGCGAAGCGGCACCACGGGCAGCGGTCCGCCGACCGTCGGCCGGCCGACATCTGTCGATCACGCGTGCGGCCGAGACGACGGACACCCCGTCCGGTCTGCTCGTCTCCACCGGCGCCCCGGTCAGCGACGCTCCGGCCTCTCGTACCGTCCACGGTCCCGCGCAGGCCCTGCGCGGCGCCCGTGTTCCGCCGGACCTGACAGCCGTCGCGGCACGGGACCCACTCCCGCCCGTCATACCCGCCGGACTTCAACAACGTTGTCGCCCCATGTAGTTGTGCGGCGTCGTAGTCAACCCGCACACCGTGGAAGCGCCCTGGCTCAAGGCCGGGACACCGGCCGCATGGCTGCGGGACCGCAGGATGGTCGCGGCACCACAGAGCTTCTCGGGATCCCGGAGGGCCCTGACCTGCGCGAGGTGCTTCGCCCGGATCCACTCCCGCATCTCCGCCGTAGGCCACCACGGCACCACCCCCCTCACCGCCCTACGCGCTCTCGTCGCCGGACGGCCATGGACGCCGCCCGCAGCCAGCTGAAAGTCCGGCACAGTTGATCCGGTGGCGGCTCAGGATCACCACAGGGCATGCCGAAGCGCCCCGCGGCGGTTTGCGGACACCGTGCACGAGCCCCCGATGCGACCATGAGACGGATATCGGAATGCTCGCTTCATGAACTGAATATGAGATTCCGGGGCCCTGAGCGGATAAATCCAGAAACCTCAGGAGGGCCTCGTCAATTGTCCGTCCCCGTCCACGCCGATGATCACCACCTTCCCCCAGGCGTGCGATGCTCCTCGTTGGCAGCACCTATCATCGGCTTCGGCCTCGCTCATTGTCGAGCCTTTGGCTCCCACCGAAAGCCCGATTCGTGGTTCCGTCCACCGATCCGGGTTTGATCCCTTTTTATATGTCGCACCGGCCGCGGGCGGATTCGTGGCCGAAGCAGCGGCTCATCAGGTCAGTCACGGCGAGGTCGATCATCGCGAGATGGATCACGACTTCTCAGGGGTGGGGTTCACTGCGTGCGCCAGCCCTGGGCGCGGAGCGCCTCTTCGAGAACGGGTGCGGAACTCTGCTCCACGCTCAACTGGACCAGACCAACGAGCTGGTCTGTGGCATGCTCCAGGTGGATATCCTCGATGTTCACACCGGAGCCGCTCGCATCCGTGAACAGGCGGGCCAGCTGGCCGGGCTGGTCTCCGATCAACACCCCCAGGGTCCGGTAGCGGCCGGGCCGCGATCCGTGCTTGCCGGCGATCCGCTCGCGCCCGGCCCTTCCCCGACGCAGCAGCGTGCCGATGACCTGCCTGCCCTCGTCGCGTTTCGCCTCGTCCGTCGCCGCCATGGCGCGCAGGCCCGTGACGACGTCCTCCAGGTTCGCGCCGATGTCCTCCAGGATGTCCGCCACGACGACGGCGTTCGCGCTGAGGATGTCGACCCACAGCTCCGGGTCGCCGCCCGCGATCCGGCTGAGATCCCGGACGCCAGGGCCCGCCAGGCTCACCGCACGCTCCTCGGCCTGTTCGAAGCGCATGGCGACCAGGGCCGCCACGATGTGCGGGGTGTGGGACACCAGCCCGACCGCCCGGTCATGCTCGGCGGCGCCCATCACGACCGGCGTCGCGCCGCACATCGCCACCAGCTCCAGGGCCGTGTTGAGCGTCTCCCTGTCGGTGTCCGACGTCGGCGTGAGGATCCACGCACGGCCTTCGAACATGTCCGCACGGGCAGTGAGCGGCCCGTTGCGTTCCCCGCCTGCCATCGGATGGCCGGCGATGTAGTGGGCGGTGTCGCAGTCGAGGGCGACCGCGTCCTCGCGAGGTCCCACCTTCACGCTCGCGACATCGGTGTAGTGGTGCGCGAGTCCGGCGGCCTGCAGGTCGGCCAGCACCCGGCCGATGAGCGCGGGGGGCACGGCCATGACCGCCAGATCCGCCGCCGCGGTCGGGGCCGCCGTGGTTCCGGCGCCGAGCGACTCGGCGATCCTCGCCGCGGCGGGGTCCGTGTCCCGCAAGTAGACGGTGACGCCCTGCGCGCTGAGCGCGAGGGCCACCGAGGTGCCTATGAGTCCTGTGCCAACCACGACTGCGGAGCGCACGACGGCTCCTTCCGGCTCAGGCCGTTCGGCGGATGTGGTCCCAAGAGACGGACAGGATCCGCCCGACGGCCGGCCCAAGGCCACAATCCCTGCCGCCAGAGCAGCCTGACGGAGTGGGGAGAGTTCCGCCAACTCCCGTCGGTACCAAGGCTGGACATCGCCAAGAGAATCTCCTCCTCCGCGAGGTGCGGGTCGTCGCCGCGGTGTTTTTCGCCTCCCTGCACGGGGGCTCGCGGACTCGGCGTCAACTGCGCCGCTCAGCCGTTCAACTGCACCCTGCCGCGGTTGAACAGGCGGCTGCGCCGGCGACCGGACCTGTAGGGTCGGGGTGCCACGGGCGCACCATGGGCACCCGGGTCGCACACCGGATGCCGGACGGGCTGCGGAGCGCATGGTGAATACCGGCCTCGACCATGGGAGTCGGGCCGGCGAGGTTCCCGGTCCTGACGCGGTCATCGCCGTCTGTCGTCGGATGCGGCGGAGAACCGGCCGACCTTGTCGATCACGTCGGGGCTGTAGAGCCGCAAGGCCTGTTGGAGGGCGAACTCGGCCAGGTAGCGCCGGAACTCCTCCGGCGGCTCCTCCGCGTGGTTGAGCATGCGCCGGTTGGCGAGCACCGCGCTGCCCCGGAGCCGTTCGACACTGCGCTCCACGGCGGGGTCCAGGTCGGGGCGGTCGTGGACCTCGTCGACCAACAGCCGGGCCGCGGGCTCGCTCGCCCAGATCCGCCGCCCCTCCAGGATGATCTGCCGGGTCAGGCGCGGTCCCGCGAAGCGGGTCAGACGGTAGTTGGCGAGGCCCGGGATGATGCCTTCCTGTGCGGCGGGCAGACTGAGGTAGGCGTCCGCGGCGGCGATGACATGGTCGCAGGCGAGCAGCAGTTGGGCTCCGCCGCCGATGGCGAAGGAGTCCACGACGGCGACCCAGGGCTTCTCGACGGTCCTGGACCGCCAGTTGGTCTCGTCGTCGGACCGGACACCTCTCATCATCTTGTGGATGTAGCCGAGTTCGCGGCGCAGCAGGAAGTCGACCAGCGAGATGTCGCCGCTGTGCAGGTTCTTGAGGTTGATCCCCGCGCTGAACACCCGTCGGCCCCGGTGGCGAGGGTGGGTCATCTCGCCGCCACGCAGCAGTCCGACCTCCGCCGCCGGGTCGAGCAGGGTGAGGTCGACGGCTGTCTCCATGTCGTCGACCTGCGCGTTGTCCTCGGCGTTGAGGGTGTCGTCGCGGCACATGGTCAGGCGTGCCACGGCTCCGGTGCGCTCCAGGCGCACTGATCCCAGGTCGAGGTGCCCCGTGTCGATGAACTCCGGCAGGAGGGCGAGGGCACGCCGCGTCGGGCGCAGCATCGCGTCGAGCAGGTGCGGGCCGGCCCGGGACGAGCGGAGCACCCGGCTGAAGAAGATGCCCTGGTCCATCTCGTGGCCCTCTTTGTGGGCCTGCGGCCGGGCACCTTCCGCGGCGAGTTGCTCGGTGGTGGGCACGAGGCCGGGGAAGGCCGCCGCGGCGGCCTGTGCCAGCTCGTCCACCCGCAGGTGCCGTGCACGCCGGTCGGTGAGCTCGTCGTAGACCGCGTCGACGTGCGTGTCGAGGAAGGCCGCGCGCAGCGTGCGGGCGGTGTCGGTGGCTGCCTCGGCTCTGCCGCGCTGTTCCGCCGAGCGGTCCTGGGGAGCGGGCAGCGCGTCCAGCAGGTCCGCGGTGCGCTCCGCCACCCGCGCGAGGGACGCCCTGGCCCGGGGCAGCTCCGCTCGTACCTCGCGCAGGCCCTCCTGTACCTCTCCGGCCGTCATGCGTCCGCCTGCCGTGCCGCGCGCCGCAGTGCGCGGTCGCATGCCGCCAGATGGACGCCGAGCGCCTCGTCGAAGCTGGTGGTGGCGGCGTCGAACAACAGCTGACGCCGGATCGCCAGTTCCGTGCCAGCGAGGGCGCGGACCCGTTCGTCGGCTCGGGCGAGTGCTTCGGCCACGTCGCCCGTCAGCTCGTCGATCAGGTGCAGGGTGTGCGCGTCGGCGGCGTCGATGGGGGTGCCGTAGAGGACCGCACGGCGGATGGGGGCGGCACCGTTCGCTCCGTGCGCGGCCAGCCGGTACAGGGCCATTCCCGGCCAGGTCGCGCCGTCCGCGAGAGGGACGGCCAATCGCACCGTCCTGGTCGCGATGCGGTAGTCGGCGGCGAGCAGCGCGTCCAGGGCCAGTCCGCCGCAGTCGCCGTCGGCGACGGCGACCGTGGGTGCGGGCAGGCGCTCCAGACGGCGCAGTGCGCGTTCCCACTTGTTCACCAGGGACACCGTCAGCTCGCCCGGCCATGGCCCCTGCGGGACCCCGGACACCTGGACGACGACGCGGGCCCGGCCGTCGAGGTCCTCGGCGCGGTCGCAGACGGCACCGACCGCCGCCACCGCTTCGGCCGACAGGAGGTGCCGCCCGTCGATCCGCAGGGTGAGAGCCCCGGGTACCGGCTCGGCATCGGCCGTGGGGGTGGGCTTCATCGCCTCGTTCACCTGATTCGTCGTCACCATTGCACCAGCGCGGTCTCGATGGTCGAGCCGGGGCCCATGGTCATCAGCACGCCATGGTCGCCGGCCTTGGCGACTCCCTCGTCGAGCAGCCGCTCGTAGGAGAACAGGAAGGAGCCGCTCGACAGGTTTCCGTAGTCGCGCAGGACAGCCGTGGTGTGCCGTACGTCGTGGCGGGTGAGCCCCAGGTTGACCCGGACGGCGTCGATCACCTTCTTGCCGCCGGAGTGCACGAGCCAGTGGTCTATGGCGCTGCGCCGCAGCCCGGCGCCCGCGAGCAGCCGGTCGACGACCTGCTCGACGTGGGCACCGACGACGTACGGAACGAGCGGGTCGAGGTAGAAACTGAACTTGCTCTGTGTGTCGTCCCAGTCGTAGCGCATCGCGTCGATCGCCTCGGTGATCATGTGGCTCGCGAATCCGAGGATGCGCGGGCCGGCCGGCTCGGCCGGCACTCCGGCGAGGCCATAGGCGGCGTCCGGCGGGTCCGCGGTCAGGGTGATCGCCACCGCTCCGTCACCGAACAGGCTGTTCACCACGGCGGTGCGCATCGACCCGTCGATGACGTAGGCGGCGGAGCACGCCTCGGCGCACAGGATGACGGCGACCTTCCCGGGGTTCGCCACGGCCCAGCCGGCGGTGGCGTTGAGGGCGTTGAGCCCGGCGTTGCACCCCATGCCCACCACGTCCATCCGGCCGGTCCGGGGCGGGATCTCCATCTCGCGGATGAGGTGGGCGCTCAGGCCGGGGGTGAGGAAGCCGGTGGTGGTGACGCAGCACAGGTAGTCGATGTCGTCTAGGCCGAGGCCGGCGTTCTCCAGACAGGTACGGACCGCGCGGGCGCCCATGTCGAGGGTGAGCCGCTTGTGTTTGGCCAGGAGGCGGCCCTGGGTCTCGGGGAGTACGCCGCCGTCGGCGTCCGTGGGCGGGACGGTGAGGAAGCGCCGTTCGATCGCGCTGTTGAGGAAGACCGACCGGACCCTGGGGTCCTGGATGTCGAAGATGTCGAGGAGTTCTCGCTGGGAGTACGACTGGTCGGTGACGGCGGTGCCGACACTCATGATCCGGGCGGTGCCCGGGCCCTTCACCGGTTCCGGCGCCGGCATGTCCAACAGGCCGGTGCCGGGAGCACTGAGGTCCGCAGTCATCGGAACGTCCACCCCCACATGCGGGGCTTTCCGCGGATGAGACGTACTGCCGTGGTCACGGAAGGTCTCCTTCGGTGGGGCCGGGTGGCGGTCAACCGGCTCTGGCGGATTCGGCCTTGAAGAACTGGGTGAGGCGTGCGACGCCCTCCGAGATGTCGGCCGGTGTCAGATAGCTGACGGACAACCGCAGGCTGTGGTCCCCGCCGCCCTGGGGATAGAAGTACGACATGGGTGTCCAGATCACACCGTGGTCCTCCGCCGAACGCGTCAGTGCGGCGGCGTCGGCGCGGAAGGGGGTGTCGACGGTCAGGAAGAAGCCCCCGTCCGGCCTGTTCCAGCGGATGCCCAGGGCGTCCCTGTCCTGCGGTGGCAGGCACTCGTCGAGCCGCTGGAGAATGGCTCGCATCGCCTCGCCGTAGTACGCCGACGTCCGGGTGTTCAGCTCGGCGGTCCGGCCGTCGGCGGCGAGCAGCATGCCGGCCACCACGGCCTGGCTCAGCGGCGAGGTGTTTACCGTGACCATGCTCTTGATCTTGGCGAGTTCGTCCGCCAGGAGCCCGGTGCGACCGTCCTCGTCGACGACGGGCTGGTCGGCGACGGCGAACCCCAGCCGGGCGCCGGGAAACAGGGTCTTGGAGAAGGAGCCCAGGTGGACGACGCGGTGTTCGCGATCGAGCGACTTGAGTGTCGGCACCTGCTCGCCGGGGCTGACCAGCCGGTACGGGCTGTCCTCCAGGACCAGGAAGTCCTCGCGGGCCGCCAGCGCGAGCAGCGCGTGCCGCTCCTGGAGGGGCACGGTGGTCCCCGAGGGGTTCGAGTGGTCGGGGACCACGTAGAAGGCGCGCGGTCGCCGGCCCCGGGCGCGCTGGGCCGCCAGCGCGGCTTCCAGGTCCGAGCAGCGGAACCCGTCGGCGCCCTCTTCGACCGGGACGACCTCGACGCCTTGCAGGCGGGCGGCGCCGGTGATGCCCACGTAACAGGGCGTGGAGACCAGGAGCACGTCGTCCGGATCGGCGATGAGCGCGCGCAGCACGAGGAACATCGCTTCCTGGCAGCCCACGGTGACCACGATGGCCTCGGGCCGCACGTCGATGTTCTCGTCCTTGCGCAGCGAGTCCGCGATCAGCTCCCGGATCTGGCCCGCGGTCGGGCCGTACTGGAAGAGGGCGTCGCGTATCCCGGCGGGCGAGGTTCCGGACGCCGCCAGGTGGTCCAGGTAGCGCCGGATGTGCGTGAAGATCTCCTCGACGTCGAAGAAGCCGTCGTAGGGGCGGCCCGGCGCGAACGAGATCGCCTCGGGGTAGCGCTGGGTGACCTCGTTGAGGAAGTTCATCGTGTCGAGCACGGGATCGCTGAGACTGGCGTGCAGCTCCGATTTCCGCAGACGACCGGCTTCGTCGGGGCTCATTCGGTGGTCGTCCGGTCGCGTTCCACCGCGTCGTACAGGGCACGGATGTTCGCGCTGCCGAAGCCGCGTGAGCCGCGGCGCTGTATGAGTTCGTAGAACAGCGTGTTGCGCTCGTGGGGTGAGCGGCTGAACAGCTGCAGCAGGTGGCCCCACTCGTCGCGGTCCGCCAGCACCTGCGTGGCGCGTAACTGCTCGATCTCCGACCGCATGTCGGTGAAGCGATCACTCAACGCGTCGTAGTAGGTGTCCGGGACGGTGAGGAATTCCATGCCCGTGCCACGGAAGTCCTGTACTGCCGAGATGATGTCGTCGACGAGGAAGGCCAGGTGCTGCACTCCTGCGGCGCCGTTCCTTTCGAGGAACGCGTCGAGTTGTCCCCGTCCTTTCGACAGGTCCGGCGCGACCAGCGTGAAGGTGACGTCGCCGGACATGCTGCGCACGACGACGGAGTCCATCGCGTGTGCGCCGACGTCCACGTACTCGGAGGAATAGCGGGAGAACCCGAAGGCCTCTCGGTAGAAATCAGCGAATTTCTCCAGTGAGCCACCGTCCAGGCAGACCGCGACATGGTCGAGCAAGCGGATCCTGCTGGTACGTGTGTTCGCGGGTTCCGGGGTGGCGACCCAGGTGAACGGCCCCGGCGGCGCGGGCGTGGCGTCGTCGGTCGCGGGAAGCAGTGTGTGCACGACGTCACCGAAGCCCGACACCGAGGGGTGGCCTTTGTGCAGGTCGGTGATCCGGGCCCCGGCGGCCGCCGCGGCCCGCACGGTTTCCTCGACGTCGTCGCACGTCAGGGCTATGTCCGCGATTCCTTCTCCATGGGCGTCCAGAAACTCACGGGTCGCCGGACCGGTCGTGACGACCAGTTGCGCGCTGCCCTGTCTCAGCAGCGCGGAACTGTCCTCTGCGTCCGCCGAGTCCGCGGCGTGCTCGAATCCCATCGCCGAGACGAAATAGTCGATGACCGACTTCTTTTTGTTCGTGTACAACTCGACGTACCCGACGCTCCTGACAGCCATGAGCCGCCTCCTGAATTCAATGCGAAGCTCGCCGCACAGGACACGCGGTGCGCTGCCTGAACTATGGCGCGCACCGGCGCGACACAACAAGACCGGTCCGGTCGTGTTCAACTGCGGCGCAACGTGGGAATTTATCCGTCAAGGAAAGGATCGGGGCTGGTCAAGAACCCAGGACCAGCAGGGGGTTCACTCGTCCGCGTGTGAACTCTCAGGTGGTCTCGGGAACCGTCCAGTGCATACCGTCCTCGGACGGGACGAGACCGTCGGTGAACATCGGGGCGTCGTCCACGGCGTCGTCCCCCAGCAGTGCCCGGTGCTGTTCCTGCGCACCCTGCTGCATGGCGTGGCTGACCACGCGCGACCTGAACAGCGGCTGCATGCTCTGTTCGCCGTCGGCGACGACCTGGTCGACCGCGTCGGCGAACTCCGCGGAGTGGCTCTTCAAACGCATGGCGGCCGACTCGGCATCGCTCAGGTCGAACTCCCCCGCCGACATTCCGCCGACGAGTTCCACGAACGACTCCAGCTCGGTGTGGGTGTTCTTCGTGACCTTCTTCGCCGACCAGAAATAGGAGCTCTCGTCGACGTGCATGTCGTAGAAGGACATCAGGAACTCGTAGAAGACGCTGTATTCGCGGCGGTACCGTGCCTCGAACTCGCCGAACGCGGGCGCCTCGTCCACGAGGCCGGCCAGGATGCTGTTGATCGACCGGGCGGCCAGCAGGGCACTGTAGGTGGCCAGGTGCACGCCCGAGGAGAAGACCGGGTCGACGAAGCAGGCGGCGTCACCGATGAGGACCATTCCGGGCCGCCAGAACTCCGTCTGGTGGTACGAGTAGTCCTTGCGGACACGGATGCGGCCGTACTCACCGGTGGTGACGCGGGTGGCCCCGGACAGGTACTCCTTGACCAGCGGGCACTCGTCGACCAGGTTCATGAGCGCCTTCTCCGGATCGCCCTGGATCTTCTCCGCGTCCTCGCGGCGTACCACCGCGCCGACGCTGGTGAGCGTGTCACTCAGGGGGATGTACCAGAACCAGCCGCTGCCGAAGGCCGCGGACAGGATGTTGCCGGAGTTGGGCGCGGGCAGTCGCCTGCCACCTTCGAAGTAGCCGAAGAGCGCGAGACTCCGGAAGAACTCCGAATACTCGCGGGTGCCGCCGACGCGCTTGTAGATCCGGCTGCCGTTGCCCGAGGCGTCCACCACGTACTTGGCCGATATCCGGTGTTCACCGCCGTCGGCGTCGGTGTAGTCGACCCCGCACACCCGGCCGGCCCCGTCCTCCACGACGTCGGAGACGGTGGACCGTTCCCGTACCTCCACGCCTTTGCGCCGGGCGTTGTCGAGCAGGATCTTGTCGAACTTCATGCGTTCGACCTGGTAGGCGAACGACGTGCGGCCGGCCGTCTTCTGCGAGACCGAGAACGCGAACGTCCACGGCTCGGGGTTGGCACCCCAGCGCAGCGTGCCGCCGCGTTTGAGGGTGAAGCCTGCCTGGGCCAGTTCCTCGCTGACGCCGGTGAGGCGGCAGACGCCGTGAACGGTCGAGGGCAACAGCGACTCACCGATCTGATACCGCGGGAACGTCTCCTTCTCCAGGATGAGAACGCGGTGTCCCTGCATGGCCACGAGCGTCGCGAGCGTCGAGCCGCCGGGCCCACCGCCGACGACCACGACGTCGAAATCCTCGGAATTCTGGGAGTTCATCCCCGGTCACCTTCCGTTGATGTGTGTGGGCGTCCGACGAGGGGCCACCCGCCGGCCGGATCAGACGTGCTGCCAGATCACCGGACAGAAGTCCGGGTCGGTGTAGTCCGGTTCACCCGCCGCGTCGCGCCGCACGAGGAGGTCGTGGTTGTAGGCGAGCAGCGACCCGTCGGCGAGGTGGTACGGACGCCAGCGGTTGTCGCCGTCCTGGAGGTGGAGCGAGATCGCCCGGCGCGGTGCGCCGGAGTGGTTGGGACCGCTGCCGTGGTACGTGCGGCAGTGGTGGAAGCTCAGGTGCCCCTTGGGGATGGTCATCGGGACCTTGCGGACCTCGCCGCCGTTGTAGGCGGCATTGCGCGCGAGCAGGTCGTCGAGGCCGTCGCGGTCGCGGGCCGCGAAGTGCAGCGTGCCCTCGTCCGCGGCACCGGTCTCCCGCCATCGGTGGCTGCCGTCCACCATCGCGATCGTGCCGTTGCCCTCGTCGCAGTCGTGGAGCGGCAGGAACGCGGTCAGCATGCGCTCGGACGTACTGGTCGCCCAGTAGTTGCGGTCGAAGTGCCACGGCACCTCGTACGTCTCGTGCCCGGCCTGCGGTGGCTTGTAGATCAGCGTCGCCTGGAAGACGCGGATCAGGTCCGCCCCGGCCAGCAGGGCCGCGACCGCGCCGACGAGCGGCTTGGTCAGGATCTCCCTGATCGCGTCGACCTCGTAGTGGATGTAGTCGTTGTGGCGCAGCACGTCGCCCATCTCGGGCGTCCAGTAGGCGAGTGTGGGCGGGTGCGCGGGCAGGAGCTGGTCGCGGTAGCCGCCGTAGAACTTCTCGCTCGCCGCCAGGATCGTGTCCACCTCGTCATCGGTGAACAGCTTCTTCGACAGGTACCAGCCGTGCTCCTGGTAGGACCGCACGTCCTGCGCCGAGGGCAGTAACTCCGCCTCGGTGGGCGTCAGAACGAATCGCCCGGCGTCAGCACGGGCGTCGTGTGGGCCGTCCATCAGCCGACCAGTTCGGACTTCTCCACGACCGTGAGGCGGCCGGTGCCCTTCAGCGTCGCCAGATCGATGTCCGCGCTGCAGCGCACGGGATCGTCGTTCAGGATCAGCGTGCCCTCGATGTGCACGGTGCCGACGGCCTGGTCGAAGTCGGCCGCGGCGAAGTCGGAGGCGTCACGGTCGAGCCGGATGCCGAGGTCGGTGCCGCCCCGTGTCCCGGTGAACTTCACGAAGACCGTGCCGATGTCCTCCAGCCTGGTCCGCAGTTCTTCCAGGGTGGGTTTCGGGCCGCCCACCGCCACCGACTGTTCCTGCGTCAGGCGCTCGGTCAGCTCATCCATGGGCCACCTCTCAGAAGACTCGCAGCATGGGCGGGCCGGCTGGTCAAGCCTGCTCCGCGTCGGCGTAGGCGAAGGCCAGGTCGGCCGGGATCTCGAACTTCAGGGTCGACGTGCAGAATTCCCGCCACTCCGGTGTGTCCTCGGTGAAGAGGCGTTTGTCCTTGTCGATTCCGACCGGACTGATGAGCACGGTGAATTCGTCGCAGAGGAACACAGGAGTGTCGTCGGGCAGTTCTCGTTCGTCGGGGTGCGCGCTCGCCGACCAGCCGGAGAATGCGCGCAGTTCACCCAGCGCGTAGGACTTGCAGTATTTCTTCACCGGGACCTCCGAAAAGCGAAGCGCCTCGAAATGCTTGCACAGCGCCTTCAGAGTACGACGGGGACGCCCGGGAGCCCATAGATCGGCCCCGGGCGGCCCGGGTGTTCAACTGCGACTCCGCGCCGGTTGAACACCGGCTGTTCCCCACGTTGACCTGCCTGCCGATTCCCTTGCATCCTGGAGGGTGAATTCAAGAAGTCCGAAGCCGCTCGGGTGGATCGATTTCCTTGCGTTTCGGTCTTTCTCAGGCGTCCCTGAATCGCAGCAGCAGCACGCCGACGAGAAGCGCCCCGGCGCTCCATGTGCTGAGCACGCCCAGCCCTTCCCAGGGGCCGAGAGGCAGTGCGGGCAGGTTGCGGGTGGTCTGGATGCCGAGCCCCGCCGTCATGGGCGCGATCTGTTCGAGTCGCCGCTGCAGCCGTTCGTCCGGCACCACGTGTTCGAGGATCGGGAAGATGTAGAGCAGGGCGAGGACGATGCCCACGGCCACCGCGGAGTCGCGGAAGACGGCGGTGACACCGAGGCTGAGCAGCCCGATCAGGACGAGATAGATCACCGATCCGGCGGCGGCGCGCAGGGTCGCACCGTCGGTCAGGGACAGTGCCTGGGCTCCGTGTTCGTTCGTGAATCCGTTGCCGGACAGGATGAACCGCGCCGCGAGCAACGACACCAGGACGCCGACGGTGCCGGCCGCCGCCACCAGGGCGGCGAGCACGGTCGCCTTGGCGGCCAGGACCGTGGACCGGCCCGGCATCGCGGCGAACGTCGTGCGGATCATTCCGGTGCTGTATTCGTTGCCGACCATCAGCACCGCCAGGATGGCGACGGCCGCCTGACCGATCATCACGCCGGTGAGGCTGAGTTTGGTGGTGTCCTGGGTGCAGCCTCCCTTGTCGCAGGTGATCGCGGAGGCGACGGCGACGCCGAGGGCCACCGTCAGCACGATGATGGCGCCCACGAGCCACTTGGTGTCGCGGAGTGTGCGGACCTTGGTCCACTCCGCGTGCAGCGCCTGCCTCATTCGGCATCCCTCCGGCGGAGCAGAACGGTGGCGGCTCCCAGGGCCAGTGCCGCCCACACGCACAGGACGGCGAGGCCGGCCCAGGGTGAGAGCGGGTAGTAACCGGTGGACGGCGTATAGACGTTCGCCACGAAGTCGTAGCGGGGCACGGTCTGCTGGATGGCGAAGCCGGCTGCCGGTGTGATCCGCAGCAGCCAGCTGGACGCGCCGTCGGGCAGCACCGACACGATGGCCAGGACATAGGGCAGTACGAGCAGGACGACGACTGCGGTGATCGCGGCGGCGCTGCGCCGCACCATGGCGCCGACGGCCAGGGCGAGGACCGCGGCGACGGCCAGCAGCAGCGCCGTGCCGACGATGACCCGCACTTCGGTGGCTCCCTGTACGGGGAACACGTGGAAGCCGTTGTCGCGGGCGCGGCTCTCACCGACCTTCACCATGAAGGCGGCCGCGAGCAGTCCGGCGACGAAGGCGACGGAGCCGATGACGAGGGCCTTGGCGGCCAGGACCCGGCCCCGGCGCGGGCTCGCGGCGAGGGTGGTGCGGATCAGGCCGCGGCGGTACTCGGAGGTCACGAACATGGTGGCGACGACCATCATGGCGATCGCCCCGGCGAAGGTGCCGACGAGGAAGTTCTCGATGCTGAAGCCGTTGCCCAGGGCCGGTCCGCCCACGACCGGTGCGATGTCGCCCGCGCCGGTGACGGTGAAGCCGCCCTGTTCCTCGGTGTAGCCGGCTTCGGGCAGGCGCGGCGAATAGCTGCCCGAGGTGCCCGCGCGTCCCAGCTGTTCACCCTTCCATGTGCTGTGCGACCACTGGCCCTCCAGTGCGGCGTCGCCGAAGACGGCGGTCGCGGTCGCCGGGTCCATGGTGGCGCCGGGTGTGGCGGCCTCCATGTTCTGTGGCGAGGTGACGAACAGCCCGACCTGCACGGTTCCCGGCAGCCCGGCCAGCTGGGCGGAGCCGACCTTCGTCCATCGGGTGCCGTCGGTGGAGTCGTAGGTGGTGATCGTGTCGCCGGCGCGCACGAGCCGCAGCCAGCGTGGTGACGACGCGGTGACGTCCCCCCGCATGCCGGCGACGTCGTGGGTGTAGTCGTACTGCATCCGGACGCCGTGCGCGCCCGTGACCATGACCGCGGCGTACGACGATCCCTGGGTGAGGTCCTTCTTGACGATGAGCCCGGCCTTCGCCCAGGCCTGGACGCGGTCGCGCGCGGTGCCGGCGTAGTCGACCCTGCCGGTCAGTGCGGTCACCGGGACGGTGATCGAACCGTTCCCGGTGAGCGGTTGGTGGACGAAGTAGAGGCTGTCGTTCACGGCCTCTCCGCCGGGCCCTGTCGGAAGTGCCTCGGCCCGCCCGCCCAGTGGGGTGCTCGCGGACGTGGCGACCAGCCCGAGCGCCATCATGACCAGGGCGGCGACGAGTGCGCCGACGACCCAGCCGCGCACCGTGCGGAACTTGGTCCACTCCGCGCGCACCAGCGCGGGGAAGTCGGCCCGGCCTGGCTTCGTCTCCGCGCGATAGGGCGTGATCGTGCTGGTCATCGTGCCGCCTTCTCCGCCGTCGCGCCGCGGAACTCCACCGCGTCCCGGGTGAGTTCCATGTAGGCCTCCTCCAGGGTGGGGCGGTGCGCCGCCACTTCGGAGAACGGCACATCGGCCTGGCCGAGGAGCTGCACGATCCGTTCGGAGGGCAGTCCGGCGATGGTGAGCGTGTCGGGCCCGGTGGCGGTGACGGTCGCGCCCTCCCGTGCCAGCAGGGGCATCGCCCGCTCGCGCTCGGCGGTGCGCAGCAGCACCCGGCCGAGGGAGGCGGCCTCCAGCAGTTCGCTCACGCTGGTGTCGGCGACGACCTTGCCGCGTCCGACGACCACCAAGTGGCCGGCGGTGTCGCGCAGTTCACTCATCAGGTGGCTCGACACCAGGACGGCACGTCCTTCCCGGGCGAGGCCCTGGAGGAAGCCGCGCATCCACACGATGCCCTCGGGGTCCAGGCCGTTGAACGGCTCGTCCAGCATCAGCACGGGTGGGTCGCCGAGCAACGCCGCGGCGATGCCGAGCCGTTGCCGCATGCCCAGGGAGAAGCCGCCCGCCTTGCGCCGGGCCGCGTTCTCCAGGCCGACGAGCCGGATCACCTCGTCGACCCGGCGGGCGCCGAGGTCCTGCGAGTGGGCCAGCCACAGCAGGTGGCCGCGGGCGCTGCGGCTCGGCTGCAGCGCGGCGGCGTCCAGCAGCGCGCCGAGGTGGAGCATGGGGCGCCGCAGGCTCCGGTACGGCTGTCCGCCGACCAGCGCCGTGCCCGCCTCGACGGAGTCCAGACCCAGAATGACCCGCATGGTGGTGGACTTGCCCGCGCCGTTGGGACCGGCGAATCCGGTGACCTGCCCGGGCTTTACGGTGAATGACATTCCGTCCAGGGCTACGGCTTGGCCGAAGCGTTTCCGGAGGCCGTTCACTTCGATCGTCGCTTCCATGGGTGAAATCCTAGGGAGAGGGCATCGGTGCTGTCGTCACGTTGCGAAGCGATCCTCTTGTCCCCCGTGCGGGGGACCATGGCGTCCCTCGCACGGGGGATGCGGCTAGATTTCGAAGACTTCGTACTCGGTTTCGTCGTCCGGGGCGGCGGTCGACGTGGTCACGGCCAGGGCGGTCGCGGCGACCGTGGGCCGGTCGAAGATCGCGCCGAGGGATATCTCCACGCCGAACTCGTCGCGGATCCGGGAGATGACCTGGGTCGCCAGGAGCGAATGCCCGCCCAATTCGAAGAAGTCGTCCTCCACACCGACGCGTTCCAGCCCGAGCACTTCTGCCCAGATGGCCGCCAGTGTTTCTTCCACCTCTGTTCGCGGTGCGACAAAGGCTGACCGCGCGTCGATGCGGCCCTCCTGTGGAGCCGGCAGCACGGCCCGGTCGACCTTTCCGTTCCGTGTCAGTGGCAGGGCCGCCAGCTCGGTGAAGACCGACGGCACCATGAAGTCCGGCAGCCGCTCCCCCGCGAACGCCCTCAGCTCGCTCACCGACGGCACTCCGACCGTCTGGTCGGCGGGGACGAGATAGGCCACCAGGCGGCAGTCCGGGCCGTCCTCCCAGGCCGTCACCACGGCCGCGCCCACCAGGGGATGGGCGGCGAGCACCGTTTCCACCTCACCCGGCTCGATCCGGAATCCGCGCACCTTGACCTGGTCGTCGGCGCGCCCGAGGAACTCCAGCCGTCCCTCCGGCAGCCATCGCACCCGGTCACCGGTCCGGTACCACCGCGATCCGTCACCGGCGAGCGGATCGGCCACGAACCGTTCCGCCGTCAGCACCGGGTGACCGCGGTAGCCCCGCGCGACACCCGCACCGGCGACGAACAGCTCGCCGGCCACTCCCACCGGCACGGGACGGAGCCGATCGTCCAGAACATAGACACGGGTGTGGGCGATCGGCACACCGATCGACACGACCCCGCCTTCGCCTTCGCCTTCGCCTTCGCCTTCGACCACGCCGATGCTCGCGCACACCGTCGTCTCGGTCGGCCCGTAGGCGTTCAGCAGCCGATGTCGTTCGGCCCAGGCTCCTGCCAGGCCCGCGTCCAGCCGCTCCCCCGCCGCCACCAGCGAGTCCACGCCGTCGAGATCACCGGGTGTCAGCATCCGCAGCAGTGACGGCGGAACCGTCGCCACGCGCACGCCCCGTGCCCGCAGCAGGCCGGCCAACGCGCCCGGCTCCACGCGCTCCTGTGCGGTGGCCACCACCAGGGTTCCGCCGCGAGCCAGGGTCACCCACATCTCCGACACCGAGGCGTCGAACGCGAACGAGGCGAACTGTACGACCGGGTCACCACGGCCGATCCCGAAGGCCGGGGCCTGGCCGGCCACCAGATTCACGACCCCACCGTGTGTGACCTGCACGCCCTTGGGCCGGCCCGTCGACCCCGACGTGTAGATCACATACGCGAGCTGTTCTCCCGCGGTCGTGACCTCGGGTGGGGTGGAGGGCATCGTGGCCAGGGTCGTGCGGACGAGGGGATCGTCCAGGGCAAGCGTGCGGCGTCGTCCCACCGGCAGTTCGTCGATGAGGTCGGTGGTGCCGACCAGCACGGTCACCCGGCTGTCGGCCAGCATGAACTCCAGCCGGTCCACCGGGTAGTCCGGATCCAGCGGCAGATAGGCGCCACCGGCCTGCCACACCGCCAGCACCGCGACCATCATGTCCGCGCTGCGTGGCAGGCACAGTCCGACGACCGTTTCGGGCCCGACGCCCACGGCGCGCAGGTGGTGCGCCAACCGCGCCGCCCGCTCGACCAGCCGGGCGTAGGTGAGGAAGACGCCGTCGCACACCACCGCCACCGCGTCCGGGCGCACTGCGGCCTCGCCCGCGATCAGCTCGTGCACCCCGGTCGCGGCCGGTGTCGGAGCCGGCGTGCGGTTCCAGTCGTCGACGAGCGTCGCGCCCTCGGCCGGGGAGAGCACCGGCAGATCCCAGACCGTCTGTTCCGCGTCGGCCGCGACGGTCTCCAGCAGGGCCACCAGGTGGCGGGCCAGCCGCTGGGCCGTCGTGGCGTCGAAGAGGTCGGTGCTGTATTCGAACGTCCCGGACAGCCCCCGGCCCGTGTCGGTCAGGATCAGTCGCAGGTCGACCGCGGCGATCACCTCGCGCAGCGCGATGGCCTCGGCGTCGTCGTCCGGGTCCTGACGGACGCCCTGCCCCTCATCGGTGAAGTAGTTGAGGAGCACCTGGAAGAGCGGGCTGCGTGACCGGTCGCGTTCGGTGACCAGGGCGTCCACCAGTTGCTCGAACGGCAGGTCCTGGTGGGTGTAGGCGTTCAGCGCCGTCTCGCGGACCCGGCCGAGCAGTTCGGTGAACGTCGGGTCTCCGGACAGGTCGGTGCGCAGGACGAGCGTGTTGACGAAGAACCCGATCAGGTCCTCGGTCTCGGCGCGGTTGCGGCCTGCGATCGGTGTCCCGACCACGATGTCGTCCTGGCCGCTGTAGCGGGCCAGCAGTACCGAGAACGCGGCCAGCAGCGTCATGAACATCGACGCGCCGTTCTCCCGCGCCACCGCTCGCAGCCCCTCCACGGTCCGCGGTGACACGGTGAACTCGGTCATCGCGCCGGCCGAGGTGCGTACCCGCGGGCGCGGCCGGTCGGTGGGCAGGGCCAGCGTCGCACTGTCCGCGAGCCGGTCGGTCCAGTAGGCGAGTTGCCGCTCCAGTGCCTCTCCCGACAGCCAGCGGCGCTGCCACATCGCGAAGTCGGCGTACTGCACCGGGAGCGGCGGCAGCGGATCGGGCCGCCCCTCGCGGAACGCCTCGTAGAGCGCGGCCAGTTCACGCCGCAGGATCTGCCCGGACCACTCGTCGGCGACCACGTGGTGCATCGACAGCGCGAGCGCGTGCTCGGCCGGGCCGATCCGGATCAGCAGGGCGCGCACGAGCGGTCCGACCGCCAGGTCGAACGGTGTCACCGCGTCCGCCCTGACCAGCCGTTCGGCCGCACGGAACGGCTCCGGCTCGGCGGACACGTCCGCGACGGGCAACGGGAACGGAGCGGGCGGATCGATCACCTGGTGTCCGACGCCGTCCGAGCCGGCGACCAGTCTGGTCCGCAGCACCTCGTGCCGTGTCACCACCGCGCCCAGCGCGGCGCCGAGCGCCTCGACGTCCAGGTCACCGACCCACCGCACCGGCGTCGGCACGATGTACTCGACGGAACCGGGCTCCAGTTGGTCCAGGAACCACAGGCGCTGCTGGGAGAACGAGAGCGGCAGCGGCTGATCCCGGCGTACCGCGGTCACCCGCGGGGCGGCCACGCCCTGTGCCGCCTCCTCCACTGCCGTGGCCAGACCGCGCACCGTCGGCCGGTCGAACAGCGCGGCCAGCGGGAGTTCCACGCCGAACACCGTGCGGACCCGGGAGATCACCTGGGTGGCGAGGAGCGAGTGGCCGCCCAGGTCGATGAAGCCGTCCTCGGCGCCGACCCGGTCGACGTCGAGGAGCTGCGCCCAGATCTCGGCCAGCACCCGCTCCACCTCGGTGCGCGGCGCCGCATAGGTGTCCATCGCCCCGGCCCTCGACATGCCGTCCGGCGCCGGGAGGGCGGCCCGGTCGACCTTGCCGCTCGGGTTCAGCGGGAACGCCGCCAGCTCGGTGAACGCCGAGGGGACCATGAAGTCCGGCACACTGCGGCGCAGGTGCGCCCGCAGTTCACCGGCCTCGGGAAGGCCCTCGCCGTGGTCGGCGGGGACGAGGTGGGCCACCAGCCGCCGTTCGGTGCCTTCGCCGGACGCCGTCACGACCGCCGCCCGTACGCCTGGGTGCGCGGCCAGTACGGTCTCGATCTCGCCGGGTTCGATCCGGTAGCCGCGGACCTTCACCTGATCGTCGACGCGGCCGAGGAACTCCAGCCGTCCGTCGGCCCGCCACCGGGCGCGGTCTCCCGACCGGTAGATCCGTGCCCCGTCGCCCGCGAAGGGGTTGGCCACGAACCGGCCGGCGGTCAACGTGGGGCGGCCGAGGTAGCCGCGCGCCTGCTGCGCACCGCCGATGAACACCTCGCCCGCCACGCCCACCGGGACCGGGGTCATGCGGTCGTCGAGCACGTACACCTGGGTGTTGGCGATCGGCGACCCGATCGGCGGCACGCCCTCGTCCCCCGTCACCACCGCCACGGTGGCGCAGACCGTGTTCTCGGTCGGGCCGTAGGCGTTCACCAGCCGCCGGCCGTCGGACCACCCCGCGGCCAGGCCCGCGTCGAGCCGCTCGCCCGCGGCGATCACCGTGCCCACGCCGCGCAGGTCGTCGTCCGGGTTCAGTACGTCGAGCAGTGACGGCGGCACCGTGGCCACGGTCACCGCGGCACGTGTGGCCAGGTCCGCCAGCAGGGCGGGCTCGGCGCGTTCCGCCGGGGTGGCGACGACCAGCGTTCCGCCGGGCGCCAGTGCCATGAGCAGTTCCCACACCGAGGCGTCGAAGCTGAACGAGGCGAACTGCAGGATCACGTCGCCCTCGCCGGTGCCCAGCGCGTCCTTCTGGGCCATGACGAGGCTCACCAGCCCCGCGTGGGGCACCACGACGCCCTTGGGCATGCCGGTCGATCCGGACGTGTAGATCACGCATGCCGGCTGAGCGCGGTGCACGGTCACGGCGGGCGCGGTGGCGGGCATCGCGGCGATCCGGGCCGTGACGGCCGGATCGTCCAGCCACACCTCGCGTTCCACGAGAGCGTTCGCCGTCAGGTCCCCGGCAACCTCTCGATGCCCCACCAGCACACTCACGCCGCTGTCGGCGAGCATGAACTCCAGCCGGTCCACCGGGTAGTCCGGATCCAGCGGCAGATAGGCGCCACCGGCCTGCCACACCGCCAGCACCGCCACGACCATGTCGACACCACGCCCCAGGCACAGCCCGACGACGGACTCGGCGCCCACCCCCGCACCGCGCAGATACCGTGCGAGCCGGTTCACCCGCTCCAGCAAGCCGGTGTAGGTCAGCGAGACGCCGTCACACACGACCGCCAGCGCATCGGGACGCACAACGCCCTGGGCGGCGATCAGCTCCTGCACCCCGCCCGCGCCAGGCAGACCGGCCGCCGTGTCGTTCCAGTCATGGATCAGCTCATGGCTTTCGGCCGCGGACATCACCGGCAGGTCACCGACCCGCTGACCACGGTCCAGGGACACCGCCTCCAGCACCGTCGCCAGATGCCCGGCCATCCGCTCGATCGTGCCGGCGTCGAAGGCCGCACGATCGTAGGTCAGGCCGACCCTCAGGTCGCGCCCCAGCCCCGCGGTGACCGCGAGGGGATAGTGGGCCTGCTCGCGTCCGTGGTTGAACCCCGCTTCGAGGCCGCCCGCGGCGGAGGCCTGCCGTCCTTCCTCCAGGTCCTGGACGGGGTAGTTCTCGAAGACGAAGAGCGAGTTGAACAGCGGCTCCCCGGCGGGCAGGTCGGTGCACCCCATGACGGTCACCAGCGGCGTGTGCTCGAACTGCCGCGCCCGCACCTGCTCCTCCTGCAGCCCGGCCAGCCACTCCGCCACCGGCAGATCACGATCGACACCGATCCGCACCGGAATCGTGTTGATCAACAGACCGACCATGGAATCCATACCGTCGATCTGACCGCCACGCCCCGACGACGTCACACCGAACACCACGTCGTCGCCACCGGAGTAACACGCCATCACCAGCGCCCACGCACCCTGCACCACCGTGTTCACCGTGAGCCGATGCCGCCGCGCGAACTCGACGAGACCGGCCCCGGGCACGTCGACCTGGAACCGGCTCTGGCCGTGCTCGCCGGTGGCGTGCTCCACGCCCAGCCGTGTGGCCTCGGTGACACCTGCCAACTGTTCCCGCCAGTACTCCCGCGCCTCGTCCAGGTCCTGCTCCGCGCTCCAGGCGACGAAGTCGCGGAACGGGGTACGCGCGGGCAGGTGCGGCCGGCGGCCGGCCCGGAACGCGTGGTAGGCCTCCAGCACCTCGCCGACCACGATCGGCAGGCTCCATCCGTCCAGCAGCAGGTGGTGGTTGCTCCAGACGAGCTGGTGCCGGTTCTCGCCGAGTCGTACGACCACGATGCGCACCAGCGAGGGAGCGGTGAAGTCGGCTCCCCGCATCCAGTCGGCGGCGAGGTGGTCCTCCATCGCCTGCTGCCGGTCCGACTCGTTCAGGTCGCCGAAGTCCAGTACCTCCAGCGGAAGCGGTACGGCACGCGACACCACGGCGAGCGGCTCGGGGACGTCGTCCCACACCACTCTGGTCCGGAACACCTCGTGCCGGGCGAAGACCAGCTCCCAGGCGCGGCGCAGGGCCGTCAGGTCCAGCTCACCCTCCAGCAGCAGACCGTTCTGCACCCAGTACATGCCGGGCTCACCGGCCAACTCGGTGTGGAACAACATCCCCTGCTGGAGACCGGTCAGCGGATAGACGTCCTCGACCACCGTGGAGACACCCGCCACGACATGGTCGACCGCCTGCTGGTCCAGGTTCGCCAACGGGAAGTCCGACGGCGTACAACCACCGACCCCCGGACGGCAGCAATAGTCGACCAACTCACCCAGCACCTCGACGTAACGCCGCGCCAGACGCTCGACCGTCGCCTCCTCATGGACCTGACCGCCATACGTCCACTTCATCTCCAGGCGGCCGTTCACGACCAGGCCGTTGATCTCGATGAGGTGGGTGCGCCCGCCCTGCGCCGACCGGGTCTCACCGAGCAGCCGTGCGCTCGGCCGGAACCTCCCGCCGGCGCCCTCGGAGGGGCCACCCGCCTGCGCGGTCTGCCCGACGTAGTTGAAGCCCACCTCGGCAGTCGCGGCCGAGGTCCAGTCGGTCAGGTGGCGCAGCAGTCCGTAGCCGATCCCCTTGCGCGGAACGGCTCGTAGGTTCTCCTTGGTGCGGCGCAGCGCCGCACCCAGGTCGCCGTCGGTGACCGCGCCGAGCGCCACGGGGTGCACGCTGGTGAACCAGCCGACCGTCCGCGACACGTCGATGTCGACGCCCACGTCCTCACGGCCGTGACCCTCGACGTCGACCAGCACGGACGGCTGTTCGGCCCACTCGGTGAGCACCGCGCCGAGCACGCACAGCAGTACGTCGTTGATCTGCGTCCGGAACACCCCCGGCACCTCGCGCAGCAGCCGTTCGGTCTGCTCCGGAGCCAGTGAGACGTCCACATCGCGTGCCAGCGCGTTCGTGTTGGGACCGTGGTGATCGCGCGGCAGCGGGGTTGCCGCGGCGGCCTCGACCTGACGCCAGTAGTCGGCTTCGGCCGCGTCGATCGTGCCGGCCAGCTCGGCCAACCGCTGCGACCACACCCGGAACGACGTCGTCTTGGCCGGTAACCCCGCCCCCTCACAGGCCAGCGACAAGTCCTCCAGCAGCACCGGCCACGACACCGCATCGACAACGAGGTGATGCACCACCATCAGCAACAGCTGCGGCGCATCACCGCGTTCGAACAGAACAGCCCGCAACAACGGTCCGTCCGCCAGACCAAGACTCCGCTGCGCCTGGGCACCCCGAGCCCAGTCCTCCCCCTCGACCACCCACAACAGTTCGGCGGTCTCATCCGCAACCGTCCGGCCCCTCCAGCCATCGGCCTCACGCACGAACCGCGAGCGCAGCACGTCATGATGACCCACCACCACAGCCAACGCCTGCCGCAGCCGCTCAGGATCGACCCGCTCGGCGACCTCCACCACCATCGACTGATTGAAGTGCCACGGCTCAGGCGTCTCCCGCTCCAGGAACCACCGCTGAATCGGCGACAACGCGAAGTCACCCACCACCAGACCCTGCTCGGCGTCGATCAGGCTCTGCGTACCGGCGACGGACGCGAGCCCCGCCACCGTCTTGTGGTCGAACAGCTGGGCCACCGAGATCTGCACACCCGCTTCCCGAGCCCGGGCGACCACCTGGATGCTCAGGATCGAGTCGCCGCCCAGCTCGAAGAAGTTGTCCTCGACCCCGACCCGCTCGACACCCAGCACCTGCGCCCACACCCCGGCCAACACACGTTCCGTCTCCGTGCGCGGCGCGACGAAGCCGTCCAGCTCCACGCGGGATCCCACGGGGGACGGCAACGCGGCGCGGTCGATCTTCCTGTTGGGTGTCAGCGGCAGCTCGGCCAGTTCGACGAAGACCGCCGGGATCATGTGGGCCGGGAGCCGCTCTCCCGCGAACGCCCTCAGCTCTCCCACGGACGGCACGCCGACGGCCTGGTCGGACGGGACGAGATAGGCCACCAGACGGCGGTCGCGCTCTTCGCCCCAGGCGATGACGACGGCTGTCCGCACCTGCGGATGGGCGGCCAGCACCGCTTCGATCTCGGCGGGCTCGATCCGGAAGCCGCGCAGTTTGACCTGGTCGTCAGCGCGGCCCAGGAACTCCAGTTGTCCATCGGCCCTCCACCGCACCCGGTCGCCCGACCGGTACATCCGCGATCCGTCGGCGGCGTACGGGTCGGCTACGAACCGTTCGGCGGTCAGCGCGGAACGGCCCGCGTACCCGCGCGCGACACCGGCACCGGCGATGAACAGCTCCCCAGCGACGCCCACCGGCAACGGCTGCAGCCGGGTATCGAGCACATACACCTGGGTGTTCGCGGTCGCCGCGCCGATCGTCGGCGGCCCGTCGTCGTCGACCGCCGCGAGCGTGGCGCCGACCGTGTTCTCGGTCGGCCCGTAGGAGTTCAGCATCCGGCGTCCGCCACGCCAGGCGGCGGCCAGCGCCGGATCCAGTTTCTCCCCGGCGGTGACAAGGGTCCGCAGGCCGGGCAGATCGGCAGGGCGCAGTACGCCCAGCAAGGACGGCGTGACCGTCGCCAGGCCCACCCCCTCCCGGTTCAACATGGCGGTCAGCAGGCGGGGTTCGGTGCGCTCCTGTGCGGTGGCGACGACGAGTGTGGCGCCCGCGCCCAGTGCCATGACCAGTTCCCACACCGAGGTGTCGAAGCTGAACGAGGCGAACTGCAGCTGCCGTATCCCTGGGGCGGCACCCATCAACGGCCGCAGGGTCGCCGTCAGATTGACCGCACCACCGTGCGTGACCTGTACGCCCTTGGGACGGCCTGTCGAGCCCGACGTGTAGATCAGGTAGGCGAGCTGGCCCGGATGGGTCACGATCTCGGGAGTCCGCGACGGTCCGGCCAGCGCCGCAGCCATCTCGGCAGGACCGATCACCCTCTCGGCCCCGCTGTCGGCGACCATGAACTCCAGCCGGTCCACCGGATACTCCGGATCCAGCGGAAGGTAGGCGCCACCGGCCTGCCACACCCCCAGCACCGCGACGATCATGTCGACACCACGCCCAAGACGCAGCCCGACGACGGACTCGGCACCCACCCCCGACTCACACAGGAAGTGCGCCACCCGGCCGGCCCGCTCCAACAGCCCGGCATAGGTGAGTGAGACACCGTCACACACCACCGCCACCGCATCCGGACGCAGCGCGGCCTCCGCGGCGATCAGCTCATGCACCCCACCGGCCAACGGCACCGGCCCGCCCGTGTCGTTCCACTCGTGAACGAGGCGACGCCGCTCAGCAGCAGACAGCACCGGCAGCTCTCCCACACACTGCCCGCGGTCCTCGGACACCGCGTCCAACACAGTCGCGAGATGCCCGGCCATGCGCTCGATCGTGTCCGCGTCGAAGACCGCACGATCGTAGGTCAGCCGGATCATGAGTTCGCGACCATGGCCGGCGATCAGGTTCAGCGGGTAGTTGGCCTGTTCGCGGCCATGGGTGATCCCGGCCCGCAGTCCGTCGGCCGCCGACTGCTCCCGGCCCGCCTCCAACGCTTCGACCGGGTAGTTCTCGAAGACGAAGAGGCTGTTGAACAGCGCCTGGCCGGACGGCAGGTCGGTGCACGAGGCGATCGTCATCAGCGGCGTGTGCTCGAACTGCCGCGCCCGTACCTGCTCGTCCTGGAGGGCGGCCAGCCACTCCACCACCGGCCGGTCACGGTCGACACCGATGCGGACGGGGGTGGTGTTGAGCAGCAGGCCGACCATGGCGTCCATGCCGTCGAGTTGTCCGCCACGACCCGACGAGGTCACACCGAACACCACGTCGTCGCTGCCGGAGTAGAGCGACAGGACCAGCGCCCACGCGCCCTGCACGACACTGTTCGGCGTCAGCCGGTGCCGCCGGGCGAAATCGGCGAGCCCGTCGCCCGCGATCGGCACCCGTACCTGCCCCTGGCCCTCCTCGCCGGTGGCCCGCTCGACGCCCAGCGGTGCCGCTTCGGTGACGCCGTCCAACTGCTCCCGCCAGTAGCGGCGGGCCTCGTCCGTGTCCTGTCCGGCCACCCAGGCGGCGAAGTCACGGAAGGCCGCTCGCGCCGGCAGTTGCGGCTGCCGTCCCGCGCGGAAGGCGTGATACGCCTCCAGCACCTCGCCGAGGACGATCGGGACGCTCCAGCCGTCCAACAGCAGGTGGTGATAGCCCCACACCACCTGGTGTTGCCGATCCGCGAGTCTGATCACTGTCAGCCGGGCGAGTGTCGGCGCGGTGAAGTCGGCGCCCTGCGCGCTGTCGGCCGCCATGAGGTCGGCGACCGCCTGTTGTCGAGCCGCTTCGTCCAGGTCCGAGAGGTCCAGCACCCGCAGAGGCAGCGGAACCGCACGTGACACCACGGCCAGTGGCTCGGGGAGGCCGTCCCACACCACCGTGGTGCGCAGCACCTCGTGCCGGGCGAAGACCAGCTCCCAGGCACGACGCAGGGCTGCCAGGTCCAGCTCGCCCTCCAGCAGCAGACCGTTCTGCACCCAGTACATGCCGGGCTCACCGGCCAACTCGGTGTGGAAGACCATGCCTTGTTGCAGGGCTGTGAGCGGGTAGGCGTCTTCGACGACCGTCGTCAGGTGTCCGGTGACCAGGTCGACGCCTGTCTGGTCGAGGCCCGCCAGAGGGAAGTCCGACGGTGTGCAGCCACCCACGTCCGGACGGCAGCAGTAGTCGATCAGCTCGTTCAGCACCTCGATGTAGCGCCTCGCCAAACGGTCGACCGTGGCCTCGTCGTGGACCTGGCCGCCGTACGTCCAAGCCATCTCCAGGCGGCCATCGGCGACCAGGCTGTTGATCGTGATCAGGTGGGGCCGTTCGGCCCGCCCCGACTCGGGCTCCCCGAGCGGCGGTCCGGACGGTCGGAAACGCCCACCGGCACCACCGGAATCACCGGCGGTCCGAGGGCCTGTCTGGCCGAGGTAGTTGAAGCTCACCTCGGGCGTCATACCGGGCGTCCAGTCAGGCAGATGGCGCAGCAGACCGTAGCCCAGCCCCTTGCGCGGAACGGCCCGCAGGTACTCCTTGGTACGGCGCAGCAATGCGCCCAGGTCGGCGTCGCCCGGTCCCGACAGCGTGACCGGGTACATGCTGGTGAACCAGCCGACCGTACGCGACACGTCGATGTCGGCACCCACGTCCTCACGGCCGTGGCCCTCCAACTCCACGACGACCGAAGGACGTTCACACCACTCGGTGAGAACCACGCCCAGAGCGCTCAGAAGAAGATCGTTGATCTGCGTCCGGAAGACTCCCGGCACCTCACGCAGCAGGCGTTCGGTCTGCTCCTGCCCCAGGGTCGCCCGTGCCTCGCAGGCCAGGGCATGGGAGTTGCCGCCTTCGTGGTCGCGCGGCAAGGGAGCGATCTCGGCTTCCACCCCGTGCCAGTAGGCGGACTCGGCCGGGTCGGCCAGTTCGGCCAGACGCCTGGTCCAGGCCATGAACGAGGTGGTCTTGGCGGGCAGTTCGGCCTGCTCGCAGGCGAGCGCCAGGTCTTCGAGGAGAATCGGCCACGAGACGGTGTCCATCACCAGGTGGTGCACGACGATCAGCAGCCGTTGACCGCCACTGTCCTCGCCATGGCGACGACGACGGCCCTGGTCATCGCCGTCCGTGTCAGCGCCCGTGTCGCCGTCGAACAGCACGGCCCTCAGCAAAGGTCCGTGCGCCAGATCAAGGCTGGACTGCGCCTCGGCGCCGAGGGCCCGTTCGTCGCCCTCGTGGACCACCCACAACAACTCGGCCGGCTCGTCGGCCCCGATCCGGCCTGTCCACTCGTCGCCGTCCCGGACGAAACGCGAACGCAGCGCGTCGTGCTGCTCCAGCACCGTCCGCAGCGCCGCGCGCAGCGTCTCCGGCTCGACCCGTCCGACGACATCCAGCACCATGGACTGGTTGAAGTGCCCCTGGTCCGGCGTATCGCGTTCCAGGAAGCGGCATTGGACCGGCGACAGCGGGAAGTCACCCCTCACGAGACCCTGCTCGGCGACGACCAGACTGTCCGAACTCGCCACCGAGGCCAGCCCGGCAACCGTCTGCAGGTCGAACAGCTGCGCCACCGAGACGTGCACACCCAGATCACGCGCCCGCGCGACGACCTGGATGCTGATGATCGAGTCACCGCCGAGTTCGAAGAAGTTGTCCTCGACGCCGACCCGCTCGACCCGGAGCATCTGCGCCCATACGTCGGCCAGGACACGTTCGGTCTCGGTACGCGGCGCCATATATCCGCCGAGCTCGGGACGGGCGCCCTCCGGGGAAGGCAGCGCCGTCCGATCGACCTTGCCGTTCGCGGTGAGCGGCAGTGCGGCCAACTCCACGAACGCGGCCGGAACCATGTGAGACGGCAGAGCCTGCCCCGCCAGCATCCGCAACTCGGCCACCGACGGAATACCCTCACCCTGATCAGCCGGCACAAGGTACGCCGCGAGACGGCGGTCAGTGTCATCGCCGAACACACTCACCGCCGCCGCCCGCACACCCGGATGCGCGGTCAGGACCGCCTCAATCTCACCCGGCTCGATCCGGAACCCACGCACCTTCACCTGCTCATCGGCGCGGCCCAGGAACTCCAGCTCACCGTCCGGCAGCCACCGCACCCGGTCACCCGAGCGGTACAACCGCGACCCGTCCCCCGCGAACGGATCAGCCACAAACCGCTCCGCCGTCAACGACGGACGCCCGCCATAACCACGCGCCACCTGCACGCCGCCGATGAACAACTCGCCCGCCACACCGACCGGCACCGGGCTCAGCCGCTCATCCAGTACGTACACACGGGTGTTGGCCACCGGCACCCCGATCGACGGCGCCTCCACACTGGCCGCGTCGGCAACCCCCACACAAGAAATCACCGTGGCCTCGGTCGGCCCGTACCCGATAAACATCCGCCGGCCGGCCGCCCAGTCAGCAGCCACCCGAGCACTCACCCGCTCCGAACCCACCAACAACGAACCCACAGCAGGCAGTTCAGCAGGATCAAGCGTCCCCAGCAGCGACGGCGACACACTCGCCGAGCCAATACCGCTTTCCACTGACATCAAGGTGAGCCGTGCAGGCTCGGCCCGATCGCCGACCGACGCCACCACCAGCGTGCCGCCGCCCACCAACACCGCCGCCACATCCAACACCGCGGCATCAAAACTGAACGAAGCGAACTGCAAAGAGCGGACGCCCGCGCCGACACCCAGCACCGGACCCAACGCCAACGCCACATTCACCAGACCGCCATGAGCAACCTGCACACCCTTAGGACGCCCCGTCGAACCCGACGTATAAATCACATACGCCAGCTGATCAGGGTGAACCACAGCCTGAACCCCACTGGACGGACTCGCCAGCGCGGCAGCCATCTCGGCAGAGCCCATCACGATCGCGGCGCCGCTGTCGGCGACCATGAACTCCAGCCGCTCGACCGGATACTCCGGATCCAGCGGCAGATAGGCGCCGCCCGCCTGCCACACCCCCAGCACCGCGACGATCATGTCGACACCGCGCCCGAGACGCAGCCCGACGACGGACTCCGCACCCACCCCCGCCTCACGCAGGTAGTGCGCTACCCGGCCGGCCCGCTCCATCAGCCCGGCATAGGTGAGTGAGACGCCGTCACACACCACCGCCACCGCATCCGGACACACCACCGCCCGCTGCGCGATCAGCTCATGCACCCCACCCACAGCGGGCAGACCAACAGCGGTGTCGTTCCAGTCATGGATCAGCTGATGCCGTTCCACGGCGGGCATGACCGGCAGGTCACCGACCCGCTGCCCACCATCCGCCGTGACCGACTCAAGAACACTCCCGAGGTGACCCGCCATCCGACGGACCACACCCTCATCGAAACGCGACCGGTCATACGTCAACCGGACCATCAGCTCACGGCCATACCCCGCCGCCACACTCAGCGGATAATTCGCCTGATCACGACCATGATTGAACCCCGCCCGCAGCCCTCCGGCCGCCGACTGCTCCTGCCCCTCCTCCAACTCCTCCACCGGATAGTTCTCGAACACGAAGAGGCTGTTGAACAACGGCTGGCCGGACGGCAGGTCGGTGCACGAGGCGATCGTCATCAGCGGCGTGTGCTCGAACTGCCGCGCCCGCACCTGCTCCTCCTGCAGCCCGGCCAGCCACTCCGCCACCGGCAGATCACGATCAACACCGATCCGCACCGGAATCGTGTTGATCAACAAACCGACCATGGAATCCATACCGTCGATCTGACCGCCACGCCCCGACGACGTCACACCGAACACCACGTCGTCGCCACCGGAGTAACACGCCAACAGCAGCGCCCACGCACCCTGCACCACCGTGTTCACCGTGAGCCGATGCCGCCGCGCGAACTCCGCCAGGCGAGTCCCCGCCACCTCTGGTGGCAAGGACACCTCGACCTGGCCCTGGCCCTGTTCACCGGTGGGTTGCTCCACCCCCAGCGGCGTCGGCCCGGTGATGCCGGCCAGCCGCTCCCACCAGTACCGCCGCGCCGCCTCCAGATCCTGCCCCGCCGTCCACCCCGCGAAGTCGCGGAAGGGCGTCCGCACCGCGAGTTGGGGGCGTCGGCCGGTCCGGAAGGCGTGGTAGGCGTCCAGCACCTCGCCCACCACGATCGGGACGCTCCACCCGTCCAACACCAGGTGGTGGTAGCTCCACACCAGTTGGTGCCGTTCCTCCGCCAGCCGGATGACGGCGATGCGGGCCAGTGTGGGAGCGTCGAAGTCGGCGCCGCGGGCCCAGTCGGCCTCCAGGTGGTCCGCGAGCGCCTGCTCCCCCTGCCCCGTCTGCTCCGAGAAGTCCAGCACCTCCAGCGGCAACGGCACCGAACGCGACACCACGGCGAGCGGCTCGGGGACGTCGTCCCACACCACTCTGGTCCGGAACACCTCGTGCCGGGCGAAGACCAGCTCCCAGGCGCGGCGCAGGGCCGTCAGGTCCAGCTCACCCTCCAGCAGCACACCGTTCTGCACCCAGTACATGCCGGGCTCACCGGCCAACTCGGTGTGGAACAACATCCCCTGCTGGAGACCGGTCAGCGGATAGACGTCCTCGACCACCGTGGAGACACCCGCCACGACATGGTCGACCGCCTGCTGGTCCAGGTTCGCCAGCGGGAAGTCCGAAGGCGTACAACCACCGACCTCCGGACGGCAGCAATGGTCGACCAACTCACCCAGCACCTCGACGTAACGCCGCGCCAGACGCTCGACCGTCGCCTCCTCATGGACCTGACCGCCATACGTCCACAGCATTTCCAGACGGCCGTCGACCACGAGACTGTTGATCTCGATGAGATGAGGGCGCTCGCCGCGCGTCGAACGTTCGCGGCCCAGGGCCCGCAGCGCGGGCCGGAACCGTCCGCCCGCGGACTCGGGCCGCTCGCCCGCTCCGGCCCGGCCCTGGTAGTTGAAACTCACCTCGGCGGCGGTGTCCGCTCCGGGGGTCCAGTCGGTCAGGTAGCGCAGCAGGCCGTAGCCGAGGCCCTTGCGGGGAACGGCCCGCAGGTACTCCTTCATGGTGCGGATCGCGGCCCCGAGGTCGCCGTCGCCGACTCCGCCCAGTGCCACCGGGTACATGCTGGTGAACCAGCCGACCGTCCGTGACACGTCGATGTCGGTGCCGACGTCCTCACGGCCGTGACCCTCCAGGTCGACCACGACCGACGGCGTCCGGCACCACTCGGTCAGCACCGCACCCAGCGCACACAGCAGTACGTCGTTGATCTGGGTCCGGAACGCACCCGGGACCTCACGCAGCAGCCGTTCGGTCTGCTCCGCGTTGAGCGCCGCGCGCACCTTGCGGGCCGATCCGGCGTCGTTGGGGCCGTCGTGGTCACGGGGCAGTGGCTCGGAGGCGGCGGCCTCCACGGCACGCCAGTAGGCGGCCTCCTCCGTCGTCTCGTCCGAGTTCGCCAGCTTGGTGAGCCGCTCCGACCAGGCCGGGAATGAGGTCGTCTTGGGCGGCAGTTCGGCCTGCTCGCAGGCCAGGGTGAGGTCCTCCAGGAGGACCGGCCACGACACGGCGTCCACAACGAGGTGATGCGCGACGATCAGCAACAGCTGTCCCTGGTCACCGCGTTCGAAGAGGGCCGCCCGCAGCAGGGGCCCGTCGGCCGGGTCGAGACTCGCCTGGACGAGACCGGCCTGGGCGTCCAGGAACGCCCACTCGTCCTCGTCGCCCCTCTCGGTGGCGTCGATCACCTGTATCAGCTCGGCCGGTTCGGCGGCGGCCACCCGTCCGTGCCACTCGCCGTCGGCGGCACGGACGAAGCGCGAGCGCAAGGCGTCGTGATGCTCGATCAGCGCGGTCAACGCCGCGCGCAGCTCGGCGGGTTCGATTCTTCCGGTCACCTCCAGCAGCGTCGACTGGTTGAAGTGCCCTGGTTCGGGTGTCTCCCGTTGCAGGAACCAGCGCTGGATCGGCGACAACGGGAAGTCGCCCACGACCAGGTCCTGTTCCGCGTCGATCAAGCTGCGTGCGCCGGCGACCGACGCCAGGCCGGCGACCGTCTGATGGTCGAACAGCTGGGCCACGGTGACGTGGACGCCGGATTCGCGGGCCCGGGCCACCACCCGGATGCTGATGATCGAGTCGCCGCCCAGCTCGAAGAAGTTGTCCTCGACGCCGATCCGGTCGATGCCGAGGACCTGTGCCCATACCTCGGCCAGGAGGCGTTCCGTCTCGGTGCGCGGCGGCACGTAGTCCACGGCCGAACCCAGGCGGGTTCCGTCCGGTGCGGGCAGCGCGGCCCGGTCGACCTTGCCGCTGGGCGTGAGCGGCAACGACGCCAGTTCGACGAAGGCCGCCGGGACCATGTGGCCGGGCAGTCGTCGGCCCGCGAATTCCCGCAGTTCACCGACGGCCGGGATGCCCTCGGTCTGGTCCGCCGGGACGAGGTAGGCCGCCAGACGTTGGTCGCTGGCGTCGCCGAAGGCGGTCACGACGGCCGTCCGCACACCGGGGTGGGCGGTCAGCGCCGTCTCCACCTCTCCCGGCTCGATCCGGAAGCCGCGTACCTTGAGCTGGTCGTCGACGCGCCCCAGGAAGTCCAGCCGCCCGTCCGGGAGCCACCTCGCCCGGTCTCCGGTGCGGTACATCCGCGTCCCGTCGCCCGCGAACGGGTCGACGACGAACCGTTCCGCCGTCAGCGCCGGGCGTTCGGCGTATCCGCGTGCCAACTGCGGGCCCGCGACGAACAGTTCGCCCGGTACCCCGGCCGGCACCGGGTGGAGATGACGGTCCAGCACGTAGGCCCTGGTGTGGGCGATCGGCGCCCCGATCGGCGGCGGTCCGTCGTCTTCGATCACCGCGCTGCTGGCGCAGACCGTGGCCTCGGTCGGTCCGTAGGCGTTCACCAGCCTCCGGCCGCCGCGCCACAGCGCGGCCGGGCCGGCTTCCAGGCGTTCGCCCGCCGTGATGAGGGTGCGTACGCCGCTCAGGTCGTCCGGCCGCAGCTCGTTCAGCAGTGACGGCGGCACGGTCGCCATGGTGACGCCGGTCCGCTTCACGAGTTCCGCGAGCTGCGCGGGATCGGTGCGCTCGTCCGTGGTGGCCACCGCCAGGGTGGCGCCGGCGCCCAGCGCCATGACCAGTTCCCACACCGAGGCGTCGAAGCTGAACGGTGCGAACTGCAGCACCACTTCGTCGGCGGTGGTGGCGAAGGCGTGCAGTTGTGCCGTCGCCAGGCTCGCCACACCGCCGTGCGGCACCACGACGCCCTTCGGCCGTCCGGTGGAGCCCGAGGTGTAGATGACGTACGCCGCCTGCTCCGACGTCACCGGGGCCGAGGGTAGTGCGGTCGTCGGCGCACTGCGTTCGGCCGGGTCGTCCAGCCACACGGTGGTCCGCACCGCCGTGCCCGCCGCCAGGTCGGCTGCCACCTCGCGGTGGCCGACCAGGACGGCGGCCCCGCTGTCGGCCAGCATGAACGTCAGCCGGTCGGCCGGATAGCCGGGGTCGAGCGGCAGGTAGGCGCCGCCCGCCCGCCACACGGCGAGTACCGCGACCAGCATGTCGAGCCCTCGCTCCAGGCACAGCGCCACGACCGACTCGGCGCCGACGCCCGCCTCGCGCAGCCGGCCCGCCAGCCGGTCGGCCCGGCGCAGCAGGCCTGCATAGGTCAGCGAGGTGTCCGCGGAGACGCAGGCCACTGCGTCCGGGGTCGCCGCCGCCCGGGCCGCGATCAGTTCGTGTGCCCCGCGCGCCTGCGGCGGCTCGGCGGCAGTGTCGTTCCATTCGTCCAGCACGCGGTCGCGTTCGGCCGTGGTCAGCACGGGCAGGTCCGTGATGTGCCGGTCGGGGTCGGCGATGACGGCGTCCAGCAGCGTGACCAGGTGTCCCGCCATGCGGTCCACGGTGGCGGCGTCGAACAGGGCGGTGCTGTATTCCAGGGTCCCGGACAGGCCGTCGTCCGTCTCGCCCAGCGTCAGGACGAGGTCGAACTTGGCGGAGAGGGTGCCCGGGCCGACCTCGCGGTCACGGTCGAGCGCGGTCCGTTCGGCTGCCGCCCGGCCGTCGCCGAACGCCTCGACGTAGTTGAAGAACACCTGGAAGAGCGGGGTGCGGGACCGGTCCCGGTCGGTGGTCAGGGCGTCGACCAGCTCCTCGAACGGCACGTCCTGGTGGGCGTGTGCGCCGAGTGCGACCTCCCGCACCCGGCTCACGACGTCGCTGAACGTGGGGTCACCGGACAGGTCCGTCCGCAGGACCAGGGTGTTGACGAAGAAGCCGATGAGATCTTCGGTCTCGGCGCGGTTGCGGTTCGCCACGGGGGTGCCGACGACGATGTCGTCGACGCCGCAGTAGCGGGCGAGCAGAACGTCGAACGCCGCCAGCAGCGTCATGAACATCGACGCGCCGCCGGCCCGGGCCACGGCCCGCAGCCCCTCCGCCGTGCGCGCCGAGACGGTGAACGCGGTCGCCGCGCCCGCAGTGGACCGCACCGGCGGCCGAGGCCGGTCGGTGGGCAGCTCCAGCACCGGTGCCCCGGTCAACTGGTGCCGCCAGTAGTCCAGTTGGCCTTCGAGTACCTCGCCGCTCAGGAGCTCCCGCTGCCAGAAAGCGAAGTCGGCGTACTGCACCTCCAGCGGGGGCAGCGGGTCGGGGCCGCCGCTGCGGAACGCCTCGTAGAGCGCGGCGAGTTCACGACGAAACACCCCGGCCGACCACTCGTCGAAGATCACGTGGTGGGTCGACACCGCCAGGACGTGTTCCTCGGCGGCCAGCCGGATCAGGCACGCCCGGACCAGTGGCCCGGTCGCCAGGTCGAAGGGTGCCGCCGCGTCGGCGGCGACGAGGCGCTCGGCCCCACGCAGGGGGTCGGGGCCGGTGGACACGTCGGCCACCGACAGCGCCACCGAGGAGGACTGGTCGATCACCTGATGGGCCGCCCCGTCGGGGTCGGCGACCAGCCGGGTGCGCAGCACCTCGTGCCGCTCGACCACGGCGTCGAGCGCCGCCCCGAGCGCCGCCACGTCCAGCGTCCCGTCCCACCAGACGCGCATCGGCACGTTGTATTCGGCCGATCCCGGCGCCAATTGGTCCAGGAACCACAATCGCTGCTGGGCGAATGACAGTGGAATGGGTCCGTCGGGCCTGGGCCCCCATCCCCGGTCGATTCTCTGCTCCCCTTTCAGGCGCCGTCTCAGCAATTCTCGCCTGGCTTCAGAAAGCATAAATGTCCCCTGAGATGAGAAATCCGAGTCAACGGCACCCGTCGGGGCGAACGGGCCCGCCCACTATGGCATCGCGCGCCGCACCGCGACAGACCCGGCCCGCCGCGGCCGGGCGGGGCGGCGAAAACAGTGAGCTCACCAGCACGGTCGACCGTCGGTGCGTTCAACTGCGGCAAAGCCCGAGTTGAACACCCACGTCATGGCGACCGACAGCTACAGCCGGTTATCGTGACCTTCCCACGGCACAGAATGGAGTGCAAGAGTGCCAAAGAACACGCGCGCCGAGCGGATCATTTTGATCTCCATGATGAAATCGGGGACACATCTCATAACCGAGCTGTTGGCGGCGCTCGGTTATCGAATGCACGGTCATGTCCGCGTCCGACCCGAGACCAAGCCGGTGCTCGACCTGGAGACTCGCCGGCGCATGGCCGACATGGTCTACGACGACGAGCAGCTGGCCGAGCTGAAGGCGCGGGACGAGGCGGGCTTCACGGACGCGACCGACCAGGCGTGGGAGGCGCTGGCCTGGGCCTGGAAGCTGCGGTGGGGCATGCCGCTGGTCAACCAGTACAGCACCGAGCTCGTCAACCGGAGCCTGGTCGCACAGGCCCTGGAGCGGACAGGCGGCACACCGTTCTCGCAGACTCCCGCCAACGTCTGCTGGGTGCTTCACGAGTTCGACGTCAGGAACATCGACGGGGCGTTCCTGAGCGACTGGTCGAGGAACGGCGAACCGCGCATCATCTTCAACTACCGTGATCCGCGCGATGTGGCCCTCTCCATGATCAACTTCGTCTCCGGCCACACCAAGGGCGGCCTGAGCGCCATCAACAACCTGCAGGCGTTCAGCAGCATCCTGCGCGCCAAGCCGACCCTGGAGGAGCGGCTCACCTACGCGCTGACCGACGAGTCCTTCCCCGCCCAGGCGCACGACTACATGCGCATGCTGTGGCTGCTCCACCACCCGAACGTCTACTCGACCTCGTTCGAGGAACTCGTCGGGCCCGACGGCGGCGGTTCCGCCGAGGCGCAGCTCCGCGCCACCGCGGGTCTCATCGATTTCCTGGGCGCGGCCGACGCCTCCCCCGAGGACGTGGCCACGAAGCTGTTCAACCGCGACGCCTTCACCTTCTTCAAGGGCCAGGTCGGCGCGTGGAAGGAGGTCTACACCGCCGAGCACCGCCGCATCGCGCAGCAGCGCTTCGCCGAGGTCCTCCCCCTCTACGGCTACGTCTGACCTCGCCCGCCAGGACGATGAGCCCGGGTCCCCGGCCGGCACTCGCCGGGGACCCGGGCTTCAGCTGTGCCGCAGACGTTCCAGCTCGGCGCCGAGCAGGGAGCCGATCGCCCGCGCCGGCTCGCCGTAGAACACCGACGAGTGCTTGCCGGGAACCTCGACGATCTCCGGCTCCGACTGGAGGCCCGTCCGCCAGTTCTCGATCGTCTTGCGCTTCCAACTGGACGGGTCGCCCTCGGGGATCAACAGGACCACCCGGCCGTCGTAGGGCCGCATCCCGCGGTGCTGGAGTTCGCCGTAGTAGGCGTACGCCGACCGGTTGACGGCCAGGGATCGCATGACCCGCAGCGCGTGCTTGTCGCCCTTGCGCACCCCCGCCTTGATCTCCTTGCTCGGCGTGCCGTACTTCAGCAGGCGCTTCTCGTTGGCCTTGGCCAGCCGCGTGCCGGGCGGGCCTCCGATGGTGGCGTTGAGATCGTCCAGGATCGCCCGTTCCGTCTCGTCGAAGGCGCTTTCGGGCAGGGTCTCGGCGTAGGGCTGCAGCGCGGGCGCCAGCAGGAAGACACCGGCGACCTCTTTGCCGAGAGCCGCCAGCCGACGGGCCATCTCGACCGCGATGTACGTGCTCCCGGACTGCGCGACGAACAGGTACGGCCCGTGCGGCTGCACCTGGAGCACATCACTGAGGTACGCCGCCGCCATGTCCTCGACGGACTCCGGCGGCGCCTCGTCGCCGGAGAAGCCGCGTGCCTGCAGCCCGAACACCTGCCGGCCCTCCTCGACGGCCCCGGCGATCTCGGCGTACGCGGCCACCTCGCCGGTGAGCGAGTGCACGGCGAACAGCGCGGGCAGCCCGGTGCCGGTCCGGATGGCGACCGCCGACCGCAGTTCCTCGGTGCGCATCTTGATGAGCGGCGCCGCGGCCGCCACGGTCGGGCGGTCGAACAGGCTGCTGACGCTCAGGTCGTGACCGCGGGCGCGCAGCAGGCCGACGATCTGGGTCACCTGGAGCGAACTGCCGCCGAGTTCGAAGAAGTGGTCGTGGGCACCGACCCGGTCCACGCCCAGCACTTCCTGCCAGATCTCCGCCAGCAGTTCCTCGGCGGCCCCCTCGGGGGCGACGAACTCGACCGTGTCGGGCCGGACCACGTCGGGGGCCGGCAGTGCGGCCCGGTCGATCTTCCCGTTCGGTGTCAGAGGCAGGCTGCCCAGCTCGGTGAAGACCGCCGGCACCATGTGCTCCGGCACGCTCCGCCGCAGCGTGTCGCGCAGTTCGTCCGCGGACGGCAGGCCCTCGCCGTGGTCGGCGGGAACGAGATAGGCGGCCAGCCGCCGGTCGGCGCCCTCCCCGTGGACGCTCACCACGGCGGTGCGCACGGCCGGGTGGGCGCTGAGCACCGTCTCGACCTCGCCGGGCTCGATCCGGAAGCCGCGCACCTTGAGCTGGTCGTCGGCGCGGCCGAGGAACTCCAGCTGCCCGTCCGCCAGCCACCGCGCCCGGTCGCCCGACCGGTACATCCGCGACCCGTCGGCCGCGAACGGGTCGGCCACGAACCGCTCCGCGCTCAGCGCGGAGCGGCCCAGGTAACCCCGGGCCACCTGCGCGCCACCGACGAACAGCTCCCCCGCCACACCCTGCGGCACCGGCCGCAGCCGGCCGTCCAGCACGTAGACCCGGGTGTTGGCGAGGGGCGCCCCGATCGGCGGGGCGGTCTCGGGGGCACACAGCGCCACCGAGGCACAGACCGTCGTCTCGGTGGGGCCGTAGGCGTTGAAGAGCCGCCGGCCACACGTCCAGGTGTCGGCCAGGTGCGGGTCGAGCCGCTCTCCCGCGGTGATCAGCGTCGCCACCTCGTCCAGGTCGCCGGGCTCAAGGACGTCGAGCAGCGACGGCGGTACGGTCGCCACGGTGACGCCGGCCCGCGTGGCCAGTTCGGTCAGCCGGTCGGTCTCGGCGCGGTCCCGCCGGGTCGCCACCACCGCCGTCGCGCCCGTGCCCAGCGCCATGACCAGCTCCCACACCGAGGCGTCGAAGCTGTACGGCGCGAACTGCAGCACCAGGTCGTCACCGCCGGTACCGAGCGCGGCCTGCTGGGCGTGCACCAGGTTCACCACGCCCCCGTGGGTCACCTGAACGCCCTTCGGCCGCCCGGTGGAACCCGACGTGTAGATCACGTACGCCAGTTGTTCCGGCCGGGTGACCGCCTCGGGCGGCGTGCCCGGCATCGCGGCCAGCGCCGCCTGCACCATGGGGTCGTCGACCGCGACCGTACGGCGCCGCCCCACGGACAGGTCGTCGATCACCTCGGTGGTGCCGATCAGGACCGGCGCCCGGCTGTCCCTCAGCATGAACTCCAGCCGTTCCAACGGGTACTCGGGGTCCAGCGGCAGATAGCCGCCGCCGGCCTGCCACACCGCGAGCACCGCGACGACCATGTCCACACCGCGTGGCAGGCACAGGCCGACCACGGTCTCGGGGCCCACCCCGGTGCCGCGCAGGTAGTGCGCCAGGCGGCTCGACCGTTCCAGCAGGCCGCCGTACGTCAGCGCCATGTCGTCGCACACGACGGCGACGGAGTCGGGCATCGCGGCGGCTCGCTCGGCGATCAGGTCGTGCACGCCGCCGACCGCGGCCAGGGGTGTCGTGACGTCGTTCCAGTCGTCCAGGATCCGGTGCCGCTCGGGCTCGGCCAGCAGCGGCAGATCCCAGACGCCCTGGTCCGTGTCCGTCGCGACGGCTTCCAGGAGCGCGACCATGTGGCGTGCCATGCGTTCCGTCGTGGAGGCGTCGAACAGTGCCGTGCTGTAGCGGATCTCGCCCGCGAGGGCCCCGCCCGCCACCTCGTCCAGCGACATCACCAGGTCGAACTGGACGGGCAGGGTGCCCGACCCGGCCGCCGCGTCCGGGTCGCCCGGCCGGTCTTCGCTCTCGTCCGCCGTCCTGGTCTCGTCGGCCTCCTGGTACCCGTAGTTGAAGGACACCTGGGCGAGCGGGCTGCGGGACCGGTCGCGCCCGGCCACCAGGGCGTCCACCAGCTGCTCGAACGGCAGGTCCTGGTGGGCGTAGGCGCCCAACGCCATCTCCCGCACCCGCGCCAGCACTTCGGGGAACGACGGGTCGCCGGTCAGGTCGATGTCCAGGACCAGCGTGTTCACGAAGAACCCGACCAGGTCCTCGATCTCGGCCCGGTGCCGGTTCGCGACGGGTGTGCTCGCCAGCACGTTCTCCTGGCCGCTGTAGCGGCCCAGCAGTACTCCGTAGGCCGCGAACAACGTCATGAACATCGTCGCGCCGCCCGCGCGCGCCACCGCCCGCAGCCCGGCCACGGCCTCCGCGGGGACGGTGAACGTGGTCACCGCGCCCTCGACGGAGCGCAGCGGTGGACGCGGCCGGTCGGTGGGCAGTTCCAGCACCGGCATCCCGGCCAGCCGGTCCCGCCAGTAGTCCAGCTGCTCGGCCAGGGCCTCACCGGAGAACCACTGTCGCTGCCAGACCGCGAAGTCGGCGTACTGCACCGGCAGTGGCGCGAGCGGCGAGGGCCGCCCGGCGGCGAACGCGGTGTAGAGCGTGGACAGTTCGTGCCGCAGCAGCCGGCCCGACCACTCGTCGAAGACGACGTGGTGAAGCGAGAGCGACAGCAGGTGCCGGTCCGGCGCCACCCTGACCAGCACCGCGCGGACCGGGTGCTCGGTGGCGAAGTCGAACGGCGCGTTCTTGTCCTGCTCCGCCACCCGCTCGGCCGCGGCCCTCGGGTCCGGCTCTCCGGACACGTCGGCGACGGGCAGCCGGAGCTCGGCGGGCGCGTCGACCACCTGGTGCGCCACACCGTCCGGGCCCGCGACCAGCCGGGTCCGCAGCACCTCGTGCCGCTCGCTGAGGGCGGAGAGGGCGGCGCCCAGGGCCGCGAGGTCGACGGCCCCGGCCAGGCCCATCCGGATCGCGATGTTGTACTCGGTCGAAGCCGGGTCCAACTGGTTGAGGAACCACAGCCGTTGCTGAGCGAACGACAGGGGCAGCACCTGGTCGCGGGCGACCGGCGTCACCGGCGGCACCGCGGCGCGGCCGGCGCTCTCCACCACCGTCGCCAACCGGGCGACGGTGGGCAGGTCGAACAGCGCGGCGAGCGGGATCTCGGCCCGGAAGACCTCACGGATCCGGGAGATCAGGCGGGTGGCGAGCAGCGAGTGGCCGCCCAGTTCGAAGAAGTCGTCGTCGGCCCCGACCCGTTCCAGGTCCAGCACCTCGGCCCAGATGCCCGCGAGGAGTTCCTCGGCCGGGGTGGCGGGTGCCACGTAGGCCGCCGTGCCCCGCCGCTCGCCGGAGGGGTCCGGCAGCGCGGCCCGGTCCACCTTGCCGTTGGGGGTGAGGGGCAGCTCGGTCAGCTCGGTGAACACCGCGGGGACCATGAACTCCGGCAGGCCGCGCCGCAGATGGTCGCGGAGTTCGGCGACCGCCGGGACACCGGTCCGCGCATCGGCGGCGACCAGGTGGGCCACCAGCCGCCGGTCCACGCCGTCACCCGAGGCCGTCACCACCGCTGCCCGGACGCCGGGGTGCGCGACCAGCGTCGCCTCGATCTCGCCGGGCTCGATCCGGAACCCGCGGACCTTCACCTGCTGGTCGATGCGGCCGAGGAACTCCAGGTTCCCGTCCGGCAGTCGGCGCGCCAGGTCTCCGGTGCGGTACAGCCGCGAGCCGTCGGCGGCGAAGGGGTCGGCGACGAACCGTTCCGCCGTCAGCGCGGGGCGGCCCCGGTAGCCGCGGACCACGCCGTCGCCGCCGATGAACAGCTCGCCCGCGACGCCCACCGGCACCGGGTGCAGGCGCTCGTCCAGGACCAGGACGCGGGTGTTGGCGACGGGCGCCCCGAGGAGCACCCGCCCGTCCGCGGTGAGCCGCTCGCAGGTCGACCAGATGGTGGTCTCCGTCGGCCCGTACATGTTCCACACGCCGGCCGTCCGCTCCAGCAGCGCCGCGGCCAGCCCGCCCGGCAGCGCCTCGCCGCCGCACAGCACCCGCAGGCCGGGCGCCCCGGCCCAGCCGTCGCCGGTCAACAGCTGCCAGGTCGCCGGGGTGGCCTGCATGACCGTCGCCCCCGATCGGGCGATCTCGGCGGCGAGGGGTCCCGGCTCGCGCACGGTGTCACGGCCCGCGACGACGACCCGCGCGCCCGCCGTGAGGGGCAGCACGAGTTCCAGGCCCGCGATGTCGAAGCCGAGCGTGGTCACCGCCAGCAGGACGTCGGCGTCGGTGACACCCGGCCGCTCGGCCATCGCCGTCAGGAAGTTCACCAGGTTGTGGTGCGTGACCTGGACTCCTTTGGCCCGTCCGGTGGAGCCCGAGGTGTAGATGACGTACGCCGACCGCCCGGCGGCACCGGCCACAGGGAAAGCCGTGGGTGGCGTATCAACCGCCGTGGGGTGGCCAGGTGTCATGGGGCCGGGTGTCGTGGTGTGGCCGGGCTCGTCCAGCCACACCGTCACCGCCGCATCGGCGAGGTCCGCGCCTACGCCACGGTGGCTGACCAGCACGGACGCGCCGCTGTCGGTCAGCATGAACCGGAGCCGGTCAAAGGGGTGGTCGGGGTCCAGCGGCAGGTAGGCGCCACCCGCCCGCCACACGGCCAGCATCGCTACCACCATGTCCACGCCGCGTTCCAGGCAGAGCCCGACCACGGACTCTGGGCCCACGCCCGCCTCGCGCAGACGGTGTGCGAGCCGGTCCGCCCGGGTCACCAGGGCTCCGTAGGTCAGCGTCGTTCCCTCGGCGACCACCGCCACCGCGTCGGGCACGGCCGCCGCCCGCCCGGCGATCAGTTCGTGTGCCGTGGTCACGTCGGGCAGCACCGCGGCGGTGTCGTTCCAGCCGTCCACCGCCAGGGCCCGCTCGGCCGGAGTGAGCAGGGGGAACCGCGACAACGGCAGGTCGGCGTCGGCCGCCATCGCCTCGACCAGCATGACCAGGTGGGCCGCCATCCGTTCCACGGTCGCGGCGTCGAACAACGCGGTGCTGTAGTGCAGCGTGCCCGAGAGCGCGCCGCCGCTCTCCGCCAGGACGAGGGACAGATCGAACATCGCGGGCGCCGAACCGGCGGCGGCATCGGGACGGTCGGCGGCGGTGCCGCTGTCGTAGCCCTCCCCCAGGGCGTAGCTGAAGAAGACCTGGAACAGCGGCGTCCTGGAGCGGTCCCGCTCGGTCACCAGGGCGTCCACCACCTGCTCGAACGGCAGGTCCTGGTGGGCGTGGGCGCTCAGCACCGTCTCCCGCACCCTCCGGACGACCTCGACGAAGGTCGGGTCGTCCGACAGGTCGGTGCGCAGCACGAGCGTGTTGACGAAGAACCCGATGAGGTCCTCGGTCTCGGCCCGGTTGCGGCCCGCGACCGGGGTGCCGACCACCACGTCATCGGTGCCGCAGTACCGCCCGAGCAGCACGTCGAACGCGGCCAGCAACGTCATGAACATCGACGCGCCGCCCGCCCGGGCCACCCCGTGAAGCCTGGCCACGGTCTCGGCCGACAGGCTGAACCCGGCGACCGCGCCCTCGGTCGAGCGCACCGGGGGGCGCGGCCGGTCGGTGGGAAGCTCCAGCACCGGTGCGCCTGCCAACGTGTCCTGCCAGTAGGCCAGTTGCGCCTCCAGAACGTCACCGGCCAGCCATGCGCGCTGCCACACCGCGAAGTCGGCATACTGCAGCTCCAGCGGCGGCAACGGATCCGGCTCTCCCGCGCCGAAGGCGGCGTAGAGCGCCGACAGTTCACGCCGGAGGATTCCCCCGGACCACTCGTCCGAGACCACGTGGTGCATGGACAGCGCCAGCACGTGCTCGTCGGCGGCCAGCCGGATCAGGCATCCGCGGATCAGTGGCCCGTGTGCGAGGTCGAACGGCGTACCGGCGTCCTCGGCGACCAGGTGTTCGGCCAGGGCGCGCGGGTGTGCCGTGCGGGAGACGTCGACGACGGCGAGCGGGAACGGCGACGGCGGGTCGACCACCTGTCGTGCCTCGCCGTCCGGTCCGGTCACGAGCCGGGTGCGCAGCACCTCGTGCCGCGCCACCACACCGGTCAGGGCCGCGGTCAGCGTCCCGACGTCGAGGTCACCGTGCCAGGGCATCGGCATCGGCAGGTTGTACTCGGCCGACCCGGGCTCCAACTGGTCGAGGAACCAGAGCCGTTGCTGCGCGAACGACAGCGGCAACGCGTGGTCACGGCTGACGGCGGTGACCGGTGGTGCCACCGCTCCGGGGGTGATCTCGTCGATCACCGCGGCGAGTCCGGCGATCGTCGGCCGGTCGAACAGCGCCGACAGCGGTATCTCGGCCGCGAACACCTCGCGGATCCCGGAGATGGCCTGGGTGGCCAGCAGCGAGTGGCCGCCCAGCGCGAAGAAGTCGTCCGCGGTGCCGACCCGGTCCACGTTCAGTACGCGGGCCCAGATCCCCGCGAGCAGTTCCTCGGTGGGGGTGGCCGGGGCGACGTAGCCCGCCACGTCGGGCCGGACGCCGTCCGGCACGGGCAGCGCGGCACGGTCGAGCTTGCCGTTCGGGGTGAGGGGCAGCCCGGCCAGTTCGACGAACACCGCCGGGATCATGAAGTCGGGCATGCCGAGCCGCAGATGGTCACGGAGTTCCCCGACCGACGGGATGCCCTCGGCCTGGTCGGCGGGCACCAGATAGCCGATCAGCCGCCGGTCCACGCCCTCGCCGACGGCCGTCACGACCGCCGAGCGCACCCGTGGGTGGGCGGTGAGGGCCGCCACGATCTCGCCCGGCTCGATACGGAAGCCGCGCACCTTGATCTGGTGGTCCGTCCGGCCGAGGAAGTCCAGCTGCCCGTCGGGCCGCCACCGCGCCCGGTCGCCGGTCCGGTACATCCGGGAGCCGTCGCCTGCGTACGGGTCGGCGAGGAACCGCTCCGCGCTCAGTGCGGGCCGGTGTCCGTAGCCCCGGGCCAGTCCCGCGCCCCCGATGAACAGTTCGCCGGGCACTCCCACCGGCACGACGGCCAGCCGCTCGTCCAGCACGTACATCCGGGTGTTGGCGATCGGCGAGCCGATGGGCGGCGCTCCGGCCGGCTCGTCCGGGTCCGCGGGCGAGATGCAGGAGATGACCGTGGTCTCGGTCGGCCCGTAGGTGGTGTGCATGTGGCGTCCCGGACTCCAGGCGCTCACGACCCGCGCGCCCACCTGTTCCGATCCGACGTTCAGCGTGGTGACGCCCGGCAGCGAGGCCGGGTCCAGGACGCCCAGCAGGGAGGGCGACATGCTCATCGAGCACACGCCGTCGCCACGGATCATCGTGGTCAGCAGGGCGGGTTCGGCCCGCTGTGCCGCGCCGGCCACCACCAGCGTCCCGCCGCCCGCGAGCACCGTGGCGATGTCACGCGCGGCCGCGTCGAAGCTGAACGAGGCGAACTGCAGCACCCGTGCGCCGGGCTCGACGGCCATCGACTCCCGCAGGGCCGCCGTCAGGTTGGCGATGCCTCCGTGTGTGACCTGCACGCCCTTGGGCCGGCCGGTCGACCCGGAGGTGTAGATGACGTAGGCGAGCCGGTCGGGTGTGACGGCGGGCTCGGGCGGTGTGAACGGCTCGGGTACCGCGGCGGGCGCCGCCGGTTCGTCCAGCCAGATCGTGTGTTCGGCCACGAGGCCGCCGGCCACGTCCCGGCGGCCGACCAGGACCCTGGTCCGGCTGTCGGCCAGCATGTACGCCAGCCGCTCCGGCGGGTAGTCCGGGTCCAGCGGCAGATAGGCGCCGCCGGCCTGCCATACGGCCAGCACCGCGACGATCATCTCCGGGCCTCGCGGCAGGCACAGGCCCACGACCGACTCGGCGCCGACACCTGCCGCGTGCAGGCGGTGCGCCAGCCGGTCCGCCCGTTCCACCAGGCCGCCGTACGTCAGTGACATGTCGCCGCTGACCACGGCGAGCGTGTCGGGGCCGGCCGCGGCCCGGGCGCGGATCAGCTCATGGACGCCGCCTGTCCCGGGTGCGGGCGCGGCGGTGTCGTTCCACGCCACCAGGAGCTGGTCCCGCTCCGGGTCGGTCAGGATCGGCAGCCGTGACAGCGGCCGGTCCGCGTCCGCCGCGACCGCGTCCAGCAGGGTGGCCAGGTGTTCCGCCATCCGTTCCACACTCGTGGCGTCGAACAGGGCGGTGCTGTACTGGAGTTCACCGGTGAGGAAGCCGTCGGTCTCCCCCAGTTGCACGGCCAGGTCGAACTTCACCGGACGGGGTTCGTGCTGCTGGTCGGCGTACCGCCGCCCGCCGTCGCGGGGACGGCCGTTGGTCGTCGGGTCGACGGTCGCGGCCCGGCCGCTGTCCTGCGGGTCGGTGGTGTCGAAGCCGAAGAACACCTGGAAGAGCGGGGTGCGGGACCGGTCGCGGTCGGAGACCAGGGCGTCCACCAGCTGCTCGAACGGCAGGTCCTGGTGGCTGTAGGCGTCTAGCGCCGTCCGCCGGACCCGGGCCAGCAGTTCGTGGAACGACGGGTCGCCCGACAGGTCGGTGCGTAGGACGAGCGTGTTGACGAAGAACCCGATGAGGTCCTCGGTCTCGGCCCGGTTGCGGCCCGCGACCGGCGTGCCGACGACGATGTCGTCCTGCCCGCTGTAGCGGCCGAGGAGCGCGGCGAACGCGGCGAACACCGTCATGAACATTGTGGAGCCGCTCTGCCGTGCCACGGCGCGCAGGCCGGCGGTGGTCCGCGGGGAGATCTCGAACCTGGTCACGGCACCCGCGCTGGAGCGCACGGACGGACGGGGTCGGTCGGTGGGCAGCTCCAGGACCGGCATCCCGGCGAGCCGCTCCCGCCAGTGGTCCAGCTGCGCCGCCACGACCTCCCCGGTCAGCCAGTCTCGTTGCCACACCGCGAAGTCGGCGTACTGCACCGGCAGCGGCGGCAGCGGGTCCGGCTCGCCCGCGCGGAACGCGTCGTAGAGGGCCGCCAGTTCGTGCTTGAAGACGCGGTCCGACCACTCGTCGAAGACCACGTGGTGCATGGACAACGCCAGTACATGCTCATCGGCGGCCACCCGCACCAGCATGGCGCGGATCAGCGGTCCGGCCGCCAGATCGAAGGGTGCCTCCGCGTCGGCCGCGACCATCCCCTGCACGACCGGCACCGGATCGGCCAGTCCGGAGAGGTCGGCCACCGGCAGCGGGAACGGCGAGGGCGGGTCGATCACCTGCCGCGGCACGCCGTCCGGACCCGGCACCAGTCGGGTCCGCAGCACCTCGTGCCGCGCCACGACCGCGCTCAGTGCGGCGCCCAGGGCTGCGACGTCCAGGTCGCCGGTCCACTGTTGCGGCGACGGCAGGTTGTAGCCGACCGCGCCGGGCTCCATCTGGTCGAGGAACCAGAGGCGTTGCTGTGCGAACGACAGCGGCAGGTCGGGCCCGCGGGGTACGGCCGTGATGGGCGGTGCGACGCCTCCGGGCGCCGCACCGTCGACGAACGCCGCCAGCCTGCGCACCGTGGGCCGGTCGAACAGCGCGGCGACCGGGACCTCGGCCTGGAAGACCTCTCGGAGCCGGGAGATCACCTGGGTGGCCAGCAGCGAGTGCCCGCCCAGTTCGAAGAAGTCGTCCTCGGCGCCGACCCGTTCGACACCCAGCACCTGTGACCAGATCCCGGCCAGCAGTTCCTCCGTGGCGCCCGACGGCGCCTCGAACCCGTCCGTGGCCGGCGCGGCCGGTTCGGGCGCCGGGAGTGCTGCCCGGTCGAGCTTGCCGCTGCGCGTCAGCGGCAGGCTCGCCAACTCGGTGAATGCCGAGGGGATCATGTAGTCCGGCAGGTCCCGGCGCAGTCGCTCACGCAGTTCGCCGACGGCGGGCAGTCCCGTGGCACGGTCGGCCGGGATCAGGTAGGCGACCAGTCGCCGGTCCGCGTCCTCGCCCCGGGCGGCCACCACGGCGGTGGCGACGGCCGGGTGCGTCATCAGCGCCGCCTCCACCTCTCCCGGCTCGATCCGGAACCCGCGCACCTTCACCTGGTCGTCGACGCGTCCCAGGAACGCCAACTGTCCGTCCGGCAGCCACCGCACCCGGTCGCCCGACCGGTACATCCGCGATCCGTCGGCGGCGTACGGGTCGGCCACGAACCGCTCCGCGCTCAGCGCGGAACGGCCCCCGTACCCGCGCGCGACACCGGCACCGGCGATGAACAGCTCCCCCGCCACCCCGACCGGCACCAGTGTCAGCCGGGAGTCGAGCACATAGACCGTCGTGTCCGCGATCGGCAGCCCGATCGGCACCGCCGCGACCGCCTCGCGAAGGGGTGCGGCCACGGAGGTGATGGTGGCCTCCGTCGGCCCGTAGGTGTTGTAGACCGGCACGGCGGTGCGGTCGAACCAGCGGGCCAGCGCGGCGGGCGTGACGGCCTCGCCGCCCAGGACCAGCAGGCGGAAGCCGGGGCCCAGCGCGTCCCCGGCCACCAGGTACGGGGTGACCAGTTCCCACAGCGCGGGCGTCAGCTCCACCGAGGTGACGGCCTCACGGCGGATCTCCCGGACGATCTGGTCGGCCGACCACAGCTCGGGGCCCCGCAGCACGAGCCGCCCGCCGTGCATGAGGACCGGGAAGAGCTGTTCCTGTGCCGCGTCGAACGTGAAGGACGCGAGGTGCAGGACGACGTCCTCCGCGGTGATCCCGTACCGGCGCCCCATCTCCAGCAGCCGCAGGCTCATCGAACGGTGCTGGATCAGCACTGCCTTGGGCGTGCCGGTCGAGCCCGAGGTGAAGATGACGTACGCCAGGTCGTCCGGCCCGGCGTCCGTGTCCGGGTCGGCCGTGCTGTGTGCGGCGATCGTCGCGTGGTCGCCGTCGACGAGCAGGGTCGGGGTGGTGACGGACGCCAGTCGTTCCTTCGACCGGGCATCGGTGATCAGCAGCACGGCTCCGGAGTCGTCCAGCATGTGCCGCAGCCGCTGTTCGGGATGGTCGACGTCGAGCGGCAGATAGGCCGCGCCCGCCTTGAGGATGCCCAGCAGGGTCACGACCAGCTCCGGGCCGCGCTCCAGGCACACGCCGACCACGTCCTCACGGCCGATGCCGTCGGCCGTGAGGCGGTGGGCGAGCTGGTTGGCCCGGGCGTTCAGCTGACCGTAGGTGAGTTGTCGGTCGTCCATGACGACGGCGACCGTGTCGGGCGCACACCGTGCCTGTTCCTGGACGAGCGCGGGAACAGTGGCCACGTCCGCCGTGGTCTCGGCGCCCGTACCGAGGGAGAGCAACTCCGCGCGCTCGGTTGCCGACAGCGGGTCCAGGGTGCCGATCCTGCGGCCGGAATCGACGACCTCCCGCAACACGGTGAGCAGATGGCCGATCATCCGCCGCACCGTGGACGCGTCGAACAGCGCGGTGCTGTATTCGAGGTCGCCGGAGAGCGGGCCCGTACCGGAGTCGCTGAACGTGATCGACAGATCGGACAACGTCAGCTGCCGCGAGGCCGCGGTGTCCGGCATCTCCGGCCCGGTCCGGCGCTCGTGCTCGTCCCGCGGCGGGGGCGAGTCGTCGCCGTCCTCCTGGAGGTAGGTGAAGAACACCTGGAAGAGCGAGGTGCGAGAACGGTCCCGGTCGGTGACCAGGGCGTCCACCAGCTGCTCGAACGGCAGGTCCTGGTGGGCGAAGGCGTCCAGCGCCGTCTGCCGGACCCGCGTCAGCAGCTCGTCGAACGTCGGGTCGCCGGACAGGTCGGTGCGTAGCACCAGCGTGTTGACGAAGCACCCGACGAGATCCTCGGTCTCGACCCGGTCGCGGCCCGCGACCGGCGTACCGACGACGACGTCGTCCACGGCGCAGTAGCGGGCGAGGAACACGTCGAAGGCGGCCAGCAGCGTCATGAACATCGTCGTGCCGTGTTCGCGGGCCAGCGCGCGCAGCGCCTCCGCGCTCTCGGCCGGCACGACGAACCGCTCCAGCGCGCCGGCCAACGAACGGACAGCCGGACGGGGCCGGTCGATCGGCGGCTCCAGCACCGGAGCATCGGCCAACTGACCGCGCCAGTAAGCGAGCTGCCCCTCCAGCACATCACCGGAGAGCCACCGGCGCTGCCAGTCCGCGAAGTCGGCGTACTGCACCGGCAGCGGCGGCAGCGGGTCCGGCCCACCCCGGCGGAACGCCTCGTAGAGCGCCGACAGGTCACGCCGCAGGATCCGGCCCGACCATTCGTCGGAGACCACATGGTGCATCGTCAGTGCCAGCACATGCTCATCGGCGGCGAGCCGGATCAACGCTCCGCGGATCAGGGGTCCGGCGGCGAGGTCGAAGGGCGTGGTCGCGTCCTGCCCCACCACCCGCCCGGCCACGGCCATCGGATCGGCTGCGCCCGTCACGTCGACCAGCGGGAGCAAGAACGGCGTCGGCGGGTCGATCACCTGGTGGGCGATCCCGTCCGGGCCGGTCACCAGCCGGGTCCGCAGCACCTCGTGCCGTTCGACCACCGCGTCCATGGCCGCGCCGAGCGCGCTCACGTCCAGTTCGTCGGCCAGCCGGACGGGGATCACCACGTTGTACTCGGTCGATCCCGGGTCCAGCTGGTCGAGGAACCACAACCGCTGTTGCGCGAACGACAACGGCAACGCCTGGTCGCGCGGGACGGGCGTCATCGGCGGCGCCTCGGCCCGCTGCCCCGGCCCCTCGATCACGGCGGCCAGCCCGCGCACGGTCGGCTCGGCGAACAGAGAGGCGAGCGTCATCTCGATCCCGAACACCGTCCGGATCCGGGAGGCGAGCTGGATCGCCAGCAGCGAATGCCCACCGAGTTCGAAGAAATCGTCCTCGACGCCGATCCGCTCGACACGGAGTATCTGCGCCCATACGTCGGCCAGGACACGTTCGGTCTCGGTACGCGGCGCCATATATCCGCCGAGCTCGGGACGGGCGCCCTCCGGGGAAGGCAGCGCCGTCCGATCGACCTTGCCGTTCGCGGTGAGCGGCAGTGCGGCCAACTCCACAAACGCGGCCGGAACCATGTGAGACGGCAGAGCCTGCCCCGCCAGCATCCGCAACTCGGCCACCGACGGAATACCCTCACCCTGATCAGCCGGCACAAGGTACGCCGCGAGACGGCGGTCAGTGTCATCGCCGAACACACTCACCGCCGCCGCCCGCACACCCGGATGCGCGGTCAGGACCGCCTCAATCTCACCCGGCTCGATCCGGAACCCACGCACCTTCACCTGCTCATCGGCGCGGCCCAGGAACTCCAGCTCACCATCCGCCAGCCACCGCACCCGGTCACCCGAGCGATACAACCGCGACCCGTCCCCCGCGAACGGATCAGCCACAAACCGCTCCGCCGTCAACGACGGACGCCCGCCATAACCACGCGCCACCTGCACGCCGCCGATGAACAACTCGCCCGCCACACCGACCGGCACCGGGCTCAGCCGCTCATCCAGCACATACACACGGGTGTTGGCCACCGGCTTCCCGATCGACGGCGCCTCCACACTCTCCGCGTCGGCAACCCCAACACAGGAGATCACCGTGGCCTCGGTGGGCCCGTACCCGATGAACATCCGCCGGCCGGCCGCCCAGTCAGCAGCCACCCGAGCACTCACCCGCTCCGAACCCACCAACAACGAACCCACAGCAGGCAGTTCAGCCGCATCCAACGTCCCCAGCAACGACGGCGACACACTCGCGGACGCCACACCACCCGCCACCGCCATCAAGGTCAGCCGCACAGGTTCGGCCCGATCCTCAGCCGACGCCACCACCAGCGTGCCACCGGACACCAACACCGCCGCCACATCGAGTACGGAAGCATCGAAACTGAACGAAGCAAACTGCAACGAACGCACACCCGCGCCGACACCCAGCACCGGACCCAATGCCAGTGCCAGATTCACCAGACCGCCGTGAGCGACCTGCACACCCTTGGGACGGCCCGTCGACCCCGACGTATAAATCACATAGGCGAGCTGGTCGGGATGGGTCACGATCTCGGGAGTCCGGGACGGTCCGGCCAGCGCCGCAGCCATCTCGCGCGGACCGATCACCATCGCGGCACCGCTGTCGGAGACCATGAACTCCAGCCGGTCCAACGGGTAGTCCGAATCCAGCGGAAGATAGGCGCCGCCGGCCTGCCACACCCCCAGCACCGCCACGATCATGTCGACACCGCGCCCGAGACGCAGCCCGACGACGGACTCCGCACCCACCCCCGCCTCACGCAGGTAGTGCGCCACCCGGCCCGCCCGCTCCATCAGCCCGGCATAGGTGAGTGAGACACCGTCACACACCACCGCCACCGCATCCGGACACACCACCGCCCGCTCCGCGATCAGCTCATGCACCCCACCCACACCCGGCAGGCCTGTAGCCGTGTCGTTCCACTCATGGATCAGCTGATGCCGTTCCACGGCGGGCATGACCGGCAGGTCACCGACCCGCTGCCCACCATCCGCCGTGACCGACTCAAGAACACTCCCGAGGTGACCCGCCATCCGACGGACCACACCCTCATCGAAACGCGACCGGTCATACGTCAACCGGACCATCAGCTCACGGCCATACCCCGCCGCCACACTCAGCGGATAATTCGCCTGATCACGACCATGATTGAACCCCGCCCGCAGCCCCCCAGCCGCCGACTGCTCCTGCCCCTCCTCCAACTCCTCCACCGGATAGTTCTCGAACACGAACAACGTGTCGAACAACGACTCCCCGGCGGCCAGATCAGCACAGCCCGCCACCATCACCAGTGGCGTGTGCTCGAACTGCCGCGCCCGCACCTGCTCCTCCTGCAGCCCGGCCAGCCACTCCGCCACCGGCAGATCACGATCAACACCGATCCGCACCGGAATCGTGTTGATCAACAGACCGACCATGGAATCCATACCGTCGATCTGACCGCCACGACCCGACGACGTCACACCGAACACCACGTCGTCGCCACCGGAGTAGCACGCCATCACCAACGCCCACGCACCCTGCACCACCGTGTTCACCGTGAGCCGATGCCGCCGCGCGAACTCCGCCAGACCATCGCGGGCGACCGTCATCGGCAAGGTGACGCGGACCTCGGCCTGGCCCTGCTCACCAGTGGACTGCTCCACCCCCAGCCGCGTCGGCCCGGTGATGCCGGCCAACCGCTCGCGCCAGTACCGCCCCGCTTCGTCCAGATCCTGCCCCGCCATCCACCCCACGAAGTCGCGGAACGGGGCGCGCGCAGCCAGTTGCGGCTGCTGGCCGGCGCGGAAGGCGTGATAGGCCTCCAGCACCTCGCCCAGCACAATGGGGTCGCTCCACCCGTCCATGAGCAGGTGGTGGTAGCTCCAGACCAGTTGGTGCCGTTCCTCCGCCAGCCGGATGACGGCGATGCGGGCCAGTGTGGGGGCGTCGAAGTCGGCGCCGCGCCTCCAGTCGGCCTCCAGGTGGTCCGCGAGCGCCTGCTCCCCCTGCCCCGTCTGCTCCGAGAAGTCCAGCACCTCCAGCGGCAACGGCACCGAACGCGACACCACGGCGAGCGGCTCGGGAACGTCGTCCCAGACGACCGTGGTGCGCAACACCTCGTAGCGGGCGAAGACCAGATCCCAGGCGTGACGCAGGGCCGTCAGGTCAAGCTCACCCTCCAACAGCAGCCCGTTCTGTACCCAGTACACCCCCGGCTCACTGGCCAACTGGGTGTGGAACAACATCCCCTGCTGCAATGCCGTCAACGGGTAGACATCGTCGACCAGCGTCGCCGCCCGCCCCGCAACCAGGTCAACCCCAGCCTGGTCAAGACCCGCCAACGGGAAGTCCGACGGCGTATGTCCACCGACATCCGCACGGCAGCAGTAGTCGATCAGCTCGCCCAGCACCTCGACATACCGCCGTGCCAGGCGGTCGACCGTCGCCTCGTCGTGGACCTGGCCGCCGTACGTCCACTTCATCTCCAGGCGGCCGTCGACCACGAGACCATTGATCTCTATCAGGTGGGAGCGCTCGCCCTCTGCCGACTGGGCGTCGCCCACCGAGCCCGGCCGCAGCCGGAACCGTCCGCCGCCCTCGACCGCCCGGCCCGCGCCGTCCTGCTGTGGCATCTGGGCTTTCTGGCCGAAGTAGTTGAAGATCACCTCGGCGTTGTTGTCCGATCCGGGCGTCCAGTCGGTGAGGTGGCGCAGGAGTCCGTAGCTCAGGCCGCGCCGCGGGACGGCTCGTAGGTTCTCCTTGGTCCGGCGGAGGGCTGCGCCCAGGTCGCCGTCGCCGATCGCGCCGAGCGCCACGGGGTGCACCGCGGTGAACCAGCCGACCGTCCGTGACACGTCGATGTCGACGCCCACGTCCTCACGGCCGTGACCCTCCAGGTCGACCACGACCGACGGCGTCCGGCACCACTCCGTCAGCACCGCGCCAAGCACGCACAGCAGTACGTCGTTGATCTGGGTCCGGAACGCACCCGGCACCTCACGCAGCAGCCGTTCGGTCTGCTCCACCGAGAGAGCGGCACCGAGGTCGCGCACCGAGGCGTTCACGTTCGGTCCGTCGTGATCACGCGGCAGTCGGGAGACCGCCGCCTCTTCGGTGTGTCGCCAGAACGCGGCGTCGTCCGCCAGTTCCTCCGATCGGGCCAGCTCGGTGAGCCGCTCCGACCAAGCCATGAACGACGTCGTCTTGGCCGGCAGTGCGGACTGCTCGCACGCCGAGGTCAGGTCCTCCAAGAGGACAGGCCACGAGATGGTGTCCATCACCAAGTGGTGCACCACGATCAGCAGCAACTGCGGCTTGTCACCGCGTTCGAAAAGGACAGCGCGCAGCAGCGGTCCATCCGCAAGGTCCAGACTCGCCTGCGCCTCCGCGCCACGGGCCTCGACGGTCTCCCACTCGCTCCCGTCGACCACCCACAACAGTTCGGAGGGCTCGGCTGCGACCAGCCGGCCCGTCCACCGGCCGCTTTGACGGACGAAACGTGAACGCAGCGCGTCGTGCTGCTCAAGCACCGCATGCAAGGCAGTCCGCAGCGCTTCGGGCTCGACCCGCTCGGTGATCTCCAGCAGAGCCGACTGGTTGAAGTGCCCTGGTTCGGGTGTCTCCCGCTCCAGGAACCAGCGCTGGATCGGCGACAACAGGAAGTCGCCCACCACCAGACCCTGTTCGGCGTCGATCAAGCTGCGTGCACTTGCCACAGACGCCAGACCGGCGACCGTCTGATGATCGAACAGCTGCGCCACCGACACATGAACGCCGAGTTCGCGTGCTCGTGCGACGGTTTGGATGCTGATGATCGAGTCGCCGCCCAACTCGAAGAAGTTGTCCTCGACCCCGACCCGCTCAACACCCAGCACCTGCGCCCACACACCGGCCAGCACACGTTCGGTCTCGGTGCGCGGCGCCACGTAGTCCACGGCCGAGCCCAGCCGCGTGTCCTCCGGTGCGGGCAGCGCGGCTCGGTCCAGCTTGCCGTTCGGGGTCAGCGGCAACCCCGCCACCTCGACGAACACCGAGGGAACCATGAAACCGGGCAGCCGATCAGCAGTGAACGCCCGCAGCACGCCCACATCCGGAACACCGACCGAGGAGCCAAGCGGCACCAGGTAAGCCACCAGACGGCGATCCGCGTCATCACCCCAGGCCACCACCACCGCCGAGGCCACCATCGGATGCCCGGCCAACACGGCCTCCACCTCGCCCGGCTCGATCCGGAA
>NZ_JBVIOL010000019.1:0-122772 GCF_055578825.1 Streptomyces sp. NPDC032822 | reverse complement strand
GAGCCGACGTGCTCTTCGCCATGCTCCGCGACGGCACCTTCTACGAACCCCAGCCCGCCCCATCAGCTTGACGAAACCCATAGGGGCACCCCCCCTCACATGAACCCCACGTCACCAGTCACCCCACTCCGGCCGCATCCACGGCTCCGGCCGGATCACACGTCCCGCAGCTCCTGTCGCGGTCCCGGCTCCCGGCGCGGTCGGTCCCAGCGTGTCCGGGCGGCCAGCGGTCGCAGCACCAGCGCCAGGACGGCCCCGGCAGCCGCGCCGGGCAGGATCCACCACCAGTCGGTGCCGTCCCCGGTTCCTGTCCGTGCCGTCGGCACGAGGGCCGCGTCGGCCGCCGAGTCCGTCGCCCCGGCACCGGGCTCGGGGCTCGCGCCGGAACCGGCACTGGACTGTGCGTCGGCACCGGTGTCACCCTCGCCCGTCGCCCCAGGCGTCGGAAAGATCCAGGAGCTGTCCTCGCCCGAGGTCTTCCCCATCACACCCAGCTCCTTGAGCAGGGCCCGCAGTCGGCCGGGGTGCTGCGCCTGGTGCCAGTAGCCGTTCACCGTTTCGGTGAGGTTCGCCGACGTGTGTATCCAGACCCCGCCGGTGTCGGCCTGCGGGAAGACCTCGGTGAAGCGCCAGGGCGAGATGTCGTGTGCCATCCATGTGACGTTGATCTGCCGGGCAGCCTGCAGACCGGCCTTGGGCGGCTGGTCGCGGACGCCGGTGCCAGTGGTCCCGAGAAGCCGCTCCAGTTCTCCGTACTCCTCGTCGGAGTAGTACAGCGCCGTCGCCTCCATGCTCTGCGGCGAGACCACGAGCACGCTCGTCGGTCCGCCGGCCGCCGCGGGGGAGACCCCCCACAGCATCAGCGCCGACGTCATCGCCACCACCCCGGTCAGCGCAGCCGCCCCACGACCTCGACCACTCCATCCGCGCCCCGCTCCACGCATCCGAACCCCCAACCAAGCCAGACGATCCCCGTGTCCCGCGCGGCCCGTCTCCGAGCCGCATGTCACTTCTGGTACACCGCCCGACCCGTCGGGGTTCCCCTTCCGACCGCACTATTCCGGGAACCTTTCGGACCCCTCCGACCCGCTGGCGAGAGACCTGGCGATCTCCACCGCACGCCCCTGCGACGCCACCCCCTCCAGCCGTAGCGTCACGTCCGCGCCGCCGGAGCCGTGGGTCCACAGCAGCGTCGGCCCGGCGGTCCGCTCCTCGCGGGTGTAGCGGGAGCCCTGCGTGTCCACCAGCCAGAAACTCAGCAGATGCGGGCGCGGGAACCACAACGCCGTGTTGTCCGGGGTGCCGGCGTCCGCGGGATCCGCGCTCAACGTGATCCACGCGGGCTGCTCGGGCACGCTCTTGGCGAAGCCGATGTCGAGGCGGGCCGGGTACTGGTCCAGCCGGACCGTGTGCCCCCGCTCGTGCCAGCACAGGCTCACCAGGAACCGTCCCCGTGGTTCGTCGGCCACCGACACCGCGTCCGGCGTGCCCAGCGCCGGAGGCACCAGCGGCGCGAACCCGGTCTTCCGCTCGGCCTGCGCGAGCGACCCCGCCGCCCCGCAGCCGGGCACCTCGGCGCCGGGCGAGGGCACCGCCGACGGGTCGTACCGCACCTCGACCCCGCCGAAGTCGAACCAGTCGAGGACCGCGGCCCGCACCGGGGGGGTGAGGGCGAGGACCGTCAGCAGGCCGCACAGCACCGCGGTCAGCGACCGCCACCGCGCTCGCACCCAGGACCGGACGACCCGCAGCCGGTCGCCGGCCGCACCGAGTCGTCCACCGGCCGAGAGAAGCCGTCCACCCGCCGCGACCAGTCGTCCACCGGCCGCCCGCAGCCGCCCGACGTCTCCCGCCCGCCCCACCTGCCCGGCCACCGGCACCGGCACCCGCTCGGCGAGTATCTGCTCCAGCACCCGCTCGACCATCGACTCGGACCCCGCACCACCCGGCGGGTCCAGGGAACGCCCCAGGGCCCGCAGCTCCGCCGGCAGCCCGGCCGCCTCGCCACGCCGACGCCACCCGCCCGTCTCACCGACACCGCCTTCACCGCTGTACGGGCCCCGCTCCCGGCCCGCGTCACCGAGGCGTCCCGCGTCGTCGAGGCGCCCCTCATCACCGAAGGCGTCCCGCTCCTCACTCACGCTCATCACCCCCTTCCCGCTCGTTGCGCCCCTCGTGTCCGTCCCGCTCGGCCCGCTCGTCCCGCGCGTTCCGAGGCCGGAAATCCGGCAGCAGCCGGCTCATCTTCCGCAGCGCGCGGTTGAGGCGGGACTTCACCGTGCCCCGGGGCCAGCCCAGGGCCTGGGCCGTCTCGGACTCGTCCATCTCCAGCAGATAGCGGTAGGTGACGACCAGACGGTGTTCCTCGCTCAGCTTCTCCAGCGCGGCGAACAGCGCGGCGCGCCGCTCGGTCTCCAGCGTGGCCACCGCGGGGTCCGCCGATTCCGGTATCAGCGGCTCCGCCTCCACCAGGGCGGCCTCACGGCCGGCGAGCGTCCGCTGACGGGCCGCCGTCCGCACTGTGTTCCTCGTCTCATTGGCCACGATCGACAGCAGCCACGGCTTGAACGACGCGCCGTCCTTGAACCGGCCCAGTGCGCAGTACGCCTTGACGAAGGCCTGCTGCACCACGTCCTCCGCGTCCGCTCCCGCCCCGAGCGCGGCGGCCGCCCTGAGCGCGAGGCCCGTATGTGCCCGCACCAGTTCCGCGTACGCCTCCGGCTCTCCGGCGCGTACGCGTGCGATCACCGCGGCCTCATCGACGATGCGGCCCCCCTCCCGCGTCCTCACATGATGGGTACACCGCTCGGCACGGATCGGTTCCCATCCGTGTCGTCCCGATCGCGCCGTCCGACTCGTGTCACTTCTGTTTCCGACCAGTTCCGAATCGGCCCCCGACACCTGAGAGAATGGTGAGCATGGCCTCTGATCGACCCCGTGTGCTCTCCGGAATCCAGCCCACCGCAGGCTCGTTCCACCTCGGCAACTACCTCGGCGCCGTCCGCCAGTGGGTGGCCCTTCAGGAGTCCCACGACGCGTTCTACATGGTCGTCGACCTGCACGCGATCACGATCCCGCAGGACCCGGCGGACCTGCGGGCCAACACCCGGCTCGCCGCCGCCCAGCTCCTCGCGGCCGGTCTCGACCCGGAGCGCTGCACACTCTTCGTCCAGAGCCATGTGCCCGAGCACGCGCAGCTGGCCTGGGTCATGAACTGCCTCACCGGCTTCGGCGAGGCGTCCCGTATGACCCAGTTCAAGGACAAGTCCGCCAAGCAGGGCGCCGACCGTGCCAGCGTCGGCCTGTTCACGTACCCGATCCTCCAGGTCGCGGACATCCTGCTGTACCAGGCGCACGAGGTGCCGGTCGGCGAGGACCAGCGCCAGCACATCGAGCTCACCCGCGACCTCGCCGAGCGCTTCAACGGCCGTTTCGGCGAGACCTTCACCGTTCCGAAGCCGTACATCCTCAAGGAGACGGCGAAGATCTTCGACCTCCAGGACCCGTCGATCAAGATGAGCAAGTCGGCGTCCACGCCGAAGGGCCTGATCAACCTCCTGGACGACCCGAAGGCCACCGCCAAGAAGGTCAAGAGCGCGGTCACCGACACCGACACGGTGATCCGCTTCGACACGGCGGAGAAGCCGGGCGTCAGCAACCTGCTCACCATCTACTCGACCCTCACGGGCGAGGTGATCGCGGACCTGGAGCAGAAGTACGAGGGCAAGGGCTACGGCGCGCTCAAGACGGACCTCGCCGAGGTCATGGTCGACTTCGTGACGCCGTTCCGCGAGCGCACCCAGCAGTATCTGGACGACCCGGAGACGCTGGACTCGATCCTGGCCAAGGGCGCGGAGAAGGCGCGTGCCGTCGCCGCGGAGACCCTCTCCCAGGCGTACGACCGGGTGGGTTTCCTGCCCGCCAAGCACTGACGCGCCGGCATCGAGGCGCACCACCGCACAGACGTACCACTGGACAGAGCGCTGCACATCACTACGGTTGCGCCTGCCCACAACACAGCCGTGGCCGTACAGTCGATAGCCGGACGGCTCGGAACGAAACCCGACAGGTAGACAGGAGACGACGTGGGGACCGTAACGATCGGCGTGTCGATCGCGGTCCCGGAGCCTCACGGCAGCCTGCTCCAACAGCTGCGCACGGGTTTCGGCGACGCGGCGGCCCACGGCATTCCCACGCATGTGACGCTGCTGCCGCCGACGGAGATCGACCAGGCCACGGTGCCGGCCGTCGAGGCGCATCTGACCGAGGTGGCGGCGGCGGGCCGCCCGTTCCCCATGCTGCTGTCCGGCACGGGCACGTTCCGGCCCCTGTCGCCGGTCGTCTACGTCCAGGTCGCCGAGGGCGCCGAGGCCTGCACCTGGCTGCAGAAGCAGGTCCGTGACGCCTCCGGCCCCGTCGCGAGGGAACTGCAGTTCCCGTACCACCCGCACGTCACGGTCGCCCACGGCATCGACGAGGACGCGATGGACCGCGCCTTCGAGGAACTCGCCGACTACCGGGCCCAGTGGCCGTGCACCGGCTTCGCCCTCTACGAACAGGGCGCCGACGGCGTGTGGCGCAAGCTGCGCGAGTACGTCTTCGGGGGCGCCGTCGTGCCACCGCAGGCCGCGCACGTGGAGCGGGGCTCGATCCCCGCCCCCTGAACCCGTAAGGGTTCAGGGGCTGTCCGGCCGTACGGGTCCTAGACGGGCAGTCGCCGGAACACCGCGCGCGGCACGTGCCGCAGGGCCGACATCACCACCCGCAGCGCCCCCGGCACCCACACGGTCTCCGAGCGGCGCCGCAGACCCAGCTCGATGGCCGTGGCGACGGTCTCCGGCGTGGTGGCGAGCGGGGCCTCCGGGAGGCCCTCGGTCATCTTCGAGCGGACGAAGCCGGGGCGTACGACCATGACGTGGACTCCGGTGCCGTGCAGGGCGTCGCCCAGCCCCTGGGCGAAGGCGTCGAGGCCCGCCTTGCTGGAGCCGTAGATGAAGTTGGAGCGGCGGGCGCGTTCCCCGGCCACGGAGGACAGCACGACGAGGGATCCGTGGCCCTGGGTCTGCAAGGCGCGCGCGGAGACCAGTCCGGCCGACACCGCGCCCGTGTAGTTGGTCTGGGCGACGCGCACCGCGCCGGCCGGTTCGCGTTCGTCGTGCGCCTGGTCGCCGAGGATCCCGAAGGCGAGCAGCACCATGTCGATGTCGCCCTCGGCGAAGACCTTGCCGAGGGTGGTCTCGTGGGAGTCGGGGTCGAGCGCGTCGAAGGCGACGGTGCGCACGTCGGCGCCGAGGCCGCGCAGTTCGGCCGCGGACCGGTCCAGGGCGGGTGAGGGCCGCCCGGCCAGCCACACCGTGCGGGTGCGGCGGGCGATCAGCCGGCGGGCGGTGGCGAGCGCGATCTCGGACGTGCCGCCGAGGACGAGCAGGGACTGGGGGATGCCGAAGGCGTCCTTCATGACAGCTCCTGGAGATCAGAGGTTCGATCAGAGGTCGAGGCGGCGGGCCAGGTCGGAGACGAACACCCCGCGCGGGTCCAGTTCCGCGCGCAGGGCACGGAAGTCGGCCAGCCGCGGGTACATCGCGGTGAGCAGTTCGGGGCGCAGCCGGGAGTCCTTGGCGAGGTAGACGCGTCCGCCGGCGGCGGCGACCTCCTCGTCGAGTTCGTCGAGGAAGGGGCCGAGGCCGGGCAGCCCCGCCGGGATGTCGAGGGCGAGCGTCCAGCCCGGCACGGGGAACGACAGCCAGCCCGGGTCGCCGTCCCCGAAGCGCTTGAGGACGGCGAGGAAGGACGGGCACCGGTGCCGCGAGATGCGGTGCACGATCCGGGACACGGCCTCCTCCTGGCCGTAGCCGACGGCGAACTGGTACTGCACGAAGCCGCCGCGGCCGTAGATCCGGTTCCAGTGGGGCACCCCGTCCAGGGGGTGGAAGAAGGTGGAGATCTTCTGGAGTTCGCCGCTGCGCGCGCGGGGAGCCTTCCGGTACCAGAGCTCGTTGAAGAGGCCCACGGTCCGCCGGCTGAGGAGGCCCTCCGGGAACAGGGCGGGGGCGGCCGGGAGCCGGGAGGTGCGGAAGGCCAGCGGCTCCCTTCGCGCGCGCGTGCCGTCCGGCAGTGCGTCCAGGGGGGCGTGGTCGCCGCGGGTGAGCACCGCGCGGCCGGTCGCCGCGCCGCGGGCCAGGAGGTCGATCCAGGCGACCGAGTAGCGGTACTGGTGGTCGGTGGCCGTCAGCCGGGCCATCAGGTCGTCGAGGTCCCGCGCGCGTTCGGTGTCGACCGACATGAGCGAGGTCTCGACGGGCTGGAGCTGGACCGTCGCGGTGAGGATCACACCGGTCAGGCCCATGCCGCCGGTCGTGGCGTCGAACAGGGGCGTGTCCCGGCCGACCGTGCGGATCTCGCCGTCGGCGGTGAGGAGTTCGAGCGAGAGGACGTGCCGGGAGAAGGAGCCCGCCCCATGGTGGTTCTTGCCGTGGATGTCGGCGCCGATCGCGCCGCCGACGGTGACGTAGCGGGTGCCCGGCGTCACCGGCACGAACCAGCCGAGCGGCAGCAGCACCTCCATCAGCCGGTGCAGGGAGACGCCCGCGTCGCACAGCACGATGCCCTCGTCGGCGTCGATGACATGGACGCGGTCCAGGCCGGTCATGTCGAGGACCGCGCCGCCGGCGTTCTGCGCCGCGTCCCCGTACGCCCGCCCCAGGCCCCTGGGGATGCCCCCGCGGGCCCCGCAGTCCCGGACGGCGGCGGCGGCCTCCTCGTACGTCCGTGGACGGATCAGACGCGCTGCGGTGGGCGCGGTGCGGCCCCAGCCGGTGACGGAAACGGTGTCGGCAGACATGTCGATGACCGTATCGTCCCTATGTGGACGATTAGTTTTGAAACATTCATCCAATCCCCGAAATGGGTGATTAATGGGATGTCGCCCTATATTGCCGGAGTTCCGACGGTCCGGGCGTGAACAGTGAGTCCACATGGACGATCTCGACGACCTCGACGGCCACGATGCCCTCGACGACCTGGACCACCGAATCCTTTCGGCACTGCGGGCGTACGGCCGTGACCCCCACGTCGCGAACGCCGCGCGCACCCTGTCCCGGGCGGGCGAGCACGGCGGGCTCTGGCTGGCCGCGGGACTCGCGGGAGCCGCCCTGGACGGCCCGCGGCGCGGCGCCTGGCTGCGCGCGACGGCACTCACCGCGGGCGCGCACCTCGTCAGCATGGGCGTGAAGAGGGTGGTGCGCCGCCCCCGCCCGGCCCACGTGGAGCCCCTGGTGCGCACCGCGGGCCGGCACTCCTTCCCGAGCTCGCACGCCACCTCCGCCGCGGCGGCCGCGGTCGCCTTCGGCGCGCTCGGAGCGCGTTCCGTACCCCCGCTCGCCGCCGCGATGTGCCTCTCGCGCCTGGTCGTCGGCGTGCACTACCCCTCGGACGTGGCGGCGGGCGCCGCCCTGGGAGCGCTCACCGCGCGCGTCGGCGCACGGTGGATGCAGGGAGGCGCGCATGACTGAGACCGCGCCGATGACAGGGAGCGCACGCACCCGTGAGACGGCGCTGCTGGAACAGCGCAGCCCGCTCCGTAAGCCCCCGCCACCCCGCAAGGGCGGCCTCCTGGGCGGACTCCTCAGGACCGCCCGCCCCAAGCAGTGGGTCAAGAACGTCCTGGTCGTCGCGGCCCCGGCCGCCGCGGGCCAGCTCTTCTCCCGGCACGCCCTCACCCAACTCGCGCTCGTCTTCGCCCTCTTCACCGCCTGCGCCGCCGCCGTCTACCTGGTCAACGACGCCCGCGACGCCGACGCCGACCGCGCCCACCCCACCAAGCGCCGCCGCCCGGTCGCCGCCGGACAGGTCCCCGTAGCCGTCGCCTACGCCGTCGGAGGCGCCCTGGGCGTCCTCGCGCCGGTCCTCGCGGCCTGGCTGGTCTCACCCGCCGTGGCGGCGCTCCTGACGGCCTATCTGGGCATGCAACTGGCCTACTGCGTCAGCCTCAAGCACGTCCTCGTCGTGGACCTGGCCGTCGTCACCACCGGCTTCCTGATGCGGGCCATGGTCGGCGGGCTAGCCCTGGGCATCCCGCTGTCGCGGTGGTTCCTGATCACCACCGGGTTCGGCGCGCTGTTCATGGTGTCGGCCAAGCGCTACTCGGAAGCCGTCCAGATGGCCGGGAAGGCGGGCGCCACGCGCGCGTTGCTCACCGAGTACACCACCGGCTACCTGCGTTTCGTGTGGCAGCTCGCGGCCGGCGTCGCCGTCCTCGGCTACTGCCTGTGGGCCCTGGAGGAGGGCGGCGTCCCGCACACCAGCGTGCTGCCCTGGCGGCAGCTCTCCATGGTCGCCTTCATCCTCGCCATCCTCAGGTACGCCGTCTTCGCCGACCGCGGCACGGCCGGCGAACCCGAGGACGTCGTCCTGCGCGACCGCGCGCTCGCCCTCATCGCCCTGTCCTGGATCGCGATGTACGCCCTGGCGGTGGCCAATTGGTGAGCACGCGCGCGTGGGGGCGCCCCTTCGAACTTCCCGGCCCCCGCAGGGAACTGCTCGGCTTCGCCGCCGTGGGCCTCCTCGCCTACGCCGCCGACCTCGCCCTCTTCACCTGCCTGCGCGGCCCGGCCGGGCTCGACCCGCTCACCGCCAAGGTGCTCTCCTTCGTCGCGGGCTGCTCGGTCGCGTACCTGGGCAACGCGCTCGGCACCTACCGGCACACCGGGGCCGGCGGACTGCGCACCTATGCCGTCTTCTTCGCGGTGAACATCGCCGGCGCCCTCGTCCAGCTGCTCTGCCTCGCCGTCAGCCACTACGGTCTCGGCCTCACCTCGCAGCGCGCGGACACCGTCTCCGGCGCGGGGGTCGGCATGGTTCTCGCCACCGTCCTGCGGTTCTGGGGCACCCGCACATTGGTCTTCCGCAATGAGGGCAGAGTCGGATCATGGACTGGCTGAAGAAACTCCCCGGCATCGGGCCCCTGGTGGCCCGGCTGACCGCCACGCACGCGTGGCGGTCGTACGAGCGGCTGGACCGGGTGAAGTGGACACGGCTGGCCGCCGCGATGACGTTCACCAGCTTCCTGGCGCTCTTCCCGCTGCTCACCGTGGCCGCCGCGGTCGCCGCCGCCACGCTCGGCAAGGAGCGGCAGAACACCCTGGAGGACAAGATCGCCGAGCAGGTGCCCGGCATCTCCGAGCAGCTGGACATCGACACGCTGGTACAGAACGCCGGCACCGTCGGCCTCATCGCGGGCGCCGCCCTGCTGTTCACCGGCATCGGCTGGGCGGGCTCGATGCGCGAGTGCCTCAGGGCCGTGTGGGAGCTGCCCGACGAGGAGGAGAACCCGGTCCTGCGCAAGGCCAAGGACCTCGGCATCCTCGTCGGGCTCGGCGGGGCCGTCCTGGTCACGCTCGCCACGTCCACCGTGGCCTCCGCGATGGTCGGCTGGATCACCGACCAGCTGGGCATCGACCGGGAGGGCTGGGGCAGCGTCCTGCTGCGCGCGGCGGCGTTCCTCGTCGCCGTACTCGCCGACTTCCTGCTGCTTCTCTACGTCCTGACACTGCTCCCCGGAGTCGAGCCGGGGCGGCGCCGCCTGGTGGTGGCCGCGCTGACCGGCGCGGTCGGCTTCGAACTGCTGAAGCTGCTGCTCAGCGGCTATATGCAGGGCGTCGCCGCGAAGAGCATGTACGGCGCGTTCGGCGTCCCCGTCGCCCTGCTGCTGTGGATCAGCTTCACGGCGAAGCTGGTGCTGTTCTGCGCCGCGTGGACGGCGACGCCCGGCAGACAGGGCGAGGGCAACGAGGGCAACGAGGGCGAGGACCCTACGGGCGGGTCCGACGGCGTACCAGATCCGGCAGCGGCCAACGGCGGTTGACGAGGAACGCGGCGCCCGCGAGCAGCACCAGCAGCCCGCCGGTGATCGCCAGCGCGATCCCGATGCCGCCGGAGCCGCCCTCGGCCGTGGCGGACGCCACCGGCTTCGACGAGGCGTCCGAGGAGTCACTGGTGCCCCCGGCCTCCCCGGAGGCGTTCGCACCCGGCTGGGCGCTCGACCGCGCGGCGCTCTTGGGCGGCACCAGCTCGCCCACCGGAGTCACCTTGCCGGCCGCCTTGAAGCCCCAGTCGAAGAGCCGGGCGGTCTCCTTGTAGATCTCGTTGTGCTCGTCCTTCTCCGGGTTCATCACGGTGACGAGCAGCACCTTGCCGCCGCGCTCGGCGACACCGGTGAAGGTGGCGCCCGCGTTGGTGGTGTTGCCGTTCTTGACGCCCGCGATGCCCGGGTAGACGGTGACGTCGGAGTCGCCGGTCAGCAGCCGGTTGGTGTTCTGGATCTCGAAGGAGCTCCGGGTCTTCTTGCCCTTTTTCTTCTTCGTCTCGCCCGGGAACTTCGCCCTGACCGTCGAGCTGTACTCGCGGAAGTCCTTCTTCTGCAGCCCGGAGCGGGCGATCAGGGTCAGGTCGTAGGCGGAGGACACCTGGCCGGGCTCGTCGTAGCCGTCGGGGCTGACCGCGTGCGTGTCGAGGGCCTGGAGCTCCTCGGCGTGCTCGTTCATCTCCTTGACGGTGTTGGCGACGCCGTCGTTCATCGCCGACAGGACGTGCACGGCGTCGTTGCCGGAGCGCAGGAAGACGCCGAGCCACAGGTCGTGGACCGTGTACGTCTCGCCCTCCTTTATCCCGACCATGCTGGAGCCGGACCCGATGCCGGCCAGGTCGGTGGGGAGGACCTTGTGCTTCTCGGTCTTCGCGAACTTCGGCAGGACCGTGTCGGCGAACAGCATCTTCAGGGTGCTCGCCGGGGGCAGCCGCCAGTGCGCGTTGTTGGCGGCCAGCACGTCCCCGGACTCGGCGTCGGCGACGATCCACGACCGCGCGCTCAGGTTCTTGGGCAGCACCGGGACGCCACCGGCCAGATCGACCTGTGCCCCGGCCCGTCCCAGCCGTTCACCGCCGACGGCCGACATGGAGGCCGGGGGAGTGGCCGACGGGCTCGCGGACGCGCTCGGCGACGGATCGGGGGCGGCCAGGGTGACGGGCGCGGTCAGCGCGAGCGACGACAGGGCGGCGGAAACGACCAGCAGGGATCGCCTGGCGGTCTTCTTGGGAGCGGGCACGGTCAGGAACGTACATGGCACAGGGCGTGAAGTCCCGCCCACCTCCCCACCCCGGCCGAGGAACCGGACACGGGGCGGCGATACTGGACGCATGAAGCTCAGCCGCCCCGTCTCCTGGTTCCTGCTCGCCTTCGGGGTGTGGAGCTGGGTCATCTGGGTCACTTTCGTCAAAAACCTGATCAAGGACGGCAGCGGGCTCGCGTTCGACGACGGTCACCCGACGGCGTACTTCTGGGTACACCTGACACTCGCCGTCGTCTCCTTCGTATTGGGGACGGTCGTGGGGGGCATCGGGTTGCGCGGAGTCCGCGCATTGCGCCGCACGTCATGACCGACTCACCTGACAGCCCACACCGGGGGACACGAGGCCGTGGCCATTTTCTTCGTAGTGCTCGTCGTACTGCTGGTCCTGGCCGTCCTGGTGACGGCCAACTGGTACCTGTGGCGACGCCTGTTCCGTGACACGACCAGGGCCCCCGGCGCGGTGCGCCGTGCGGGTGCGGTCCTGATCGCGGGCGGCTGGGTGCTGACGGTCACGGCCCTCGTCGCCGAGCGCACCGGCGCCCCCTTCTGGCTCCAGCGCACCCTGGCCTGGCCGGGCTTCCTGTGGATGGCCCTGGCGATGTACCTGATCCTGGCCGTCGTCGTGGGCGAGGCCGTACGGCCGCTGCTGAGACGGGTGTTGCGGCGGCGGGACCGTCGGCCGGCGCCCGCCGGGATCGCCGTACCGCGCCCGGAACCCGTGCCGCAGCCGGAGTCCGTCCCGGCCGGGGCCCCGCCCGAGGAGCCGCCGGCCGGTGAGACGCCGGCCGACGAGCCGCCCCGCCCGGTGGCCGCCCCCTCCCGCCGGCTGTTCGTCTCCCGGGTCGTCGGTGGCGCCGCCGCGGTGGCCGCCCTCGGGACCGTCGGCTACGGCACCTACGGCGTCCTGAACGGCCCCACCGTCAAGCGCGTCACCGTCCCGCTCGCCAAGCTCCCGCGCGCGGCGCACGGTTACCGGATCGCGGTGGTCAGCGACATCCACCTGGGCCCGGTGCTCGGCCGCGGCTTCGCCCAGAAGGTCGTCGACACGATCAACTCCACCCAGCCCGACCTGATCGCCGTCGTCGGCGACCTGGTCGACGGCAGCGTGAAGGACCTCGGCCCGGCCGCGGCACCCCTGGCCGGGCTGAAGGCGCGGCACGGGGCGTACTTCGTCACCGGCAACCACGAGTACTTCTCCGGCGCCGAGGAGTGGGTCGAGGAGGTACGGCGGCTCGGCCTGCGCCCACTGGAGAACGCCCGTACCGAACTGCCGTGGTTCGACCTCGCGGGTGTCAACGACATCGCGGGCGAGAGCGAGGGCCAGGGCCCCGACTTCACCAGGGCCCTCGGGGACCGCGACACGGCACGCGCGTGCGTGCTCCTCGCCCACCAGCCCGTCCAGATCCACGACGCCGTCGAGCACGGCGTCGACCTCCAGCTCTCCGGCCACACCCACGGCGGCCAGCTCTGGCCCGGCAACCTCGTCGCCGTGGCCGCCAACCCGACCCTGGCGGGCCTGGAACGCTACGGCGACACGCAGCTGTACGTCAGCCGCGGCGCGGGCGCCTGGGGGCCGCCGACGCGGGTCGGCGCCGAGTCGGACGTCACGGTGATCGAACTGGCGTCGAAGCGGGCCTGACCGGCGGGCGAGGCGCGGTCGCCCCCTCGATGCGGCCGTCCGACGGCCATGCTGTGGGGGCGCTGTGAAACATGGCCGAAACCCCTTGCGGTAACGTCTTTCCCAACTCCCCGAATCTCTCTTCCCCCACGCGAAACAGCTGTGGTTAGGTGATCCGCGCCACCAGGGGGGTGGCCAGTTCGCTGCGGCCCCCAGGGGGCCTGGGGAGGCCACACCGATGCGATCGGTTCGCATACGGATACTCGCGACACTGCTGGTCCTGGCGGGCGTCGGCGTCGGCGGCTGGCAGTTGCTGCCCGCGCAGGGCGAGGAGCGGGCCATCACGGTCGGCACGACGGACGACGTCACCTCGCTCGACCCGGCCGGTGCCTACGACGCCGGATCCTGGGCGCTGTTCAGCAACGTCTTCCAGTCACTGCTGACCTTCGAACCGGGCTCCGCCACACCCGTCCCGGACGCGGCCAGGAGCTGTGCGTTCGTCGGCGGCGGGCTCACCACCTACCGCTGTGAACTGCGCAGCGGCCTCACCTTCCCGGGCGGCCGGGAGATGTCCGCCGAGGACGTGAAGTACTCCTTCGACCGGGTCAAGAAGATCAACTCCGACGTCGGTCCCGCGTCCCTGCTCGGCACCCTCCGCTCGGTCACCGCGAAGGGCCTCACCGTCACCTTCCGGCTGTCCTCGGCCGACGCCACCTTCCCCTTCAAGGTGGCCACCGGAGCCGGCGCGATCGTCGACCGCACCAAGTACCCGCCGAACGGCCTGCGCACCGACACCGGCGTCGACGGCACCGGACCGTACGAGCTGACGGCGTATACGAACGGCAAGAAGGCGGTCCTCACCCCCGACCAGCGCTACGAGGGCGCCCTCAAGGGCACCGGACGGCCGGTCGAACTGCGGTACTTCGCCGACGCCGACAAGCTCGACGCCGCCTGGAAGGCGAAGCGGATCGACGTCGCCACCCGGCAGTTGCCGCCCGGCGTCCTCGCCGGGCTCAACGCCAGCGACCCGAACCAGCGCGTGTCCGTCGCCGACAGCTCCGAGACCCGCAACCTGTACCTCGACACCCGCTCCGGCTCGCCGCTGCACGACCCCCGGGTCCGCCGCGCCATGGCCTGGCTGATCGACCGCGACCGGCTGGCCGCCACGGTGTACGACGGCACCGTCGACCCGCTGTACTCGCTGATCCCCACGGGCATCACCGGCCACACGACGTCGTTCTTCGACCTCTACCCCAAGCCGGACACCGACCAGGCGAAGCAGCTCCTCACCGAGGCCGGCGTGACCCTGCCGGTCCCCTTCACCTACGGCTACGCCGAGGGCCGCGGCGCCGCCGCCGAGGAGGCCGTCGAACTCAAGAAGGAGCTGGAGGCGGACGGCCTGTTCAAGGTCACCGTCAAGGGCTACGAGTGGACCGACTTCCAGAAGCGGTGGACGTCCGGGAAACTCGACGCGTACGCCGTCGGCTGGGTGGCCGACTATCCCGACCCCGACACCTTCGGCTCCCCGCTCGTCGGGACCGACGCCACCATGAACACCGGCTACAGCAGCAAGGCCGTCGACCGGCTGATCCGGGGCAGCCAGAAGTACGCCGACCGCACCGAGGCCACCGAGGACTTCCGCGAACTGCAGCAGGTCGTCGCCCGCGATGTTCCGGTCGTCCCGCTGTGGCAGGCCAAGGAGTACGTCGTCAGCACCGAGGACGTCGGCGGCGGCCAGTACCTCTCGGACGGCACCGGTGTCTTCCGTCTCTGGCGTCTCGACTGGATCTGACGTGATCGTGCGGTAGTGGCCTTCGCCCGAGTGACGCGTTCCAGCCATCCGACGCGGCACCATGTGGCGGGGCGTGTGCGGGGTGAGGAGCAGACGTGTTGAGACGCAACTCCTTCCGGTTGCCCCGGCATCCGGCCTCCGTGGGTCTGGCCCGGCGCCGGGTCCGGGACCATCTGGCCGACTGGGGCCATGCCCCGGACGACCCGGCGCTGGCCGACGCGGTGCTCGTGGTGTCCGAACTCGTCACCAACGTCGTACGCCACGGCCCGCTCCTGGAGCGGGAGTTCGAGGTGGCGGTGACCGCCCTCGCCGACGGCGCCTGCCTCATCGAGGTCTCCGACGAGGGCCGGATGGAGCCCCGGCTGCGGGTGGTCGGCGAGGCGGAGGAGGCCGGTCGCGGCCTCCACCTGGTGGAGCACCTCGCCGCGGCCTGGGGCGTGTGGAGCAGGGGCCGGTACGGCAAGACGGTGTGGGCGCTCGTCCTCGCCGACACCTGACGCGGAGCCGACCCCCGAGACGGCCCGTACCCGGCAACCTCCGACGCGGCCCGTGCCCGGCGTCGAACGGGCCTCTCACGTCCGTACGGCCGCCCCCGCCGGCAGGGTGACCGTCACCGCGAGCCCCTCGCCCGGCGCCGTCCGCACGCTCACCTCGCCCCCGTGCGCGTGCACCACGCCCTGCACGATCGCCATGCCGAGCCCGCTGCCCGCACCCCCGCCGGCCCGGAAGAAGCGGTCGAAGACCCGCGCCGCGTCCTCCGGGCAGAGCCCCGGCCCCTGGTCCGCGACACAGAGCCGGACGACCCCGTCCGCCCGCTCCACGCCGAGCCGCACCGGGACGCCCGCGGGCGTGTGCGTGCGCACGTTGCCCACCAGGTTGCCGAGCACCTGGCGCAGCCCGGACTCGTCGGCACGCACCAGCAGCGAACCCTCCGCGTCGACGGTGAGGGGCCGCCGCGGATCCTGCACCCGCAGATCCTCCGCGGCGTCCCGGACCAGCCGGCTCAGATCGACGTTGCGGAAGCGCAGTTCGGGCCGCTGGTCGAGACGGGCGAGGGTGAGCAGCTCGTCCACGAGCCGCCCCATCCGGTCGACCTCGGCGTTCATCCGGTCCCAGGCCCGCTTGCGCTCGCCCGGGCCGCTCAGCATGCCCTTGTCGTACAACTGGAGATAGCCGCGTATCGCGGACAGCGGGGTGCGCAGCTCGTGCGAGGCGTCACCGACGAAGCGGCGCAGCTGGGCCGCGCTGCGCTCGCGCGTGCGGTACGCCGACTCCACCTGCTGGAGCATGGAGTTGAGGGCGACCCGGAGCTGCTCGACCTCCAGGGTGGCCTCCCGGCTGGACGGGACACGCTGTGTCAGATCACCCTCGGCGATCGCCGACGAGGTCTCCACCATGTCCTCCAGCGGTCGCATCCGGCGCCGCACACTGAACATCGTCAGACAGGCCAGCACCGCCAGCAGCAGGGTGCCGATGGCCAGATCGAGCCTGATGGCCTTCGCCACTCCTTCATGGACGTCGTCGGTGGAGGTGGCGAGCAGGACGTAGGTGCCGTCGCCGAGCCGGGTGGCCGTCGCCCGGTAGGCGGCCCCGTGCACACTGACGTCGTGCGGCTCGGGGTCCTCGGCCAGCGTGCGCGGGGCGCCGACCTCCTCCGCCAGACCGCGCTGGGCCTCGGTCGGCGCGAAGCCGAGCATGCCGATCGCACCGCCCTCACCGTCGACGGCGGCGAAGATCGAGTCCGGCCTCGGCTCCTCGTCCGTGGCCACCGGGACGAGCCGTTCGCGCACGAAGCCCAGCGCGCTGAGCGAGTCGATGGCCCGCAGGGACAGCTGCGAACGGCCCAGCGAGTCCCGGGTCTGGGCCAGTTCCGTGTCGACCTGGTCGAGCAGGTAGTACCGCATGCCCATCACGCTCACGGCGGTCGCCGCGACCATGCCCAGGGCGAGCAGCGCCACGTTCGCCAGCGTCAACTTGGCGCGCAGGGAGTGGATGCCGTGCGTGCACGCGAACCCCGGGATCCTCATGCCAGCCCGTATCCCACACCCCGCCGGGTCGTGATCACCGGCGGCCCCAGGGTGTCCAGCTTGCGCCGCAGATAGCTGATGTACGTCTCGACGATCGTCGACTCGGGAGGGGTGTGCTCGTACTGCCAGACATGGCGCAGCAGTTGCTCCTTGGGCACGATCCGGCCGCCGTTGCGCACCAGGAACCGCAGCAGCGCGTACTCGGTGGGGGTGAGCTCGACGGAGCGGCCCGCGCGGTGCACCGAGTACGTCGTCTCGTCCAGCTCCAGCTCGCCGTACCGCAGGGGCGGGCGCTGGGTCAGTACGTCGGCCGGGCGGGTGCGGCGCAGGACCGCGGTGATCCGGGCGACGACCTCGTCGATGTTGAACGGCTTGGTGATGTAGTCGTCGCCGAAGCCGAGCGCGCCGACGACCTCGGCGGGGGAGTCCCGCGCGGTGAGGAAGACGAGCGCCAGATCGGGCCGCCGGGCGCGCAGTTGACGCGCCAGGGCCCTGCCGTCGCCGTCCGGCAGCATGACGTCGAGCAGCGCGGCGTCCGGGCGGGTGCGCTCGGCGAGCGTGAGCGCCTCGCGGACGGTGCCCGCCGTCATCACCTCGAACCGGTGGTAGCGCAACGCGATGGCGAGGACGTCCGCGATGCTCTCCTCGTCCTCCACGACCAACACGGTGCCCGGAGCCGTCGTCATGCTCCCCAGTATCGGTGCGCGCACCGACAGCCGGGCCGGTTCGCACTTTGGAGTTCCTTGAGAGTCGAGCGTGTCGCATGTCCAGGCACCCCTGCCGCCGCCAATTCTGTTGCCCAGGACCTGGGGGACCGACCGGACTACACCGGACTGATGAGGGGGTTGGGGCGTGGCGACATTGGCACGCTGGTGCTACCGGCACCGGCTGGTGGTCCTGCTGTTGTGGGTGGTGGCGCTGTTCGGCCTGGGCGCGGCGAGTTCGACCGCGGGCACGAACTACGCGGAGGTCTTCTCACTGCCGAACACGGACTCCAAGCGCGCGTACAGCTTGATGGAGAAGGCCTTCCCGGAGCGTGCGGGCGACACCGACACGGTGGTGTGGAAGGTGGACGGCGAGGACGGGACCTCGGTACGGGACGCGTCCGTACGGTCCCGGATCGAGCCCGCGCTGAAGGAGATCGGCGCGATGAAGGGGGTCGGCGCGGTCACCGACCCGTACGGGGCCGAGGGCGCGGCCCAGATCAGCGAGGACGGGCGGATCGCCTACGCCCAGGTCACCTTCGCCGCGCAGGCGGACGCCGTACCCAAGGACCTGGTCCAGGACGTCGTCGACACCGCGCGGGACGCGGGCGGCGACGGTCTCCAGGTCGAGCTGGGCGGCCAGGCCATCACACGCGTGCAGGAGCCGCCCACCGGCACCGCCGAGCTCGTCGGCATCCTCGCGGCGGCCGTGGTGCTGTTCCTGGCGTTCGGTTCGGTGTTCGCGATGCTGCTGCCGATCCTGGTGGCGCTGTTCGGCGTGGGCAGCGGCCTGTTCTCCACGCAACTGCTCAGCCATGTCACCAACATTCCGGAACTCGCCTCCCTGCTCTCCACGCTGATCGGCCTGGGAGTCGGCCTCGACTACGCCCTGTTCATCGTCACCCGCCACCGGCGCGGCATCGAACGCGGCCTGGACCCCGAGGACGCGGCGGTCGCCGCCCTCAACACCTCGGGACGGGCCGTGCTGTTCGCGGGCGGCACGGTGTGCATCGCCCTCGCCGGCATGCTGGTGACGAACCTGCGCTTCCTGGACGGCGTGGTCATCGGCACCTCGCTGACCGTCGTGCTGAGCGTGCTCGCGGCCATCACGCTGCTGCCCGCGATGCTGGGCATCCTGGGGCACCGGGTGCTCAGCCGCCGCCAGCGGCGCCGGCTGGCCGCGCGCGGCCCCGACGCGGACCGCCCGAGCGGCCTCGCGGCCCGCTGGTCGGCCACCGTGGAGCGCCGCCCGCGCTCGGTCGCCGTCCTCGCCCTCGTCGTGATGGCCGTCCTCGCCCTGCCTCTGCTGTCGCTGCGCCTGGGCACGGTCGACCAGGGCAACGACGACGCGTCGACGACGACCAAGAAGGCGTACGACCTGCTCGCCGACGGCTTCGGCCCCGGCTTCAACGGCCCGCTCCAGGTCGTCGTGAACGGTGACCCGGGGGAGAGCCTGGTCGCGACGATCAGGCAGACGGACGGCGTCGCCCAGGTCGTCGCGGCACCGCCCGCGAACGGCGTCACGGTCATCCAGGTGGTGCCCACCACCTCACCGCAGGCCGTGGAGACCGACCGGCTCATCGACACCCTGCGCGACCGGGTGATCCCGGAGGCGGGCGTCCAGGGCCATGTCGGCGGAGTGACGGCGGTCTCGAAGGACTTCGCGTCGGTGACGGCCGACCGGCTGCCGTACTTCATCGCGACGATCATCGGACTCGGCTTCGTCCTGCTGCTGATCGCCTTCCGCTCCGTCGTCGTGCCTCTGACGGCGGCCCTGATGAACCTCATCGCGGCGGCGGCCTCCTTCGGCGTCCTGGTCGCGATCTTCCAGTGGGGCTGGGGCCTGGACCTGCTCGGCCTCGGCACGGAGGGACCGATCGCCGCCTTCCTGCCGATCATCATGCTGTCCCTGCTCTTCGGCCTCTCCATGGACTACCAGGTGTTCCTGGTCAGCCGGATGCACGAGGAGTGGGTGCACACCAAGGACAACGCCCGAGCGGTCCGCGTGGGCCTGGCGGAGACCAGCCGCGTCATCAACTCCGCGGCCCTGATCATGGTCTGCGTCTTCATGGCCTTCGTCCTGAGCGGCGACTACGGGGCCGCGATGGCGGGCGTCGGCCTGGCCGCCGCGGTCGCCCTGGACGCGTTCATCCTGCGTACGGCCCTGGTGCCGGCCGCGATGCACCTCCTGGGCAACGCCAACTGGTGGCTGCCGGCCGGGCTGGAGAAGCGGCTGCCCCACCTGGCGGTGGAACCGAAGGAGGAGACGACGGCCGCCCCGGAGGCGCCCGCCGCACAGGGGCCCGCCTCGGCGGTGCACGGCTTCGTCCGGACGGCGGACGGCGAGCCGGTGGAGGGAGCCGCGGTGACGCTGCTCTCGCCGGGCGGCCGTCAGCTCGACCGGGTGGTGTCCCTGGCCGACGGCTCCTACATCGTGTCGGTGCCGGCCCCGGGGACCTACCTGCTGGCGGCGACGGCCTCCTCGTACGGCTCACGCGCCCGGCACGTCGTCGTCGGGGAGGGCCCCCTGGTGTGTGACGTAGAGCTGGCCGAGGGCGAGGTGGACGCGGTCAACTAGAGGCCCTCCGCGGGCTCAGGGGCGCTCGTCCTCGACGGGCGCCCCCGGCTTCCTCGCCGGGTCCGGGATCATCCTCGTCATCCCCGGCAGGAAGTCCGTGAACAGCTCGTGGACCTCCCGCACCAGCGGTCGCAGCACCCGGAACCGCGCCAGTGACACGCCCCGCGCGGTGAGCCGGGCACCCCGCTCGGCGAGCCGGTAACTCCGCTCGCGCCCCTCCGTACGGTCGAAGATCCAGTACAGGACGAGCCCCATCTGGGAGAGCCACATCAACTCGGGCAGGACGTCCCGCAGTTCCTCCGGCACCTTGGTCTTCGTCCCGGCGAGCACCTGCCGGTGGACGCTGATGGCCTCCACGCGCGCGTGCTCCGACTCGGGGGAGAAGGGGCTGAGGGGGCTGTCCGGGTCGGCGGCGTTCTTGAAGAACTGCACCGCGAACTCGTGGTAGGGGGTGGCGATGTCCAGCCACACCCTCAGGACGCCCGCGAGCCGCGCCTCCAGGTCGGTCTCCCGGGCCAGCACCTCCCGGACCGCCAGCTGGTGCTCGGCGGCGATCCGGTCGTAGAAGCCCTGGATCAGGTGCTCCTTGCCCGCGAAGTAGTAGTACGCGTTGCCCACGGAGACCCCGGCCTCCTGGGCGATGGCCCGCATGGTCGTCTTGTCGTAGCCGCGCTCCTGGAACAGCCGCATCGCCGTCTCCAGGATGAGCGCGCGGGTCTGCTCGGACTTGCTCGGGTTACCGCCCTCGTCGGGGCCGTCGTTGTTCGCAGGCACGGTAACGAGCCTAACGAGTGGCGCAGGTACCGCTGTCGCAGGCCGGTGGGCCGTACGTCCATCCCCGGGCGGGGTCGTACGTCCACCCGTCCGCCCGGCGGTACACCGCCCCGCCCCAGGCACCGTCGCCCGCCCGCGACCCACCCCAGGAGCCGTCGCCCGCCTGGGGCCCGCCCCACCGACCCGCGTTCCGCCCGGCCCCGCGCCACCTGGCCGCGGCGAGCACCGCGCCCTTGGCGAGCCGCGCCCCGGACGGTGTGCTCAGGCGGTGCGCGAGCGGCCGGTGCGCCCGCAGCGCCCACAGGGTGACGATCCAGGCGGCGCCGTCCCGGTAGACCTGCCCCGCGTCACCCACGGCGGTGATCTCGTCGAGGGTGGCCCGGTGGTCGAGCCCGGGAAACCGCCGGCGGGCCTCGTCGGACCCGGCGGGCACCAGGTCCAGCGGCACCAGTTGCGGCTGCCGTACGAGCCAGTCGCGCAGGAACGCGCACAGGGAGCACTCGGCGTCGTACAGGAGGGTGAGCCGGCGGACCGGGACACGCGTGGTGTCCCGGACCTCGGGCCCCTCCGGGGGCGCGGCGCTCACGCCTGGACCCAGCCCTGCGGCGCGACCGGCGGCACCTGCTCCTGCTCCAGGACGCTCCGCCGCCGGATCCGGTTGAGGACGTACACGTTGCCCAGGTGCATGACGCCGAGCACCAGCAGCACCACGCCCAGCTTGGTCGAGAGCGCCTCGAAGATCCCGCGGGTGTCCTCGATGGTCCCGTCGCCGCTCAGGTAGAGCGCCACGAAGCCGAGGTTGACGAGGTAGAAGCCCACCACCAGGAGGTGGTTGACGGCCTCGGCGAGGCTCTCGTTCCCGCGCAGTACGTCGGCGAGGAAGATGCGCCCGTTGCGGCTGAGCGTGCGGGCGACCCAGACGGTCAGCCCGATGCTGACCAGCAGGTAGATGACGTAGGCGATGACGGTGCGGTCCATGCCCCACCCCTTCTTGAACGCGTTCAAAACGCTGACAGGGATGACTGTAGCCCTGCTTTTGAACGTGTTCAACGCCTTGGTGCGGTCTTCCGAGGGGAGGGCGTGGGATCTGTGTCACACCGGTCGCACCCGGTGCTGCGCGGTCACGTCCGGCGCGCGAGCTCCGGTCGCTTGCTGTAGTCGGTGAACCCGACGACGTTCCCCCAGGGGTCGGCGAACTCGACGGTCCACCCGGTGGCCACGGAGAGGGGCTCGTCGAGCGGGGTGATGCCGGCGCCCGCCAGCTCCCGGGCCGCGCGCCGCGCGTCCGGCACCTCCAGCCACACACGCGAACAGGGCCACAAGGGCGGCCGGTGGCCGAACGCCTCCTCCTCCTTCAGCAGGATCCCGGGCGTCTCACCCCCGACCTTGAGCGACGCGAGGCCGCCCTCGTCGAACCGGAACCCCACCGTGAACCCGGCCCGCTCGTAGAATCCGACGGCCTCGGCGAGGTCCCCGACAGGCAGCAGCACGTTGTCGAAACCGAGCAGTTCGTACGACTCGTCATCTGACATGCCATCAGATTAGGTGGAGAGGGGCCGGAGAATACCGCGCGCCGGGCGGACTGGCCACCGGGTCACTCATTGAGCCCAGGCGACGCCCCTTCCGCCGCTACTCTGAGGCCTCGTCGGGCTGAGGCGCAGGGGGCGTGCATGGTTCCAGGGGTCGAGGTCTTCTTCACCGAAGTACGAGCGGCATGCGCCGACCTCGCGGGCAGACTGGGTCTTGAGGGGCCCGTCGAGGCGGAGTCGGGCCCGCCCCTCGCCGTCGCGACCTACACGGGCCCGGGCGTGACGTACGAGGTGGTCCTGGGTCTCTGGGACGGCTACGTCGAGATCCACGCCTGCCGCGAGACGCCGTCCACGCTCTGCAAGGTGAGCGTCGAGAAGCTGGCACTCGCCGCCGGCGTCGTCGACCGGCCCGGCGGTGTCTCGTTCAGCGCCCGCAGCCTCAGACAGATGAAGAAGTCACTGGCCGGCCAGCTCCGTTACGTCGAACTCGTGCACCCCCTGGTGAGTGGGGACGTGGAGGGCGCGGTGGAGCTGATGCGGCGGGCGGACGCCCGGGAGTGGAGTCGGCCGGCTGTGACGTGAGGCCGGTGCCGAGCAGGCGTCGCCCTTCCGCGTCGGCCGTCCGGCCGGTCCGCCGAGTCGGTCGCCGGGCCGTTCCGCGTCGGTCCCGGGCCGCTTCCCGCAGGCCGAGCGGCGGGCGTTGTCAGTGCCGGCTCGTACTGTCGACGGCATGGGAATCGTGACGTTCGTCGACGAGACGACAAGCGGGGGCCGTAGCGACGGCTGGGGGCTGGAGATCGCCGAGGAGCGGCTCACCGTGCGTGAGTTGATCCGGCGCCGGGTGTTCCAGGAGGTCGCCGAGTACAACGCGCGCACACCGGGTGCGGTGTTCCAGGGGCTGGTCCAGCCGCAGGACACCGAGCGGGTACTGAACGGTTACGCGCTGCGGACACCCCGGCGGACAGACCCCGAGACCCAGACCGAACTCGCACTCCGGGCCTTCGCGGGCAACGGCTTCCTGGTGCTGGTCGGAGACCGCCAGGTCACGGACCCGGACGAGGAGATCGACCTCCAGCTCGGCACCGAGGTCACGTTCCTGAAGCTCGTCCCGCTGGTGGGTGGCTGATGATCACCTCTCCCGCCGAGTACGCCCGGCTGACCCGCGAGATCCTCGCGCTGACCGACGCCGGGGACATCGACCGCCTCGTCCCCGAACTCCTCGCGCTCGCCGACATGGTCGACGACCACTGGGGCTGGGAGGGCCGGAAGGCCGTCGAGGCGGTGAGCGCCGCGGACACCGGGTTCCGGCGACGACTCGTGCACGCCCTGGCCGTCCAGTACCACGCCCGGGAGGCGGGCTCGGTCGTCCGCCGCCGTATCGTGCACCTGCTCGACGCCCTTCGGGGCGAGGATCTGCTCGAAGGGCAGCCGCGAGACACCCGGGCGGCACTGATCAGCCTGGCCGCCGAACAGGAAGTGCAGTACCAGCCGCAGCAGATGATCGCCCTCGCCGAGCTCGAACTCGCCGACGGCCGGGAACTCCCCGGCGACTTCGTCGCCCTGGTCCGCCGCTCACGCCTGATGCTGTGGAACGGCGGAAGCGCGCTGGGCCCCCTCGCCGACCGCCTCACCAGCCCTGTCCTCAACCCCGGTGAGGCCTGGTCCGACCGGGCACTCGCCGACCTCACCGGCCCTTCCGGTCGCGGCGAGGAGTGGACCCGGCTCCTCGCCCACGCCGCCACCGCCACCGCCGCCCGCCCCTCGGCGAAGTGGGAGCGGGCGGGGCGGGCCCTGATCGACGGCCTCGGTACCGAAGAGGTGCGCCAGCGGCTGCTGCCCTGGTTGCGGTTGGTGGGCAGGCCCCGCACCCGCCCCCTGCTGCCCGCGCACTACGGCACGGATCCCAACGCCACCTTCGACCCGTACAACGCCAACGCCCTGCGCGGCCTGACGTGGCTGCTCTCCTTCCTGCCCGCGGACGTCGAGACCGCCCGCGCCCTCGGCGCCCTCGTCGAAACGGCCCTGCGCAAGGTCCCCGGCGTCGGCCCGGTCAACCCCAAGGTCGCCAACGCATCGGTCACCGCCCTCGCCCGCCTGGACGGCGAGACCGCCCTCGCCGAACTCGCCCGCCTCGCCACCCGCGTCACCTACAAGGGCACGCTCAAACTGCTGAACACCGCCCTGGACGCGCGCGCCGAGGCGATGGGTCTCAGCCGTGAGGAGATCGAGGAACTGGCCGTCCCCGCCTACGGGTTGACGGAGGTCGGGCGCACCGAACAGCACCTGGGCGAGATCACCGCCGTGCTGGAGATCCGCGGCTCAAGGTCCGTGCTGACCTGGCACAACGCGACAGGCAAACCGGTCAAGAGCGTCCCGGCGTCCGTGCGCCGGGACCACGCCGACAACCTCAAGGAACTGAAGGCGGCGGCCAAGGACATCGACAAGATGCTCTCGGCCCAGACCGAGCGCCTGGACCGCCAGTTCCTGGCCCGCCGGATCTGGCCGTACGCCGCCTGGCGCGAGCGCTACCTCGACCATCCCCTGGTCGGCACCCTGGCCCGACGCCTCCTGTGGACCGTCGACGGCACCACGGTCGGGTACGCCGACGGAGAGCTGCGCACCCTCACCGACGACCCCGTCCGCGCGGGCGACGAGGTGCGCCTCTGGCACCCCGTCGGCCACGAACCCGCCGAGACCGTCGCCTGGCGCGACTGGCTCGAACGCCACGAGATCACCCAGCCGTTCAAGCAGGCCCACCGCGAGGTGTACCTCCTCACGGACGCCGAGCGCACGACAGCCACCTACTCGAACCGCTTCGCCGCCCACGTCCTGCGCCAGCACCAGTTCCACTCCCTGGCCGCCGTCCGCGGCTGGCGCAACAAGCTGCGCCTGTGCGTCGACGACGAGGCACCACCGGCGACCCGCGAACTCCCGGACTGGGGCCTGCGCGCCGAGTACTGGATCGAGGGCGACGGCCAGACCTACGGCGAGGACACCACGGAGTCCGGCAGCTACCTCCGCCTGCGCACCGACCAGGTCCGCTTCTACCCGATCGACGCCCCCGGGAACTCCGCACACTGCTGCGGCGGCGAGTACCGCATGTGGCTGCGCGACGGGGCGACCCCGGTCGACGCGCTCCCTCTCGACACCATCCCGCCCCTGGTTCTCTCCGAAGTCCTGCGCGACGTCGACCTGTTCGTCGGCGTGGCCAGCGTCGGCAACGACCCGACCTGGCAGGACGGCGGCCCCGGCGGCCGGTTCCGCGAGTACTGGACGTCGTACGGCTTCGGCGAACTGGGCCAGAGCGCCGAGACCCGCCGCGTCCTGCTGGACCGCCTGATCCCGAGGCTGGCGATAGCCGACCGCTGCACCCTGGAGGGCCGCTTCCTCCACGTGAAGGGAGAACGCCACACCTACAAGATCCACCTCGGCTCCGGCAACATCCTCATGACCCCCGACGACCGCTACCTCTGCATCGTCCCCAAGTCCAACGGGCCCACGCCCCAGGCCGGTTACCTCCCCTACGAAGGCGACCGGATGCTGGCGGTGATCCTGAGCAAGGCGATGATGCTGGCGGACGACCGAAAGATCACGGACCCGACGATCCTGAGCCAGCTGTAGGGGGCCGAGCCGCCGATACGGGCGAGGCCCGCCGGCCCCGCCCGTATCGACGGACCTCGCCCGAGGGGCCCTTCGACTCACCCGAGCCGCTTCACCCCAGCCGCCTCACCCGATCGCCATGCGCGCCGCCCAGTAGCCCGCCTTGCCGATGATCTCCGTACCGGCCCCCGACAGGGCGGTCCTGCTGCCCGGGTGGAAGCGCACGGAGCCGTCGGACCGGACGGCCCAGATGTCGGGGACGGAGTCGCCGTTGCCGTCCGGTGTGCCCATCAGCAACGGGACGGCGGCCCGGGACCAGCCGGAGACGCCGTACTCGGTGTCCGCGCCTCCGGAGGAGTTCGCGGCGGACGCCAGGGAGTTCAGGTCGACTCCGCCGCCGCTCGCGGCGACGCCCTTGCGCAGTATCAGCCGCCCGGACGAGTCCGACCGGTAGACGAGGTCGGCGGCGCCGTCGCCGCTGACGTCCATGACGGTCACCAGGTCGCGGTCGGTCCAGGCCGAGGAGGCGATCAGGCGGATCGCCTGGTCGACGGTCGCCCCGTGGTAGCCGGTGAGAGCCCACAACTCGGAGCCGGCGAGGGCGAGGAAGTCGGTGCGGCCGTCGCCGGTGATGTCGCCGGTGGCGACGATCTGCGTGAGGGCGGAGGGAGTGGGAGCACCGGCCGGCAGCAGGATCTCCCGGCGGCGGTCGATGTTGACGGCGCCGTAGCCGTCGCCCGGATACACCCAGAGCCGGTCCCCGACCCGGGCCACGAGGTCCTGGAGTCCGTCGCCGCCGTAGATGTCGCCGTTGTGGGTGATCAGCGCGTTCTTGAAGTGACCGCCCGGTGCGCTGACGTAGGGAGGCAGGTCGTCCCCGTTGGGATCCTTGTCGGGGTTGGCCCGGTACGCCCCCGGCATCGAGTACTGCAGGTCGCCGGTTCCCTTGCCCAGGGCCCCGGTGCCGGGGGCGACGGACGCCTGCGAGGGGTACAGGACGAGGTTGCCGAACTCGGTGACCACCATCATGTCCGGCAGTTGGTCGCCGGTGAAGTCGCCGGCCTGGTCGGCCTGGTCGCGCGGGGTGACGTAGAAGAAGTACTTGGTCGGCTCGGAGACGTTGTCCGCGCTGTCGACGGCGCGGACGTAGAGCACATTGGGTCCGGCCGCCGGTGGTCTGGCGTTGGCGATGGTACTCGGGACGCTGGTGGCCGAGCCGTTGGTGCGGCCCAGACTCCCCGTGTAGCTGGGGGCGTTGTAGCCGTACTCGTAGCGCACCACATCGGTGTTCTTGGCGCGCACGGTGAAGGAGCCGGCGGTGCCGAACTTCTTGGTGGACCAGGTGGCGTCCTCGGCTCCGCTGCCGAAGCCGTTCTCGCCGCCGTCCGCGTTGGGGAAGTCGGTGGAGGTGATGTGGGGCGGGCGGGGCGCGGTGGTGTCGAGGACGAACCGGCAGGGTGATTTCGGGTACCAGCCGGAGGTCGACCCGGCGTCGTCCAGTACCCGCACTCGCCAGGAGTACGTGGCGCCGCTCTTGAGCTTGCTCGTGGCGAACGCGTCGGTGGTCCCGAGGGCCGTGCCGCGTTCACTGCCCACCGAGACCTTGCCGATCGACTTCAGCAGGTCGCCGGTGGTGTCCCACTCGCCCGTCTGCCACAGATCGAAGTCGAAGTAGTCGAGGTTCTTGTCCTTGTCGGTGGCCTTGGCGGTGAACGTCAGGCCACCGGAGCCCATGCGGACGTACGGCTTGGTGGTCGTGCACTTGCCGTCCGGGCCGAGGTCCAGGGAGTTGGAGAGGATCGCCGGCTTGCGGTTGTAGACGAGTTCGAGCACGGGCGCGTAGTCGCCGTTGGCCTGGAACTTCTTCCACGCGTACTGGGCGTTCTCGTCCCGGGCCCGCATGCCGAAGGTGATCATGTCCTCGCCCTTGTCGGCGGCCTTCTGGGCGCCCTTCTTCACGTCGAACTTCTCGAAGGCGTCCCGGCAGCCGGACTTGTAGCCGTGGGCGAAGCTCTTGGTGGCCAGCTTGTTGCCGTCGTGCAGCTTGGGCGCGTTCTTCCAGTTGGTGTGCCCGTTGATGTCGCTGGTGAGGTGGACGCTCATCGAGCGGTCCTGGCAGGACCAGGAGTAGGTCTCCAGCACCTGCAGCTTGGCACTGGTGATCTTGGTGCCCTTGAGGTCCTTGTCGAACAGGATGTTGAAGAACGACCGTGAGGTGCCCCAGGTGTCGGACTCGAAGCCGACGCGGGCCTCGTGCGTGCCGCCCGCGTTGAAGCCTCTGCCGTTGTAGAACGTGGCGTTGGGATGCCGGTTGTACGCGGTGGTCCAGTTCTGGGTGTGCTTCTTGACGGAGGGGTCGATGAACACCGGGTAGGTCGTCGCCGGGTCGTCGAGGAAGTCCTGGTCGGGGGTGAGCAGCCACTTCCCCGTGGTCAGGTCGGCTTCGACGAGTTCGCCGCGCGAGTCGGGGGAGGGGCCGTCGAGGGCCGGCAGGCTCAGCGTGGCGGCCGAGCCCGTCTGTGTCGGTGCCGGGGTCGGCTCGGCCGGTGCGGACGGCACCGGGGACTCCGACACGGTGGGCGCCGGGCCGTCGGACGCCGACGGCAGCACCTCGATGTCGGTGTCGCTCTGCTCGTCCGACTCGACCTCCTCGTCCGTGGCGGTCGGGCTGTCACTGGGCTCGGGCTCCGCCGTGTCCGAGGGGTCGGGAGTCTCGGAGGCGGTCGGCTGGGCGGTGGCCCCCACGGATCCGTCGGTGACGGCCGGCTGCCCGCTGTTGTCCCACATCAGCGGGGTGGGGGACATCGCGACCTCTTTGTCGTCGGCGTTCTCGGCGCTGACGATCCCCGACACCGGGTCGAGGTGGAAGGTGAGGCGGGTGGAGTGGAGGCCGTACACCAACTGCCGAACGTGCGGATCGGCGGCGGCCTGACGGTTCTTCAGGACGACGAGCTGCCCGAAACCGTCGTCGTCGGCGGTGAGCACGAGGTCGGCGCCCGGGAAGATCTCCGGGTACAGCGCACGGTTGCCGTCGATGACGGGGGTCGGGACGGGGCCGGGCCAGGTGAGCTGTATCTCGTACTGGGCGGCATCGCCGACGTACAGCGTGACCAGGGGGGTTTCGGTGGCGTCCGCCGCGGTGCTCCGCATCGCTGCGGTTTCCCGCAGCAGGGACGCGCGCCGCACGGTCGAGCGGGAGGCGCGCTGTCCTTCACGCTCGGCGGCGCGTTGTCCGTCGCCCTCACCGGAACCCGCCGAGAAGACCATCCGGGTGTTGGTGACCGCAGGCTCCCAACCCGCCTTGGTGCGCCGCAGGTTCGGGTCGATCTTCTTCCACTCGCCGTCCACCTCGGCGCGCACGGGCGACGAGTGGAGCCGCTTCATCAGCAGGCCGTCGGGGCGGGCCCAGGTGGTGGTGCGCGCGGTGCGCGCGGCCGTCACCTCGACGCTGTCTCCGGTCCGCGCCGCCTCGGTGAGGGCGGCGGCTTCCGTGACGGTCTTCGAGCGCCGGTCCTGGCCGCCGCTGTCGTGGGCGGAACCGCCGTCCAGACGGAACCCGGCGTAGACGATGCCCGTGGTGGCGACCACGGTGGCCAGCAGTACCGCGCCGGTCCGACGACCGGGCGTCCGGCGCCAGTTGCGCGTCATCGGACGAGTCCCCTTCCCCCTGGTTCCCCTCGGCGCGGGCGCAGGACGGGCCGCGGCCGAGCCAGCCGATGATGACCCATGGAGGAACTGTCGTCACCCTGTGGAGATGGTGCGTGCCGCTCCGGGGGCGCGGGAGCGGGCACGTGGTGAGACACGCGGGGCAGGCGAATCATGGGCCCAAACGGGGCAAGTAGTGACAGGCGTCGGTGAGTTGAGGACGCTTTTGTTGAACTACCGGACCTTGGTGCCCTTCTCGACGCATTCGTAGCGTAAGAATCCGTTACGTACAGTGACGATCATCACATCACCTCGACAACTCTGGCGATTCTTTACAGCCTGATCACAGAATCTTTGCCGTCTGATAAGTCGTCACGCGTGGTCCTTCACCGGTCCCGCTTCAAGTGGTCCGGGGGACCCCGCCGTGTTCGATCGACTTCCGCATGCCCGCAGACGTCGCATGGCGCGTGCGGCGGTGCCGGTCACGGCCGCCGCGTTGCTGGTGGGCCTCCTGCCCGTGCAGGCCCTGGCGTTGCCACCGGATCCCGCGACGGCGGAGGTCGGGCGGGAGTCGCTTTCCCTGGAGGGACTCGACCAGGAGACGCCGGTTCCCGGCAAGGACTCCAGCCAGCACCTGGAGACGCTCAGGGCCGACGCCCCCGCCGACCTCCTCGCGGCACCGACCAGTACCACGACCACGCCGGCCGGCACGGGTTCGGTCGCGTTCGGCTCGACGGCGACGGCGACGGTGGCTGCGACCCGTACCGCCGCGGCGAGTGCGGAACAGGCAGCGCTCAGCCCCGCCGGGACCCTGCCCGTCAGCCTCGGCCGGGCCCCCGACCAGCCGGCGCCGACGGGCACATGGCAGGTCACCATCCCGGAACGCACCTCGGCGACGGGCCTGGGCGTGGACGGTGCCGTCCTGGTGGTGGAGGCACCCACCACCACTGCCGTGCCGGTCTCCGTCAAGCTGGACTACTCCAGGTTCAAGAGCCTCTACGGCGCCGACTGGGCCTCCCGCCTGCGTTTCGTGCAGTTCCCCGACTGCTACCTGACCACGCCGGACGACGAGGCCTGTCAGACGTACGAGGAACTGGAGACGACGAACGACACGGCGTCGAAGTCCCTCACGGCCACGGTCGACCCGGCGGCCGACGGCACGGTGACGCCCGCGTCGACGACGTCCTCGGCATCCCGGAACTCCGGCGTGGTCCAGGCAGCCTTCGGGCAGTCCGCCTCGGCGACACCGATCGCGACCGCCGGCGGCGGTACTGCCGTCGTCGGCGCCGTCGACTCCGGCAACGGCGGAGGCGGCACCTTCAAGGCGACGCCCCTCGCCTCGGACGGCAAGTGGGAGGCGGGCGGATCGTCGGGTGCGTTCACCTGGTCCTACCCGCTGACCGTGCCGACCCCGCCCGCGGGCCCGGGTCCCAAGATCTCCTTCAACTACAACTCGCAGACCGTGGACGGCCGTACGGGCGTCTCCTCGCCCCAGGCCTCCTGGATCGGCGAGGGCTGGTCCTACGACCCCGGCTACATCGAGCGCCGCTACCGCTCCTGCCAGGACGATCGCAAGACACTCAAGGCCGGCACCCCCAACAACACGGCCAAGAGCAACAAGACGTCCGACCTGTGCTGGGTGTCGTACAACGCGGTGATGTCGCTGGGCGGCAAGACCACCGAACTCGTCAGGGCCGCCGCATCCGGCAGCGACCCCGAGAAGGACACCGAGGTCTACCGTCCCCAGCAGGACGACGGCACCCGCGTGGAGCACCGCGTCGGCGGCACCAACGACGACGACAACGGCGAGTACTGGGTCGTCACCACCGCGGACGGTACCCAGTACTTCTACGGCCAGAACAGCGTCGGCGGCGGCCACGCCACCACCGACTCCGTCTCCACCGCCCCGGTCTTCGGCAACCACCCCGGCGAGCCCTGCCACGCCTCCGCGTTCGCCGACTCCCGCTGCGGTGCGGGCAAACAGCAGGCCTGGCGCTGGGGCCTGGACAAGGTCGTCGACGTCCACGGCAACACGATGATCGTCAACTGGACGCAGGAGACGAACTACTACGCGGTCCGCAAGAAGTTCAAGTCGCCCGAGCGGTACGACCGTTACGCCTACCCGGCCTCCATCGAGTACGGCATGCGCCCGGACAGCCTGACCAGGCCGTCGGCGACGGTGGACTTCGGCGTCAAGCAGCGCTGCCTGAAGTCGGACACGGCCTGCACCGCGGCCAACTTCGCCAAGACCGACGACCCCGGCGCCTACCGGCCCTGGTGGGACACCCCCGGCAACCTCAACTGCAAGTCCACGTCCAAGCTCTGCCCGCCGTTCCCGTCCTTCTGGACGCAACTGCGCCTGGACACGGTGACGACGAAGGCGGCCCGCGCGGGACAGACCGGCCTCGGCCCGGTCGACAAGTACACGCTGCGCCAGTCCTTCCCGCAGGACTGGTACGACACCTCGCCGGGCCTGTGGCTCAACTCGATCACCCGCACCGGCTACGCGCCCGGCGACACCACCGGCACCCTCCAGTCCAAGGACGGCGTCAGCTTCGCGCACTACACGGTCGGATCCACCTCACCCCTGAGCGGACGCCTGAAGGACCGCCAACTGCCCAACCTCGTCCTCACCGGCAAGAGCGACCAGCGCCCCGGCTTCACCCGCCCCCGCATCGGCATCGTCTCCACCGAGTACGGCGGCGACATCGAGGTCGAGTACACCGGCGGCTGCGCCACCGAGCCGGCCGAGGACAAGGGCAAGAGCAACGGCACCTGCTACCCGGTCCGTTGGTCACCGGACGGCGACGAGAAGACCCCCGCGAAGTCGTGGTTCAACAAGTACGTCGTCGCCTCCGTCACCGAGATCGACAAGGTCACCTCGCACGGCAAGCCGGTCGTCAGCCGGTACGCCTACTCGGGTCCGGCCTGGGCCAGGAGCGACGACGAGTTCAGCCGCCCCGCACTGCGTACCCACAACGACTGGCGCGGCTACCGCGAGGTCAAGGTCACCAAGGGCGGCAAGTCCACCTCCGAAGTCGGTGTCCCGCAGGTCCAGTCGCAGTCGGTGACCCGCTACTTCCAGGGCACCGGCGGCACGGTCAAGGACTCCACCGGCACCTACACACTCCTGTCCGACGACGCCCCGCAGTACGCCGGCATGACGGCCGAGGCCATCACCTACGTCGACTCCGACGGCAAGATCCTCAAGCGCACCCTGAACCACCCCTGGTCCCAGCAGACCGCGTCCCGCGCCCGGGAGAACGAGGACGCGACGGACGCGGACCCGCTGCTCGCCCACCGCACGGGCGTCAAACGCTCGGACGACGTCCAGACGGTCGGCGAGAGTTGGCGTGCCGTCCGCACCCTCACCACACCCGACGACACCTACGGCCTCCCCGTCCAGGTGGAGACGGCGGTCGTCAGACCGAGCGGCACCACCGAGGTGCTCTCCGACCAGACCTGCACCAAGACGTCGTACCTGCACAACACTTCGGCCTGGCTGATCGGCCTGCCCAAGGAGCAGCGCACCACGGGCACCTCCTGCGCGGCCCACGCCACGGCAGACCCCGGGACCCAGCTCAAGTCGTCGGTCCAGAACACCTACGACGGGCTGGCCTACGGCGCGACACCGACCAGGGGCCAGATCACGTCGATGGCCGACATCAACGGGGCGGGCACGGCCCACTCCGTCGTCACCGGGACGACGTACGACACCCTCGGCCGCGTCCGTACCCTCACCAAGCCGGGCGCGGGCACCACCGAGACGCAGTACACGCCCGCGGCGGGTGGCCCGGTCACCGCGACGAAGACGATCAACGCCAAGGGGCACGCCGTAGTCGCGTCCTACGACCCGGGGCGCGGCATGCCGCTCACGGTCACCGACGCCGACAACCGCGTCACCCGCACCGAGTACGACGCCCTCGGCCGCCTGGTGAAGGGCTGGTCAGCGTCGCGTTCCTCGGGCGGCAAGACGCCGAACGTGATCATCGACTACCGGCCGGCGACCGCCACATCCAAGGAGAACCGCCCGGCCGCGGTGATCGTCGACACGCTCAAGGACGACGGCTCCTACGCCCGCGGCATCACCCTCTACGACGGTCTGACGCGTGAGGTCCAGCAGCAGACCGAGGCCCACGGCCCCGGCCGGATCGTCGTCGACACGGACTACAACGACCACGGCCTGGTCGTGAAGAAGACCGGCGGCTACCTCGCGAAGGGCGAGCCCAGCACCGAACTCTTCGCCCCGAGATCCCTGTCGCTGATCCCCAGCACGACCCAGTACCGCTACGACGGCCTGGAGCGCGAGCACCGCGCCTCGGTCTACCACGGCGGCGCGTACAAGTACGCGACGTTCACCACCCATGACGCCGTCAGCACGACGGTGAACCCACCGGGCTCCACAGCGCCCAAGACCAGGACGTACACCGACGCCCTCGGCCGGGTCACGTCCGTCCTCCACTACACCCAGGACGCCAACAGCTCCACCGCCGGCCGCACCACCACCTACGCGTACGACGCCCGGGGCAACCGCAACAAGGTCACCGACCCGGCGGGCAACGCCTGGTCCTACACCTTCGACACCCGAGGCCGTCTGACGTCCTCCGCCGACCCCGACACCGGCACCACGGACACCTGGTACGACACGGCCGACCGCCCCAACCGCGTCAAGAACGCCCGCGCGCAGGAGATCTTCACCGAGTACGACGTCCTCGGCCGCGTCCGGTACGTCCGCGAGGGCTCGGCGACAGCGACACCGGTCAAGGAGTTCAAGTACGACGAGACACCGGGCGGCCTAGGCAGGCCGTCGGAGTCCATCCGCCACACGGACACCGGCGACTACGTCAACCGTGTCACCGGCTATGACGCCGACTCGCAGGTCACCGGCAGCGAGACGACCATCCCGGCCAACGCGATGACGACAGGTCTCTCCGGCACGTACGCCTACTCGTACACCTACACCCCCACGGGCAAGCCGCAGTCGGTCACCCTGCCCGCCATCGGCGGCCTCTCCCAGGAGAAGGTCGTCACCCGCTACAACGCCGACGGCCTGGCGGAGTCGACCTCGGGCCAGTCCTGGTACACGGCCGACGCCACCTACTCGCCCTACGGCGAGGTCCTGCGCACGGTCTCCGGCTCCCAGCCCCACCGCGTCTGGACGACGAACTTCGTCGACCCCCACACCGGCAGTCTCCAACGCACGGTCGCCGACCGCGAAACCGCCGACCCGCACCGCATCACCGACAGCTACTACTCCTACGACGCCTCGGGCACGATCACCTCCAACGCCCGCCAGCTCAGCGACACTTCGGGTACCACCTGGGACACCCAGTGCTTCACCTACGACGTGATGGGCGAGCTGGCACACGCCTGGACGTCGACCATCACCCCGACCGGCGCCGGCACCGGCTGCAAGTCGGCAAGCGGCACGACCTGGGGCCCCCGCACCACGCACGCGACCTCCTCGGGCCCGGTGGCGGACGCCCCCGACGCGGCATCGGACGCCCTGAGCCCCGACGCCTCCCTCACCTCGACCCTCGCCGCGGCAGCCCCGGACCAGGCAACCGTCTCCACCGGCGCCACGGCCTACCGCCAGTCGTACACCTTCGACTGGATCGGCAACCGAGCGTCGATGACGGAACACAACCCGGCGGACGCCACAAAGAACGTCACGTACAAGTACGGCTACGGCAAGACAGTCACGGCCGACACCCTCACCCAGCCCCACACCCTGACGTGGACCACCTCCACCCCGACCGGCCAGGACAGCGCGTACACCTACGACGCGACGGGCAACACCACGACCCGCGACCTCTCCACCACCACCCAGACGCTGGCCTGGTCCCCGGACAACAAGCTCGACTCGATCACCGACGACGGCACGAAGACGACGTACGTCTACGACGCCGACGGCAACCGACTCCTGGAGAACTCGGCGACGGGCTCAACCCTGTACCTGGGCGATGCCGAGCTGACGACGGACACGGCAGGCAGCATCACCCGATCCTCCCGCTCCTACGCCCAGCCCGGCGCCCCGACGGTCGTCCGCACGACGAGCAACGGCGCGACGACGGGCCACAAGCTCAACGTGATGATCGCCGACCATCTGGGCACGGCGAACACAACGGTCGAGCTGTCCGGCACCCAGCCGATTACGCGCCGAGCCTTCAAGCCGTACGGCGACCTGCGCGGACCGAAGCCGGTGAACTGGCCCAACAAACGCGGCTACTTGGGCGTGGGCATCGACGACGAGGCCACCGGGCTGACGCATATCGGAGCCCGCGAGTACGACCAGAGCTCGGGCCGCTTCATCTCCGCCGACCCGATCATCGACATCGCGGACCCGCTGCAGATGAATGGTTACGCGTACAGCAACAACAGTCCGATCAGCATGAGTGACCCGACTGGACTCAAACCCGTCCACGACGGTGGCGGTGGCGGCGGCGGGACGCCTCAGGATGACGAAGAAGACGCGAACGTTAACGCGGACTGGGTAGCGAGCCAGACGCCGGTCACGAACGATACCCAAAGCCTGATGAACCACATGGCGGAGTCCAGTCCGAACGGGCAGAACCCTGACGGAAATTACTGGTCCACTCCCATCATGGAGAACAGTGGCCCGAGTAATGCATGTTTCGGCCGACTGGCTTGCTCCAAGGCATACAGGTTCTTGGTGCAAGGCGGTGACGCGGCCGGGGCCAAGCGTATAGCCGCTACGTACTGCATCGAGAACTACAGCAAGTGTGAGGACGACGCCCGAGCGTATGAACGGGGGATGCTCATCGAAAGCTTCGTCGCCGCTTTGATCGGTGGCGGCAGGGCTACGAGGGGTGGCAAAGGGCTCATCGGCTGTAAATGCTTCCTGGCCGGCACTGACGTCCTCATGGCCGACGACACCACCAAGAACATCGAGGAAGTCAAGGTCGGCGACGTAGTCAAGGCCGCCAATCCGGAGACCGGAGAGGTCGGCCCTCGGACAGTGACTCGGCTCATCCGCACCGAGGGCGACAAGTACTTCAACGAGTTGTCCATTGCCACCGAGAACGGCCTCGAGAAGCTTACCGCGACACACGAGCACCCGTTCTGGTCTCCATCCGAGCATGGCTGGGTTCCAGCAGGGAAGCTCAAGTGGGGCATGAGCGTACTCACCGATGAAGGTGACACGGTCACCGTCAGCGGCAACAGGGCATTCACGATGCGGGCGCGTACTTACAACTTCACCGTTGATCACCTGCACACGTACTATGTGCTTGCGGGGGCCACGCCGGTCCTGGTCCATAACTGTGACGGCGGCGTTATTTGGGCCAATGAGAACGCCAATATGAGTTCTGCGGCACGTGCTTATGATGCCGGAGCGGTGGGCTCCAGGACTGGTGTAGCTCCGGCGCTTCAGTATTATAAATCTGGCAAGAATAGCCTGTCTCAGATCAAGTTTGACGGGTTTGATGCAGCCAACGGGGTGATGATCGACCGAAAGGTAAGCGTCACGACCTTCAATAAGACATACCGGCAGGCTATGAATCAATCTCTAGCGCTTGAGCAGAACGGTTACACGGGTCGGTGGGAGGTCCCCACTGCAGCCGAGGCCGCGCGGGCCCGAAAAGTCCTAGGCGGCCTCCTGATCACCAACATTCGAGTAAGGGTTGTGCCCTGATGGACGTAAAAAAGATCCTGGTTTGTGCATTCGTGAGCGTCGTCGTCTCGATCGACTTGACGGACGATGAAGATATTGATCCGGATATCGCAACCGATATCCTTGAACCTGCTGCCGCTGTCTTCCGTGACCTTTCGGAAGAGGGGCGTCGGGAAGTTACTTCCCTGATTCTCGAGTGCGCCGAAAGGGAAGATAATCCGGAGCGCATGAGGGCAATCATGGGACTTCCGGAAGCCATCGGGATTCTTAATGAACAATGATTCATGGGCGTCGTCTCTGCGAAAAGGCTGAACGTGCATGAAGCCCTCCCTGGAACGGCCAGGGAGGGCAGCCGAACCCTCTGAGGTAGTCAGGGAATTGCGGGCACCCCTGGAGCAGATCGTAGCTTCGGGCATGAGGGAGGACGGCTTGGCTGAGGCTTGGCTTGAGACAGCCGGCGCCTCGTATGATCCGCGTCAGGATGGGATCGCTATGTCCCTCTGGTTTCACCAGATGATCGATGCGCTGGTGTAGCTCTACCCGGAGCTGAGCGTCTGGGTGTAAGCACAAAACTGAAAACTCGTCAGAGCATCTCTGTCGAGGCTTCCAGAGATCAGGCGGAAGCCCTTCCGGTCTGACCCGCTCACCAGCAGGTCGGGAGGGCGCCCGCGAAGCCGTCGCGGGCTCGTGCCGTGCGTCGGCGCTCGGGCCGAGCAACCGTACCGGCAGCCTGGGCCCGATGTCTGGCTGGGGGCGTGACGGCGGAGATAACTGGGCTGGTCCCGGTGCGGGTTGAGCCGAGACACACGTGGCGGGTGATCGGTCGGCGCGCCCGTCGTCGTGGCCGACTCTCTGTGGCTGAGGCCAGAAACTCATGGCGATGGGCACGGCACGCATGTGAGGGACCGTTCCCGCCGAAGCTGACGAAGGTGGGGAGCCTCGATCGGCTGCGCCCGGCAGGGACGGGAGTTGGGTAGATCAGCGCGGTGCGGCGCATCGGAGGACGGGGCGGGTCAGGTCTGCCGCCAGGCCCGCCAGGGCCGGGCGATGATCTCCCGGTAGGTGTGGTGGGACGGGTTTTGGCCGCAGTGCCGCAACACCCATTTCTGCGGGGTTTGCTTCGCGGGGGATGGTCGGTCGTGGGGGAGGTGGACGAATTGGAATCGACGGAGTGGCCAGTTCCTGTTTTCTGTCGCAACGGGGAAGTTCTCGTGCCATACGATGATCCGTCACTCTCTGTAGCGAATGAAGGGCGAATTGGATCGCAGGACACCAGTGACTACCCGGAAGATGAACTTGGAGGTTCAGGCTTTGTGGAGATCAAACTCACGCGGCTCGTCGTGTTTCTTCAAGGTCGGCAACTGTGCAGCACTTGGCCGGTGGTAGTGCCATTTGTGTCGTGATCGACCCGAACGAAGAGCCCTATGTGTGACGGGAGCGGTTCCAGTTCAGACCTCACATGATCGACGGCTGCCTCACTGGAACCAGCCTGATCATCGAACCCTCGTGATCACTCGGGCAGACACTATGAGTTCAACCTGAGTACTGCCCCCAACCTGTGTTCGAGCAGAGGCTGAAGAGCTGGCCTCGTGTGTAGGCCAGTTGCACCCAGGACGAACGCAGCACGCACGAGGCTTGTCCCAGGTGGGGCCTCGGTCTAGCAGGTTGGCCAGATCCGGTCCATGCGACGTGGGCGCCAAGTGTCTGTGCGTACTTGTCCACGCGCCTTGCGTGGCACCCCATGTTGTTGTGGATCAACCGTATATCGGGCATCTGGCAGCGTGTCCCGATTCGCGGTTCACGCGAGTGGTTGGGATGGAACGGCCGTTGGTGCCACGTACGTTGGTCTATCCCATTCCGCCGTCAGACCGCCCCAGGTACCCTGGTCTACATGTGGCCGGAGGGGGCGGTGCATGGCCGACGCGACTGATTCGTGGGAGTACGACACCTTCATCAGTTACGCACGATTCGACGAACAGACGCGTGGCTTCATGCCCGACTTCACGAAGGCATTGGGTGAAACGTTTCGCTCGTTGACGGGTCGACCGCTACGGTTGTTCGTCGACACTGCCGATATTCCGTTCTCCGCGTTGTGGGAGACGAGGCTTCTGCAGGCTCTCCGGCGAAGTGCGACGCTCATTTCCATCCAATCGCCCTCGTACGCCTCTTCCGCCTGGTGCTCACGGGAGTGGGACACCTTTATTGCCCTTGAGAAGGAACGCAGGCTCGAGTACGACCTGCTGCCTCACGAATCTCTTGTCTTCCCGGTCCGCTACATTTCCACGGGGTCCGGTTCTGCCACCGGACCGGACGCGGCCCGCAGAATCAAAGAGGCGAAGGCCAGGCAGAGCGTGGACCTGACCGACGTCACACCGCAGGAACCCGGTTTCGCCGTACGCCTCTCGGGGCTGAGCCGTGACCTTTCCAACATGCTCGACGCTTTGCCCCGGAAGCGGCGGCCTTTGACACGGGAGCAAGATGAGTCATCGTTTCGTCCCGGTGTTTCACCGGAGGCCGAGTTCCCGCTCGTCAACACGCATCGCGGCCAGGACCAGCGCCGGTTCGTTGAACTCCTGAGCCAGGCCCGCTCGGTGACCGTCATCACGGTGTCCGACGAGACGTTACCGGATCTCCTGGAGGAAGCAGCGCTGCGGAAGTCCCGGACTGCTGAGGGGTTCTGGGATCACCTGCACATCGTCTTCCCGGATGATTCCGTCCTGCCGTTCATCAATGACGGTCTCAGCGCGAGATTCCCCGACCGGAACACCGCGCTCGCGGAACGTAAACGCCGCGTCTGGCAGGCACGCAGGCGTCTCATGTCCCTGTTGCTACGTTACGGCCGGCTGGGTCATTGGACGATCTATGTTTCCCCCTTTGTCGCACCTTTCACTGGAGCGCTCTTCTCAATGCCGAACGGCGACAAGAGTATCCAGCTCTCGATTTCTCGACCGAAACTCGAATCTCGTGAAGACCTGCGGGTGAACTTTCTCGACCGCGTGGACGACTATTTCGAACAGGCCTTCAGGGAGGTCGTCGAGTCGAGTCGCGAGGAACATGAGATCGTGCTCTTCGGTGAGCCCTCGCCGAGTACCCCAGAATTCCGTTGCCGTGGTGCCCGGTTCAGGCGCAGTGTCCTGGTCGACGGTCAGGAAACCGGAGACTGGCTGGCCGCTCTGGTGGCGATAACGTGGAGAACCGGAAGATCGGGTGCCGAGCCACTTCTGCAAATCAATACCCCACGTACTTCGACTCGAGAGATGGGGAAGATATCCCATGTGAGTGGATATATTAACCAGCGGGACTGCGCCGTCCAAGAGGACGGCGCCGCGGTACTCTCTGGTGACTCCGGTTTCATTGTTTCCGAGTTCATGGGTCGGACCGCGCTCGGCCGAGAACTCCTGCAGGACTTCGGAATATCGGAGTTTCCCGAGGCGGCCAGCCTGGTGGATGTGCTCAATTTTTATTATCCGGACAAGGAGAATTTATTCTTCTATCTCTTTGAGCAGCAGCTGCCCAGTGAGGCGAGATATACCACCGAGTCGCACATGCTTCCCTGGAAGATGGATGATCTCGTGACCATCAGGGAGCACCAGGTGCACTCCAACGTCCTCGCTGTCTGCGGGAACGAGTCACTGGAGCCGTCTCAGCGTGACGCCCTCACCCATGTTCTCTGCCTGAACCTGCGTCTCCATGGCAGATCCGATGCGGCAGAAGCGCTCGCCAGGGAGTCGTCGTGCGGAACCGGAGTGTCCGAGGCGCTGCTCGCCCGGTTCTCCGAGGCCGCGGAGAGAACGAAACGTTCGAGGCGCTCTGGCCACAAGGCGATCTATATCACCGGAATCGCAGGACTGCAGTACCGTGCATTCTTCACGCATCTGGTGCCGACATACTCCAGGATAGGTGTCGCAAACGCATCCCAGTTAATCGATGAAATTCGGAACGACGCATCAAGAGCGAAAGCGATGGCGGAACTTTCCGAAAGTTATGGCGACCATGAATTCATGGAATCTCTTCCTTCGGAAGTCTAGAAGGCCAGCGGTGAGGAGGGCTTTATGACCGAGATAAGAGAATTTTTCGACGCCGCCTACGAGGGTTCGGAGAGGTACTGGTGGCGGCATACGCACCGGTACTCAACCGATCCCGACAGCCACCCGGCATCGCTCATGACTCAGTCGATCTTGCGCTGGGCGCAGCGAAGACGGCCTGGCCGTGCTCTCGACATAGGCAGCGGGGAGGGTGTGGACGCCATCAGACTTGCCCTTCTCGGATGGAAGGTCGAGGCTGTGGAATTAAGTCATGTCGGGGCCACCAAGGTCCGCCGCTTCATGCGCGAGGCCGAGGTCGAGGTAACGGTGCATCACGCGGATATCCGTGAATTCAAGCCTGCCAGCACGTTTGATCTCATCGTGTGCAACGGAGTTCTGCACTACATCGAGGACAAGTTCGCACTGTGCAGGCAGATGCAGGACATGACAATACCGGGTGGCATGAACGCTGTGTCATTGTGGAGTACGTTCAGCCCGGTTCCTCAACCTCACCGAGTGGTGCCGACTTTCCCGGACGATGAGGACGGCGCCGTCGTGGCGGCCTACGGCACGTGGCAAAAAACTCTGCTCTACCTGGAACGGAGGAAGCAGGAGGCCGCCCACGACGACATGGAGGCGCACGCCCACAGTTACATCAAAATGATCGCCGAGAAACCGTTCGATTTGAACGGATCATGAGGAGCTCTTTTACGCGCCCATCGCCTTGGTGACCAAAGGGAGCGACCGGTCGACGAAGCTCGTCACCTGCATTCCTTCGCGCTCTTCGCTGAGCCGGTCCAGGCTGAAATACTCGACGCGTTCGACTTCGGCCTCCTCGATCTTGATGGGGCCATCGTACTCGCCGAGGAAGACGCCGACCATCTCGCGATCCGCCTCCGAGTAGAACTTTCCCACCCACTGGCACTTCGTCTCGATTCCCAGCTCTTCATGGAGTTCCCGATGGGCAGCTTCTCCGTAGGTCTCACCCGCGTTTACGTGGCCGGCAGCCGCGCCCGACCAGTACAAGGGGTAGAATCGCTTGGTGGCGGCGCGCTGGTGTAGCAGCAACTCACCGCGGCCATTGTGCAGCATGACAAATGCGACGCGACAGATTAATCCCTTTTCCTCGATCTCGGTCTTTTCGGCTTTTCCAATTACTTCATCGTCCGTGTTGACGATATCTCGCATAGACTCTCTCCGAAATGGTGAACCCGCGTTGCTCGGGCCGTGTCCGATACGGGGCAGCTTAGCATTGTGCGCTACGTGGATTTCATGGAAGGCAGCTATTTGCCGGGGTCTTGTCGCATCTCGTGCGCGGGCGCGCGCAACATGTTCGGTGTACTCACGGTAGGCACTCAGGTTTAACTCGTAGAGCCTGTGGGGTGGTGACGGTCCGTGATCCCTGCGGTATGACGGGATCATGAGGTACGCGCAGAGGGGCAGGTATACGCCCGTCGAGCAGGAGAAGCGGGAGTTGCTGAAGTGGAGGAGGCCAAGCGGTTCGAGCGCGGTGATGATGCCGTGGTGGCGAAGGACCTGCGGGTCACGGAGCGGAAGGTGCGGCGGCGGCGCGAGGGCGGGGCCGCGGCGTTGAAGTCGAAGGGGGAGCCGCGGGAGCGGTTGTCGGGCCGGGAGGTGGGAGCGGCTGGAGGCGGAGCTGAAGCGGGGGCCGCTGGCCCATGGCTTCAGTGATAACCAGCGGTCGACGCTGGGCCGGATCAAGATCCTGATCGGCAGGCTGTTCCACAAGGGCTACACGATCCAGGGGGTGGCCAAGCTGCTGAAGCGGCATGGCTGGTCCTGCCAGGTCCCGGTGCGCCACGCGATCGAGCGGGACGAGGAGACGATCGAGATGTGGACGGACGAGGCGTGGCCGCTGTTAGAAGGACAGCGGAGGACCTGGGCGCCTACATCTGCTCCGAGGACGAGGCGGGTCAGGGGCTGAGGCCGCCGAAAGGCCGCACGTGGGCACCGAGCGGAGCGCCGGGCAGCCGTGGCGGGCCGACGCTATCGTGGGAGGCGCGACACGCTCTGTAATCAATGGAGGACCGTGGTGACCATCATGACCGAGCGTCCGACGGCCATAGATGCTCCTGAGCCCGGAGCCTTCGCGGACATGCTCCGGATCGTCGAGGAGATGGACACACCTGTCGGCTACAAGGCCGAACTCATCCGGGGGAAGATCGTCGTGTCGCCGTGGTCGAAGCTGCGCTACAAGAAGGTGATGAAGTCGCTTCGGTTGCAGCTGGAGCCTCACACCCCGGAGGGGCACGACGTGGATGTGGCGCCCTTCCTCTTCACGTTCCCGGGATCCGAGCGCGGCTTCGGCCCCGACCTGCACGTCGCCGACGAAACCGCCTTCGACGCCGACGGCCGTCACGCCGACGGTGCCGCGCTCTCGCTCGTCGCCGAGCTGACCTCCGACTCCACGAAGGACGTCGACTGGCTCGACAAGCTGGACACCTACGGGCGGGTCGTCCCCGTGTATCTGCTGCTCGACATGAAGGTCCAGGAGATCTCCGCCTTCTGGGACCCGTCCCCCAAGGGCTACCGCTCCCGCACCAACGTGCCCTTCGGGCGGCCGTTGCGTGTTCCCGCCCCGTTCGACTTCGACCTCGACACGTCGGAGTTCGTCGTCCTGGCGCCGGACGACGACTCTGGGGCGGACGGCGCGGACGAGGAGCCCAGGGCGCAGGCCTGACGCCGGACGTGTAGGACATCCGCCTGGCCGGGGGACCGCTCAACCGCTCTTCGGCTGCCCCGCCTTGAGGATCTCCGCCACGTCAAGGGTGACCTTGGCGCCGATGGACTCGGGGAGAGTGACGAGTTCGCCGGAGGCGTGGACGCGGTGGTTGGCGTACTCGCCCTGGCTCGGCTCGGTGAGGACGTGGAGGCGCTGGTGTTTGCGGTCGACGATGACGTACACGGGCACATGGGCGCCGGCGTAGGCGGCGACCTTGGTCCGCAGGTCGGCCTGGTAGTTGCTGGACGTGACTTCCAGGACGAGACGGAAGGCGAGGGGCTCGTAACAGTTGTTCTCGACGAGGTGTTCTTGGAAGTCGGCGTCCACCAGCGTGAGGTCCGGGACGGCGTAGTCCTCGGTACCGGTGGGAAGCCAGAGTCCGATGCCCTGGAGCACCTGTGACTCCGCTCCGTGTAGTCCGGCGGTGAGGAAGGGCACCATGAGGCTGGTCAAGGCACTGGCGTGGGCACCGTCCGGGGGCGGGGACACGAGGATCTGGCCCCCGATGATCTCGACGCGGTAGCCCGGGTTGCGGTCCATGAGGCGGTTGGCCTCCGCGATCAGCGGACGGTCGGCGTGCGGCCGCTCGACGGATGCTGCGGACATCGCGTGCCTCCCGTGGGCTGGTGTCGAGAGAATCATCGTAGGCCGGACGGGCTGCCGGCGTCCGTTCATGGCGCTTCACCCGAACGTGGCCCCACGCCCACCCCCGCCCCCACGAGGGCCCCTGCCGACGTGCGTCGCCGAGGAACGGGCTCACATGCTACTGAGCGACCGCGCGTAGTTGATCTGCCCCATGACCGCGGGGAACGTGTGCGGGCCCTGGGCCGGGATCATCGTCGAGTGGTGGCGGCCCGCGCTCGTCACGGTGATCTGGATGTAGCCGACGGTCCGCTTCTCCTTCATCAGGAGGAAGAGCAGGCCGAGGAGGCAGAAGATGAAGAAGAGGATGGCCAGCACGATGGCGTGCGGGGGCATCTTCTCCTCGGTGTGGGACATGTCGGTGGCGTTCCACACGGCGCCGCGCAGGGGGAGGGGGCCGGCGGGCGTGATGATCTGGTCGCCCATCACCGTGATGTCCCCGATGGCCAGCATCGGGGCACCGCCCATGGCGGCCGGGACGTGGACCGGGAGCGGGGCCGCCGGTTGCTGGGGGAAGCCGTACGCCGGAGCCGTCGGAGTCGCCGGTTGCTGGGGAAAGCCGTACGCCGGTGTCGGATTGGGGTATCCGTAGCCCGGCATCGTGGGCGGCTGGGCGGGCGGTTGCCCGGGGCCCCACTGGTTGGGGCCGCTCTGGTGGGGCCCGCTCTGGTACGGGTTCGGCTCGGTCATGGTCTGGTCCCCCGAATTGCGACTGTGTGTTGGGTGATCGGGCTCTATCGCCGAAGGGCCGTGCCTCCCGTCATCGGGAGAAACGGCCCTTCGTACTGTCTCAGACGTCCCGCCGCCTCAGCGGCGTCTTGTCGGAAGCGACGTCGGACGCGGTGTCAGAAGCGACGCGTGATCAGCGCCCGCTTCACTTCCTGGATCGCCTTCGTGACCTCGATACCGCGCGGGCAGGCGTCCGTGCAGTTGAAGGTCGTGCGGCAACGCCACACGCCGTCACGGTCGTTGAGGATCTCCAGGCGCTGCTCCGCCGCCTCGTCGCGCGAGTCGAAGATGAAGCGGTGGGCGTTGACGATCGCGGCCGGGCCGAAGTACTGGCCGTCGTTCCAGAAGACCGGGCACGAGGAGGTGCAGGCGGCGCAGAGGATGCACTTCGTCGTGTCGTCGAAGCGCTCGCGGTCCTCGGCGGTCTGGAAACGCTCGCGCGTCGGCTCGTTCGTGTCCTTCGTGATGAGGAAGGGCATGACGTCGCGGTACGCCTGGAAGAACGGCTCCATGTCGACCACGAGGTCCTTGAGGACCGTGAGGCCCTTGATCGCCTCGACCGTGATCGGCTTCTCGGGGCTCAGGTCCTTGATCAGGGTCTTGCAGGCGAGACGGTTCTTGCCGTTGATCCGCATCGCGTCCGAGCCGCAGATGCCGTGGGCGCAGGAGCGGCGGAACGTCAGGGTGCCGTCCTGATCCCACTTGATCTTGTGGAGGGCGTCGAGGACACGCTCCTTCGGGTCGATCTCCAGCTGGAAGTCTTCCCAGTTCGCTTCCGCCGAGACCTCGGAGTTGAAGCGGCGGATGCGGAAGGTGACCGTGATGTACGGGGAGTCGGCGAAGCCGGGCTCGGGGGTGCCGGCCGTGTCGGCCTTGTCCAGGGTGGGGGTTGCCATCAGTACTTACGCTCCATCGGCTGGTAGCGGGTCTGGACGACCGGCTTGTAGTCGAGACGGATGGACTCGGTGCCGTCGTCGCCCACCTCGCGGTACGCCATGGTGTGGCGCATGAAGTTGACGTCGTCGCGGTTCGGGTAGTCCTCGCGGTAGTGACCGCCGCGGGACTCCTTGCGGGCCAGCGCGGACACCGCCATGACCTCGGCCAGGTCGAGCAGGTTGCCCAGTTCGACGGCCTCCAGGAGGTCGGTGTTGAACCGCTTGCCCTTGTCCTGGATCGAGACGTTGAGGTAGCGCTCGCGCAGCTCCGCGATCTTCTCGACCGCCGTCTTGATCGTCTGCTCGGTCCGGAACACCATCACGTTGGCGTCCATGCACTCCTGCAGCTCCCGGCGGATGTCGGCGACCCGCTCGGTGCCCGTGGAGTTGCGCAGCCGCTCGACCTGCGAGACGACCAGCGACGCGGGCTCCTCCGGCAGCTCGACGTAGTCGGCCTTCTGGGAGTACTCGGCCGCCGCGATGCCGGCCCGCTTCCCGAACACGTTGATGTCCAGGAGGCTGTTCGTGCCCAGGCGGTTGGCGCCGTGCACGGAGACACAGGCGACCTCACCGGCGGCGTACAGGCCGGGGACGACGGTCGTGTTGTCGCTCAGCACCTCACCCTCGACGTTCGTCGGGATGCCGCCCATCGCGTAGTGCGCGGTGGGCTGGATCGGGATCGGGTCCGTGTACGGCTCGATACCGAGGTAGGTGCGGGCGAACTCGGTGATGTCGGGCAGCTTGGCGTCCAGCTGCTCCGGCGGGAGGTGCGTGAGGTCGAGGTAGACGTGGTCGCCCTCGGGGCCGCAGCCGCGGCCCTCGCGGATCTCCGTGTAGATGGAGCGCGAGACGACGTCACGGGACGCGAGGTCCTTCATGACCGGCGCGTACTTCTCCATGAAGCGCTCGCCGTCCTTGTTGCGGAGGATGCCGCCCTCACCGCGGGCGCCCTCCGTCAGCAGGATGCCCATGCGCCAGATGCCGGTCGGGTGGAACTGGAAGAACTCCATGTCCTCCAGCGGCAGCCCGCGACGGTAGACCGCGGCCTGGCCGTCACCGGTCAGCGTGTGCGCGTTCGACGTCACCTTGAAGAACTTGCCGGTGCCGCCGGACGCGTAGATCACGGCCTTCGCCTGGAAGACGTGGATCTCGCCGGTCGCCAGTTCGTAGGCGACGACACCGGCCGACCGCTTGACGCCGTCGACCTCGGTGATCAGCTGGTCCAGGACGTAGAACTCGTTGAAGAACTCCACGCCCTCCTTGACGCAGTTCTGGTACAGCGTCTGGAGGATCATGTGGCCGGTGCGGTCGGCCGCGTAGCAGGAGCGGCGGACCGGGGCCTCGCCGTGGTTACGGCTGTGACCGCCGAAGCGGCGCTGGTCGATCGTGCCGTTCGGGGTGCGGTTGAACGGCAGGCCCATCTTCTCCAGGTCGAGGACCGAGTCGATGGCCTCCTTCGCCAGGATCTCGGCGGCGTCCTGGTCGACCAGGTAGTCGCCGCCCTTGACCGTGTCGAAGGTGTGCCACTCCCAGTTGTCCTCCTCCACGTTGGCCAGCGCGGCGGCCATGCCGCCCTGCGCGGCGCCCGTGTGGGAGCGGGTGGGGTAGAGCTTGGTCAGCACGGCGGTGCGGCTGCGCTTCGTCGACTCGATCGCGGCGCGCATACCGGCGCCGCCCGCGCCGACGATGACGGTGTCGTACTTGTGGATCTTCATGAGTGGTTGCCTCAGCCCCGTGCCTAGCGAATGTTCGGGTCGAAGGTGAAGATCACCAGCGTGCCCAGCAGAATGGTGAACACCGTGGCGGTGTAGAGCAGGCCCTTCAGCCACAGCCGGGTGTTCGCGCGCTCCGCGTAGTCGTTGATGACCGTGCGCAGGCCGTTGGCGCCGTGCAGCATCGCCAGCCACAGCATCAGCAGGTCCCAGACCTGCCAGAACGGGGACGCCCAGCGGCCCGCCACGAAGGCGAAGCCGATCTTGGAGACGCCGCCGTCGAGCACCAGCTGGATCAGCAGGTGGCCGATGACCAGGACGACCAGGACGATGCCCGACAGGCGCATGAACAGCCACGCGACCATCTCGAAGTTGCCACGGGTGGACTTCGGGGTCTTCTTGGTGCGCTTGCGCGGGGCCTCGATGAGGGGGGCCGGGTTGTCGACGCTGTAGAGGGACTCGCCCTCGACGGGGCCGATGCCGGACGCGGTGGTTTCAGTGGTCGACATCGGCGTCAGCTCCCGAACAGTTCACTGGCGGCGTGGCCGAGCACGGGGTAGATCGCCCCGAGCATCAGCACGACCCACACGCCGACGACGGTCCAGAGCATCTGCTTCTGGTAGCGCGGGCCCTTCGACCAGAAGTCGACGGCGATGACGCGCAGGCCGTTGAGCGCGTGGAAGAGGATGGCGGCGACGAGGCCGTACTCCAGCACGGCGACGATCGGTGTCTTGTACGTGGCTACGACCTTGTCGTAGTCCTCGGGGGAGACACGCACGAGAGCGGTGTCCAAGACGTGTACGAACAGGAAGAAGAAGATGAGGACGCCGGTGACTCGATGAGCCACCCAGGACCACATTCCTTCCCGGCCGCGGTACAACGTTCCAGCCGGCACGGAAAACCCTCCGGGAGCGGGGATTGGGGCCGCCGGCTTCGGCGTCGGACGGGCCCGGCCGGGTACGGTCCACCGGCCCCCAGCATCGTAGCGACGTGTTGTCGGGATGCTGACGGGGGCCCTGCCGGTGTGATCAAACTGGCACGCGGATGGGGGAGCGCTGGGGGCTACTGGGGTGGGGTGCCCCGGTTTGTGCCGGGCGCGGCGGCGTCGTGGCTGGTCGCACCCCGCGGCGGGGCCGCCGTGTCACGGCCCTGTGCCCCGAGCACCTCGACCAGACGTCCCCTCGCCAGGCGCCGGAGTTCCTCCGCGGCCACCACCCGCTCCTCCTCGGGATCGTTTGCCAAACGTGACCGGATGCCCGCCAGAACGTGGTTCAGGGCCTCCCCGGCGGCCAGACCGTCCAGGCAGATGACGAACTGGTGTCCGAATCGGGCCTCGTAGGCGGCGTGCGCCGCGCCCAGGGCCATGTGGGCGGCCTCGTAGGCGTCGTCCGGCAGGGCCGGCAGGGTCTCGCCGGCCAGGGCTTCCGCCAGGTCCGTCGTGGTGAGGTCGTACGCCGCCTCGTCGGAGGCGGCCAGCAGGGAGTCCAGGTTCGGGTAGGGGCGGTGCGCGGCGATGCGGGTGGCCCAGCGGAGGCTGCGGAGACAGCTGAGGAGGGTGTGCCGGATCTCGTCGGCGGGAGCAGAATTGAAGTGCTCCAACGGGGCGGGCGAGCCGGGCGTGTCCCGGGTCTGTCCGGGCAGCGACGGTATGGCCACTCGGCCAGGGAGATGTGTGGGCGTCACGTGGGTTTCGGCAGAGAGTGATGTGAGAGAGGTGATGCGAGAGATGTGGCGTCACGTTATCGAGAGCGGACATCGAGTGTCCGACAGATGCCCGAATTTCATCCGAACGGGAGAGTTTCGGAACGTGTGGTGGACGCGACCCCCTCTCCGAAGGGCCTAGGTTGGCGCTGTGAGTCAGCACGGACGGAGTCAGCACAGGCGGAGTCAGCACCGGCGCCGGACACCGGCGAAGAACGCGTTGACGCAGACGTGGGTGCTGATCGTCGCCGTGGTGGTCGTGACGGTCGCGGCCGGGGTGAGCCTCGGGCTGCTGGCCGCCGGTGGCGACGGTGACGGCGACGGCGGTGAGCCGGCGGGGTCGGCCCAGGAGCAGACGTCGTCCCAGGGCGCTTCGGCCGCCTCGAAGACCCCGAGCCCGACCCGCTCCTACCCGCTGTCCAAGACCCCCCGTACCGTCCCCGCCGTCCGCTCGCACACCCCGGCGCGCGGTCCCGGCTGGCAGCCCGACAAGGGCGAGCGGGTCGTGGTCAGCGACGGGGACCTCGCCGACGAGGGGCGGCTGCTCGCCGGCGAGCTGGGGCTGACCTACGCGGGCGAGAAGGACGACGTGCGCGCCGGGGACGTACGGCTGGCGCTGGGCGACGACGAGGGCGCGGACCCGGAGTCGTACACGATGACCGTGCGCGGCGGCCGGGTGACCATCAGCGGGCCCGCGGACGCGGGCGTCTTCTACGGCACGCGCACGCTCAAGCAGGAGGTGCACGGCGGCGGCAGGGCGCCGGAGGGTGTCGTGCGGGACGAGCCGGCCAAGCCGGTGCGCGCCTTCATGCTGGACATCGCGCGCAAGCACTTCACGGCCGACTGGATCGAGGACCGGGTCCGTGAGCTGGGGGACCTGAAGTTCAACCAGCTGGGGCTGCACTTCTCCGACGACCAGGGGTTCCGGATCGCGTCCGACTCCCACCCGGAGATCGTGTCCAAGAAGCATCTGACCAAGGCGCAGGTCGAGAGGATCGTCGCGCTCGCGGCGAGCCGGCACATCACCGTGGTGCCCGAGATCGACTCGCCGGGACACCTGGGCGCGGTGATCGCCGCCCACCCGGACCTCCAGCTGCGCAACGCGCGGGGTGTGGCGACGCGCGGCGCGGTCGACATCTCCGACCCGGACGCCGCCGAGATCGTCGACGACCTGCTGAACGAGTACGCCGACCTCTTCCCCGGCGGCCAGTGGCATCTCGGCGGCGACGAGTACCAGGCGCTGACGGTGACCGACCCCGAGGCGTCCTACCCCCAGCTCGCCACCGCCGCCGTCGAGGCCCACGGCTCCGGCGCGAGCGTCGCCGACCTCACCACCGGCTGGCTCAACGACCGCGCCGACACGGTCCGCGCCCACGACAAGAGTCCGCGGGCCTGGAACGACGGGTTCTTCGCCGGTACGTCCGTGCGGGCCGACAAGGACATCCAGGTCGCCTACTGGACGGGCAAGGAGATCGGGGCGCGGCTGCCGGCCGAGTATCTGAGCGCGGGGCGCGAGCTCGTCAACTACAACGACGAGTTCCTGTACTACGTCCTCGGGCAGCCGCAGACCTTCGTCTATCCGACCGGGCAGCGGATCTACGAGCAGTGGACGCCGCTCGTGGTGCGCGGCACGCAGGCGGTGCCCGCGCAGTACGACGACCAGATCCTCGGCGGCTCCTTCGCGGTCTGGTGCGACCTGGCGGACTCACAGACCGAGGAGCAGGTCGCGGCCGGCATCCGGATGCCGCTCCGGGCGACCGTGCAGAAGCTGTGGGACTCGGGTCGGCCGGAGCTGTCCTGGACGCAGTTCAAGGCCCTCGCGGACCGGCTGGGCTGACCGGCCGGGCACTCGGAGGCGTACCCAGGGGCGCGTCGGGGGCGGATTGCCCCGTCCGGCTGCGAACGACCGTACGAATGTGGTGTATTCGGGCCGAGCCGTACGGAGCGCAGCCAGGGGGAACCGGAATGGGGTACTGGGGATATTTCGTCGTGGGCCGCGGGGAGCGTCCGCTCGCCGAACGGGAGGCCCTGGCGGGCGTCGAGGGCATGGCGCGGCGGGCGTCGGCGCCGGGCGGGTGGCAGGTCTGGGAGTACCCGAGCGGCGACGGCGAGATCGGGAGCATGAACGCCCTCGCCGTCGAGACCGGGGCGCCCGCGCTCTTCGGGTACGTCATGGACAGCGCGGCCGTGGTCGTGGAGGCGGCGGCGCCGGAGAGCGGGGCGTGGACGACGTGTCTGGCCCGGGAGGCCATGGCCACGTATCTCGGGGCGGGCCAGGAGGGTCCGGCCCTGGAGGACTACTTCCTGGAGCCGCGGGACGCCGCCGAGCGGGCCGTCGCGTGGGCGGCGGAGGCGGGGCACGAGGTCTCCGCCGAGCCGGTGTTCGACGTCCTGACCGCCGACCCCGACCCCGCGGCGGACCTGTCGGCCGAAAACCTGTTCTTCCGGCTGCTCGACCGGCTCGGCGTGGTGCCCCTGTGACACTCCCGGGCCCTCGCGCGCAGTAGGCGCAGTAAGGGAGAGCGCGGGCTGCGCGCGGTGGTGTCGCGGCGGGCCCGGGGACGCGGGCGGGGCTGAGCGTCCGGTCCCGCGCTCGCCACGGGCGTAAACCCCGTTTCCTGAGAGAGTCCTGTGACCGTCCTGGGGCGGGGTGGGGCGGTGGTGGGGTGGTCCTGCGCCGGTTCCCGGCACCCCCCGGATCCGGGTGACGAAACGGAACGCGATCACGCTTTTCTCAGGTGTGACCACTGTGACGACACATCAGGAAACGACCAGGCCTTCCGCCGCCGCCAAGCCCGTGCGGTGGGCTGCGGACGCGGTGGTGACCCTCCGCGAGGGCGCGCGGCTGCGGCTCGACTACTCGGCGCAGAGCCTGTGGAGCGCCGACCGGATGGTCGAGGAGATACGACGGGAGGGCGCGCCGTACGCCGCCGTGGAGGTGGTGCTGCGCGGGCTCGGGGCGTACGCCGGTGAGGTGATCGTCCGTGAGGTCGGCGCCGAGTGGTGGGCGTCGGGCGGCGAGCACTGGATCCGTACCCCCGACGGCCGCCTCTGGGACCCGATCGACGAGGCCCGCCGGTGCTTCGCCGGGGACGGGTCGCTGCGGCTGCTGTGCCGGGACGCGACGGGGACGGGGACGGCGCGACGGTAGCGGCGGACTGTGCGGGGTACCGGCCGTGGTGACACTTCGGAGGGGTCCGGCGCTGAGCACCGTGGGGGGCGTGGACAGGGGCGGCCGGATCGGCACCGCGCGGATCCGCCGCCGACCGCGGCAGGGACGAGGACGGTTCTTGGGCCAGGGAGGGGAACCCCGCCGGGTGCAGGCGTACGACGGGGAACTGGGCGCGGCCGTCGCGCGGGCCCAGCAGGGGGACGAGGCGGCCTTCGCGGTCGCCTACCGGCTGGTGCAGCCGGGGCTGCTCGGGTACGTGCGCGGACTCGTCGGCGACGACGCCGAGGACGTGGCGTCCGAGGCCTGGCTGGAGATCGCCCGGGACCTCGGCCGGTTCAAGGGCGACGGGGCGGGGTTCCGCGGCTGGACCGCGACCATCGGCCGGCACCGGGCTCTGGACCACCTGCGCCGCCGACGGGTGCGGCCCCGGCCCGCGGTGCTCGAACAGGACGTACTGGAGCTGCCCGATCCGCACAGCACCCACGACCAGGCGCTGGAGGCGATCTCCACGGAACGCGCCCTCGAACTGGTCCGCGGCCTGCCGCACGACCAGGCCGAGGCCGTCCTGCTCCGGGTCGTCGTCGGTCTCGACGGACCCACCGCCGCCCGTGTCCTCGGCAAGCGACCGGGCGCGGTACGCACCGCCGCGTACCGGGGACTGAAGCGACTGGCCCACCGACTGGGCGCCGACGGCGTGGACGGCGACGGGACTTACGTGACCGGTACGACCGGTACGGTCGGCATCGCCGACACGACCGGCACGGACCTGGACGGCACGGGCCAGGACCCGCGGCCTCTGGGGGAGCCGACATGACGGGTGGGCGGGACGGCGATGACGCCGGGTCCCTGGAGGGGCTGCTCGGCGCCGCCATGCGGGAGGGCGGCGTCGATGCCGAGGCCGAGGGGCGGGCGGTGGCGGCTTTCCGGGTGGCCCGGGACGAGGGGGCGCATCGGGCGCGCACCCGGCGCCGGGACGACTGGCGGCCCCGCGCGTAGCGGAGGGCCGGGGGCGGGGGAAGCGGCCGGGATCCGTCGAGCACCCGGGGGCGTGGAGCGAGCCGCCAAAGCAACGGCCGGAGCCGCCACCCCCCACAGGAGAGGCCCCGGCCGTCGCGCGGCACGGGCCGCGCGGCGGCCCGTACTTCCTTCAGCGCCGAGAGTGCGTTTTCTGTCACACCCCCGCCGAGTACCCGTGCGCGCCCCCTTCGTGTTCCGTGGGGCATCACGAGGTTGTTGCATCTTGTACGGACATGGACGAGCAGCGGTTTCAGGTCGTAACGTGCCTTTCGCGCCGGGCGCGGAAGTTGCACGACCACTGCAACGATCGGCGGCTGGCAGCCGCGACCAACGACTGAGGAACCACGGTGCTGGGGGACGACGCGGAGCTGACGGCCGCCGTGCTTGCCGCACAGGACGGGGACGAGACCGCGTTCCGGACTGTGTACCGCACGGTGCACCCGCGGCTGCTCGGGTACGTGAGGACGCTGGTCGGCGATCCGGACGCCGAGGACGTGGCGTCCGAGGCCTGGCTGCAGATAGCCCGGGACCTGGAGCGCTTCGGCGGGGACGCGGACCGGTTCCGCGGCTGGGCCGCCCGGATAGCCAGGAACCGCGCGCTGGACCACATACGCATGCGGGGACGCCGGCCCGCGATCGGCGGCGACGAGGCCGAGCTGACCGCCAGACCCGCCGACTCCGACACCGCGGGCGAGGCCATGGAGTCCCTGGCCACCGACAGCACCCTCTCCCTCATCGCCCGGCTGCCCCAGGACCAGGCCGAGGCGGTGGTCCTGCGGGTGGTGGTGGGCCTGGACGCGAAGACCGCCGCCGAGACGCTCGGCAAGCGGCCCGGTGCCGTACGGACGGCCGCGCACCGCGGTCTGAAACGGCTCGCCGAACTCATCGACGAGGACGCGGAATCGGTCGGCGGGCTGGATGCCCTGCCGCCCCAGTGGGAGCCGCGAGAACCGCGGGGACACGCGGTGACGTCCGCGAGTGTGACGCAAAGCGTCGCGCGGACGCAGAAGGACATGTGATGGCCGACGAGCAGTACAGGTGGCTGGACCGCGAGACAGCGGAACGTCTGCTGAGCGGGGAGTCCCTCGAAGCTGTCGACACGGCCGACCGGGACCGGGCCGAACGCCTCGCCAAGACCCTTGACGCGCTCTCCGTGGACGCCCCGCCGACCGGTGCCGAACTCCCCGGCGAGGCCGCCGCGTTGGCCGCCTTCCGCAAGGCCCGCGCCGACCGTGTGGACGACTGGGTCGGCGACGGGGCCGGTGCGGACGCCGCCGCCCGGACCTCCCCGGGCAACCGGTCCCGCGGCCGTTCCTCCGACGCCGGGCTCGTCCGCATCGGCGGCGAGTCCCCCGACCCCGGCGGCGCACCGGGCCGCCGCCGGGCCGGCCCCGCACGGTTCGCCCTGGCCGCCGCGCTGGCCGTCGGCATGGTCGGCGGGATCGCCGCCGCGACCGGCGCCGGACTGCTGCCCTTCGGTGAGGGCGAACCCGACCCCGCCGCCTCGGTCTCGGCCGCGGTGACCCCGGACCGCCCGCTGGTGTCACCCTCACCGCGGACCCCGGACAGCGTGCCCACGCCCGACGGCGAGACCGGCGACACCGGGCAGGGCTCCTCGGACGACACCGCCCGCGGCGGCTCGGTCACGCCGGACGACCGCGACGGCGCCGACGGCCGGGACGACCGTGGCGGCGGCGCGTGGAGCGGTGCCGCCTCCGCCTGCCGGGCCGTGCGCGACGGCGACGAGCTCAGCGCCGGCCGTAGGCGCACCCTGGAGGGCGCGGCCGGGGGCTCCCGGAGGGTGTGGACGTACTGCAAGGGCGTACTGGCCACCGGCGCCTCCGACGAGAACGCCACGAGCGACGGCCGGGGCGGCAAGGACGGCCGGGGCGGCAAGGGAGATGCGGACGCCCGGGACACCCGGGACGACAACGACGTCAAGCGGGACCGCGACAACCGGGACGACCGCGACGACCGGGACGACCGGGACTCGCATGGCTCCGGCTCCGGCTCCGGCGACTCGTCCTCCGGCGGTCACGGCAACGACCACCACGCCGACGGCGGCCTCACGACCCTGCACGGCTCGACGCCCGGCCCCACATACAGCGCGCTCTGACCGGATCAAACGCCTGACCTGCGCTTTTCCAGGGGCGAGCGATGCCCGCAGGGGCCGGTTCGCGGCCGGTGTGACGTTTTCGGACGCGGTGACGCAGTACTGAGTGAGCCGACTGGTCATCGGCCGACGCACAGAGCCGGGGTTCCCCCCGTACCCACGGCTCGTGCACCTCGGCGCGGGCGGGACACGTTCCCCCGGTCCCGCCCGCGCCCCGCACGTCCTCCGCCCGCCTCACCAGTGGACGACGACCTTGTCGCCGTTGCGCACCTGCCGGTACAGGTCCGCGACCGCCCGCTCGTCGCCGACGTTGACGCAGCCGTGCGAGGCGCCCGCGTAGCCGCGGGCCGCGAAGTCGGACGAGTAGTGCACCGCCTGGCCGCCGCTGAAGAACATCGCGTACGGCATCGGCGAGTCGTAGAGCGTCGACACATGGTGACGGGACTTCCAGTAGACGCTGAACACGCCCTCGCGGGTGGGGGTGCCCTGGGAGCCGAAGCGGACCGACATCGTCGACACCGTCCGCCCGTCGATCATCCAGCGCAGGGTCCGGCTCGACTTGCTGACGCACAGCACCCGGCCGGTCAGACAGCGCGGGTCGGCCGCGTCGGCCGGCTGCCCGCCCATCAGGTACAGCTCCCAGTGGCCCGGTTCGTGGGTCATCCGCAGCAGCCGCTGCCAGGTGACGGTGTCGGTCGTGCCGGTCCTCGGCAGGCCGCGTTTGCCCTGGAAGCCCTTGACCGCCTGCGCGGTCAGGTCGTCGTAGGACCCGGTCGGCCCGTCGAAGAGCCAGGCGACCTGCCGCAGCCGGGCCTGGAGCTCCCGCACGTCCCGGCCGCTGTCGCCCCGGGACCAGAGCACGGCGGGCGCGGGCGCGGGTTCGGCCTCGGAGTCGTCCTCGGGATCCTTCTCGGCGGGAGTGGCGCTCGCCTCGGCGTCGTCCCGGGGTGTCGAGGGCGTGCCGCTCGGGAGCTCGATGCGCACCGGCGCGCGCTGCTTCCCGTCCTCGCCGCCGTCCGCGGACTGCACCGTGCAGGCGCAGAGCGCGGTCAGGGCCAGGACCGGGGCCAGTACCGCGACGACCGATCTCCCCATACCCGTAGTACGCATTACCGACCCCCGCCGTCTCACCGAGGAGCACCGAAACCACCAGGGATGGATTCCCCGGAGGACAGCGTACGAACAGCCGAGGTGACGGGTCGCCGGTGGCGCGGCATCGTGGTCCCCACGGGTACCCAGCGAGTCACTGCTCAGCGGGAGGCGACACCATGGTGCGGGAGTCGGAGTCCGGGCGGCCGATCGAGCCGGTCTACGGGCCGGATGCCCTGGCGGGCTGGGATCCGGCCGGGAAACTGGGGGAGCCGGGGGCGTACCCGTACACGCGGGGTGTGTACCCGTCGATGTACACCGGGCGGCCCTGGACGATGCGCCAGTACGCCGGTTTCGGTACGGCGACCGAGTCCAACGCCCGCTACCGGCAGCTCATCGCCCACGGCACCACGGGTCTGTCCGTGGCCTTCGACCTGCCGACCCAGATGGGCCACGACTCCGACGCCCCGATCGCGCACGGCGAGGTCGGCAAGGTCGGTGTGGCCGTCGACTCGGTCGACGACATGCGGGTGCTGTTCGACGGGATCCCGCTGGACAAGGTGTCGACGTCGATGACGATCAACGCGCCGGCCGCGCTGCTGCTGCTCCTGTACCAACTGGTCGCGGAGGAGCAGGGGGTGCCCGCGGACCGGCTGACCGGCACGATCCAGAACGACGTGCTGAAGGAGTACATCGCGCGCGGCACGTACATCTTCCCGCCGAAGCCGTCGCTGCGACTGATCGCGGACGTCTTCCGGTACTGCCGGGCCGAGATCCCGAGGTGGAACACGATCTCGATCTCCGGCTACCACATGGCCGAGGCCGGTGCCTCGCCCGCGCAGGAGATCGCGTTCACCCTCGCCGACGGCATTGAGTACGTACGGACGGCCGTCGCCGCCGGCATGGGCGTGGACGACTTCGCCCCTCGCCTGTCCTTCTTCTTCGTGGCCCGTACGACGATCCTGGAGGAGGTCGCGAAGTTCCGTGCCGCCCGCCGGATCTGGGCCCGGGTGATGCGCGAGGAGTTCGGCGCGCGGAACCCCAAGTCGCTGATGCTGCGCTTCCACACCCAGACGGCCGGGGTCCAGCTGACCGCGCAGCAGCCGGAGGTGAACCTCGTCCGGGTGGCCGTCCAGGGCCTCGCGGCGGTTCTCGGCGGCACCCAGTCCCTGCACACCAACTCCTTCGACGAGGCCATCGCCCTGCCGACGGACAAGTCCGCGCGGCTCGCCCTGCGCACCCAGCAGGTCCTGGCCTACGAGACGGACGTGACGGCCACGGTCGACCCCTTCGCCGGGTCGTACGTCGTCGAGTCGATGACCGACGACGTCGAGGCGGCCGTACTCGCGCTGATGCGGCGGATCGAGGATCTCGGCGGGGCGGTCGCGGCGATCGAGCAGGGCTTCCAGAAGGGCGAGATCGAGCGTTCCGCGTACCGCATCGCCCAGGAGACCGACTCCGGCGAGCGGGTCGTGGTCGGCGTCAACCGCTACCGGCTCGACGCGGAGGAGCCGTACGAGCCGCTCCGCGTCGACCCCGCCATCGAGGCGCGGCAGGCCGAACGGCTGGCCGCACTGCGCGCCGAACGCGACCAGGGGGCGGTGGACGCGGCCCTGACCGCCCTGAAGAAGGCGGCCGAGGGCACGGACAACGTCCTGTACCCGATGAAGGAGGCGCTGCGGGCCCGGGCGACGGTGGGTGAGGTGTGCGACGCGCTGCGGGGGGTCTGGGGGACTTACGTGCCGAGCGATACGTTCTGAACTGGGCGATTACTCCGAATGAGTGATCGCGAGCTGAACCTGCGTGCCTCCGGCGACGCTCCTTGCAGAGCGGGCCCCGAAAAGGAGGACGCCATCGCCGTACTGCAGCAGGAGCTGACCCTGGTCGAGGCTGCCGACCAGCTTGCCCGTGCGCTGCCTGGCCACCGCGTGGAGATTCTCCAGGGGAGGCTTACCGTGGCACCGCCACCGGACGGCTCGCACGCGCTGGTGCTGACGAAACTGGGCAGGGAATTCGATCGCGCGGGGATCGTTGCAGCAGGGCACGAATACGTGCAGGGCATCGGCCTCTGACTGCCGACCATGCCCGAGGACTTCGCGATCCCCGACTTCTCCGTCGTCGACGCCGGCTTCCGCGACACCCACGTCACGAAGAACCACTACGCCCCGAACGTCTTCCGCCTGGTCGTCGAAGTGACCTCGTCGAACTGGTCCGACGGCCTCGGCCCCGAGGTCGAGTGCTACGCCCAGGCAGACATCCCTGCCTGTCTCATCGCCGACCGCAAACACGACGAGGTCCTCCTGTACCAGGACCCCGCCGACGGCGAGTACCCCGATCCCGTCCGCTACGAGCGAGGCCAGGCCGTCCCCGTTCCCGAGTCCGTCGGTGTCACCCTCGAACTCTCCGTCGACACTCTCCTCGACGGCGACGACCAGCGAAGGCCGAAGCGGGCCAGGTAGTCCACGACCCCGGTCGCGGTGTCTCCTGCCCAGCCCACGTAACCGTCCGGGCGGATCAGGAACAGCCCCGTTCCGTACGCCTCGTGCGCGGGACCGGCGACGACCCGTACCGACTCGCCGACCACCACCGGCGCCTCCACTCCCAGCGCCAGCAGCGTCCAGTGCGGCCCCCTGAACGCGTCGAAGAGGCGCGCCCCTTCCACCGTCGCGTCCGGGGCGCGGTCGCCGGCGCGCACGGGGCCTCCACCCGCCCGGGTGTCCTGCGTGAGTGACGAGTCCCGGTAGCCCAGGCCGAGTTGGCGGGTCGCGTCGCCGCGCCGGACCTCACCCCGGTGCACGCTCGTCGACAGGCCCAGCATCTGCGCGGCGACGGGGCGGCGTTCCTCCTCGTAGGTGTCGAGCAGGGTGGCCGGGGCGCTGCCGCTCAGGACCGCGCCGAGCTTCCAGCCCAGGTTGTAGGCGTCCTGGACGCTGGTGTTGAGGCCCTGCCCGCCGGCGGGGGAGTGGATGTGGGCCGCGTCCCCGGCGAGGAAGACCCGGCCGGTGCGGAAGCGGTCGGCGAGGGCGGCGCGAGGGCGGAAGTCCGAGGCCCAGCGCACTTCGGTGATGTCCTCGGGGGCGAGGTGGGAGCGGGTGGCGACGACCTCGCGGATGCCGTCGGGGGAGAGGTCGACCGTGCTGCCCTCGGGGAACCGGGCGAGCAGCTGGAAGTCCTCCGTGCCCGCGAGCGGGCAGAGCGCGAGGTAGCCCTCGCCCTCCCCGGCCGGCGGGAAGATGTGCCAGTTGTCGCGGTCCAGGCCGGTGATCCGGAGGTCCGCCACAAGGGTGGGGTAGGGGTCGACGCTCTCGCCGGTCATGGCGATACCGAGGGCCCGGCGGACGGCCGAGCGGCCACCGTCGGCGGCGACGACGTACCGGGCGCGGATCCCGGTGCCGTCCCCGCACCGCACGGTCACGCCGTCCGCGTCCTGATCGAGCCCGGTCACCTCGCGGCCGAAGGCCACCCGCCCGCCGAGCTCCTCCAGCCGCGCGCACAGGATCTCCTGCGTGCGCCACTGCGGGACCATCCACGGCGTGGTGCACGGGGCGTCCTCCGTCGCCTCGGCGGCGTCGAACATCCGGTGCTCGCCGACCCGTCGGCCGTCCTTCCAGATCATCCCGACCGGATAGTCGCCGCCCGCCGCACGGATCGCGTCGAGGACGCCGAGGTCGTCGAACACCTCCATGGTGCGCGGCTGGATGCCCTTGCCGCGGGAGCCGGGGAAGAGTCCGCCGGCCCGCTCCACCACCAGGGCGTCCACCCCGCGCCGGGCGAGGTCGACGCCCAGGGCGAGACCGGTGGGGCCCGCGCCCACGATCAGTACACCGGTGTCCATGACCACTCTCCTTAACGTTGTTAAGTGCCGTTGTTCCCGACCATGCCCTTAACGCCGTTAAGCTGTCAAGTGTGAACACGGAACGCCGAGCGCCTCTCGACCGCGAACGGGTCGCCGACACCGCCCTGAAGCTCCTGAACGAGGTGGGTCTGGACGGCCTGACCCTGCGGGCCATCGCCAAGGAGCTGGACGTCAAGGCACCCGCCCTGTACTGGCACTTCAAGGACAAACAGGCACTGCTCGACGAGATGGCGACGCAGATGTACCGCCGGATGGTCGCCGGCACGCCCCTCGACCCCGACGACACCTGGCGGGACCGGCTGCTCAAGTCGAACCGCGGACTGCGCGCGGCGCTCCTCGGCTACCGCGACGGCGCCAAGGTCTTCAGCGGCTCACGCTTCACCGGCATCGAGCACGCCGAACAGATGGAGGACAACCTGCGCCTGTTCACGGCCGCCGGCCTCACCCTCGCCCAGGCGGTCCGCGCGACCTCGACGACGTACCTCTACACGCTCGGCTTCCTCACCGAGGAACAGGGCGTCCAGCCGCTGCCGGGGGAGCGCCGCGAGGGCTACGACGTCGACGAGCGCGCCCGCCTGATGGCCGACTTCCCGCTGTCGGCCCGGGCGGGCGCGGAGATCTTCCAGGACTACGACCGGCACTTCGAGGAGGGGCTCGCGCTGGTGATCGCGGGGATCGGGCTGCGCTACGGGGTCGACTGAGGTCCGGCGCCGGGGCCGCGCGTCAGCGCACCTTCGCCAACGCCGTCCGCAGCCTCGGTGTCAGCGGCTTCTCCACGAGCCGGTTCAGCAGCCACGCCAGCACCAGCATGGACACGATCGTCAGCGCGAAGGTCGCCGCCGAGGGCAGGCCGAGGCCGATGTGCAGGGCGTGGATCACCACCCAGCCGAGGTGCTCGTGGACGAGGTAGAAGGGGTACGTCAGCGCCCCGGCGACCGTCAGCCAGCGCCAGTTCGCCCAGTGGAACCAGCCGAGCGCGATGGCGGCGACCGCCACGAAGCCGAAGGCCACGACGAGGACGATGCCGAGCGAGGTGCGGTGGGCGAAGGCGTTCGGGTCGGCGGCGTTCCACAGGCTGCGGACCGCGTAGTGCTGTCCGATCAGGAAGCTCACGGCTACGATGCCCCAGGCGTACACGTCCCGCCGGTCGCGGTGCACGAGGTAGAGACCGACACCGCCGATGAAGAACGGGGCGTACTCGGGCATCAACACGACCTCCAGCAGCGGCTGGTGGGCGGCCTGCGCGAGGGCCGCGGCCAGCGTCCAGCCCGCGCAGAACAGGATCACCCGCCGCCGCGAGGCCCCGGGCAGGACGACACAGAGGGCGAACAGCGCGTAGAAGCGGACCTCCGCCCACAGCGTCCAGCACACCCCGAGCACCCGGTCGACGCCCAACGGCTGTTGCAGCATGGTCAGGTTGACCAGGGTGTCACTGGGGGAGAGGGCGTGATAGGCGACCATCGGCAGCGCGAACACCGCGGACACGACGATGACGGCGGCCCAGTAGGCGGGCAGCAGCCGGGAGGCGCGGGAGGCGAAGAACGCCTTCAGGGGCCGGCCCCAGCCGCTCATGCAGATCACGAATCCGCTGATCACGAAGAAGACCTGCACACCGAGGCAGCCGTAGGCGAAATACTCGTGCAGCGTGGGGAACTGTCGGTCCGGTGAACTTCCCCAGGCCGCGGTGACCTCTCCGCCCCGGCCGCCGTAGTGGTAGAGCGCCACCATCAGCGCGGCGACCAGCCGCAGTCCGTCCAGGGCGCGCAGCCGGGATTCCCGGCGGACCGGCCGCGGGGCCGCGGGCGCGTCGGAATCCGGCCGGACGGTCATGCTGGTCACGAAGAAATCCCCTTGGTCGGCGCGCGGGAACTCACGCGGGCACTCGTGCGGGTACTCGCGGCACATTAGTCCGAATCACAGGGTTTTCAGGGGCGTCGAGCCAACGGTTGTCCGGGTGGACTCCGTGAATTCACCTGGACTTCGCCTTCGTTTCCTAACTTTCTCTGGACCTCCCCCCACGTGCTAATAAAGAGCAAATAGCGCACAGCTTCGGCAAAATCAGGAGTGCCATGACGAGGGTCCAGAACAGACGGGCACGTGCGCGCGGAGGGGAGCTCGACGACTGCTTGCGCGCCTGCGCGGTGCACAGCGGCAAACTCGTCGGCAGTGTCGACCGCCGCCGCGTCGAACTCGCCGAGCAGCTGAGGAAGTTGCTCGTCGCCTGGGGCACCGCCTCGACCGGCGCCGCACCGCCCGCCCCGGCCGGTGCCACCGCCCTGCTGAAGCGGGCGGTCAAGGGTGCCGCGACCCCCTCCGCCGGCCTCGGCAACGAACTCCTCGACGCGCTGCTCGCCGTCGCCAACAAGGCGCTGGAGTGCGGCTACGACGACGAGTTGAACCTCGCGCTGGTCATCAGCGACACCGTCCTCGCCCAGCGCAGGAACTCCCGCGCCGGCTGGCGGCTGCGCGCCCGCCTCCTGGAGGTCCTCGGCGAGGAGACCGAGGCGGTGGAGGCCTACGAGCGGTATCTCGCCCTCACCGACGACGACGGCTTCGGCGTCCGGGCCCGGATCGCCGGCCTGCGCGCCGCCCGCGAGACGGAACGGGAACTGCTGAGCCTGCTCGGCCGACAGTGCCCGCGCGCCGAGGAGTTCACCCGCGGCGCCGCCACCGCCGTCTGGGCCGAGGGCCTGGCCGCGCACGCCGTCGGCGACTGGCAGGCCGCCGAACCCCGGCTCGTGGCGGCGCTCCTGATCCAGGCCGCCGAGGACGCCCCGGTCCCCGACCGGCAGGAACTCCTCAGCCAGTACCTCGACCTGCGCACCGCCGAGCCCACCGGGAACGGGGACCTGCCCGCGCTCACCGAGGCCATCGCCCTCTACGCCGAACAGCGCCGCACGCGGATGCGCGGACCGGTCGACGACCCCACCGTCGGCGGCGTCCAGTGGATCAGCCTCGGCGAGTTCCGCAACCGGATCGCCGGCAAGTCGATCTGCCTGATCGCCAACTCCGGGCGGGTCGGCGCCAGTTCGATGGGCGCCGAGATCGACGCGTACGACCTGGTGGTGCGCTTCAACTCGTACCGGATCGACCCGAAGCACACCGGCAGCCGTACCGACATCCACGCCACGATCCACAAGCACGGCTTCAACTGGGACCAGCGGGTCGACACCCGGCTCGTCTTCGGCGGCATCTCCGGCGACTGGAAGTACTCGCTGCGCAACCGCCTGGTCCCCGGCGCCCAGACCTGCCTGGGCGACGAGTCGCTGCGCTGGCCCGTGCGCAACATCGGCAAGCTCGGCACCGACGTCTGGTCGGGCATCCCGACCACCGGCTTCAACATGCTCTTCCTGCTGGACTTCCTCGACGTCAGCCCGACCCTCGACCTGATCGGCTTCGACTTCTACGAGAGCGGCGCCTACCGCGTCCAGGAAGCGATGAAGCTGGCCATCACCTCCGTGCACGAATACACCAGCGAGAAGGCATGGGTCATGCAGCGGGCCCAGAGCGTGACCGACATGAGGATCTCCCTACGATGACCACGACCTCCCTGACCGGGGCCACCGCCCCCCTCGCCCCGGCGACCGACGCGCACGCCCTGACCGGCAAGCGCCGTATCGCCTTCGCGAGTTACGTCGACGAGAACTACCTCCCCGGCTTCCTCGTCCTGCTGCGCAGCCTCGCCCTGTCCAACCCGGGCGTGTGCGAGGACTTCGTCGTCCTCTACGACGACCTGCGCCCCGGCTCCATAGCCAGGATCCGCGACCTGCACCCGCGGATCGTGCTGCGCCGGGTCGATGACACCCACTACGACGCGTACAAGAAGGGCGACCAGGACAACTACCTGGTCCGCAAGGCGTACTTCATCCTCGACGTCTTCCGGCTGCGCGAGTACGACACGATCATCACGCTCGACACCGACATGGTCGTCCTCGGCGACCTGAGCGAACTGCTGGAGCTGCGCGAGGGGCTGGCCGCGGTCTCGCAGTTCTTCTACGGCCAGCACAAGCTCAACTCGGGCCTGCTGGTCATCCAGCGCGAGTACCTCTCCGACGCGTTCTGCGCCAGGCTCGACGCCACCGGCCGCAGCGGCGACTACGAACTCGACAAGCACGACCAGGGCATCCTCAACGCCGTCCTGGACGGCGACTTCGTGCGCCTGGACCCGCGCTACAACTTCGTCAAGCGGCGCCTGTCCGGCGACCTCCCGGTCCCCGAGGACACCGCGATCCTGCACTTCACCGGCCGCCACAAGCCGTGGCAGGGCGGCGAGGCCGGCTACAGCCAGGCCGAGGACCGCTGGCGCGAGTTCGACCTGGACGACGCGGACTTCCACGCCGAGTACCTCGCGAAGCAGGGCGGCCTCCACCACGACCTGCTCGTCCACTACGGCACCCCGCACGTCGCCCGCACCTCGGACGTCGAGGTCGCCCGCAAGGTCGCCGCCGCGCACATCTCGACCGGCGACTACCAGGACGCCGTGGACGTCCTGAGCAGCGTGCGCATCCCCCTCGACGCGGCCTGGCCGCACGAGGTCCTCGGCCACGCCCTGATGAGCGTCTCCCGCTACGACGAGGCGAAGGCCCAGCTACTGCTGGCCACCGCCGCCCCCAACCGGGCCGCCACCGCCTACGCCCGCCTCGCCCAGATGGCCTGGGTGCACGGCGACAACGCCGAGGCCCTGCGGCACGCCACCGCCGGGCTCGCCGTCGACATCACCCACCGCTCCAGCCGGCTGTGGGCGCAGCGCGCCTCCGGCCTGCCCTCCCAGGAGCGGGGCGCCGCCGAGGAGCAGCTCGCGCACGTCGCGTTCTACATGGACCGGCAGGGCAACGCGGGCGACAAGCTGCTCCCGGAGACCGTCCGGCTCGCCTTCGGCCCGGACACCACCTCCCGCCGCTGGCACTCCGTGCACGCCCACCGGCTCTTCGACGAGGCCGCCCTGGAACGCGTCAACGCCCGCCGCGGCCTGGTCATCGGCGGCGGCGGCCTGTTCATCCCGGACACCATGCCCAACGGCAACAGCGCCTGGCAGTGGAACGTCCCGGACGAGCTGCTGAACCGCGTCGACGTGCCGATCGCCGTCTTCGCCGTGGGCTTCAACGCCTTCGACGGCCAGTCCTACCGGGCGGGCCGGTTCCGGGACTCGCTGCGGCTGCTCGTCGAGAAGTCCTCCTTCTTCGGCCTGCGCAACCACGGCTCGATCGAGAAGGTCCGGGCCATGATCCCGGACCACCTGCACCACAAGGTCCGCTTCCAGCCCTGCCCCACCACCGTGATGCGACAGCTCGTCGACGGCTGGCAGGACCCGGCGACGCGCGACGACACCATCCTGATCAACGCCGCCTACGACCGCGCGGGGCTGCGCTTCGGCCACGACTACGGCTACTTCCTGGCGCAGATGGCCCAGGCCGTACGGGACCTGGGCGAGCTGGCCGAGGTGAAGTGCGTGGCGCACTCGCTCGACGACGAGAAGATCGCCTTCGACCTGCGGCGCGAGCACGGCATCTCGCTCCCCGTCATCCCGATGTACGACTTCGACAACGACGAGATCCGCGACCTGTACGCGCGCACCAAGCTGGTGATCGGCATGCGCGGCCACGCCGGGATGATCCCGTTCGGCGTCGGCACACCCATCATCAGCCTGATCTCGCACCCGAAGATGGCGTACTTCCTGCGCGACATCGAGCGCCCCGAGTGGGGTGTCTCGGTGCACGACCGCCACCTCGCCGCCCGCCTGGTGGAGCGCGCCAAGGAGCTCCTCGCCGACCACGCGGCGACCGTCGCCGACGTGCACGGCCGGCAGCGGGAGCTGTGGAAGGCCACCGAGGCCAACGCGGCCGACCTGCGGGCCATCCTGGGCGGCTGACACGGGGGTGGTCGCCCCGGCTGACGCGGGGGCGACCGCCCCGCCTCGCCCCCTGCCCGCCTCACCCCCTGCGGAGCAGCCGCCCGAGCCGGGTCACCGGCGACACCCGGGCGGCTGCCCCGCGGTCGGCCCCGTGGGCCTCGGCGGCCTTCCGCAGCTGCTCGAAGTGGTCGGCGCGGGTCCGGCTCAGGTACGCGTCCGAGGTGAGGGGCTTCGCGATCGACCAGGCCCGCCGGTGCTCGCCCGCGTAGTGGGCGACGTACGCCTTGGACAGTTCCAGGACGGACTTGAAGGGGATGCCGCCGGTGTGGTCGCGGTCGACGCGGTCCTGCACGGCGGAGATCAGGGCGAGCTTCTCGTCCAGCGTGTACGCGTCCTCCGAGACGGACCTCAGGACGTTCCCGGGGATCGGCCGGGTCACCTCGAAGGCCAGCGTGGAGCGGATCGGCGGCCCCGCGATCTCGATGTACGGCAGCAGGGCGCCCGTGCTCCAGTGCAGCCACGGCAGCCGCGGGCCCGCGAAGTCCTGGTGGAGGACGACCGAGCCGGGCCCGAGCCGGGTCAGGAAGCGCTCGGAGACACAGCGGAAGACCCGGGCCGTCTTGGCGATGTCGATGTGCAGGAACTCGACCGGCGTGGTGTCGTCCGGGTCGGAGGTCTGCCAGAGGTCGCCGGCGTGGATCTCCAGGAACGGCAGGAACGGCTCCAGGCGGCCACGGAAGTCGTTCAGGAACGAGTTGTCGTCCGCCGGCCGGTGGCCGGCCGTGAAGAACTTCTCCGAGGCGAAGGTGCCCTTGCCGACGCGGAAGAAGTCGTACGCGTGCAGCCGCCCCGTCCGCTCGTCGAACACCGGGCTCTCCTTGAGGCCGAGCGCCAGGGCGTACGTCGATCCGCCGCCGCCCGAGCCCAGTTCGACGACGCGGCCCTCGCCCGACAAGGTGTGGCGCCCGACGAGGTACAGGAACTGCAGCTCCCAGGTGCTGCACTGGGTGTAGGGCAGGTCGTCGGGCAGGTGGACGCTGTCGAACATCGAGTAGAGCCGGCCGAGCTTCGTCATGAGTGCCTCACGGGATTCGGATGCGGTGCCCGTGATCCTAGAGTCACGAGCACCGCATCACCATGGAATCAGTGGGGTCGCTGGATGGTTTCCCTCTGTTTCCTCGGCTTTAGCCGGGGGTTCATCCCTGAGTCGCTCAGCGCTTCCCCGCCGTCCTCAGCGCTTCACGGCCTTCTTCAGCGCCTTCGCCCGCCGCACGATCCGCCGTGCCGTCGCGTTGCGCGGCAGGAACGCCAGCTTCTCCGGGATACCGCCGGGCAGCCCCAGCGCGGTCAGCCGCTTGCGCTTGAAGTAGCGCTGGGTGCGCGGCCCGAAGTGCTGTGCGAGATAGCCCTCCGCCGCCGGGCGCAGCCCCGGGTGGATCTGCGGCTGCATGGTGAAGCCGACCGCGGTGACCAGACCGTTCAGCTCCTCGGCGGGCACCGGGTCCTCGCCCTCGCGGGACTCCAGGTCCGCCAGCACCGCGTCCGCCAGGACCGCCGGGACCCGGTTGCTGTTCTGGTACGGCGTCAGCCGCTCCAGCAACGGCCGGGTGCCGATGCGGGCGACCGGGAGGTCGTAGAACGCGGACGCCGTGAACAGGGCCGTGGAGAAGCAGCCCACGACCAGACCCGGGAGGGTCTGCTCGAACAGCACCTCGGCGAGCACCGGAGTGTCCAGCACCGTGAGGTCGACGCCCAGTTTCCCGGCCTCGGTCTCCAGGGCGCGGCTGTAGCGGGCCGGTGCGGTGGGGTGCGGCTTGAAGACGATCGAACGGTGACCGCGCTCGACCGCGCCCCGCATCATCCGCACATGCAGGTCCTCCTCCTCCTGGGCGGAGAGGATGTTCAGCGCGGACAGGTACTGGCCGAGCAGCAGCGCCGCGTTCTCCGGGAGGACCGGCAAGTCCGCCACGGACGCGGAGAGTTCACCCATCACCTTCAGGAACGCGGACGTCGGCACGACCACCGCGGGCACGTCGAACTCGGTGAGCAGCATCGGGACCAGCCCCGGCACCAGGTCCAGGTGCAGCAGCCGGGTCACGCGGGTCCCGACCAGCGGGTCGAGCTTGTTGCGCGTGGGGCCGTAGCTCATCAGGCCGTCGGCGTAGACGTCGACGGGCGCGCCGGTGAACAGCTGGGCCAGCGTGAGCGCGGGGGTGACCTGGATGGACTCCAGGACCAGTTCGACCCGGTCGTCGCCGAGCCCCCACAGCAGGCGCAGATAGCGCTCGAAGAGCGGGACGTCGTCCGGGCGCGGGGTCCAGGCGCCGGGGTGGAAGGGGTGGATGGCCTCGTTCCAGGACAGCACCTCGTCGAAGTGGCTGCGCAGCGGCTCGAAGCCCGGCATCTCGTCGAGCGCCCAAGTGGTCTCCGGGGCCGCGGAGTTGTTGAAGACCAGCAGCACCCGGCGGTCCGGCTCGGCGAACAGGTCGGAGTCGATCGCGGCGGCCAGGGTGGCCGCCCCGTACAGCGTCGAGGCGCAGAAGATCTGCGTGGTGCGCGGGTTGGCGGTGGTACGCGGGTCGGTGGCGGACATCAGGCGGCCGCCTTCGCTGTGCCGACCCGGCGGCGCAGCCGCCGCAGCCTGGCGGATCGGCGCATGTCCATGGTCTCCAGTACGTCACCGAGCGCGCCCTGCGGCAGGCGCTGTATGGCCGCCGCGCTCCTCGTCCGCAGCTCCTTGGCCACGGCCGGCTCCCACTTGGCCTCGTCGGCGAGATGGTGGGCGATGATCGCGCAGTAGGTGCGCACCGCCTTGGGGAGCAGCCGGACGGCGTCCGGATCCGCCGCCGTCTCCTCGACCACCTGGTCGAAGGCGCGGATGAAGTCGAGCTGGCGGGCGTCGCCGATCTGGGTCAGCGAGGAGGCGACCCCGCGCCGGTAGAACACGCCCAGCAGGCTCACCACGGAGAACGACTGCGCCTCGCGGTGCAGCTTCCAGATCCACGGCCGGTCCTCGGCCGTCCGCAGCCCGTCGGTGAAGTGCAGCAGACCCTTGTCGAGGAGGCGCCGGTGGTAGGCCCCGGCCCAGGCGTAGGCGTAGTCCACGGAGGTCGTCCGGTCCGCGGGCAGGATCGCCTCGCGCGGGTTCAGCACCTCCCCGCGCCGCCCCACCGGGGCCCGCTGCACGGTCCGTGCGCGGGCGGTGGCCTGCACATGGTCGGTGCGGACGAAGTCGCAGCCCAGCCCCTCGATCGCCGCCACCAGTTCGGCGAGGTGACCGCGGGCCAGCCAGTCGTCGCCGTCCAGGAACGTCAGGTACTCGCCCCGCGCCGCGTCCAGACCGGTGTTGCGCGCGGTGGCGAGCCCGCCGTTCTCCTCGTGGCGGATATATCTGACCTGGGCGACATCCGAAAGCTCGTCGGCCGCGCGTTCGAGAATGGCCGGGGTGGCGTCCGTCGATTTGTCGTCGACCAGCACGAACTCGAAGTCCGGCCGGGCGTTCATTCGAAGGCTTCTGAGAGTGTCCGGGGCGAATTGCTGCACGTTGTAGAACGGCACGATCACGGAAAGCTTTGGCACCTGCGAAACCCTAGGAGCCGGTCCGGCAGCAGAACCGTACGATGCCCGTACGGGGGGTGAACTCCATGTGTCGGAACGGTGCATCCCGTGTACTTTCCGCTTTCCGGCGGGCCAGTTCGGCTCTCGGTGGGCTGTTGTTAACTTTTCGTTGATTCCCGGTTGGGCCGCACCTAGGAATTGCTTCCTAGCGTCTTCCTCGTGCCACCAAGCCCCTCAAGTACGACCACCCCGCGAATCGCCGTCCTCGCGGACTCGGACACCCGCTGGAAATGGGGTGCGCTGACCGCGGACCGCATAGCGCCGGGCCCGTCCATGGAAACCGCACCGTGTGACGCCGCGCAAGCCGGCCCCGCCCTGAGCGGATTCCTGCTGCGGGGCCGGTCCACCCCCACACCCCGCCAGCTGGCGGAGGTGGGGGTGCGCACCGACTCGCTGCGCGAGGTCACGGCCGTCGAGTTCCTGCGGGCCATGGCCGAGGAGGAGTACGACGTCGTCGTCATCGCCCTCGTCGGCGGCGGCGTCCAGGCCATGCTGCACGGCCTCAAGCGGGCCTGGGAGGGCCGCGAGAGGCGCCCCGTCGTCGTCACCGGCTATGTCGGCGTCGTCTACGAGAAGCTCGCCGACGGCCTGCTGCTGCGGCACGGAGCCGACCTCGTCCTCGCCAACTCCCGCCAGGACGCCGACCGGTTCCGTGCGGTGTACGAGGGAGTGGGCGCCGACGCCTCGTCGGTGACCGAGGTGGCACTCCCGTTCCTCGGCGGAGCGGCCTACGAGGGCGAACACGACCCGTACACCGTGGTGTTCGCCGCCCAGCCGTCCGTCCCGGACAACCGCCGGGACCGGGCGTACCTGCTGGAGCGCCTGGTCCGGCACGCGAAGCTGCACCCCGAGCGCGAGGTGCTGCTCAAGCTGCGCTCCAGGCCCGGCGAACACACCACGCATATCGAGGAGTTGCCGTACCAGAAACTGGTACAGCGGCTCGACCCGCCGGCCAACTTCCGGATGGTCTACGGCCACATGGGCGAGGTCCTGGACCGGACCGACCTGCTGGTGACCGTCAGCTCCACGGCCGCCCTGGAGTCGCTGCACCGCCGGATCCCGACCGTGGTCCTCACCGACCTCGGTATCCGCGAGGTGCTCGGCAACCACCACTTCGTCGGCTCCGGCTGCCTCGCCTCCTGGGACCGGCTCGACGCCGGTCACCGGCCGGAGCCCGAGGCCGGGTGGGTGGCACGGCAGGGTGTCGCCGCCGGGGGATCCGCCTCCGGGGGAGGCTCGTACGCCCACGCCTTCGACACGGCCCGCGAGCGCATCGCCGAGCTGCTCGACCGGCCCGGCGGCCTGCCGCCCCTCACCCCGTACTACACCCCCGCGACCGCGCCCGGCTATCTGCCCGGCATCCTCGCCCGCCACCACCTCGGCCCGGACGGCAGCCCGTTGCCCGGGGCCCCCGCCGCCGACAAGGAACCCGGCCCGGTCCGGCAGATCGTGCGCCGGGCGGCGCGCGGCGCCTACCGGCACGGCGTGCAGCGGGTCGCCCCCGTCATCCGACGGATGGGGGAGCTGTGAGCCCTCAGACCCCGGCATCCGACCTGCCCTGCGCGGCCGACCAGTCCCTCGCGGACCGAAAGTCCCTCGTGGACGGTCCGGCCCCCATAGGCGGCCCGGTCCTCGCAGGTGGCCCGGCCTCCCTGGGCGGCCGGCCCCTCTCGGACCGTTCGGTCCCCGCGGACCGCCAGACCCTCGCAGGCGGCCCGGCCGCCACCGACTGCCCGGTCCCCGCTCAAGGAGTAGATCCCATGTCCCATCCGGAAGCGGGCCAAGGCGCCTCGGTGCGCCGGGTGCTCGCGGTGATTCCCGCACGCGGCGGCTCCAAGGGCGTGCCCGCCAAGAACCTCGCCCCCGTCGGCGGTGTCCCGCTGGTGGCCCGCGCGGTCCGCGAGTGCCGCGCCACCCGCCTGGTGACGGACGTCGTGGTCTCCACCGACGACCAGGCCATCGCCACCGCGGCCCGCCAGGCCGGCGCCGAGGTCGTGCTGCGTCCCGCCGCCATCGCCGGCGACACGGCGACCTCCGAGGCCGCGGTGCTGCACGCCATGGACACCCACGAGGCCCTGCACGGCGCGGTCGTCGACGTGGTGCTGCTCGTGCAGTGCACCAGCCCCTTCATCGTCCGCGAGGACGTGGACGGGGTCGCCGCGGCCGTCGTCGAGAACGGCGCCGACACGGCCGTGACCGTGGCCCCCTTCCACGGCTTCGTCTGGCGGGACGGCGACGACTCCGGTGACACCGACGGCGGGCACGGCGTCAACCACGACAAGTCCTTCCGCCCCCGCCGCCAGGACCGCCCCCAGGACCTCCTGGAGACCGGCGCCGCCTACGCGATGGACGCGGCCGGCTTCCGCGAGCACCGCCACCGCTTCTTCGGCCGCACCGACCTCGTGCGCACCGACCCCGCCCGGGTGCTGGAGATCGACGACCAGCACGAACTGGCCCGCGCCCGGGCCCTCGCGCCGCTGTTCGACGCGGACCGCCCCGGCGCCCTCCCGACCGCCGCCGACATCGACGCGGTCGTCCTGGACTTCGACGGCACCCAGACCGACGACCGGGTGCTGATCGACGCCGATGGAAAGGAGTTCGTCTCCGTGCACCGCGGAGACGGCCTCGGTATCGCCGCGCTGCGCGACAGCGGCCTGGACATGCTGATCCTCTCCACGGAGCAGAACCCGGTCGTCGCCGCCCGGGCCCGGAAGCTCCGGCTCCCGGTCCTGCACGGCATCGACCGCAAGGACCTCGCACTGAAGCAGTGGTGCGAGGAGCAGGGCATCGCGCCGGAGCGCGTGCTCTACGTCGGCAACGACGTCAACGACCTCCCCTGCTTCGCCCTCGTGGGCTGGCCGGTGGCGGTCGCGAGCGCCCATGACGTAGTCCGCGGCGCCGCACGTGCGGTCACCACCGTCCCCGGTGGCGACGGCGCGATCCGAGAGATCGCCAGCTGGATCCTCGGCCCCTCTCTCGACTCCCTCAACAAGTAAGGACAGTTCCTGCCATGAGCACCAACTCCCGCCTGCGCACGTTCGGTTCGAAGACCGCCGGCCCCGGCCACCCCGTCTACGTCGTCGGCGAGATCGGCATCAACCACAACGGTGAGCTGGAGAACGCCTTCAAGCTGATCGACGCCGCCGCCGAAGCCGGCTGCGACGCCGTCAAGTTCCAGAAGCGCACCCCCGAGATCTGCACCCCGCGCGACCAGTGGGACATCGAGCGCGACACCCCCTGGGGCCGGATGACGTACATCGACTACCGCCACCGCGTGGAGTTCGGCGAGGACGAGTACCGCCAGATCGACGAGTACTCCAAGAGCAAGAACATCGACTGGTTCGCCTCCCCGTGGGACACCGAGGCCGTCGCCTTCCTGGAGAAGTTCGACGTCCCCGCCCACAAGGTGGCCTCCGCGTCCCTGACCGACGACGAGCTGCTGCGCTCCCTGCGCGACACCCACCGCACGGTCATCCTCTCCACCGGCATGTCGACGCCGAAGCAGATCCGGCACGCGGTCGAGGTCCTGGGCAGCGACAACATCCTTCTCTGCCACGCCACCTCGACGTACCCGGCCAAGGCCGAGGAACTCAACCTGCGGGTCATCAACACCCTCCAGGCCGAGTACCCGAACGTCCCGATCGGCTACTCCGGCCACGAGACCGGGCTGCAGACCACGCTGGCCGCGGTCGCCCTCGGCGCCACCTTCGTCGAGCGTCACATCACCCTCGACCGCGCCATGTGGGGCTCCGACCAGGCCGCCTCCGTCGAGCCGCAGGGCCTCACCCGCCTCGTCCGCGACATCCGCACCATCGAGGCCTCCCTCGGCGACGGCGTCAAGAAGGTCTACGAGTCCGAGCTCGGCCCGATGAAGAAGCTGCGCCGCGTCAGCGGTGTCGTCGCCGAGGCGGAGATCGCGGCGGCGGCGGGCGAGCCGGTCTCGGTCTGAACCACCTCCGGATCCTCCTACGACGGGACGGTCGTACGTAGATGAGCCGCCGCGCCGGGTCCGCCGGCCCCCGCACTCTCGCCTTCGTGGAGAGTCCGGTCCAACTGCTGAACGTGCTGGAGTGGGCGCACGCGCACGCGCGCCCGCCCGAGCACGACCAGGCGCCGCCCGGCGCGGGGCTCACCCTCGTCGTCCTCTCCCCGATCGACCCCATGACCCGCGGCCAGCTGCGCCGTATGTCCGAACTCGCCCGCGAGGAGGGCCACGCGGTCCGCTGGGAGGAGGCGCGGGGTGGTGCGATGGCCCCGTTCCACACCATCGGCGGCCTGGCCGGGATGTTGCGGCGGGCCGAACGGATCGTCCTGGGCGACCCGTTCTCCCGCTACGTCCAGCTGCTCCTGACGATCACCAGGGCCCGCGACCTCGTCGTCGTCGACGACGGCACCGCGACCATGGAGTTCGTCGCCCAACTCGCCGGTGGCGAACGCCTGGTCCGCTGGCACCGCAAGGGGGGCCGCCCCGGCCCCCGCGACCTGCTCTTCGCGCCGGTGTCGTCGGTGGCCCGCCGGCGGCTGACGCCGAACGGGAGCCGCCGGGTGGAGATCTTCTCCTCCATGCCGATGGAGGAGACACCGGAGGGCGTCACGGTCACCGCGCACACCTTCGCCTGGACCCGCTCCCGCTTCGGCCCGCCCCGCCTCACCAAGGGCGCCGACCTGGTCGGCACCTCGCTGGTGGAGACCGGGGTGGTGGACGCCGACCACTACCTGGAGGCCGTCCGCTCGCTGGCCAGGACCCACGGGGCGACCCGCTACTTCGCGCACCGCCGCGAGAGCACCGAGAAACTGCACCGGCTGGCCGTGGAGACCGGCCTGGAGATCGTCCGCCCCGACCTTCCGCTGGAGCTGATCGCCCGGCGCGGCCCGGTCGGCCGGACGATCCTGAGCTTCCCCTCGACCGTCGTCCACACCCTGCCCCTCGCCCTGGCCGGCACGGAGGTACGCGTCGCGGTCTGCGACATCGACCCCGCCTGGCTCACCGAGCACGCCTCACCCCGGGCCCAGGGCTTCCTGTCCGGCGTGACGGGAACGGCCAAGGACGTCCACCGGCTGCCGTCGGTGAGCGGCGCGGTGTAGCCCGCGGGGACGGGCACCCCGAGGAGCGCAGCGCGCGGCTCGGAAGGCGCTCCCCTCGCCGACGCGGCCGACGCGAGGCCCCGAAGGACGCCGCCCGGCTGTCAGAGGGGCTTCCTCGCCAGCACGAAGGCGCGCGGGCGGGTCTCCTCCTCGTACGGCTCACGCAGCATCCGGGCCTGGAGGCGGAGGCCGGCCTTCTCCAGGTGGTGCGCCACGGTCCCCGGCGTACGCCAGTGGTAGTCGAGCGAGACCACCTCGCCGAAGCGCTCGGCCAGGTGCAGCCGGCCCTCCTCGTCCCCGGACTGGAAGACGAGCAGGACGTGCCCGCCCGGCACCAGGACCCGGTGGAACTCGGCGAACATCCCGGGCAACTCCTCGTCCGGCACATGGATGATCGAGTACAGGGCGCAGATCCCGCCGAGCGTCCCGTCCGGCAGATCCAGCGAGGTCAGGGAACCCACGTGGAAGCGCAGCCCGGGATGGGCCCGGCGGGCCAGCTCCACCAGCCGGGGCGACACATCCACGCCGAAGACCGGCAGCCCGAGCGCGTGCAGCCGCGCGGTGACATGGCCGGGCCCGCTGCCGAGGTCGGCGACAGGGGCCGGACCGGTCTCGCGCACCAGCTCGACGAAGGCCGTGACCAGGGCGGACTCCAGCGGTCTGGTCCCGAGCCCGTCGGGGTGGCGCGCGCTGTAGGCGTCGGCGATGGCGTCGTACGAGCTGCGGGCGGCCTGTATGAACCCGGGGTCCTGTGCACTCACGCTGCCGCACCCTAGAGCACCGGCCGCGGGGGAAGAGTCCCGACAGGTGAACAGATCGGCCTCTTCCGGGCGCGGCGTGGTATCCGTGGAGGAAGGGGTCGGGTGCCTCACGGCAGTCACCCGGTCGCAAAGTCGGCCGAGTGTACCCACCCCGAACGGTACATATGCGTCCGGCGATCAGATTTTCTTCCCCTATCGGGTTGAACTTTTGTTGATCGAGGGTCAGTTGACCACCCGGGCGTCCTACCCTTCAGAGGGTGAAGCAATTGATGTCGCTAGAGTCCGAGGCCGACGCCGCCGGGGAAGCCGCGCTTCCCGGTGTGCTGCCCGAGGCGCTCCGTGCCGAGCTCGTCGCCTTCCGCCGTGACCTGCACATGCACCCGGAGCTCGGCAACCAGGAGTTCCGCACCACCGCGGCGATCAAGGAACGGCTCGAAAAGGCCGGCTTGAAGCCGCGCGTGCTCGCCGTCGGCACCGGGCTCGTCTGTGACATCGGCGAGTGGGACGAGGGGCGGCCCGTGCTCGCCCTGCGCGCCGACATCGACGGCCTGCCCATCCCCGACACCAAGACCGAGTGCGCCTACCGCTCCACCGTGCCGGACCGCGCGCACGCCTGCGGCCACGACGTGCACACCACCGTGGTGCTGGGCGCCGGGCTGGTCCTCGCCGACCTGCACCGGCGCGGGCTGCTGCCCCGGCCCGTGCGGCTGATCTTCCAGCCCGCCGAGGAGGTGCTGCCCGGCGGTGCCGCCGACGCCATCGACTGCGGCGTGCTCGAAGGCGTCGGCCGGATGATGGCCGTGCACTGCGACCCCCGGGTCGACGCCGGGAAGATCGGGCTGCGTACCGGCGCCATCACCTCCGCCTGCGACCGCCTGGAGATCTCCCTCGGCGGCCCCGGCGGCCACACCGCGCGGCCCCACCTGACGACCGACCTCGTGACGGCCGCCGCCCGCGTCGTCGTCGACGTGCCCGCGCTGGTCGCCCGCCGCGTCGACACCCGCGCCGGACTGGCCGTGACCTGGGGCCGCATCGAGTCGGGCCACGCCCCGAACGTGATCCCGCAGCACGCCGAGCTCTCCGGGACCGTGCGGTGCCTGGACATCGACGCCTGGAAGCAGGCCCCGGACATCGTGGTCGCCGCGATCGACGAGGTCGCCAACCTGCACCGCGCCAAGTCGGAGATCAACTACGTGCGCGGTGTCCCGCCGGTCGTCAACGACCCGGACGTCACCGAGCTGGTCCGGGACGCCATGATCGCCCGCCGGGGCGTCGAGTCGGTCGAGAGCACCGAGCAGAGCCTGGGCGGCGAGGACTTCTCCTGGTACCTCCAGCACGTCCCCGGCGCCATGGCCCGCCTGGGCGTCCGCACCCCCGGCGAGCGCACGGTCCGTGACCTCCACCAGGGCGACTTCGACGCCGACGAGTCGGCGATCGCGGTCGGCGTGGAACTCTTCACGGCCGCCGCCCTGATCGACGCCGGACGCTAGGGCCCGGCACCCCGGGCCGCTCCGTTCGATATCAGGGTGTGACCCCCGCTCCGGTTGCGGCCGGGGCGGGGTGGGGGGAGTCTGGGCGCGTGTTCCAAAGTGTCCCGCGTGCACCCTTTGGTCCGGTGGTTCACCAGGACGTAACCGGCCATCGGCACGAATGGATAACGGCCAGCCGAAACCCCGTTCCCAGGAGTGTCTACGCGCGTTACTCTGCGCCGAACTGAGCACCCACTGCGGGGCTTTGGAGAATGGGGAACTTCAGATGCGTCGGATATCCAGCCTGACCCGCGTCGCGGTGGGGGTCGCGTCGCTCGCGCTCGCCTCATCCGCCTGCGGCGGCACCAGCACCGACAGCGGCAGCAGCGACAGCAGCGAGTCGAAGGGCAGCCTCGGGCTGGCCCTCGCGTACGACATCGGCGGCAAGGGCGACCAGTCCTTCAACGACGCCGCGTACGCCGGCCTCGAAAAGGCGAAGAAGGAGTTCGGCTACAAGACGGCCGACCTGGAGCCCACCGAGGGCGAGACCGACGCCGACAAGGAACAGCGGCTGTCCTCGCTGGCCAAGCAGGGCTACAACCCGGTCGTCGGCGTCGGCTTCGCCTACGGCCCGGCGATGGAGGCGGTGGCCAAGAAGTACCCGGACACCACCTTCGGCATCGTCGACTCCGTCGTCGCGGGCGACAACGTCGCCTCCCTCGTCTTCGCCGAGCAGGAGGCCTCCTACCTCGCCGGTGTCGCCGCGGCCAAGGCCACCAAGACCAACACCGTCGGCTTCGTGGGCGGCGTCGACATCCCGCTGATCCACAAGTTCGAGGCCGGTTACAAGCAGGGCGTCGAGGACACCAGCGGCGGCAAGGTCAAGGTCATCTCGCAGTATCTGACGCAGACCGCGGAGGAGGGCGGCTTCTCCAGCCCCGACAAGGGCAAGGCCGCCGCCGAGGGCCAGATCGAGAAGAAGGCCGACGTCGTCTACCAGGCGGCCGGTCTCTCCGGTCAGGGCGTCATCGAGGCCGCCGCCAAGGCAAAGGTCTGGGCGATCGGTGTCGACTCCGACCAGTACGAGCAGGCCGCCCTGGCGTCGTACAAGAGCTACATCCTGACCTCCGCGCTCAAGGACGTAGGCGGTGCGGTGTACTCGCTGGCCAAGTCCGTGGAGGAGGGCAAGCCGCTGACCGGCACCCAGACCTTCGACCTGAAGGTGAACGGCGTCGGCCTGGCCGAGAGCAACCCGGAGTTCGCGAAGATCTCGGGCCTGTCCGCGGCCGTGGCCAAGGCCAAGGCGGCGATCATCGACGGCACCATCAAGGTCAAGACCGAGTAGTCACGCCGAGCGGTCCGCCCGAACGGGCGAAACCGCACCGAACGGTATGAAGCGCAACGAAGCGGGCGGGCGCCCAGGAGTGCCCGCCCGCTTCGGCATGGTCGGCGCCGGTCACCGGCTGCCACGCTCCGTTTGCGGTCGGCAAGCCCGCGAGTAAAGGGGCCGTCGAGTTGGCCACGGCCGCATAACAAGGTGGACAGAAGGGGTTTTCAGGCAGGTCTACGCGCGTTAATCTGCGGCGAAGCCCAGCGCCGTAAGCCGAACAGACCGGCGCCGTACGACAGGAGCACCACACATGCGCCGGATTTCCCGGATCACGGTCGCAGGCGCAGCGACCGCCTCCCTGGCCCTCGCTCTCGCCGCCTGCGGCGGTACCTCGACCTCCAGCTCGTCCTCGGAGTCGAAGGGCGACAAGGGTCTCGCCATCGCGTACGACGTCGGCGGCAAGGGCGACCAGTCCTTCAACGACGCCGCGTACGCGGGCCTGGAGGAGGCGAAGAAGGAGTTCGGCTACACCACGGCCGACCTGGAGCCCACCGAGGGCGAGACCGACGCCGACAAGCAGCAGCGTCTGGAGTCGCTCGCCAAGCAGGGCTACGACCCGGTCATCGGCATCGGCTACGCGTACGCGCCGGCCGTCAAGGAGGCCGCGGCCAAGTTCCCGGACACCACCTTCGGCATCGTCGACGACTCCACCGTCGAGGCGAAGAACGTGGCGGACCTGGTCTTCTCCGAGGAGGAGGCCTCCTACCTCGCCGGTGTCGCCGCGGCCAAGAGCACCAAGACGGACGTCGTCGGCTTCGTGGGCGGCGTGGACATCCCGCTGATCCACAAGTTCCAGGCGGGCTTCGAGCAGGGTGTCAAGGACACCGACTCCAAGGTCAAGGTGCTCTCGCAGTACCTGACGCAGACCGCGGAGGAGGGTGGCTTCTCCAGTCCTGACAAGGGCAAGACGGCCGCCGAGGGCCAGATCGAGAAGAAGGCCGACGTGGTGTACGCGGCGGCCGGTCTCTCCGGTCAGGGCGTCATCGAGGCCGCCGCCGCGAACAAGGTCTGGGCGATCGGTGTCGACTCCGACCAGTACCAGCAGGAAGCCCTCGGGAAGTACAAGGACTCGATCCTCACCTCGGCGATGAAGGACGTCGCCAAGGCGGTGTACAACCTGGCGAAGTCGGTCGAGGACGGCAAGCCCGAGACCGGTATCGTCAGGGGCGATCTGAAGACCGGCGAGGTCGGTCTGTCGAACTCCAACCCGAAGTTCGCGGACAACACCGAGCTCCAGGACGCTGTCAAGACGGCCAAGGAGAAGATCATCAGCGGCGAGATCAAGGTCAAGAGCAGCTGAAGAAACACACCCTGAGCAGCGTGTAACCGCGGGGTTACGTCCGCTCAACGGGGTACGGGGAGGCTGTCTCCCCGTACCCCGTTGTCAGCGGTGCGTCGGCCCCTTTCGATGCCGTAGGGGCGCTACGCGCGTAGACGACCCCCTTCCACAGGAGAGCGCCATCAACGCGTCCAGCAGCCCTCCGGCCGACGCGGCGGTCAACGGTCAGGTGACCGCCGTCGAACTCGCCGGGATTACCAAGCGTTTCCCGGGCGTCGTGGCCAACCACGACATCCACCTCACCGTCCGCAAGGGCACCGTCCACGCCCTCGTCGGCGAGAACGGGGCCGGCAAGTCGACGCTGATGAAGATCCTCTACGGCATGCAGAAGCCGGACGAGGGCACCATCGCGATCGACGGCGAGCAGGTCGCCTTCTCCTCCCCGGCCGACGCCATCGTCCGCGGCATCGGCATGGTCCACCAGCACTTCATGCTGGCCGACAACCTCACGGTGCTCGAAAACGTCGTCCTCGGCAGCGAGAAGCTGTACGGCATCGGCGGCAGGGCCCGCCGCAAGATCAAGGACCTCTCCGAGCGCTACGGCCTCGACGTACGCCCCGACGTCCTGGTCGAGGAACTCGGTGTCGCCGCCCGCCAGCGCGTGGAGATCCTCAAGGTCCTCTACCGCGGCGCCCGCACCCTGATCCTCGACGAGCCGACAGCCGTGCTCGTACCGCAGGAGGTGGACGCGCTCTTCGCCAACCTCCGCGAACTCAGGGCCGAGGGACTGTCGGTCATCTTCATCTCGCACAAGCTGGGCGAGGTCCTCTCCGTCGCCGACGAGATCACCGTCATCCGCCGCGGCACCACCGTCGGCACCGCGGTCCCCGCCGAGACCACCCCGCGCCAGCTCGCCGAGATGATGGTCGGCAGCGAACTGCCCACCCCCGAGACCGCCGAGTCCACGGTCACCGACCGCCCGGTCATCACCGTCGACCGGCTGCGCCTGGAGGCGCCCGGCGGCAAGGCCCTCCTCGACGACATCACCTTCACCATCCACGAGGGCGAGATCCTCGGCATCGCCGGCGTCGAGGGCAACGGCCAGACCGAACTGGTCGACGCGCTCATCGGCCTCAAGGGCGCCGACTCCGGCACGATCAGGCTGATCGACGAGGAGATCACCGGCTGGCCCACCCGCAAGCGCCGCGAGCAGGGCATCGGCTACATCCCCGAGGACCGGCACCGCCACGGCCTGCTCCTGGAGGCCCCCCTCTGGGAGAACCGCATCCTCGGCCATGTCACCGAGAAGCCCAACGCCAAGGGCGTCTGGCTGGACCCGAAGGCCGCGCAGGAGGACACCCGCCGGATCGTCGCGGAGTACGACGTCCGCACCCCCGGCATCGACGTCACCGCCGCCTCCCTCTCCGGCGGCAACCAGCAGAAGCTGATCGTCGGCCGCGAGATGACCCACAAGCCGCGCTTCCTGATCGCCGCCCACCCCACCCGGGGTGTGGACGTCGGCGCCCAGGCCGCGATCTGGGACCACATCCGCGAGGCCCGCCGCGAGGGACTCGCCGTCCTGCTGATCTCCGCCGACCTCGACGAGCTGATCGGCCTGTCCGACACCCTCCGCGTGATCTACAACGGCGAGCTGGTCGCCGACGCCGACCCCGCCACCATCACCCCGGAGGAACTCGGCTCGGCCATGACCGGCGCCGCCACCGGTCACCTGGAGAACGAGGAACTCGCGGAGCAGCTCGAAGAGGCAGAGCAGCTGCAAGCAGAGCAGCTCGAAGCAGAGGCAGCGCTCGAAGAGCACGCCGAGAACCCGGCAGACACCCCCGAGACTCCCGAGACCCGCACGTCTCCGAAGTCTCCGGAAGACGAGGCCCGCTGATGAAGAAGTTCGACAGGGAGCGCGTGCTCCTCGCGGTGGCCGGACCGGTCATCGCGCTCGCCGTGGCCTTCGTGCTCAGCGCGATCGTGCTGATCGCCTCGGGCAAGAGCCCGGTCGAGCCGTTCGCGATCATGTTCGAGCAGGCCACGTTCTCCGACATCCAGGTCCTGATCATCAACCAGGCCTCGATGTACTACATCGCGGCGCTGGCGGTGGCCATCGGCTTCCGGATGAACCTGTTCAACATCGGCGTCGACGGCCAGTACCAGCTCGCCGCCATGATGGCCGCCGTCGTCGGCGCCCACGCCAACCTCCCGGCCGTCCTGCAGATCCCGCTGCTCCTCCTCACCGCCGTCCTCACCGGCGCCTTCTGGTCCGGCATCGCCGGTGTCCTCAAGGTCACCCGCGGGGTCAGCGAGGTCGTCGCGACGATCATGCTGAACGCCATCGCGAGCTCCGTCATCGCCTACCTGTGGCTGCCCAGCGTCTTCGGCGTCAAGGTCGGCAACAACAGCACCACCGGCGAGATGCACGCGTCCGGCTGGGTGCCCGGCATCAACATGGGCGACGCCGGTGAGATCTACGGCCTGGTGATCCTCGCCGTGCTGCTCGGCATCGGCTACTGGGTCGTCCTCAACCGCACCCGCTTCGGCTTCGACCTGCGCGCCTCCGGCGCCTCCGAGTCCGCCGCGGCGGCCAGCGGCGTCGACCCCAAGCGCATGGTGCTGACCGCGATGCTGCTCTCCGGCGGTCTCGCCGGTCTCGCCGGTCTGCCGATCCTGCTCGGCGACGCGCACACCTACAACCTGAACTTCCCGACCGGCATCGGCTTCCTCGGCATCGGCATCGCCCTGCTCGGCCGCAACAGCCCGGTCGGCATCGCCTTCGCCGCCCTGCTGTGGGCCTGGCTCGACAAGGCCTCGCCCGAACTGGACTTCCACGACTACGACAAGGAGATCGCGGTCATCATGCAGGGCCTGATCGTCCTCTCCGTGGTCGTCTCCTACGAGGCCGTACGCGAGTGGGGCCTGCGCCGTCAGCAGCGCCGGGTGGGCGCGGAACTCGCCGCGGGTCATGTCATCGGTGCCACCGCCGACACCAACGTCAAGAAGGAGGTGGCCGGCCGATGACCACCGTGACCGACCTCAACCAGCCCACGCTGCAGCCCGCGGCGCCGACCGGCCGCCGGATGTCCCTCCAGGTGCTGCTGCTGGTCATCGCCGGCGCCCTGGCGCTGACCTCGCTCGTGCGCATCATCACCGGCGCCGACGGCATCACCAACGTCAGCCAGATGTCCACCGCGCTCCAACTGGCCGTCCCCATCGGCCTCGCCGGTCTCGGCGGGCTGTGGGCCGAGCGGGCGGGCGTCGTCAACATCGGCCTCGAAGGCATGATGGTTCTCGGCACCTGGTTCGGTGCCTGGGCCGGCTTCCAGTGGGGCCCCTGGACGGGCGTCCTGGTCGGCATCCTCGGCGGCGCGATCGGCGGCCTGCTGCACGCGATCGTCACCGTCACCTTCAACGTCAACCACATCGTCTCCGGTGTGGCCATCAACATCCTCGCCCTCGGCGCCACCCGCTACCTCGCCCCGCTCGCCTTCGAGGGCCACCAGGGCGGCTCGGCCAAGCAGTCCCCGCCGGTGGACTCCCTCGGCCACTTCACCGTGCCGGGACTGTCGGACGCGCTGACCGACCTGAACGCCAAGGGCTGGTTCTTCCTCTCCGACATCGCCGGCCTGCTCGGCGGCCTGGTCACCAACGTGTCCTGGCTGACCCTGATCGCCGTCGCGCTGATCCCCGGCACCTGGTGGGTCCTGTGGCGGACCGCCTTCGGGCTGCGGCTGCGGTCCTGCGGCGAGAACCCGGTCGCGGCCGAGTCCCTCGGCGTCAACGTCTACAAGTACAAGTACCTCGCCGTGATCATCTCCGGCGGCCTGGCCGGCCTCGGCGGTGTCTTCCTCGCCATCGTCGCCAACCCCTTCTACCTGGAGGGCCAGACCAGCGGTCGCGGCTACATCGGCCTCGCCGCGATGATCTTCGGCAACTGGATGCCGGGCGGACTCGCCATCGGCGCCGGCCTGTTCGGCTACACCGACAGCCTCAACCTGCGCGGCGGCTCCGAGAACGTCCACGCGCTGCTGCTGCTCGGCGCCCTGCTGCTGCTCATCGGCGCCGTCTGGATCGCGCTCCGCAAGAAGTACGTCCAGGCCGCGATCACCTTCGTCGTCGGCGCCCTGGTGTTCGCCTGGTACGCGGGCACCAACGAGGTTCCCAACCAGGTCGTCTCCGCGACGCCGTACGTCATCACGCTCGTCGTGCTCGCCCTGTCCGCCCAGCGCCTGAGGATGCCGAAGGCGGACGGCATGCCGTACCGGAAGGGGCAGGGCAAGTGACCTCCCCCGCCGAGGTCGACTGGGAGCGGCTGCGCGCGGTTGCCCGGGACGCCATGTCGCGGGCGTACGCCCCGTACTCCGGCTACCCGGTCGGCGTGGCGGCCCTGGTCGACGACGGGCGGACGGTCTCCGGCTGCAACGTCGAGAACGCCTCGTACGGCCTCGGCCTGTGCGCCGAGTGCGGACTGGTCTCGGAGCTGCACAACACCGGCGGCGGCCGGCTGACGCACTTCACCTGCGTCGACGGCCACGGCGAGATCCTCGTCCCGTGCGGCCGCTGCCGTCAGCTGCTGTACGAGTTCGGCGGCCCCGACCTGATCCTGGAGACCCCGGACGGCGTCCTGCCGCTCTCCGAGATGCTGCCGCAGGCCTTCGGGCCGGGGCATCTCACCAAGTAACTCCCGTGCGGCCCCTCAGAGTTGCCCACTTCGGCCACTCGGGGGGCCGCGCGGTTTCCGCATGCTTTTCGGAAGGAAGCCAAGCCATGGCGTTGTTGTCGATGGATGTCATCTCCGTGATCCGCACCAAGCGGGACCGCGGTGAACTCAGCGACGAGCAGATCGACTGGGTCATCGACGCGTACACCCGCGGGGAGGTCGCCGACGAGCAGATGTCCGCGCTCGCGATGGCCATCCTCCTCAACGGCATGAACCGCCGGGAGATCGCCCGCTGGACGGCCGCGATGATCGCCTCCGGCGAGCGCATGGAGTTCTCGGCGCTCTCCCGCCCCACCGCGGACAAGCACTCCACCGGCGGTGTCGGCGACAAGATCACCCTGCCGCTCGCCCCGCTGGTCGCGGCCTGCGGCGCGGCCGTCCCCCAGCTGTCGGGCCGCGGCCTCGGCCACACCGGCGGCACCCTCGACAAACTGGAGTCGATCCCCGGCTGGCGGGCCCTGCTCTCCAACGAGGAGATGCTGTCCGTGCTCGACGGGACGGGCGCGGTGATCTGCGCGGCGGGCGACGGCCTGGCCCCCGCCGACAAGAAGCTCTACGCCCTGCGGGACGTCACCGGCACGGTCGAGGCGATCCCGCTGATCGCCTCCTCGATCATGTCGAAGAAGATCGCCGAGGGCACCGGCTCCCTGGTCCTGGACGTGAAGGTCGGCACCGGCGCCTTCATGAAGACCATCGAGGACGCCCGCGAACTGGCCTCCACGATGGTGGGTCTGGGCACCGACCACGGAGTGAGGACGGTCGCCCTCCTCACCGACATGTCCACCCCCCTCGGCCGCACGGCGGGCAACGCCCTCGAAGTCCGCGAGTCGGTGGAGGTCCTGGCGGGCGGCGGCCCCGCCGACGTCGTGGAACTGACCCTGGCCCTGGCCCGCGAGATGCTCGACGCGGCCGGCGTGAAGGACGCCGACCCGGCCAAGGCCCTCGCCGACGGCTCCGCCATGGACGTCTGGCGCCGCATGATCGCGGCCCAGGGCGGTGACCCGGACGCCGCCCTGCCGGTGGCCCGCGAACAGCACGTCGTCAAGGCCCCCGCCTCCGGCGTCCTCACCCGTCTCGACGCCTACGGCATCGGCGTCGCCGCCTGGCGCCTGGGCGCCGGCCGCGCCCGCAAGGAGGACCCGGTGCAGGCGGGCGCGGGCGTCGAGATGCACGCCAAGCCCGGCGACACGGTCACCGAGGGCCAGCCCCTGCTGACCCTCCACACGGACACCCCCGACCGCTTCGCGTACGCCCTCCAGTCGGTCGAGGGCTCCTACGACATCGCGGCGCCGGGCACGGACTTCACGGCCTCGCCGGTGGTACGGGAGCGCATCGCCTGACCCGGACGCTCCTCATCCGTGTGAACGGGACCGGCAGACCCGCGCCGGTCCCGTTCGCCGTGCCCGGCGCAGGCGGCGGTCAGCCCAGTACCGCCGCGATCACCACCAGCACCGGCACCGCCAGCACCGTCGACACCAGGATCGAGTCCCGCGCCAGCCGCTCGCCGACCCCGTAACTCGACGCGTACGCGTACAGGTTCTGCGCGGCCGGCAGGGCCGACGTCACCACCACGTCGAGCAGCGGGGCGCCGCGCAGGCCGAAGACCCCCGCCGCCAGCGCCCAGGCCGCCGCGGGCTGGCCCACCGCCTTCAACGCCACCGACAGCAGGACGAGCCCACGGTCGGGACCCCGGCCCGGCATCGCGCTGCCGCACAGGGAGATACCGAAGGCGAGCAGGACCGCCGGGACGGACATGTTGCCGATCAGGGTGAGCGGGTCCATGACCGGCGCCGGGATCCGCAGCCCGCTCGCCGACACCACGACCCCGGCCAGCGAACCCACCGCGATCGGATTGCGCAACGGCGTCAGCAGCCGCCGCCACAGCGGACCCTTCCCACCCGGGCCCGACAGGTCCAGGACCGTCAGCGCGACCGGGGTGAGGACGAGGAGCTGGAACAGCAGGACCGGCGCCACCAGCGAGGCGTCCCCCAGCACGTACACGGCGATCGGGATGCCGAGGTTGCCCGAGTTGACGTAGCTGGAACACAGCGCGCCGATCGTCGTACGGCCGATTCCCCAGCCACGGGCAACCCCCACCGTGACGAACACGCCCGCTGCCGCCGCCGTGCTCAGCGCGGTCACCAGCAGACGGCTGGAGAAGATCACCGACAGGTCGGTCCGGGCCAGCGTGGTGAACAGCAGGGCCGGCGAGGCCACGTGGAACGCCAGCTTGGTCAGCACCTCACGGCCGTGCTCCCCGAGATGACCGGCCCGCCCGATCGCGTAACCGACGCCGATCACGACGGCGATCACCGCGAAGCCCGTCAGCACTCCCTGCACGGGGCCTCCTCAGACGTGAGGAAGACGTGCGGTGTCCAGGGCGGCGTCGATATGTGGGGCATACAGGCAACCCTCCGGGGAAGGAGGGCGGCAGGTCAATGTGATCCCGGTCGGCGGACCGCAGGGGAGGACGCCGGACGCGATGAGTTACGCCCGCCCCACCGGTCTACCGCTCGTGGACGCCATGACACCCGCTGTACTCACGCTGGCCGGCCCCGTCACCAAGGACGAGGTGACCGGGCTGTGCGACGACGTACGGGCGCTGCTGGAGAACGGTGGGGCCCGGACAGTGGTGTGCGATGTCGGAGGGCTCGGACCACCGGGCCTCGGCACCGTCGACCTGCTCGCGCGGTTGGAGCTCACCGCCCGGCGGGCCGGGGGCCGGATCCGGCTGCGCGACCCCGACCCGGCCCTACACGCCCTCCTCGACCTGGTCGGCCTCCGCTTCGAGACGGAGCGGCAGCCCGAACAGCGGGAACCAGCGCTGGGTGTCGAGGAAGCAGTGGAACCCGGTGATCCGCCCCTCTGAGATCTCCAGAACCTGCACCGCCCACGAGGTGAAACCGCCCGACTCCGGGTCCGGCTTGTACTGCGCGAAGCCCGGCAGGCCGTTGACCTGCACCGGCACCAGACGCGAGCCCGCGCAGGGCGCGCCGAGCGTCGTCATGAAGCCGGTGATGTCCGAGGTGCCGGTCAGCCACAGGTCGAACGGCGGCATCGTCATGATGGCGTCCTCGTGCAGCAGGGCCGTCAGCGCCGCCATGTCATAGCCCTCGAAGGCCGCCACATAGCGGTCCAGGAGCTTCTGCTGCTCGTCGTCCAGCGGGTCCGAGACGGCAGCGTCCGCGCCGCGCTGCTCCCGCTCGGCGAGCGTCGCCCGGGCCCGCTGCAACGCGCTGTTGACCGAGGCGACCGAGGTGTCGAGCAGCTCGGCGACCTCGCTCGCCTTCCACGCCAGCACCTCGCGCAGGATCAGCACCGCGCGCTGCTTGGCGGGCAGCTGCTGGAGCGCGGCCATGAACGCGAGCCGCACCGACTCCTTGGCGACGGCCGCCTCCGCGGGGTCCTCGGTCGTGGGCAGCACGCGGGCGTCCGGCATCGGCTCCAGCCAGGTGTGGTCCGGGCGCGGGGAGAGCGCGGCCTGCGCGAGGGGCGTGGAGTCCGTCAGGTCCATCGGCCGGGCGCGTTTGTTGCCGGCCGTCAGCATGTCCAGGCAGACGTTCGTCGCGATGCGGTAGAGCCAGGAGCGGAGGCTGGAGCGGCCCTCGAACTTCTCGTAGCTCCGCCAGGCCCGGACCATGGTGTCCTGCACCGCGTCCTCGGCCTCGAAGGAGGAGCCGAGCATCCGATAGCAGTAGCCCGTCAGCTCGGTCCGGTGTTTCTCCAGCCGGACATCGAGATCCGTTGTCAATGTGTCGCTCATCGTCCACCCACCCCTGTGGCCGTTCCTGCCCGCACGCCTCATTGCGCCCAGCACGTTCGAAGCTATCGCAGGGCACTGACAATGGCGTGCCGAGTGGATGAACGCCCCCACCGCCCCTTCCCGTCCCGACCCGGGGGCCAGCCCCCGGACCCTCGCTCCTCAAACGCCGGAGGGGCTGATTCCAGCCCGTCCGGCGTTTGAGGACGAGGCCCTTTCGGGGCCGAAGCGGGGGTCTGGGGGCGGCAGCCCCCAGGGACGGGACGGGAAAGGGCGGCGGGGGCGAGGAACGTCAGTGGGCCGGCAGGAGCTCTCGTCGTGCGGCGACTCGCGCCGCCCTCGTGCCGAGGACCGTGATCGCCACGACGCCGAACACCGCCAGCAGGCCGACACCCACCGTGCCGCCCCAGCCCCCCGCGTGGAACGCCACCGCCCCGACCGTACTGCCCGCGCTGGACCCGATGTAGTACGCCGACTGGTACAGCGCCGACGCCTGCGCCCGCCCCTTCGTCGCCGTCTTGCTGACCGCGGACGAGGCGACCGCGTGCCCCGCGAAGAAGCCCCCGGTGATCAGGACCAGGCCCAGCAGGACCAGTGGGAGGGAACCGGACAGGGACACCAGCAGACCCGTCGCCGTCGTACCGCCCGCCGCGTACAGCGCACCGCGCCGGCCGAGGCGGCCCACCAGCCGTCCGGCCGTGGACGCCGACACCGTACCCACCAGGTAGACGAGGAAGACCGAGCCGATGATGCCCTGGGGCAGGCCGAACGGGGCCTCGGTCAGGCGGTAGCCGATCACCGTGTAGACGCCGCCGAACACCGTCATGAACAGGGCGCCGATCGCGTACAGCCGCCGCAGCAGCGGGTCGGCGAGGTGGTCGCGGACCGTGCGGGCCAGCACCCGCGGCCGGAGCGAACCGGGCGCGAAGTGCTTCGGGGCGGGCAGCAGCAGCCGGAAGGCCACCGCGCAGGCCACCGCGAGCGCACCGATCACCCCGACGGCGACCCGCCAGCCCCACTCCTGCGCGACCCAGCCGGTGATGACCCGGCCGCTCATCCCGCCGACACTGTTGCCCGCGACGAAGAGACCGATCGCGGTGACCAGCGCCTTCGGCGTGACCTCCTCCGCGAGATAGGCCGTCGCCGAGGCCGGCAGCCCGGCCAGCGCCGCGCCCTGGACCGCGCGCAGCGCGACCAGCCAGGTCAGCGAGGGTGCGAAGGGGACCAGCAGCCCGACGGTCACCGCGACCGCCAGCGAGGCCGTCATCACCGTACGGCGGCCGAAGCGCTCCGACAGGGCGCTCATCGGCAGCACGAACAGCGCCAGCCCACCGGTCGCCGCCGCCACCGTCCAGCTCGCCTCGCTCGCCGCCACCCCGAGGTCGCCGGAGATCAGCGGCAGCAGGGCCTGGGTGGAGTAGAGGAGGGCGAAGGTCGCGACCCCGGCGAGGAAGAGGGCGAAGCTCATCCGGCGGTAACCGGGACCGCCCGGGACCATACGGGTGTCGGCGACGGGGGCGGGGGAGGTGGCGTCCAGAACGGTGGACGCCCCGGTACTTGCGGGAGACATGCTTCGAAAGTACGGACGCGTCCGGTGATCCGTCCAATGCATGGAATCGCCATAATCGTTCCCATGAAGCATCAGCAGAGGTCACACGCTCGCCTGTCACCGTCCGGTGACACAGAAGACATGGTGATGTTGCTGGCGCCCCGCCTCGCGTACTTCGCCGGCGTCGCCCGCACCGAGCACGTCACGCGCGCCGCGCAGGAGATGCAGGTCCCGCAGTCCACCCTGTCCCGGGCGATGGTCCGGCTCGAACAGGACCTGGGCGTCGACCTGTTCGCCCGCCGCGGCCGTACGGTCTCCCTCACGCCCGCCGGCCGCACCTTCCTCGGCTCCGTCGAACGGGCCCTCGCCGAGATCGGACGCGCCGCCGACGAGGTCCGCGCCGACGCCGACCCGGCCACCGGCAAGGTCGCCTTCGGCTTCCTGCACACCATGGGCGCCGAGACCGTCCCGGGCCTCCTGCACGCCTTCCGCGCCGACCATCCCCGGGTCCGCTTCAGCCTCGTCCAGAACTACGGCGAGGCGATGATCGAGCGGCTGCGCGCGGGCGAACTGGATCTCTGCCTCACCTCTCCCGTCCCGGACGCCCCCGACCTCGTCGCCCTCCGCCTCGACGAACAGAAGCTGCGCCTGGTCGTCCCGGCCGACCACCGGCTCGCCGCCCGCCGGCGTATCCGCCTCGCCGAGGCCGCCGACGACACCTTCGTCACCCTGGAACCCGGTTACGGCCTGCGCCGCATCACCGACGACCTCTGCGAGGAGGCCGGTTTCAGGCCCCGGATCGCCTTCGAGGGGGAGGAGGCGGAGACCCTGCGCGGCCTGGTGGCGGCGGGCCTCGGGGTTGCCCTGCTGCCCCCACCAGCCGTGCCCCGCCCGGGAGTCGTGGAACTGACGGTCACCGCCCCGCGCGCGGCCCGCGAGATCGGCGTGGCCTGGCTCGACGGCCACCCGGACACACCCCCGGTCGCCGCGTTCAAGAAGTTCCTGCTGTCGAGACGGGGGAACCTGCTGCCGGGCTGAACGCCAGAGCAGGCCCGGAGCAGGCCCAGGGCAGCCCCAGAGCGGGTGAGGCCCAGAACCGGCGCAGAACCGGCCCAGAGGCCCGACCCGCGGGCCGACGGCCTCGCCGCCCCGCTGACGAGCGCGCCACAACTCCCGTCAGCCACCTGATCGTTCTGCGCGCCCGACCGGGTCGGCCGGAGGCCACCACGGCACCGGCCCCCCGACCCCGAGGACCCATCGACCCCCGACTCCGAAGGCTCACCGCCCCCTGACTCCGAGGACCCTCCGCCCCCAAGGACCCACCGCCCCCGACCCCGAGGACCCACCGCCCCCAGACCCCGAGGGCTCGCCGCCCCCTTGACTCCGAGGACCCTCCGACCGCCCGCCCCCGGGGCTCACCGACCCCCGACCCCGAGGGCTCGCCGCCCCCAGGCCCCGGAACCTCACCGCCGCAGCGACCGCCCGAACCCGGACGCGAGCGGCATCCGCAGTCCCAGCGGCGGTGGCGCCGCCAGTGCGTCGCGGACCGGACGGGAGAGCACCTGGCCGAACAGGGTCCCCATCACGAAGTCCTCGGTCAGCGCGTGGACTTCGGCCCGGTGCTGCTGCAACCCGTGGCCGTCGGAGTGCACTTCGAAGCGGCACACGTCCCGGTTGGCCTTCTTCGCCCGCACCGCCAGCCGGAACGACAGCTCGGGATCCGTGCGTTCGTCGTTCGTGCCGTGTACGAGCAGCACCTGGCGGCCGACGAGCTGCTTCACCGGTTCGGGGGAGGCGGCCACGTCGTCCTCCGGCAGCCAGGGCGCGAGCGCCACCACGGAGTTGACGGCCTCGTGCCCGCTCGCCCGCATCGCCGCGCGGGCGCCCATGTCGACCCCGGCGAGACAGACGGGGACGTCGCCGTAGCGCCGAACCGTCTCCTCGACCGCCCAGGACGCGTCGTGGGCCAGATGCGCCTCGCTGCCGTTCCAGCCGCGATAGCGGTAGTGGACGACATGCGCGGCCAGCCCCTCCCCCCGGCCCGCGCGGGCCAGTCGCCGTCCCAACGCCCTTACGGACGCGGTCGCCATCATCGATGAGGGCCTGCGGCTGGAGACCTCGTCGCCACCGGGGAGCAGCAGCACCACCCCGCTCACCGCCGTCGGCTCCGGCCCCAGTGCCCGTCCCAGCCGGGCCGTGCGAACCGGCGTCGCTTGCTGTGCCATGACAGAACAGTCTCAGAAGCCCGGGTGTACGCCACCGGTCCGGGCGGTCACCGTTACGTATCGACGATTTCGTACAGCGAGCGATCTACGCGCGTAGGCGTTAGAGTGCGGAAATGACGAGCCAGACTGCCCCGATGGGAAACACCCCGAGCTCGGACCAGATCCGCCGGGCGCCCAAGGTTCTGCTGCACGATCACCTCGACGGCGGGCTGCGGCCCGGCACGGTCGTCGACCTCGCCCGGGAGACCGGGTACGCCCAACTCCCGGAGACCGACCCGGACAAGCTCGGCGTCTGGTTCCGGGAGGCCGCCGACTCCGGTTCCCTGGAGCGGTACCTGGAGACCTTCTCGCACACCGTCGGCGTGATGCAGACCCGGGACGCGCTGTTCCGGGTCGCCGCCGAGTGCGCCGAGGACCTCGCCGAGGACGGTGTCGTGTACGCCGAGGTGCGGTACGCGCCCGAGCAGCACCTGAGCGCGGGGCTGAGCCTCGAAGAGGTCGTCGAGGCCGTCAACGAGGGCTTCCGGGAAGGGGAGCGGCGGGCCAGGGAGAACGGCCACCGTATTCGCGTCGGCGCCCTGCTCACCGCCATGCGGCACGCCGCTCGCGCTCTGGAGATCGCCGAACTCGCCAACCGGTACCGCGACCAGGGCGTCGCCGGGTTCGACATCGCGGGCGCCGAGGCCGGCTTCCCGCCCACCCGGCACCTCGACGCCTTCGAGTACCTCAAGCGCGAGAACAACCACTTCACCATCCACGCCGGCGAGGCCTTCGGGCTGCCGTCCATCTGGCAGGCCCTCCAGTGGTGCGGCGCCGACCGGCTCGGCCACGGGGTGCGCATCATCGACGACATCCAGGTCGAGGAGGACGGCTCGGTGAAGCTCGGGCGGCTCGCCTCGTACGTCCGGGACAAGCGCGTCCCGCTGGAACTGTGTCCCAGCTCCAACCTCCAGACGGGGGCCGCGTCCTCGTACGCCGAGCACCCGATCGGACTGCTGCGCCGGCTGCACTTCAGGGCGACCGTGAACACGGACAACCGCCTGATGTCCGGCACCAGCATGAGCCGGGAATTCGAGCACCTTGTCGAGGCGTTCGGTTATACGCTCGACGACATGCAGTGGTTCTCCGTCAATGCGATGAAATCAGCGTTCATTCCTTTCGATGAACGACTCGCGATGATCAATGACGTCGTGAAGCCCGGATATGCCGAGCTGAAATCCGAATGGCTGTTCAAGCAAGCCGCCTCCACCAGCGGTTCTGTGGCTACGGACGGCTGATCCGGCGAAATCCGGTGTCCCGGAATGCGGGCGGGTTTTCACCATCCGTCCGCATTTCGATGTTTGCGGCGGGCGGCTTTGCGTGTTTACGGTCGTGGACCGCTCACATCCCCGCATCCCATTCAAGGACGCATTTCATGAAGCAGTCTGCTGTCAAGACCCTCGGTGTCGCCGCTCTCGGTGCTGCCTTCGCCGCCGCCGGTGCGGGTGCCGCGAACGCCGCCCCGGCCGTCCCGGACGCCACCCAGGCCCTGGGCGGTCTCACCCGGACGCTGCCGGCGGAGAACGTCACCAAGGCGCTGCCGGGGGCCGGCGAGGCGCTGTCCCAGGCGCAGCCGGCGCTCACCACGAGCGTGGCCGCCGCGCAGCCGGTCGCGCAGAAGGTGCTCGCCGAGGGCCCGACCGCCCCGGTCGCCGGCCTCCTCGGCGGACTGCCCATCGGCGGCGCCGGCCTGCCCACCCACGGTCTGCCCGTGAACGGGATCCCGCTCGGCTGACCCGCACCGCCTCCGAACGCGCCGGTGGGGCGCACCCCTTGGACACGGGGTGCGCCCCACCGGCATGCGGTGCGGCCGACTACCAGGCCGTGCGCGCGGCCTTGCCCTCGGACGGGAACAGGATCCACAGCGCGATGTAGAGCAGGAACTGAGGGCCCGGCAGCAGACAGGACACCACGAAGATCACGCGCATCGTGGTCGCGGAGGTGCCGAAGCGCCGAGCCAGCGCTGCGCACACTCCGCCGATCATGCGGCCGTTGGTGGGGCGGGCAAGGCGGTTCATTGCGGCTCCTTCGTGAGCTACGGCGGAGGCGGCCCGTGCGGCTGCCTCATCTGCCCTCAACGGTACGGAGACGAAGGGGGCAAAGCGTCGCTCCACGGTGCGATCCCGACCCTGGGAATCGTCGGGGTCCGACCCTGAGACGCCTCCTCCGGACGGACGGAGCGCCGCAGGACGCGCTCCGCCCTGCGGCGGATCCCGGTACGGGCCACGGGCACCAGGGCCGCGTGCGCGAGCGCCACACCCACCGTGTTCAGGAGCAGCGAGTCGATGTCGACGACCTGTCCGGGCACGCTGGTCTGGAGCAGCTCGATGCCCAGGGAGATCAGGGCGCCGGCCGCCATCGTGCGGAGCAGCGAGGCGAGCGGGGAGACGGTGAGCCTGCCGTGCGCCATCGGGAGCAGCACGCCGAGCGGGGCCAGCAGCGCGAGCCCCTCGGCGATCCGCCGGAGGGCCTCCTGCCAGCCGAGCGCGACATCCGCCCGGATGCCGGCCAGCGGATGCAGGTTGGGCGGCAACACCCAGGGGACGTCGAGCGGACGCAGCGTGAACCAGGCGACGAACGCGAGATGTGCGACGAGGAGGACACCTCCCGTCACACGGATGCGGATCGCGGCGCTGCCGCCGATGGAGCCTTGACGCTGCACGACCCCCTAGACGCGGCCTCCGGCACGAACGGTTCCGGGAAACCGCCCCACACCACAGTGAGGCGTCCGCCACACGGCCCCCTCTCGGGGCCTCAGGCGCCCGCCACGACGCCGGACGGCGGCTCCGAGCTGCCCGGCCGGGAGCGGACCTCGTCCGTGCACTCGTAGCGGCGCAGGAGCCCGTTCCCGGGGCCGCCGACGATGACGGAGCCGTCGCCCTCCGCCGCCGCCGAGTCGGAGAAGGTGCACACGAGCTGGGCGAGGGAGTACGAGGTGAGGTCGCCGGGCGAGGTGCTCAGGCGCAGCGCGTCCTCGGGGTCCCCGCGGCGCGGCCCGCTCACCGTCATCCCGCCGCGCACGTCGGTGGTGTACCCGGCCTCCTTCTCCGCGGCCGAGGGCGTCGCGGCGAGCTCGTCCAGCAGCCCCTGGGCCACCAGCACGCGCCGCTCGGAGTCCGCCGTACCGTCCGGCACCCGTACGGTCCGGTCGACGGCCACCAGCGAGGAACCGCACAGCAGGAACACCTGGACGGGCAGCCCGAGCGAGGTCTGGGTCGAGACGTCCGGCTCGGACAGCGCACAGCGCACCCGGGAGGGCGCGGGACCGAAGTCGGTCGGCACCTCGGTGGCCCGGATCCCGCACCCGGTGAGCAGCGCGGCGAGCACGGGGAGCGCCAACAGGCGTCGTACGTTCATCAGGCGTTCCCCTTGGCCTTCGCGGCGGTCTTCGCCTCGTCCCGCTCGTCCCGCTCCTCCATGAGCGCCGAGGCGTCCCGGGGCAGCCGCAGGGTGAACACCGCGCCGCCCTCGGGGGAGTTCGCCGCGGTGATCTCGCCGCCGTGGATGTGGGCGTTCTCCAGGGCGATGGACAGGCCCAGACCGCTGCCCTCGGAGCGCGGCCGGGAGGCGCTGGCCTTGTAGAAGCGGTCGAAGACGTGCGGCAGGACGTCCTCGGGGATGCCGGGTCCGTGGTCCCGCACCCGGATGACGACCTCCCCACCCGCCTCGTCGCACTCCCGCACCGCGACCCGCACCGGCGAACCCCCGTGCTTGAGGGCGTTGCCGACCAGGTTCGCCATGATGACGTCCAGGCGGCGCGGGTCGAGACGGGCGTGGATGCCCCGCTCGGCGTCCAGGTCCACCGCGTCCAGCCAGGCCCGCGCGTCCATGCACGCGGTGAGCTGGTCGACGACGTCCACGTCGTCCAGGACCAGCCGGGCCGTACCCGCGTCGAAGCGGGTGACCTCCATCAGGTTCTCGACGAGGTCGTTGAGCCGGCGGGTCTCGCTGACCACGAGCCGGACCGCCGGGTCGACCATCGGGTCGATGCCGCCCGACTCCAGCTCGTCCTCCAGCACTTCGGACACGGCGGTGATGGCGGTGAGCGGCGTCCGCAGCTCGTGCGACATGTCCGCCACGAACCGCCGGGACGCGTTCTCCCGCGCGGTCATGTCGTCCACCCGCTTCTCCAGCGCCTCGGCCGTCTTGTTGAACGTCCGGGACAGATCGGCGAGTTCATCGGTCCCCGACACCCGCAGCCGGGTGTCCAGACGCCCCTCCCCGAGCCGCCGGGCCGCGACCCCGAGCCGGTGCACCGGCTTCAGCACGGTGGTGGCGGCGGCCTGCGCGAGCAGCGCGGACCCGATCAGCGCCAGGCCGGTGGCGATACCGAGCGACCAGGCAAGGGAGTTGAGGTCCTTCTCCTCGGGCTCCAGCGACTTGAGCATGTAGCCGCTCTGGCCGCCGTCGATCACCTTCGAGCCGGCCACCAGATAGGGGGTGCCGTCGGTGACGACCCGCTGCCAGTACAGGTGGTACGCGTACTTGTTGGTCGAGTCGACCTGCTGCTCCTTGTTCACCGCCTTGCGCAGGGAGACGGGCACGTCCTGGAGCGAGAAGCCGTTGAGCGCGCCGGAACTGCCGTACACCGCCTTGCCGTTCCCGTCCTCGGCGACCAGCAGCACGCTGAAGCGCTGACTGCTGTTCGCCATCTGGCCGGCGGTGTGCTGCAGTTCGTCCTGGGTGGGGTTGGCCGGGAGCGCGCCCGCGCGGTTCTGCATCTCCTGCTCGAAGTCGCGCAGCACCGCGTCCTGGGTGCGGGTGAGCACCGCCTCGCGGTTGAGCCAGTAGGCGATGCCGGACGCGGACACGGCGGTGGTCAGCGCCACCAGCCCGAAGACGAGGACCAGTCGCAGTCGCAGGCTGGTGAAGCGCAGCCGTGACCAGGTTCCCTTGCGGGCCGCGGTCCAGCCGCCGAGCCCTCCTTGCGCTGGGGTCACTGAGGACTGTCCAGCCGATAACCCACGCCTCGCACGGTCCGGATGAGGGTCGGGGAGGACGGCACGTCCTCCACCTTGGCGCGCAGCCGCTGCACACAGGCGTCCACCAGCCGCGAGTCGCCCAGGTAGTCGTGCTCCCACACCAGCCGCAGCAACTGCTGCCGGGACAGGGCCTGTCCGGGCCGCCGGCTCAGTTCCAGCAGCAGGCGCAGCTCGGTCGGGGTGAGCTGGAGGTCCTCGCCGTTCTTGGTCACGGTCATGGCGGCGCGGTCGATGACCAGCGAGCCGAACGCGGCCGAATCGTTCGACTCCCGCTCACCGCGCCGCAGCACGGCCCGGATCCGGGCGTCGAGCACCCGTCCCTGGACCGGCTTGACGACATAGTCGTCGGCGCCGGACTCCAGCCCGACCACCACGTCGATGTCGTCGCTGCGCGCGGTCAGCAGAATGATCGGCAGCTGGTCGGTGCGCCGGATGCGCCGGCACACCTCGAACCCGTCGATACCGGGCAGCATCACGTCCAGCACGATCAGATCCGGCCGCTGTTCGCGCAACAGCTTCAGACCGTCCTCGCCGGTGGCAGCGGTGGCAACCCGGTGACCCTGGCGCGTCAGAGACAGTTCCAGGGCCGTACGGATGGCGTCGTCGTCCTCGATCAGCAACAGGGAAGGCACGGGGCTCATTCTGGCCCATGGCGGGGTGGGGCTGCGACACCTGTATTTCTCCGGCCCCGAACCTGTATTTCTACGCGCCGGTAGCTCTCTTGTCTGTGTGGGGGTTGTGCCCCGCCTGGGGGCGGCATCCGAGACGGGCCCTGTGACAGGTCTGTGACAGTCGGCGGACAAGGCCATGAAGTGGCCCCGGCAAGCTTTTGGTCACAGGCAAGGAAGCAAGGCGAAACACCGGAAGTCCACGACGGGGGGCGCGAGATGAACACGCTGCACGGCAACAGCTCCAGCGCGGTGATCACGCGTCTTCACGACGTGAACGGGGGCCGGGGTTCTGAGAAGTCCGGCGCCGTGAGCGGGCGGGGGTGCGCTCGCGGCGCCGGGCGTCAGCACACCGCGTACATGACGGTGGTTGACGGCTTCACGGGGGAAGCGGCACACGGGGGAAGCGCGTACAGGGAGGACACGGGGGAGCGTCGTTCGCTGTCGGAGGCGGAGTTCACCGCCTACGTCCAGGAGCGCCGCGCCTCCCTGTACGCAACCGCCTATCACCTGACCGGCGACCGCTTCGAGGCCGAGGACCTGCTGCAGAGCGCACTGTTCTCGACCTACCGGGCGTGGGAGCGGATCAGTGACAAGGCCGCGGTCGGGGGCTACCTCCGCCGCACCATGACCAATCTGCACATCAGCGCGTGGCGCCGCCGCAAGCTGAACGAGTACCCGACCGAGGAACTGCCGGAGACGCCCGGCGACACGGACGCGATGCGTGGCACGGAGTTGCGCGCGGTCCTGTGGCAGGCGCTCGCCCGGCTGCCCGAACTCCAGCGCACCATGCTGGTCCTCCGTTACTACGAGGGCCGCACGGACCCGGAGATCGCGGAGATCCTCGACATCAGTGTCGGCACGGTGAAGTCCAGCATCTGGCGCTCTCTGCGCCGGCTGCGCGAGGACGAGGTCCTCAGCTTCGGCCGTGACGAGGAGAACGCCTTCGGGGAGCTCGTCGCCTGAAGGTTCGGGGGGGGAAGCAGGAAACGGGGGGAGCAGTACCGGGGGAAGCGGTAACCCGGGGGGAGCAGTGACCCGGGGGGGAAGCTGTATCCGGGGGATCGACGGGGGTCACCGGGGGACCAACGGGGGAAACACGGGGGAGCACGAAGGAGCGGGGCTGGAGGGCCGGGGGGTCCGTCCAGTCCCGCTTTCGTGTGCGCGTGTGCGCTCAGACGGTCGGGGTGGCCGCCGGACGGCGGCCCACCGCGGCCGCGGCGAGCCGGCCGAGAGCCTCGTCCCGGTCGCAGGGGTGGGCGCCGAGGGCGGTCTGACGGCTGACGATCGAGCGCTCCTGACGCATCAGACGCCAGCCGCGACGGAGCAGGAAGGGCACGGACTTGCGTCCCTCCCGCAGATCGCGCAGGAAGCGGCGGCGGAAGGTCCGCAGCGGGCCGCGGTTCAGACACAGGGCGTCGCCCAGCACCCCCAGCTCCCGGCAGCGGGTGACGATCTCCGCGGCGAAGATGCCCTCCGCGATGTACAACGGGGTCCGCCCCACGTCGACGGAGCTCTCGCCGGTACGGGCGCTCAGCGCGATGTCGTAGACGGGCACCTTCGTACGGCCCGTGCGGCACAGGTCCAGGATCGCGGCGATCGCGGTGTCCGCGTCCCACGAGTCCGGGTGGTCCCAGTCGATGTCCGAGCTCCCGGCCACCTGCGGCAGCGTCGGGTCGTCACCCTCTTTGTAGAAGTCGTCGAGCCGCAGCACGGGTAGCCCGGAACGGGCGGCGACGAGGGATTTGCCCGAGCCCGAGGGGCCGCAGAGCAGCACGACACGGGCGGATGGCGGGGGAAGGGTGCTCACGGGACACCAGTTTGACGCATTCCGTACGCCGTGCCGACCCCGCGGGTCGGCTTTGATGCGCGCATCACACCTCAACTACCCTTCGTGTCGACCCGCTTACCCTGTGCTGTAGAAGGTGGCAGAAACGATGGCCCGACACCTGTCCTCCCCGAACCCGACCGCCCAGCGTGCCCTGGTCGCCCTCGCGACCGCGGGCGTGGCCCTGGGCGCGGGCGCGGCGGCGGCCTCCGCGGACACCGACCCGGTCGTCGACGCGTTGCGCACCCGGCCCACCTCACTGGGCAACGTCGACCCGCAGGCCGGCCTCCAGGCCGTCACCGGCACCGTCGGTTATGTCACCGGCCCGGTCGCGGGCCTCAAGCCCAACCCGCTCGCCGGTACCGGCGTCGACCCCCTCGACAACGGCGTCGGCACCCAGCTCGCCGACTTCCAGCCGGTCGCCTCGCAGATGCTGACGGCTCCCGTCGCGCAGGCGCAGTCGATCGGGAGCATGCCGGTGGTGGGGCAGGTGATGGGGACGCTGGGGGGTTGAGGCGCGGGGGCCGTCCGGGGAACTGCCGACCGTTGCCGTGCGTGGGTTCGCCATGGCTGGTCGCGCAGTTCCCCGCGCCCCCGGGGAGCGGCCTTCGGCTGCTCAGTACGACGAGCCGCCCGCTCCCAGTGAGCCTGTCGGGTGCCAGACCGTCTTCGTCTCCAGGAAGGCCGTCAGGCGCTCGGTGCCGGGCGTCGCCGACCAGTTGTCCACAGGCTGTGGACGCAGGACCCGCTTCAGATTGTCGGCCGCCGCGATCTCCAGCTCCTTCGCCAGTACGTCGTCGGTGCCGGCGCCGGCCAGGTCGATCGCGTTGACGTCCTGGTGCGCGGCGAGCGGCGCCGCGATCTCGGCGGTCCTGCCGGACAGGACGTTGACGACCCCGCCGGGCAGGTCGGAGGTGGCCAGCACCTCGCCCAGCGAGAGGGCCGGGAGCGGGGACCTCTCGCTCGCGATCACGATCGCCGTGTTGCCGGTCGCGATCACCGGGGCGAGGACCGAGACCAGGCCCAGGAAGGACGACTCCTGGGGCGCGAGCACGGTGACGACCCCCGTCGGCTCCGGGGACGACAGGTTGAAGTACGGGCCCGCCACCGGATTGGCACCGCCGACCACCTGGGCGATCTTGTCGGTCCAGCCCGCGTACCAGACCCAGCGGTCGATCGCCGCGTCGACCTGCTCGGCCGCCTTCGGCTTCGAGAGGCCCTCCGCCTCGGCCACCTCGCGGACGAACTGCGCCTTGCGGCCCTCCAGCATCTCCGCGACGCGGTACAGGATCTGGCCGCGGTTGTAGGCCGTCGCCCCGGACCAGCCGCCGAACGCCTTGCGGGCGGCGACGACCGCGTCACGGGCGTCCTTGCGGGAGGACTGCGGCGCGTTGGCGAGCCACTTGCCCTTGGAGTCCGTCACCTCGTACACCCGGCCGCTCTCGGAACGCGGGAACTTGCCGCCCACGTACAGCTTGTAGGTCTTGAGGACACTCAGACGCTGCTGCTCGGACTTCTCAGACATCGAGGTACGCCTCCAGGCCGTGGCGGCCGCCCTCGCGGCCGAACCCCGACTCCTTGTAGCCGCCGAACGGCGAGGTCGGGTCGAACTTGTTGAACGTGTTGGACCAGATGACGCCCGCGCGGAGCTTGCCCGCCACCGCGAGGATCCGGGAGCCCTTCTCCGTCCAGATGCCCGCCGACAGGCCGTACTGGCTGTTGTTGGCCTTGGCGACCGCCTCGTCCGGTGTGCGGAAGGAGAGGACGGACAGCACCGGGCCGAAGATCTCGTCGCGGGCGATGGTGTGCGCCTGGGTGACGTTCGTGAAGAGCGTCGGGGCGAACCAGTAGCCGGAGGAGGGGAGTTCGCAGGCCGGCGACCAGCGTTCGGCGCCCTCCGCCTCGCCCTGCTCGGTGAGCGCGGTGATCCGGGCCAGCTGCTCGGCGGAGTTGATCGCGCCGATGTCCGTGTTCTTGTCCAGCGGGTCGCCGAGGCGCAGCGTGGAGAGCCTGCGCTTGAGGGAGTCCAGCAACTCGTCCTGGATCGACTCCTGGACGAGGAGGCGGGAGCCCGCGCAGCAGACCTGGCCCTGGTTGAAGAAGATCCCGGTGACGATCCCCTCCACCGCCTGGTCGATCGGGGCGTCGTCGAAGACGATGTTCGCGCCCTTGCCGCCGAGTTCGAGGGTGACCTTCTTCGTCGTGCCCGCCACCTGGCGCGCGATGGCCTTGCCGACCGCCGTGGAGCCGGTGAACGCGACCTTGTTCACGTCCGGGTGCTCGACCAGCGCGGCGCCCGTGTCGCCGTACCCCGGAAGGATGTTGACGACTCCCCTGGGCAGGCCTGCCTGGCGGCAGATGTCCGCGAAGAACAGGGCGGAGAGGGGGGTGGTCTCGGCGGGCTTCAACACCACCGTGTTGCCGGTGGCGAGCGCCGGGGCGATCTTCCAGGCCAGCATCAGGAGCGGGAAGTTCCACGGGATGACCTGGCCCGCGACGCCCAGCGGCCTGGGGTCCGTGCCGAAGCCGGCGTGCGTGAGCTTGTCGGCCCAGCCCGCGTAGTAGAAGAAGTGCGCGGCGACCAGCGGGAGGTCGGCGTCGCGTGTCTCCTTGATCGGCTTGCCGTTGTCCAGCGTCTCCAGGACGGCCAGTTCGCGGCTGCGCTCCTGGATGATCCGGGCGATGCGGAACAGGTACTTGGCGCGCTCCGAGCCGGGGAGGGCGGACCACTTCTCGAAGGCCCTGCGGGCGGCCTTCACGGCACGGTCGACGTCCTCGGAACCGGCCTGGGCGATCTCCGACAGCACTTCCTCCGTGCTGGGGCTGACCGTCTTGAAGACCTTGCCGTCGGCCGCCTCGGTGAACTCGCCGTCGATGAACAGGCCGTAGGAGGGGGCGATGTCGACGACCGAGCGGGACTCGGGCGCCGGCGCGTACTCGAACGCGGATGCAGATGCCATGGTGATCAGTCCACCGTCACGTAGTCGGGGCCGGAGTAGCGGCCGGTGGCCAGCTTCTGACGCTGCATCAGCAGGTCGTTCAGGAGCGAGGAGGCGCCGAAGCGGAACCAGTGGTTGTCCAGCCAGTCCTCGCCGACGGTCTCGTTGACCAGTACGAGAAACTTGACGGCGTCCTTGGTCGTACGGATCCCGCCGGCGGGCTTCACGCCGACCTGGACGCCGGTCTGGGCGCGGAAGTCGCGCACCGCCTCCAGCATCAACAGGGTGTTCGCGGGTGTGGCGTTGACCGCGACCTTGCCGGTGGACGTCTTGATGAAGTCGGCACCCGCGAGCATGCCGAGCCAGCTGGCGCGGCGGATGTTGTCGTACGTCGACAGCTCGCCCGTCTCGAAGATGACCTTCAGGCGGGCCGAGTCCGCGCAGGCCTCCTTCACGGCGACGATCTCCTCGTGCACCTTCAGGTAGTCGCCCGCGAGGAACGCGCCGCGGTCGATGACCATGTCGATCTCGTCGGCGCCCGCGGCGACCGCGTCACGGACGTCGGCCAGCTTCACGGGGAGCGCGGCGCGGCCGGCCGGGAAGGCGGTGGCGACCGAGGCGACCTTGACGGAGGAACCGGCGACGGCCTCCTTGGCGGTGGCCACCATGTCGGGGTAGACACAGACCGCCGCCGTCGCCGGACTCGTCCGGTCGGTCGGGTCGGGGCGGACCGCCTTGGCGCCGAGCGCCCGGACCTTGCCCGGGGTGTCCGCGCCTTCCAGCGTCGTCAGGTCGACCATCGAGATGGCGAGGTCGATGGCGTACGCCTTCGCGGTCGTCTTGATGGAACGGGTGCCGAGCGAGGCTGCGCGGGCCTCCAGGCCGACCGCGTCCACGCCGGGCAGCCCGTGGAGGAAGCGGCGCAGCGTGCTGTCGGACGCGGTGACGTCGGCGAGAGCTTGTGCAGTGGTGGGCATGGTCACCAGCCGAGCATATCTACGCGCGTAGCGGCTGTACACCCCGGCATACATATCAGGTGCTCATCCGCTACGGCGGCACCGCGACGGCATCACGGCAGCCCGACGGCGGCCCGACGGCAGGGGGACGACAGCTCCCGCGGCGGCGCTGCGGCGGCACCGCGTACGGGCGTCGCCGGGGGCGTCGGGCAGAATCGGTGCCATGACGACCCCGGAGCCCCAGTCACCAGCGCCGCAGCCCTCGGCACCCCCGTTGCCCGACCGGATCTACCGGTCGCCCGCGGGCATGGCCGGCGGTTTCCTGCTGCTCGGCATCGCCGGCTGGCTCGGCATCGACGCGGTCGTCTCCGGGGAGGGGCGCACACCGTGGCTGGCGCTCGCCACCCTGATCCTCGTGGTGCCGCTGGTGGTGGCCTTCACCCTGCGGCCGGCCGTGTTCGCCAACCAGGAGCGGCTGCGCGTCCGCAACCCGTTCCGGTTGATCGTGCTGCCGTGGGGGCAGGTCGAGTCGCTGCGCTCGGGCTACTCGAACGAGGTCGTCGTCGCGTCCGGCCGGAAGTTCCAGCTGTGGGCCATTCCCGTGTCGCTGCGGGGCCGCAAGAAGGCGGCCCGGCGGGAGGCCCGGCGAGGCGCGGAGGCCGAGGGGATCCGGGGCCCGTTCGGCGGTGGACTCTCCGGTGGCGGCCTCTCCGGCGGCGGTCCGGCCGGGCTGTCCGGGGGGATGCGGGCCGGTGGGCGCAAGGCGGTGCCCGAGGGGCCCGTGCGTGCGGAGACCGACCGGGTCATGGACGAGCTGCGGGAACTGCGGGAGACCGACGGGAAGCCGGAGGGGGCCCAGGGCGAGGTGACCGTGCGCTGGGCCTACGAGATCGTGGCGCCGGCGCTGGCCGGGCTCGTGCTGCTGGCGATTCTGCTCGCGACCGGGTGAGGAACCGGGACCGGCCTCAGGGCGCTCCGTGCCACACCAGGGTCATGTACGCGCCGAGGTAGGCCGAGCCCGCCACCGCCCCCGTCAGGAACAGGGCACGGTAGCGCCGGGACGCGTGGGACAGGTGGACGGCGAGGGGGAGGAGCAGCGGGAAGGCCGGGAGGAGGAAGCGGGCCCGGGGGAAGTAGACGCCTCCGCTGCCCAGCACGATCGTCAGCAGAACGCCCGTGAAGACCAGCAGGGGCAGCGGCTGGCGGTCCCCCAGGGACAGGCCGAACAGCACCACCGAGGCCAGCACGGTGAGCGTCACCGTCACCAGGAAGAGCTGGGGCGACGCGTCCCGCCACAGCAGGTCCCGCACCATCAGCAGCGTCCGCAGCCCGCCGTCCAGCTCGTTGCGCCACAGCCGCTGTACGGCGAAGTAGCCGTCCCAGCGGTCCAGCCGCAGGCCCACCCAGCCGACGTACCCGCACCAGCCGAGCGGGGCCAGCGCCGCCGCGGCGAGGGCACGGACGTCCCGCGGGCGGCGGCACAGGGAGACCAGGGCGGTGACGGTGACCGCGGCGGCCACCGCGACGCCGGTCGGACGGGTCAGGCCGGCCAGCGCCGCGCAGCTGCCCGCGGTGAGCCAGCGCCCGGTGAGCACCGCGTACAGCGACCAGGCCACGAACGCCGTGAACAGGGACTCCGTGTAGCCCATCCACTGCACCAGGCCGACCGGGAACGCGGCCCACAGTGTGGTGAGGAGGATGCCCGCGCGACGGCCGTACAGCCGGTCGCCGACGGCGAAGATCCCCCAGGCCGCGACGAACGAGGCGAGCACGGCGAGGACCAGGGCGGTACTGGCGCGGGTGCCCGGCGTGAACGCCGCCACGGCCTTCACCAGCACCGGGTACAGCGGGAAGAACGCCAGGCCCTTCGCATCGTGACCGGCGTCGAGGCCGGGCGCGTAGCCGTGGTCGGCGATGCGCAGGTACCAGACGGAGTCCCACTGTGTCGCCAGGATCGACCAGACGCCCTCGTGCCGGCGATGCGCCCAGACGGCGAGGACCAGCAGGCCCGTGACGCGGACGGCGAGGTACGCGAGCAGGGCGGGGGCCGCGTGACGCAGGGCCGGGCGGAGGCACGAGGGGCCGCCCCGCCCGGGGTCGCGGGGGATGCGGGGTGCGGTGACCGCGGTGTTCTCGGTGGTCGCTCGGGGGGTCGGCCGGAATGCGGTCGAGGACACGGCTGCGGCTCCAGGCTGGGTCGGCGGGGCACTTGCCGGTCCACCGTTGCCCGGCGGGCGGGGCCAGACGTGGAGCCCGCGTCAACCTGCCTGGGGAAATCACCCGATGGGGTGCCCCGGGCGGTCCTCGGTGACCTCTGGTCACCTCTGGCCGCCCGTGGCTTCCCCGGTGTGCCGCTGCCGGCCGGTCGTCCGCCGTGTCCTGCCGTGGGCTTCCCCCGGCTCAGATGCCGGCCGCCGCCGAGAGGTCCCGCTTGATCGCCGCCAGCAGGTCCGCCGCCTTCGCGTGGGCCGCCGGGAGACCGGCGTGCGTGGCGACCGGGACGACGACCTCCAGATAGCACTTCAGTTTCGGCTCGGTGCCGCTGGGCCGGACGATGACCCGGGCGCCGTCGAGCGTGTAGCGCAGGCCGTCGGTGGGCGGGAGCCGGTCCGTCCCCAGGGTGAGGTCCTCGGCGCGGGTGATGGCGAGGCCCGCCAGCACGGTCGGGGGCCGCTCCCGGAGCCGCTCCATGGCGGCGGCGATGACCGACAGGTCCTCGACCCGGACCGCGAGCTGGTCGGTGGCGTGCAGACCGTGCTCGACGGCGATGTCGTCCAGCAGGTCGAGGAGGGTGCGGCCCTCCTCCTTGAGCGTCGACGCGAGCTCCGTGATCAGCAGGGCGGCCGTGATGCCGTCCTTGTCCCGTACGCCGTCCGGGTCCACGCAGTAGCCGAGGGCCTCCTCATAGCCGTAGCGCAGGCCCTCGACGCGGGCGATCCACTTGAAGCCGGTGAGGGTCTCCTCGTAGGGAAGGCCCGCCTTCTCGGCGATACGGCCGAGGAGGGAGGAGGAGACGATCGACTCCGCGAAGGTGCCGCGGGCCCCCCGGTTCACCAGATGGGTGGCGAGCAGCGCGCCGACCTCGTCACCGCGGAGCATCCGCCAGTCGCCGGCGTGTCCGACGGCCACGGCGCAGCGGTCGGCGTCCGGGTCGTTCGCGATGATCAGGTCGGGGCCGGTCGCGCGGGCCCGCGCGAAGGCGAGGTCCATCGCGCCGGGCTCTTCCGGGTTGGGGAAGGCGACGGTCGGGAAGTCCGGGTCCGGTTCGGCCTGTTCGGCGACCAGGACGGGCTCGGGGAAGCCGGCGCGGGCGAAGGCGGCCAGCAGGGTCTCCGTGCCGACGCCGTGCATCGCCGTGTAGACCGTGCGGGCCGTGCGGGGGGAACCGGGGGCGAGTACGGCGTCCGTGCGGGCGAGATAGGCGTCGAGGACGCTGTCGTCGAGCGTCTCCCAGCCGCCGCTGGGGCGGGGGACGCTGGTCAGGGACGCGATGGCGTCGATCTCCGCCGCGATCTCCGCGTCGGCCGGCGGCACGATCTGCGAGCCGTCGCCCAGGTACACCTTGTAACCGTTGTCGCGGGGCGGGTTGTGGCTGGCGGTGACCTCCACACCGGCGACCGCGCCGAGATGCCTTATCGCGTACGCCAGGACGGGGGTCGGCAGCGGGCGGGGCAGGACGACCGCGCGCAGGCCCGCGCCGACCATGACGGACGCCGTGTCCTCGGCGAAGTCCGCGGACTTGTGGCGGGCGTCGTAGCCGATCACGACGAGACCGTCGTCCTCGCCCTTCGCCCTGAGGTACGCGGCGAGGCCGGCCGCGGCGCGGATGACCACGGAGCGGTTCATGCGCATCGGGCCCGCGCCGAGTTCGCCCCGCAGACCCGCGGTGCCGAACTGGAGGGTGCCGCTGAAGCGCGCGGCGAGCTCCGCCGTGTCCTCGGCGTCGAGGAGCTCGGCGAGTTCGGCGCGGGTCTCCGCGTCGGGGTCCTCGGCGAGCCATGCCTTGGCCTGTGCGATGACGTCGGCGTGCACGTGGGTCAACCTCTCGTGTGTTCGGTGCGGGTCCGTGGCGGTGCGCGTCTCCGGGGGCCCCGCCCCGGACCCCCGGGCTGTGCCCACCCACCACCCGACTCGCGACCTCAAGAAGCGCACGACCGGGGCCAGGCCCGGTTCTCGGCCGACCGAGCCGGAGGCACGGGGCGCTTCTTGCCCGACCGAGCCGGGCGGTGGGTGGGCAAGGGTTCGGGGCGGGGGCCGGGGGCGGGGCTCCCGGTGCGGTGGCTAGATGCGGCCCAGTACCTGGGCCAGGAGGGAGCCCATCCGGGTGGCCGAGTCGCGGCCGGCCTGGAGGACTTCCTCGTGGTTGAGGGGCTCGCCCGTCATGCCCGCCGCGAGGTTGGTGACCAGGGAGATGCCGAGTACCTCCGCGCCCGCCTCGCGCGCGGCGATCGCTTCCAGGACCGTCGACATGCCCACCAGGTCCGCGCCGATGACGCGGGCCATGCGGATCTCGGCCGGGGTCTCGTAGTGCGGGCCGGGGAACTGGGCGTAGACGCCCTCCTCCAGCGTGGGGTCGATCTCCTTGCACAGGGCGCGCAGCCGCGGCGAGTAGAGATCGGTGAGGTCGACGAAGTTCGCGCCGATGATGGGGGAGGTCGCCGTCAGGTTGATGTGGTCGCTGATCAGGACCGGCTGGCCGGGGCGCATGCCCTCGCGCAGACCGCCGCAGCCGTTGGTGAGGACGATCGTCTTGCAGCCGGCGGCGACGGCCGTACGGACGCCGTGCGCGACGGCGGCGACACCGCGGCCCTCGTAGAAGTGGGTGCGGCCCAGGAAGACCAAGGTGCGCTTCGTACCGATCCGGTACGAGCGGATCTTGCCGCCGTGTCCCTCCACCGCCGGCGGCGGGAAACCGGGCAGCTCGGTGACCTCGAACTCGGCGTCGGGAGCGCCGAGCGCGTCCACGGCCGGCGCCCAGCCGGAGCCCATCACGAGGGCGACGTCGTGGGTCTCGGCGCCGGTCAGTTCGCGCAGGCGCGAGGCGGCGGCGTCGGCGGCGGTATGGGGGTCGCCCTGGATGTCGTCCGGAAGAAGAGATGCGTTCACGCGGTTGAGGGTAGCCGCTCAGGGCCTACGCGCGTAGATGACGGAGCTGACCGGATGGCGATCGTTGTCTTGTCGTTTCCAACCAACGCCCGTCGACCGGGCGCCGGTCAGCACGGGTGCTTGCGGAGTTCCATCACATAGTCGTGCGGGGCGCCCGCCGACTCCGCCGCGTCCGCGATCTCGCCCAGGTAGCGGGCCGAGGGCAGGCCGCCCTCGTAGCCGTTGAGGACGTAGACCCAGGCCGGCTCCTGGCCCTCCAGGGTGTGCACCCGGACCCGCATCCGGCGGTAGATGTCGAGGCCGACGCCTTCCCAGCGGTCCATCGAGTCCTCGTCCATGGGCGCGAGGTCGTACAGCGCGACGAAGACCTGCGCGCCGGGCGCCTCGACGATCGTCGCGAGCGCGCCCTCCCAGCCCATGTGCTCGCCGCCGAAGGTCAGCCGCCACCCGTTCAGCCAGCCCGTCGCGCGCAGCGGCGAGTGCGGTGCGCGGCGGGTCATGAGCCGCGCGTCGAGGTTGCCGGCGTACCCGGCGTAGAGCGACATGTCGTCGAGGGTACGGCAGCCGTTTCGGGTGTCCCTCCCGTCACGGAGGTAACGGATGGGCCTCCCCGGCGCCCCCGGGGCGGTGGCAGCCCGGCGCGTACGGGACAATGGAGTACGTGACTCGGATCGTGATCATCGGTGGCGGACCCGGCGGATACGAGGCGGCCCTGTCGGCCGCCCAGCTCGGCGCGGAGGTGACCGTCGTCGACTGCGACGGTCTGGGCGGGGCGTCGGTGCTCACCGACTGCGTCCCGTCGAAGACCCTGATCGCCACGGCCGAGGTGATGACCACCTTCGATTCCTCGTACGAAGAGCTGGGAATCATCGTCGCCGACGACACCCCGCCGCTGGAGCGGGCCGCCCGGGTGGTGGGCGTCGACCTCGGCAAGGTCAACCGACGGGTGAAGCGCCTCGCGCTCGCGCAGTCCCACGACATCACCGCCTCCGTGACCCGGGCCGGCGCCCGGGTGCTGCGCGGACGCGGACGCCTGGAGGGCATGCAGGGCCTGGACGGCTCGCGGAAGGTCGTGGTGCGGGCCGTCGACGGCAGCGAGGAGACCCTCGTCGCCGACGCCGTGCTCATCGCCACCGGCGGCAAGCCGCGCGAGCTGGCGGACGCCCTGCCCGACGGCGAGCGCATCCTCAACTGGACCCAGGTCTACGACCTCACCGAGCTCCCCGAGGAGCTCATCGTGGTCGGCTCCGGTGTCACCGGCGCCGAGTTCGCCGGCGCCTACCAGGCCCTCGGCTCCAAGGTCACCCTCGTGTCCTCCCGCGACCGGGTGCTCCCCGGCGAGGACCCGGACGCCGCCGCCGTCCTGGAAGAGGTCTTCCGGCGCCGCGGCATGAACGTCATGGCCCGCTCCCGCGCCCAGTCCGCCAAGCGGGTCGGCGACCGGGTCGAGGTCACCCTCGCCGACGGGCGGGTCATCACCGGCTCGCACTGCCTGATGGCCGTCGGCGCCGTCCCGAACTCCACCGGCATGGGCCTGGAGGAGGCCGGGGTCAAGCTCCGCGACTCCGGGCACATCTGGACCGACCGGGTGTCCCGCACCACCGCCCCGGGCGTGTACGCCGCCGGTGACGTGACCGGCGTCTTCGCCCTCGCCTCCGTCGCGGCGATGCAGGGCCGGATCGCCATGTACCACTTCCTCGGCGACGCGGTGGCCCCGCTCAACCTGAAGACCGTCTCGTCGAACGTCTTCACCGACCCCGAGATCGCCACCGTCGGCTACACGCAGGCCGACGTCGACGCCGGGAAGATCGACGCCCGGGTCGTGAAGCTGCCGCTGCTGCGCAACCCGCGCGCGAAGATGCAGGGCATCCGGGACGGCTTCGTCAAGATCTTCTGCCGGCCGGGCACCGGGATCGTGGTGGGCGGTGTGGTCGTCGCGCCGCGCGCCTCGGAGCTGATCCACCCGATGTCGATCGCCGTCGACAACAACCTGACGGTCGAACAGATCGCGAACGCCTTCACCGTCTACCCCTCCCTTTCGGGGTCGATCGCGGAGGTCGCCCGGCAGCTGCACACGCGCAAGGCGGGCGACGAGCTCTGACCGACCGGGCGGCCGAAAGCGGTTCACCGCTGGTCACAGGGAGTTGTCGAGCATGCGTGCGGCATAGTCGCCGGGATTAGGCCCTATACCACTTCCCGTCCTGGTGTACGAACAACTTCTGTAATTCGGCGCAAACTGCTGAAAGCAGACGGTCGTTGGGGTTACTGTCAGTTTCGTGTTCGCTGCAGAACGTCGCCAATTGATCCTCGAAATGGTGCGAGCGAACGGGGCCGTATCGCTCCGTGAGCTCGCCCGCGTCGTCCAGACCTCCGAAGTGACCGTACGGCGGGACGTGCGCGCACTGGAGGCAGAAGGACTCCTCGACCGCCGGCATGGCGGTGCGGTATTGCCGGGCGGGTTTACGCGGGAGTCCGGCTTTCCGCAGAAATCACATCTCGCGACCGCCGAGAAGACGGCCATCGCCGATCTCGCCGCCAGCTTCGTCGGAGAGGGCGAGGCCGTGGTGGTCGGGGCGGGAACCACCACACAGGAGCTGGCCCGCCGGCTCGCCCGGGTACCCGGGCTGACCGTCGTCACCAACTCCCTGTTGGTGGCCCAGGCGTTGGCCCATGCCAACCGCGTGGAGGTCGTGATGACCGGCGGAACGCTCCGCGGTTCGAACTACGCCCTCGTCGGCAGCGGTGCCGAACAGTCCCTCCAGGGGCTGCGGGTGTCCCGGGCCTTCCTCTCCGGAAGCGGGCTGACCGCCGAGCGCGGGCTCTCCACGTCCAACATGCTGTCGGCCTCCGTCGACCGGGCGCTGGTGCAGGCCGCCGCGGAGGTCGTGGTCCTCGCCGACCACACCAAGCTCGGCACCGACACCATGTTCCAGACCGTGCCGACGGACCTCATCACCCGCCTCGTGACGGACGAACCGCCCGTCCACGACGACCGGGCCGCCACCGAGCTCCAGGCACTCGCCGACCAGGGGGTGCAGATCGCCATCGCCGGGGCGGCGGAGAACCCGGGGGGTGATCAGGTCCCGGCGCGTCGGCAACAGCGTCGGGACGTCCCCGTTCCGGGCCCGCGCCGCGGCCAGGTCCCGGGCGGAGCCCCTGGACTGCGCTCCGCCACGGTCCTGGGCGAACAGTCGCCCGCAGCCGAGCGGGCCCGGGTCGCCGACCTCCGCCGCCGCTGACGGCACGCCCCTGAGCGGGGCGTGCCGGGGTGATCTGACGGGACGCCATGGTGATCCCTCGGGACTCCGTGGCGATCCGGTGGGACGCCACGGTGATCCGGTGGAACGCCGTCCTGTCGGTGAGGGCACGGGCCCCCGCCTCCCGGCCCTGCTGCCCCGCCACCTCCCCGGCGGGCCCGCGCCAACAGGAGGCCGCCCGCCGATGGGCCCCGTCCGACGCCCACCGCCCTACGGGCCGATCACGGCCCCGCCCAGGGCACTGAACGCCCTCGCCCGGTGGGCCTGCTGTGAGGGCGGATGACCGGGGGTGGATCGCGGGACGTGGGTGCCCGGCAGGGGGTGGGGCGACGGGAACGCGAGCCGCCCGGCCGGTCGGCGGGCGGTGGGCGGCGGCGCGGTTGACGCCCGCCGCTGTGCGGGGCTCGTCGTGGTCCGCACGGTGAGCCGGTTGTCGCCGCCCGGCAGACCTGCTGTGACGGTCGGTCGTCCGGATGCGGGACGCGGGACATGTGAGGCGTCCGGCTCACCGGTGGGCCGGACGGCAGTACGGGGCGGTCGGCGGGAGGCGGGGGTAAAGGGAGAGGCGCCCGGTGGGCCGACCGTGAGTCGGCTCGCCGGGCGCCTTTCGACGTCGTACCGGAACAGTCGTACCGGAGAAGTCGTCAGTCCTTGATCTCGCAGATCGGCGCGCCCGAGGTGAGGGAGGCGCCGACCTCGGCGGACAGGCCCTTGACGGTGCCGGACCGGTGCGCGTTCAGGGGCTGTTCCATCTTCATCGCTTCGAGGACGACGATCAGGTCGCCCTCCTTGACTTCCTGGCCCTCCTCGACCGCGACCTTGACGATCGTGCCCTGCATCGGGGAGGCGAGGGTGTCGCCGGAGGCCGCGGGGCCGGACTTCTTGGCCGCGCGGCGCTTGGGCTTGGCGCCCGCCGCGAGGCCGGTGCGGGCCAGGGACATGCCGAGCGAGACCGGGAGGGAGACCTCCAGGCGCTTGCCGCCGACCTCGACGACGATCGTCTCGCGGTCCGCGTCCTCGTCCGCCTCGGCGTCCGTGGCCGCCGAGAACGCGGGGATCTCGTTGACGAACTCGGTCTCGATCCAGCGGGTGTGGACCGTGAAGGGGTCGGCGGACCCGGTGAGTTCGGGGGCGAACGCCGGGTCCCTGACGACCGCGCGGTGGAACGGGATGGCGGTGGCCATGCCCTCGACCTGGAACTCCTCCAGCGCGCGGGCGGCACGCTGGAGGGCCTGCTCGCGGGTCGCGCCGGTGACGATCAGCTTGGCCAGCAGGGAGTCCCAGGCCGGACCGATGACCGACCCGGACTCGACACCCGCGTCCAGCCGGACGCCCGGACCGGACGGCGGGGCGAACGCGGTGACCGTGCCGGGGGCGGGCAGGAAGTTACGGCCCGGGTCCTCGCCGTTGATGCGGAACTCGAAGGAGTGGCCGCGCAGTTCGGGGTCGCCGTAGCCGAGCTCCTCGCCGTCGGCGATGCGGAACATCTCGCGCACCAGGTCGATGCCGGCGACCTCCTCGGTGACCGGGTGCTCCACCTGGAGACGCGTGTTGACCTCCAGGAAGGAGATCGTGCCGTCCGTGCCGACCAGGAACTCCACGGTGCCGGCGCCGACGTAGCCGGCCTCCTTGAGGATGGCCTTCGAGGAGGCGTACAACTCGGCGACCTGCGCGTCCGACAGGAACGGCGCGGGCGCCTCCTCGACCAGCTTCTGGTGCCGGCGCTGGAGGGAGCAGTCACGCGTGGACACGACGACCACGTTGCCGTGGCTGTCGGCCAGGCACTGCGTCTCCACATGCCGCGGCTTGTCGAGGTAGCGCTCGACGAAGCACTCACCGCGGCCGAAGGCGGCGACCGCCTCGCGGACCGCCGACTCGTACAGCTCGGGCACCTCTTCGAGGGTGCGGGCGACCTTCAGACCGCGACCGCCACCGCCGAAGGCGGCCTTGATCGCGATGGGCAGACCGTGCTCCTCGGCGAAGGCGACGACCTCGTCGGAGCCCGAGACCGGATCCGGCGTACCGGCCACCAGCGGGGCGCCGGCCCGCTGGGCGATGTGCCGGGCGGCCACCTTGTCGCCGAGGTCGCGGATGGCCTGCGGCGGCGGGCCGATCCAGATCAGCCCGGCGTCCAGGACCGCCTGCGCGAAGTCGGCGTTCTCGGAGAGGAATCCGTACCCGGGATGGATGGCGTCCGCGCCCGACTCGCGCGCGGCGTTCAGCACCTTCCCGATGTCGAGATAGCTGGTCGCCGGAGTGTCACCGCCCAGGGCGAACGCCTCATCCGCGGCGCGGACATGCAGAGCGTCCCGGTCCGGGTCGGCGTAGACGGCCACGCTCGCGATCCCGGCATCCCGGCAGGCCCGGGCAACGCGGACAGCGATTTCGCCACGGTTGGCGATGAGCACCTTGCGCACGATTGAGGCTCCCTCCTTGAAACAAGCTGATTTTAGGGACTGCCGACACGGCACTTCGACCCGTCCCCACTGGTGAGCTTGCCCACACGGAGCGTGATACGAGGCTCGCCCGACCGTGAAATCCCTTGTCGCACCTAGGTACGGGGGACTCCTGTCGAAACCCTAGCCCTCCTTTGTGGCCAAGGTCTCTGTGAGAGCGTGCTGCGGGCCACAGGGTTTCTTTGTGGAGTCCCTACGAATGGCCCAATGATTCTTTGCCGGGCACCGGACCCTTGTCCGTGGGTTTACCCGTGAGTAGCGTTCAGGATGTCCCGAACATACTTGGGGTAACAGACGCCTTGCTCGACTGGCACTCGAAAAAGCTCGGAAGTGGGTGGGACCGGTGGTGCGCAGACCGGTGGCATGGATCGTGGCGGTCGTGCTCTTCGGCGAGGCCCTCGGGGTCGCCGGGCTGAACTGGCTGCTCGGGAACATCGTCCACAACCAGAACATGTCCCTGGCGGGCCTGGACCCGGACGTGATGTCCACGTCGTCGAAGGGCGCCGGCATCGTCTTCGGCCTCTACTTCGTGCTGTGCGGCGTGGTCGCCCTGCTGGTCGCCCTGCGCAACCGCCCGCCGGCCGGCCTCGGCCGCATCCTGCTGATCAGCGCGGCCGTGGTGCACGGACTGCTGGGCGCGTTCGCGTGGGGCCTGATGGGCCGGTCCGCGTTCCTCTTCATGATGGTGGTGCTCGCGCTCATCGTGCTGCTGCTGATGACGTACGACCGGCAGAGCCGGCCCGAGCCCGCGGCCGGGCCGGTCGACCGGACGCCGGACGGCACGAAGGACGGCGACACCTCCCCGCTCACCCCACCGCCGGCGCCCAGCACCACCTGAACGCCGCTCAGGTCACCGCTCCCGGGGTGTCCACAACTCCGTGATGCCGACGCCCAGTTCGGCCAGCAGCCGCCGGACCAGGGGCAGGCTGATGCCGATCACGTTGCCGTGGTCGCCGTCGATGCCGTCGACGAACGGGGCCGAGCGGCCGTCGAGGGTGAACGCCCCGGCGACATGGAGGGGTTCACCCGAGGCGACATAGGCGGCGACCTCCTCGTCGGTCGGCTCGCCGAAGCGGACGACGGTGGAGGCGACCGCGGAGGCGTACCGACCGGCTGCGGTGTCGTACACGCAGTGGCCGGTCTGGAGGGTGCCGGCCCGGCCGCGCATCGCCTTCCAGCGGGCGGTGGCCTCCTCGGCGTCCGCGGGCTTGCCGAGGGCCTCGCCGTCCAGGTCGAGCACCGAGTCGCAGCCGATCACCAGGGCGCCGCGCACCTCGGGCTTCGCCGCCACCACGGAGGCCTTCGCCTCGGCCAGGGCGAGCGCGAGTTCGGCGGGCGTCGGGGCGCTCACGGCGTCCTCGTCGACACCGCTCACGATCACCTCGGGGGCGAGCCCGGCCTGGCGCAGCAGACCGAGCCGGGCGGGGGACTGGGAGGCGAGGACGAGTCGGCGACGCGGCTGATCAGTCATGCGGCCAGAATATCCGCGCGGTACCGGCCCGGCCTCAGCGCAGTCCGAGCACGATCATCGCGAACACCATGGCGACCGCCAGGAAGACGCCGAGGCGCCGAAGGGTGTTCTGCATGTCGCGCAGTTCCTTCGGCGGCTCGTTCTCGGGGTCGGACCACAGCATGCTTCCAGCGTGCGGCGGTTTCGTGCCGGGCGCCTGAGTACGCGTACTCAAGTTCCCGCCCGGCCCCCGGGACCCGTCCTGGCCGGTCCTCCGGGACTCGTCCTGGCCGGGCTACCCGGGCTCTACCCGGGCCAGAACGTACGCGTCCACGCCGTCGGGCCCGGCTGCGGCAGCCGGTGCGCCGCGATGCGGGCCGGATCCGACCAGGAGTCCCGCGGGCGGGGCGCGCCGGACGGCTGCTCGGCCGCCGCCGCGGCGCGGGCCCTGACCACCGCCAGGGCGGCGGCCAGTTCCTCCGGGGTCGGGTTGCCCCGTACGACCTTGATGTTCATGTCGGCTCCTGGAGACGGGAGAAGGCGCTCTCAGAGACGGGAGAACGCACTCCCTAGAGGGGGATGTTGCCGTGCTTCTTCGGAGGCAGGGATTCCCGCTTGGTACGCAGCTGACGCAGGCCGCGCACCAGGTGCCGGCGGGTCTCGGACGGCATGATCACGGAGTCGACATAGCCGCGCTCGGCCGCGATGTAGGGGTTGAGGAGGGCGTCCTCGTACTCCTGGATGAGACGGGCCCGGGTCGCCTCCAGGTCACCGGCCGCCTCCGCCTCGGCGATGGTGCGCCGGTGCAGGATGTTGACCGCGCCCTGGGCGCCCATCACGGCGATCTGGGCGGTGGGCCAGGCCAGGTTGATGTCCGCGCCCAGGTGCTTGGAGCCCATGACGTCGTAGGCGCCGCCGAAGGCCTTGCGGGTGATGACCGTGATGAGCGGGACGGTCGCCTCGGCGTAGGCGTAGATCAGCTTGGCGCCGCGCCGGATGATGCCGTCGTGCTCCTGGTCGACCCCGGGCAGGAAGCCGGGCACGTCCACGAAGGTGATCACCGGCACGTTGAAGGCGTCGCAGGTCCGCACGAAGCGGGCCGCCTTCTCGCTGGCCTGGATGTCGAGACACCCGGCGAACTGCATCGGCTGGTTGGCGACGATGCCCACCGGGCGCCCCTCGACCCGGCCGAAGCCGGTGAGGATGTTCGGCGCGAACAGCGCCTGCGTCTCGAAGAACTCGGCGTCGTCCAGGACGTGTTCGATCACCGTGTGCATGTCGTACGGCTGGTTCGCGCTGTCCGGCACGACCGTGTCCAGCTCGCGGTCCTCGTCGGTGGGGGCGAGGTCCGCCTCCTCCGGGAAGAGCGGCGGCTCGGAGAGGTTGTTGGACGGCAGGTACGACAGCAGCTGCTTGACGTACTCGATGGCGTCCTTCTCGTCCCCGGCCATGTGATGGGCCACGCCCGAGGCCGAGTTGTGGGTACGGGCGCCGCCCAGCTCCTCGAAGCCGACGTCCTCGCCGGTGACCGTCTTGATGACGTCCGGGCCGGTGATGAACATGTGCGAGGTCTGGTCGACCATGACCGTGAAGTCGGTGATGGCCGGGGAGTAGACGGCTCCGCCGGCGCAGGGGCCCACGACGAGGCTGATCTGCGGGATGACCCCGGACGCGTGGGTGTTGCGGCGGAAGATCTCGCCGTACGCCCCGAGGGACGCCACGCCCTCCTGGATACGGGCGCCGCCCGAGTCGTTGATGCCGATGACCGGACAGCCGGTCTTCAGCGCGAAGTCCATGACCTTGACGATCTTCTGGCCGTAGACCTCGCCCAGGGCGCCGCCGAAGACGGTGAAGTCCTGGGAGAACACGGCGACGGGGCGGCCGTCGACCGTGCCGTACCCGGTGACGACACCGTCGCCGTACGGGCGGTTCTGGTCCAGGCCGAAGTTGGTGGAGCGGTGCCGGGCGAACTCGTCGAGCTCGACGAAGGAGTCCTCGTCGAGCAGCAGCTCGATCCGCTCACGGGCCGTCAACTTGCCCTTGGCGTGCTGCTTTTCGACCGCGCGTGCGGAGCCGGCGTGCGTCGCTTCCTCGATACGGCGCTGGAGATCCGCGAGCTTGCCCGCGGTGGTGTGGATGTCGATCCCTGGGATCTCGTGACGCTCTGCCGGCTCGGACATCGGGATGCGGCTCCCTGCCTGCTCAAAAGGGGGGACGGTTACTCATCCGTAGCGTAGTGGCGTGCCTACGAATCAGCAGTGCGGCGTTTACCACACCTAGGGTGGCTTGCATGACGCCGCGCGATGCCTCAGACGACAGCCGCTGGTCCGACCTGGACCGCCCGCCCCTCAACGCCACCGCGCTGCGGCGGGCGCTGGTACGGGACGGCGGACTCTGGTCCGGGGTCGAGGTGGTGCAGCACACCGGCTCCACCAACTCCGACCTCGTGGCGGCGGCCACCGCGGGCACGGCTACCGAGGGCGCGGTCCTGGTCGCGGAGGAGCAGTCCGCCGGGCGGGGCCGCCTCGACCGCCGGTGGACGGCACCGGCCCGCTCGGGACTGTCCTTCTCCGTCCTGCTGCGGCCGAGCGAGGTCCCGGTCGCCCGCTGGGGCTGGCTCCCGCTGCTCACCGGGGTCGCCGTGGCGACCGGGCTGTCCCGGGTGGCGGGCGTCGACACGGCCCTGAAGTGGCCCAACGACCTGCTGGTGACCGTGGACGGCGAAGAGCGCAAGGCCGGCGGCATCCTCGCGGAGCGGGCCGGGGACGACGCCGTCGTCGTCGGGGTCGGCATCAACATCACCCTGCGCGCGGACGAACTGCCGGTGCCGCAAGCCGGGTCCCTGGCCCTGGCCGGGGCCGTGAACACGGACCGGGATCCCCTGCTGCGAGGCGTGCTGCGGTCGCTGGAGGAGTGGTACGGACGGTGGCGTGCGGCCGGCGGCGACCCCGCGGCGAGCGGCCTCCAGGAGACGTACGCGGCGGGCTGCGCCACGCTCGGACGGACGGTGCGGGCCGAGCTGCCGGGAGACCGGTCGATCGTGGGCGAGGCGGTCGCGGTCGACGGGGACGGAAGGCTCGTCATCGCCACCCAGGAGGGCGTGCAGGAGCCGGTGGGAGCCGGCGACATCGTGCACCTGCGGCCGGTGTGACGCACCGGTGGCTCCGTCTCTCCGGCGGAGTGCGCCCGCGTCAGGACATTCGGTCGTATCGTCGGAGACACGCGCGGAGTGAGCTACCGCACACCTGCCGTAAAGTGAAGGCCGGTCGATAACTGACCGCGGCAGATCGGAAGGGCAGCAGGCGTGACCGTCGACGACACGGGCTCCGGCACGGACGCGGACGGCCGGGCGGACCCGGAGTCCGACGAGGATCCGCTCGCCCTGCGCATCGAACAGCTCATCCTGGGCGCCGAGCGCCGCTACACCCCCTTCCAGGCGGCCCGTAGCGCGGGCGTCTCCGTGGAACTCGCCACCCGGTTCTGGCGGGCCATGGGCTTCGCCGACATCGGGCAGGCCAGGGCGCTCACCGAGGCCGACGTGCTGGCGCTGCGCCGGCTCTCCGGCCTCGTGGAGGCGGGGTTGCTGAGCGAGGCGATGGCCGTGCAGGTGGCCCGGTCCACCGGGCAGACCACCGCCCGGCTGGCCGAGTGGCAGATCGACTCGTTCCTGGAGGGCCTCACCGAACCGCCCGAACCGGGGATGACCCGCACCGAGGTCACGTACCCGATCATCGAGCTGCTCCTGCCCGAACTGGAGGAGTTCCTCGTCTACGTCTGGCGCCGCCAGCTCGCCGCCTCGGCCGGCCGGGTCGTCCAGGCCGCCGACGACGAGGAGATGGTCGACCGGCGCCTCGCGGTCGGCTTCGCGGACCTCGTCGGGTTCACGCGCCTGACCCGGCGGATGGAGGAGGAGGAACTCGGCGAACTCGTCGAGGCCTTCGAGACCACCGCCGCCGACCTGGTCGCCGCGCACGGCGGCCGGCTCGTCAAGACGCTCGGCGACGAGGTCCTGTACGCGGCCGACGACGCGGGGGTCGCCGCCGAGATCGCCCTCCGGCTCATCGAGACCATGGCGAACGACGAGACCATGCCCGAGCTGCGGGTCGGCATCGCCTTCGGCACGGTCACCACCCGTATGGGCGATGTCTTCGGTACGACGGTGAACCTCGCCTCCCGGCTCACGTCGATAGCCCCTCGTGACGCCGTCCTCGTCGACAGCGCCTTCGCGGAGGACCTGATCCGCACCGGCGAGGCACCCGCCTCCGAGGCGGAGGCGGCCGAGGCCGCTGCCGCCGCCGAGAAGGAGGGCGAGGAGCCCCCGACGTACCGCTTCGCGCTGCAGCCGATGTGGCAGCGGCCGGTCCGCGGGCTCGGCGTGGTCGAGCCGTGGCTGCTGACGCGGCGCGGCGCGGAGTCGTAGCCCTCTAGTCCTTGACGCCCTTCAGTGCGTCCACGCACACGGCGATGATCGGCAGGCACACGCCGGGGCGCTCCGGCCGGTTCGGCCGGTCCGGCTGCGGGTCCGGGTCCGGTGCGGGTGGGGTGCGCGTCGGGGCGGGTTGTGGGGGCGGCGAGGGATTCGGCGGGGCGGGTGCCGGGGTGCCGGGTGGGTTCGGGGCGTCCGGGATCGTGGTGACGGTGTCTGCCGGTGCCTGGCGCTGCCTGTCCGCGGCCGGGGTGGGGGTGGGAGTGGGAGTCAGGGGCACCCCCGGGGTGGGCAGGGCGGTCGGGCCGCGCAGGAGGGTGGCCGGGGAGGGGAGGGGGGTGGGGGGTCGGGCCGCGGCGAATGTGGCTGCGGCGTTTGCCGGGCGGTCGGTGCCTGTGCCTGTGTCTGTGCCTGGGGTTGTGGTGGTGTCTGTGTCGGGGCCCGGGTCCGCCTCCGCGGTGCCGAAGCCGCCGACGGTGGAGTCCGGGGCGATCCGTACGAGGCTCAGCGCACCGGCGGCCAGGGCCAGGCCGCCCGCTGCGAGCAGCAGCTTGCGGGGGCGTGGGCGGCGGTGCCGGCCGCGTGGGATCCAGGGCCTGGAGGTGGCCTCGTTCTCGGTGCTCCCCGGCATTGTCGGCGTCTCTGTTGTCATCGCGATCACTCCCCCTGTGCCGGTGCCCCCGTGCGTCGGCGGACGCACGCTATGCGTTTCCTGGGCGGTGGGGCGGGAGTTGGGCGGGATGTCACTCGAACGGGGCGTCCGGAGCGGATGTGGGAACCGGCTCCCCCTTTTCCGTGCGGGTCCGGGCTGCGATGATCGGGGTACCGGATGTTAACCGTCGTTAACCGTTGATCGGGAGGGTGTCATGAGCGAGGAGCGGTTCGGGGAGTTCGTGCGGGTACGGCGGCACGCGGAGGGGCATGTCGCGGAGCTGGCCCTGGACCGGCCCAAGGCCATGAACGCGGTCTCGACCGAGATGGCCCGCTCCCTCGCCGGGGCCTGCGCGGCGCTGAGCGCGGATCGGGACGTACGGGTGGTCGTGGTGACCTCGACCCACGAACGGGCCTTCTGTGTCGGCGCCGACCTGAAGGAGCGGAACTCCTTCACCGACGCGGATCTGGTGCGGCAGCGGCCGGTGGCGCGCGGCGCGTACACCGGGGTGCTGGAGCTGCCCGTGCCGACGATCGCGGCCGTACACGGGTTCGCCCTGGGCGGCGGCTTCGAGCTGGCCCTCGCCTGCGACCTGATCGTCGCGGACGGTACGGCCGTGGTGGGGCTGCCGGAGGTGTCGGTCGGGGTGATTCCGGGCGGCGGTGGTACGCAGCTGCTGCCCCGTCGGGTGGGCGCGGCCCGTGCGGCCGAGCTGATCTTCACGGCTCGGCGGGTGGCGGCCGGGGAGGCGGCGGAGCTGGGGCTCGTGGACGTGCTGGTGGACGAGGGGCGGGACCGCGAGGAGGCGCTGGCGCTGGCGTCCCGGATCGCGGCGAACTCGCCGGTCGGGCTGCGGGCGGCGAAGAAGGCGCTGCGGCTGGGGCACGGGCTGGATCTGCGGGCGGGGCTGGAGGTGGAGGACGCGGCCTGGCGCGCCGTGGCCTTCTCGGGGGATCGGGTGGAGGGCGTCGCGGCGTTCAACGAGAAGCGGCGGCCTTCCTGGCCGGGGGAGTAGGGCGTCGGCCGGTTGTGGTGGGGTCGGGGCCGCGTCGGGGGGTGTCCGTCCTCGGAACGGCGCGGAGGCTGTTTCTCGATGGGGTGCTGGCGTTGACCGCGCAGTCCACTGCGGGCGAACACCCCCCGACACGTCCCCTTGCGGCCGTACGACGGGACTGCGGGTGTGTGTGCCTTGCCGCGCCGGTGGCGGCCGAGGCGACGCCCACCTCGTGACCGACCGAGTCGACACCCCCCGCCGCGTCCCCTTGCCGCCGTACGACGGGACTGCGGGCGTGTGTGTGGGTGGGCGCGTGTGCCTTGGTGCGCCGGTGGCGGTCGAGGCGACGTCCACCTCTTGGCCTAACGAGTCGGGCGGTGGGTGGGCATAGGCCCGGGGGTCTGGGGGCGGAGCCCCCAGGGCGGTCACTTCTCGATGCGCCGAGTCGGGTGGGGGGGTGCCCCTATGGGTTTCGTCAAGCTGATGGGGCGGGCTGGGGTTCGTAGAAGGTGCCGTCGCGGAGCATGGCGAAGAGCACGTCGGCTC
>NZ_JBVIOL010000018.1:143856-147025 GCF_055578825.1 Streptomyces sp. NPDC032822 | reverse complement strand
GCGGAGGCTGTTTCTCGAAGAGGTACCGGCGTTGACCGCGCAGTCCACTGCGGGCGAACACCCCCCGACACGTCCCCTTGCCGCCGTACGACGGGACTGCGGGGGCCTTTCGACGTCCACCTCTTGGCCGACCGAGTCGGGCGGTGGGTGGGCATAGGACCGGGGGTCTGGGGGCGGAGCCCCCAGGGGCGGTCACCTCTTGGCCTACCGAGTCGGGTGGGGGTGCGTCGGGTTGGGGGCTCTCGAACATCTGCGCGTCAGGGGATAGCCTCCGGCCATGGGAAACGGGCAGTGGTACCCACCGGAGTGGCCTGACCGTATCCGCGCCCTCGCGGACGGCACGCTGACTCCGGTCGGTCCCAAACGCGCGGCCACCGTCATGCTCCTGAAGGACACCGCCGAGGGCATCGCCGTCCACATGTTGCGCAGACGCGCCTCGATGGCCTTCGCCGGTGGCGCGTACGCCTACCCCGGCGGCGGGGTGGATCCCCGTGACGACGACCGTCACGTCCGCTGGGCGGGCCCTACGCGCGCGTGGTGGGCCGGCAGGCTCGGTGTGGGTGAGACGGAGGCCCAGGCGATCGTCTGCGCCGCCGTGCGGGAGACGTACGAGGAGGCGGGCGTCCTGCTCGCCGGCCCCGCCCCGGACTCCGTGGTCGGCGACACGACCGGCGAGGACTGGGAGGCCGACCGTGCCGCCCTGGTCGACCGTGAGCTGTCCTTCGCCGAGTTCCTGGAGCGGCGGGGACTCGTTCTGAGGTCGGACCTGCTGGGTGCCTGGACGCGCTGGATCACCCCCGAGTTCGAGAGCCGGCGCTATGACACGTGGTTCTTCGTCGCCGCCCTCCCGGCAGGCCAGCGCACGCGCAACGCCTCCACGGAGGCCGACCGCACCGTGTGGATCCGCCCCGAGGACGGGGCAGAGTCGTACGACAAGGGCGAGCTGCTGATGATGCCGCCCACGATCGCGACACTGCGCCAGCTGAGCCCGTACGGCAGTGCCGGGGACGCCCTTGCCGCCGCGCCGGACCGTGATCTGACGGCCGTCCTGGCGAAGGCACGCCTTCAGGGTGACCGGATCGTGCTGTCCTGGCCGGGGCACGACGAGTTCACCAAGCACATCCCGACCGACCTCCCGACCGGTGGAGCCCCCGCATGACGGACGCAGCAGCCCTTCCCGGTCAGCCTCGGGGCGCGGTCCTCTCGGGGCCCGCCACCGAGCGCGCCGTCAACGTCCTCGCGCCGAACCCCTCCGCGATGACCCTGGACGGCACGAACACCTGGATCGTGGCCGAGCCCGACTCCGAACTCGCCGTCGTGATCGACCCCGGACCGCTGGACGACGGCCATCTCCGCAATGTCGTCGGCATGGCCGAGAAGGCGGGCAAGCGCGTCGCGCTCACCCTGCTCACCCACGGGCACCCGGACCACGCGGACGGCGCCGCCCGCTTCGCCGAGCTGACCGGCACGAAGGTGCGCGCCCTGGACCCCGCGCTGCGGCTGGGGGACGAGGGGCTGGGCGCCGGGAACGTGATCCGGGTCGGCGGGCTGGAGCTGAGGGTCGTATCGACTCCCGGACACACCGGGGACTCGCTGTGCTTCCATCTCCCGGCCGATCGGGCGGTCCTGACCGGTGACACGGTCCTGGGGCGCGGCACGACCGTGGTGGCGCACCCGGACGGCCGGCTGGGCGACTACCTGGACTCCCTGCGGCGGCTCAGGTCCCTGACGGTCGACGACGGCGTCCACACGGTGCTCCCGGGGCACGGGCCCGTCCTGGACGACGCCCAGGGTGTCGTCGAGTTCTACCTCGCCCACCGCGCCCACCGCCTCGCCCAGGTCGAGACGGCCGTGGAGAACGGCTACCTCACCCCGTCCGAGGTCGTCGCGCACGTGTACGCCGATGTGGACCGCTCCCTGTGGCCCGCGGCCGAGTTGTCCGTGCGGGCGCAGATGGAGTACCTGCAGGAGCATGGTCTGATCTAGGCGGTGTTCCTGGATCCGGTAGCGCCGCCTAGATCAGGCCGCCCCTTCGGGGCGTGGTGTTTTGACGCCGTGCACGCGCGCGTACTCCTCGGCCAGCCATGGGCCCAGGTCGTCCACGTAGGAGCGCAGCACGGCCGGGTCGCCGGTCGGCTCGTAGCCGAGGGTCGCCGCCGAGCGCAGGTGTGCCGCCCGCTCGGGGTAGTACGCGCCGAACGCCTGCGCCATCTCTCGCAGGTCGCTCGTCCAGCCGTTCCAGCGGGGCATGACGAGGGTGAAGCCGGTGCGGACCAGGTGGCGGGACATGAAGCGGACCAGGGGGCGGCGGGCTTCGTCCGTGTCGGCGGCGGCGGCGATACGGTTCCGCCAGCGGGGCAGGCGCAGGGCCAGGTCACCGTTGGTCTCGCGGGCTAGCCGGGAGTCGAGGCGATAGCGCGGGAGGTACTCGGCGAGGTCCTCGCCCAGCAGGGGAGTGCAGAGACAGGCCACGAACCAGCCCAGGTCGTGGCGCTCCAGGTCGCTCAGCACCTGTGCCCGGCCGTACAGCTGCGTCCCGGACCCGTCGATCTGCGGGAACTCCTCGTCCAGCGCCTCGTCGAGGGCGAGGGCGCCGTCCCGGTCCTTCCGCGTCGGTTCCTCGCGGAGGACGACCAGCAGGTCCAGGTCGCTGCGCCCCACGCGCGCGGTGCCGCGTGGGATCGACCCGTAGAGGTATGCGCTGTGCAGCTGTGTCCCGAAGGTGTCGAGCAACCTGTCGCGGGCGGCGGTCACGACCGGGCGGAAGGGGGCGGTGACGCTGCCCGGCGAGCCCTCACGTGCCATGTAGCCCTGCGCGTCGAGTCCCTTGGCGGGGAGGGGGAGGGGGAGGGGGAGGGGGAGGGGGAGGGGGACTACGGGTTCGGCCATGGGGTCGATGGGGTCCATGAGGGACACTGTGCCGTCACGGTGGGGCCTGGGCCGCTCATTTACGGCTCAGGGGCCTCGGCCACGGCTCAGGGCCTCTGACCATGGCTCAGGGGCCCTGAGCCATGGTCAGGGCTTCCACCATTGAGGGCTCTACGGCGCCGGGGCAGCCGTACGCACGGACGTGGGGCCGTCTCCCGGGGGGAGGGGCCACATCCAGGCGGGTGGGGTGGCTGAAAACTGTGTCCGCGTGGGAGTTTCGCGAGTCGTTCCCCCCCCCGCA
>NZ_JBVIOL010000018.1:0-143846 GCF_055578825.1 Streptomyces sp. NPDC032822 | reverse complement strand
CCCAGACCCTAACTAGGGACCCTAGAACCGTGTCCGGTTCTTCCCCCATTGAGTTTTCTACGATCCCGGAGACCCCCCACGCACGGGCGGGGGCCCTCCCCGGGGGAGACGGCCCCACGTCCGTGCGAGTGGGGCGGCTGAGACCGGTGTCAGCGTGAGCGCTTCGCGAGTCGTTCCACGTCCAGCAGGATCACGGCCCGCGCCTCCAGGCGCAGCCAGCCGCGGCCGGCGAAGTCGGCCAGCGCCTTGTTCACGGTCTCGCGGGACGCGCCGACCAGTTGGGCCAGCTCCTCCTGCGTGAGGTCGTGGACGACGTGGATGCCTTCCTCGGACTGCACGCCGAAGCGGCGGGAGAGGTCGAGCAGCGCGCGGGCCACCCGGCCGGGGACGTCCGAGAACACCAGGTCGGACATCGCGTCGTTGGTGCGGCGCAGTCGGCGGGCGACGGCGCGCAGGAGCGCGGTGGCCACCTCGGGGCGGACGTTCAGCCAGGGCTGGAGGTCGCCGTGGCCGAGGCCGAGCAGCTTGACCTCGGTGAGCGCGGTGGCGGTGGCCGTGCGCGGGCCCGGGTCGAAGAGGGACAGTTCGCCGATGAGTTCGCCGGGGCCGACGACGGCCAGCATGTTCTCCCGGCCGTCGGGCGAGGTGCGGTGGAGCTTCACCTTGCCCTCGGTGACGACATAGAGCCGGTCGCCCGGGTCGCCCTCGTGGAACAGGGAGTCGCCACGCGCGAGGGTCACCTCACTCATGGAGGCGCGGAGCTCCGCGGACTGCTCGTCATCGAGCGCCGCGAAGAGCGGGTTGCGCCGCAGAACGTCGTCCACGAGTTCTCTCCTTGTCGACCTGCTCAGGGGATCTTGCTCCCCTGCTTACCAGGGGACCGTGTTCCCCATTTTGCCGGACGGTCCAAACAGTGTGATCTGTCACAAGGATGCCGCACAGGTGTCCCGGGGTAAGCGGCAGGGGTCCAATTGGGGGCTGATCTTCAGGGTCCGGGGCGGATGTCAGTGCCGGGCTCTAGGCTGGCCGGGTGTCCAAATCGCCGGTGAGAGCACAGGCCAAGGGGGCTGGGCGGGTGGTTACGCGTCGAGATTCCGCTGTGGGCGAACAGGACTCCACGAGTGGGAAGAAAACGGCAAAAGCGACAGGGAAAGTTGCGGTGAGAGCAGTGGTTCCGGCCAGTCCTGCGAAGAAGAGCGAGTCGCGAACCGCCCTGGTCCGCCGAGCCCGTCGTATCAACCGCGAACTCGCGGAGATCTACCCGTACGCCCATCCCGAGCTCGACTTCGAGAACCCCTTCCAGCTCGTCGTCGCCACGGTCCTGTCCGCCCAGACCACCGACCTCAGGGTGAACCAGACGACGCCCGCCCTCTTCGCCAAGTACCCGACCCCCGAGGACCTGGCCGCGGCCGACCCGGAGGAGGTCGAGGAGATCCTGCGCCCGACCGGGTTCTTCCGGGCCAAGACCAAGTCGGTCATAGGGCTTTCGAAGGCCCTGGCGGAGCAGTTCGGCGGCGAGGTGCCCGGGCGGCTCGAAGATCTCGTCAAGCTGCCCGGCGTCGGCCGCAAGACCGCCTTCGTGGTCCTCGGCAACGCCTTCGGGAGGCCCGGCATCACCGTGGACACCCACTTCCAGCGGCTGGTGCGGCGCTGGCGGTGGACCGAGGCGACCGAGCCGGACAAGATCGAGGCCGCCGTCGGCGCGCTCTTCCCCAAGAGCGACTGGACGATGCTCTCGCACCACGTGATCTTCCACGGCCGCCGGATCTGCCACGCCCGCAAGCCCGCCTGCGGAGCCTGCCCCATCGCCCCGCTCTGCCCGGCGTACGGCGAGGGCGAGACGGACCCGGAGAAGGCGAAGAAGCTCCTGAAGTACGAGAAGGGCGGGTTCCCGGGCCAGCGCCTGAACCCTCCGCAGTCCTACCTGGACGCGGGCGGGAAGCCCGCGCCGCCGCTGGGGGCGGGATGACCCACCCGCGGGCGCGCCTGTGGGTACGTTCCCAGGAACGATCTCGGGGCCGCCGGGCGTTGGATCCAGCAGGACGACGGGGGTGGCGATGACGCGCGCGAGCAACACGCAGGGCGGTTCGGTGACGCTCAGCAAGGAAGGGCTGCCGGCCTGGCTGGATCCGGTGGTGCACGCGGTGGAGACCGTCGAGCCGCTGCAGCTCAGCCGCTTCCTGCCGCCGGCGGACGGCGCCGGGCGGCAGTCCGCCGTCCTGGTCCTCTTCGGAGACGGTGGTGGGGGTGCGGGTGGCGGCGGGCGTGGTCCCGAGCTGTTGCTCATGGAGCGGGCGACCTCGCTGCGCTCCCATGCCGGCCAGCCCTCCTTCCCCGGCGGCGCGCTCGATCCTGAGGACGGCGACCCGAAGGGCGACGGGCCGCTCCGGGCCGCTCTGCGCGAGGCCGAGGAGGAGACCGGGCTCGACCCGGCCGGCGTCCAGCTCTTCGGCGCGCTGCCCAAGCTGTACATCCCGGTCAGCGGCTTCGTCGTGACGCCGGTTCTCGGCTGGTGGCGGGAGCCGAGCCCGGTGGATGTGGTGGATCCGAACGAGACGGCGCGGGTCTTCACCGTGCCCGTGGCGGATCTCACGGACCCCGGCAACCGGGTCACCACCGTTCACCCCAGCGGCCACCGAGGACCGGCATTTCTGGTCGAATCCGCCCTGGTGTGGGGCTTCACGGCCGGAATCATCGACCGGTTGCTGCACTTCGCGGGCTGGGAGCGGCCCTGGGACCGGGAGAAGCAAGTGCCTCTCGACTGGCGCGCATGACAGGGTGAGGTCCGTGTTGTGCCCTCCGGGGCCACCCCCGACCCCGGCGACCTGAGGTGACCGCGAAGTGATAAGGCGAGGCCTGACCCGGTGAACGTGTTGGACATCTTGTTGCTGGTCGCCGCCGTGTGGTTCGCGATCGTCGGTTATCGGCAGGGCTTCGTCGTCGGCATCCTGTCGGTGATCGGCTTCCTCGGCGGTGGTCTGGTGGCCGTCTCGCTCCTGCCCGTCGTCTGGGACGCGCTGACCGACAACGCGGAGGTCAGTACGACCGCCGCGGTCATCGCCGTGGTCGTCGTCATCGTCTGCGCCTCCGTCGGCCAGGCCCTGACCACCCACCTCGGCAACAAGCTGCGCCGGTACATCACCTGGTCCCCGGCCCGCGCCCTGGACGCGACCGGCGGGGCGCTCGTCAACGTCGTCGCGATGCTCCTGGTCGCCTGGCTGATCGGGGCGGCCCTCGCCCAGACCACGATGCTGACGGTGGGCAAGGAGGTCCGTAACTCCAAGCTGCTGCTGGGCGTCCAGGAGGTGCTGCCCGCCCAGGCCGACACCTGGTTCAAGGACTTCACCTCCGTCCTCGCGAACAACGGCTTCCCGCAGGTCTTCAGCCCGTTCTCCACCGAGCGGATCAAGGACGTCCAGCCGCCCGACCCGGCTCTCGCCGACAGTGCCGTGGCGACCAGGGCCCAGCGATCCATCGTCAAGGTCATGGGCACCGCCCAGAGTTGCGGCAAGGTCCTTGAGGGCACCGGCTTCGTCTTCGGCGAGCGCCGGGTCATGACCAACGCCCATGTCGTCGGTGGCGTGGACGAACCGACCGTCCAGATCGGCGGCGAGGGCGAGAAGTACGACGCGACGGTCGTCCTCTACGACTGGGCGCGCGACATCGCCGTACTCGACGTACCCGATCTGGACGCGCCCGTCCTGAAGTTCACGACGAAGGACGCGGCCGACGGCGGCGGCGCGATCGTCGCCGGCTTCCCGGAGAACGGGGCGTACGACGTGCGCGCCGCGCGCGTGCGCGGGCGCCTCACGGCCAGTGGCCCGGACATCTACCACCGCGGCACCGTGCGCCGTGACGTCTACTCGCTGTTCGCGACCGTCCGCCCCGGCAACTCGGGCGGCCCGCTGCTCACCCCCGAAGGGAAGGTGTACGGCGTGGTCTTCGCGAAGTCCCGCGACGACGCCGAGACCGGGTACGCGCTCACCGCGGACGAGATCCGCGAGGACATCACCAAGGGGCGCAGCGCGAACCAGCAGGTCGACAGCGACAGCTGCGCGCTCTGAGCCCCGGGTTCAGCGGTCCGCGTGCGGTGTGCGGAACGGCTTTGGGCCCGGGGACAGAGGGTGCAGAAGGTGGTGAGAAGAAGAGCGGCTGCGTCAGCCTCGCGGATGGCGCAGACGTACCGAGACCCAGCGGGCTCGGCGGCGCAGAATGCGCGGAATGCCCACCCTCAGGTCCGTGCCCGCCAGTTGCGGTGCACCGCCTCGTTCGGGGGAGCCCAGGCTGCCGCCCGAGCGTCGATTGCGTGCTGCGTCACTGTAGTCGTGCGTCCAGCCCATACCCCGACGTCTGCCCCTGCCCCAAGGTCGATAACCACCCCCAGGGCTCCCAATTGGCCTATGCGCCGGGCAAGTCGGTGTTCGTAGGACGCGTGTTCAGATCCGGATACCGGGCGCATCCGATCGGTCACCGAACGGTCATCAATGGATCATTGAAGGGGCATCGATCGGTCATCGATCGGGCTCGGGATCCTTCAGCCAGTTGATCAGTTCCGACGAGAACGCCACCGGGTCCTCCTCGTGCGGGAAGTGGCCCAGACCGTCGAACAGCCGCCAGCGGTACGGCGCTTCGACGTACTCGCCGGAGCCGGCCGCACTCCGGGTGCGCATCACCGGGTCGAGCGAGCCGTGCAGGTGGAGGGTCGGTACCCGCACCGGCCGCTTCATCCGCCGGTTGAACTGGATGCCGTCGGGACGCGCCATCGACCGCACCATCCAGCGGTACGGCTCGATCGCGCAGTGCGCGGTCGAGGGGATGCAGATCGCGCGGCGGTACGTCTCCACCGCGTCGTCGTCCGGCAGCCGCGGGCCGGACCAGTCGCGGACCAGACGGGCGACGAGCGCGCCGTCGTCGGCGGTGAGCTGCCGCTCCGGGAGCCACGGCCGCTGGAACCCCCAGATGTAGGAGCCCGCGGTCGTCTGCTTGACGTCCGCGAGCATCGCCGAGCGCCAGCGCCGGGGGTGCGGCATGGAGACGACCGCGAGCCGCCGGACCAGCTTCGGGCGCATCGCGGCCGCCGTCCACGCCAGATAGCCGCCCAGATCGTGACCGACCAGCGCCGCGTCCGGCTCGCCCAGGGAGCGGATCACGCCCGTGATGTCGAGGGCGAGGTTGGCCGGATCGTAGCCGCGCGGGGTGCGGTCGCTGCCGCCGACGCCGCGCAGGTCCATGGCGACGGCCCGGAACCCCGCGTCGGCGAGCGCGGGCAGTTGGTGCCGCCAGGTCCACCAGAACTGTGGAAAGCCGTGCAGCAGCAGCACCAGTGGCCCGTCGCCCATCTCCGCGATGTGGAAGCGCGCGCCGTTGGCGGCGACCTCCCGGTGTGTCCAGGGGCCGTCCGGTCGTACGACCGAGGCGGGCTGCGCCGAGGGTGTGGCGGGATCCGTCATGAGGACGAGCGTGCCACAGCCTCGACGGCCCTGGCGTCCGGGAGAGAGTCCTCCAGGGCCGGACGCGGGTGCGGCTTGGCGTTCTGCAGGACGCCTGCCGTCTCCTTCATCGAGGCGGCGACCTTCTGCGGACCCTTGCCCTTCTTCGCCTTCTTGGCGAAGACGACGCCGATCAGGGCGAGGACGACCGCGAGGAGCACGTTCGTCGCGAAGGACAGCAGGAAGCAGATCGCGAGGTTCCAGTCGCTCCAGGTGCGGATGCCGTACGCCAGCGCGAAGTTCAGCATCGGCAGCGAGAAGACCAGGACCGCCGCGGCCACCGTGAACGCGCCGCCACTGGTCGCGCCGCGCTTCACGTCCCGCTTCAGCTGGGCCTTCGCCAGCGCGATCTCGTCGTGCACCAGCGCCGACATCTCGGTGGTCGCCGAGGCGAAGAGCTGGCCGATGCTGCGTTCGGCGCCGACCGGGCTGCCGTCGGGTGCGCTCATCGCGTTCTCCCTTTTCTGCTGTGTCGCTGACTGGAGTGTGTGCTGTGTATCGGACCGGAACCTGTGCCGGGTAGCCGACGGGAATCCCCGCCGGGGCCGCTGACGGGAACGGTCCTTTTGTACCGTCCCGTCAGATCATGCCGGACGGTCGTTCTCCTCGCCTGCCCCGCCCGCCACTTCGGCAAGCCCGCGTCGCGCGGAGTCGGCCGACTCGGCGGTCTTCAGCGCGGCGATCCTGCGGTGTTCGGCGGCCTTGCGGTCGTAGATCTCGGCCATCCGAAGGTGGTGTGCCGGGTCGTCCTCCTCGTAGATGTCCGGGACGCCGGACAGGTCGTCGTCGCGCTCCTCGGCCTCCCACAGCCGGCGGTACTTCGCGTTCCGCATCTTCAGCAGCACGGTCGCCAGCAGCGCCGCGATCAGCGAGCCCGTCAGTACGGCGGCCTTGACCTCGTCGGTCAGCGCCGCGTCGCCGTCGAAGGCCAGCTCGCCGATGAGCAGCGACACGGTGAACCCGATGCCGGCCAGGGTGGCCACCGCGAAGACGTCGGCCCACTCCAGGTCGTCGCTGAGCGAGGCCCGGGTGAAGCGGGCCGCCAGCCAGGTCCCGCCGAAGATGCCGACCACCTTGCCGACGACCAGCCCGAGGACCACACCGAGCGTCTCCGGCTGGGTGAACACATCGCCGAGCGCACCCCCGGAGACCGAGACACCGGCGCTGAACAGCGCGAACAGCGGCACGGCCAGCCCCGCCGAGAGCGGACGCACAAGATGCTCGATGTGCTCGCCGGGGGAGCGCTTCTCGCCCTCGCGGGTCGTGCAGCGCAGCATCAGGCCCATCGCGACGCCCGCGATGGTGGCGTGGACACCGCTGTTGTACATCAGCGCCCAGACGACGAGCGCGAGCGGGACGTACACGTACCAGCCGCGTACGCCCTTCCGCAGCAGCAGCCAGAAGACGGCGAGGCCGACGGCGGCGCCGCCGAGCGCGACGAAGTCGATGTCGGAGGTGAAGAAGACCGCGATGATCAGGATCGCGAAGAGGTCGTCGACCACGGCGAGCGTCAGCAGGAAGGCGCGCAGGGCGCTCGGCAGCGAGGTGCCGATCACCGCGAGCACGGCGAGGGCGAAGGCGATGTCGGTGGCGGTGGGCACGGCCCAGCCGTCGAGCGAGCCGCCGCCGGTGACGTTGGTGAGGGTGTAGACGAGTGCCGGTACGGCCATGCCGCACAGCGCGGCGACCACGGGAAGCGCGGCCGCCTTCGGGTCCTTGAGGTCACCGGCGACGAGTTCGCGCTTGAGTTCGATGCCGGCGACGAAGAAGAAGACGGCGAGGAGCCCGTCGGCGGCCCAGTGCGCGACCGACAGATCGAGGCCGAGGGCCTCGGGGCCGAGGTGGAAGTGGCTGACGCTCCGGTAGCTGTCGCCCAGGGCGGGGACGTTCGCCCAGACCAGCGCGGTGACCGCGGCGATGAGCAGCAGGACACCGCCGACGGTCTCGGTGCGCAGCGCGTCCGCGACGAAGGTCCGCTCGGGCAGGGACAGACGTCCGAGAACCTTGCGGGCGGCGGTGGGGCGGGGCGCGGTCACGGGGAGACCTCCGGTGGGTGGGCAGCACTGGGTACGTGCCGACCAGACTTCCCGGCGCCCCTGTTCGATTGGTCCACCCAAGGTACGCGAGTCGGAGTCCGGTAATCCTCACGTTAAGGGCGAACGGGGCACCCGGCGCTGTTGACGCCGGATACCCCGTGGTCGTACTCCGTCCAGCCCGCCGCGGTCAGTCGTCGCTGGGAGCCGCCGGCAGCTTCGCCTGGATGAGGTCCATGACGGTCGAGTCCGTCAGGGTCGTCACGTCACCGAGCTGGCGGTTCTCGGCGACGTCCCGCAGCAGCCGGCGCATGATCTTGCCGGAGCGGGTCTTCGGCAGTTCGGCCACCGGCAGGATCCGCTGGGGCTTGGCGATCGGGCCGAGGGCGGTGCCGACGTGGTTGCGCAGGTCGGCGACGAGGTTCTCGTCCTCGGCGTTCGCCGTGCCGCGCAGGATCACGAAGGCGACGATCGCCTGGCCCGTCGTCTCGTCCGCGGCGCCCACCACGGCCGCCTCGGCGACCGAGGGGTGGGAGACGAGCGCGGACTCGACCTCGGTGGTGGAGATGTTGTGGCCCGACACGAGCATCACGTCGTCCACCCGGCCCAGCAGCCAGATGTCCCCGTCGTCGTCCTTCTTCGCACCGTCGCCGGCGAAGTACTTGCCCTCGAAGCGGGACCAGTACGTGTCGAGGAAGCGCTGGTCGTCGCCCCAGATGGTGCGCAGCATCGACGGCCACGGCTCGGTGAGGACGAGATAGCCGCCACCGCCGTTCGGGACCTCGTTCGCCTCGTCGTCGACGACCGTGGCGGAGATGCCGGGCAGCGGGGTCTGCGCGGAGCCGGGCTTGGTCTGGGTGACGCCCGGCAGCGGGGAGATCATCATCGCGCCGGTCTCGGTCTGCCACCAGGTGTCCACGATCGGTGTCCGGTCGGAACCGATGTGCTTGCGGTACCAGATCCACGCCTCGGGGTTGATGGGCTCGCCCACCGAGCCGAGGACGCGGAGGGAGGACAGGTCGAACTTCGCGGGGATGTCGTCGCCCCACTTCATGAACGTTCGGATGGCCGTGGGCGCCGTGTACAGGATGGTCACCCCGTACTTCTGCACGATCTCCCAGAAGCGGCCCTGGTGCGGAGTGTCCGGGGTGCCCTCGTACATGACCTGGGTGGCGCCGTTGGCGAGCGGGCCGTAGACGATGTACGAGTGCCCGGTGACCCAGCCGACGTCGGCGGTGCACCAGTAGACGTCGGTCTCCGGCTTGAGGTCGAAGACGGCGTGGTGGGTGTACGCGGCCTGGGTGAGGTAGCCGCCCGAGGTGTGCAGGATGCCCTTCGGCTTCCCCGTCGTACCGGACGTGTACAGGATGAACAGCGGCTGCTCGGCGTTGAACGCCTCCGGCGCGTGCTCGGCGGACTGCCGCTCGACGATCTCGTGCCACCACACGTCGTGGGCGTCGTTCCAGGCGACCTCCTGGCCGGTACGGCGGACCACCAGGACGTGCTCGACGGTGCCCGCCTTCTCGACCGCGTCGTCCACGGCCGGCTTCAGCGCGGACGGCTTGCCGCGACGGTAGCCACCGTCCGAGGTGATGACGACCTTGGCGTCGGCGTCCTGGATCCGGGTCGCGAGCGCGTCCGCCGAGAAACCGCCGAAGACCACGGAGTGCGCGGCGCCGATCCGGGCGCACGCGAGCATCGCGACCGCGGTCTCGGGGATCATCGGCATGTAGACGGCGACCCGGTCGCCCTTCTGAACTCCCAGCTCCAGCAGGGCGTTCGCGGCCTTGGAGACCTCGTCCTTGAGTTCGGCGTAGGTGATCGCGCGGCTGTCGCCGGGCTCGCCCTCGAAGTGGATGGCGACCCGGTCGCCGTTCCCGGCCTCCACATGCCGGTCCACGCAGTTGTACGCCACGTTGAGTTCGCCGTCCTTGAACCACTTGGCGAACGGCGGGTTCGACCAGTCCAGCGTCTCGGTCGGCTCGGTGGTCCAGGCCAGTCGGCGGGCCTGCTCGGCCCAGAAGCCGAGCCTGTCAGCCTTGGCCTGTTCATACGCCTCCGCGGTGACATTGGCGTGCGCCGCCAGGTCCGCGGGGGGTGCGAACCTGCGCTCCTCACGAAGCAGGTTGGCCAGGCTTTCGTTGCTCACGACATCTCCCGTTCTCAGGGTTGTCCGCTGTGTCCCAGGCCACAGCTCATCAGACCCGGGGGCCCGGTGACAAGGGCCGACGGAAAATTGGTTTAGACCTGTGGGCGCCCGTTTCGGGCAGCCCGGGTCATCCGTACCCACGGACGCCGACCAGGCGGAGTTCAGTCCCTGTAACGCCTTTCACACTCCCGCCCGAGCAGAGGCGGAGCGCCGAGAAGACCGGGAGGCGGGGGGCCGGAGGAGGGAGGAGACGGGGAGGCGCGCGTTGTGGAGAGGGGTGGTGCGGGCGGGCCGCTCTGTGCCCGCCCGCCGGAGATGCCGGCATCGCGGTGTCAAGCCGGCATATCCGCCGCCCGCACGTGGTCGAACACCTCGTCCCCGCTCGCCCCGGTGAGCAGATACGCCTGCGCCTCGCCCACGTGGAAGTACATCCCGTGCAGCTCCAGCGCACCCTCCCGCAGGGCCCTGCTCACCGAGTCGTGCGCGTACAGGTGCTCCAACTGCTGGACCACGTTGGTCAGGCAGAGCTGCTCGACCGCGTCGGCGGGTACCCGCCCGGCCAGCCTCGCCCACGGCTTGCTGTCGTCACCCATCCGCTCCAGGCTCGGCAGCCCGTGCCGCAGCCACCGCTTGAGCGGCGTCTGGGTGCCTCCGGGCTCGGAGTTGAGCAGTGCCTGCATGGCCCCGCATCCGGAGTGCCCGCACACCGTGATGGAGCGCACCTTCAGCACGTCCACCGCGTACTCGATCGCGGCCGCCACCGAGTCGTCCCCGCTCTCCTGCCCGGGCGGCGGAACGAGGTTGCCCACGTTGCGCACCACGAAGAGGTCGCCCGGACCACTGGAGGTGATCATCGAGGTGACGAGGCGGGAGTCGGCGCAGGTGAGGAAGAGCTGAGACGGCTGCTGGCCCTCGCGCGCCAGCCGGGCCAGCTCACCCCGCACATGTGGTGCGGTGTGGCGCTGGAAGGCGCTGATTCCACGGGCCAGTTCATGTCTGTCGTGCCCGTCATGACCGCTGTCCGCACCGGGTCCACCGGCCACGCCGGGTCTGCCCGTACGTTCGTCCCGGGGCGGTCCGGAGCGCGGGCGGTCGCACTGGTGGTTGCGCCAGGGCGTCCAGGGGTGGCAACGGCAGTCGGCGCCGCCGGACACCGGCTCGGCCTGTCCGTCCTCGGCGTGGAGTTCACCGGTGCTTCCGGGTTCGCCGATCCGGACTCCGGCGCGGCGGCCGGTGAGTTCGGCGGAGCCGCCCCGCGAGGTGTGGGACTTCTGCCAGTCCTGCAGTGACTCGTACGCCGCGTGGTCCATGAACGATCCGTCCAACTCCACGACGGCGTGGGCGCCTTGGGGCACGAGATGCAGGGCGCGGCTGAGCCGGGGCACCGCGAGGAACGTCAACTGGCCTCTTACGTGTACGTAGTGGACTCCTCTCCGGTCTTCGTGCGTGATGCGGGTGCGGGTGAGGCGGTGAAGGGCGACGGCGACGGCCACGGCGATGCCGAGCATGACGCCTTCCAGCACGCCGAGGAAGACCACGCCGAGGGTGGTGACGGCGTATACCAGCACTTCTCGGTGGCGCGTCACCGTGCGGATGTGGTGCAGGGACACCATCTGGATGCCGACGGCCATCACCAGGGCGGCGAGTGCGGCGAGCGGGATGAACTCGAGGATCGGGACCATCAGCAGTGCGGCGACTACTACGAGAACGCCGTGCAACATCGTGGAGTTCCGGCTGACGGCACCGGCCTGGACATTCGCCGAACTGCGCACGGCGACGCCCGCGACGGGCAGTCCACCGAGCGAACCGGCGACGATGTTGGCGGCGCCCTGGCCGAGCAGTTCGCGGTCCAGCGCGGAGCGTCCGACCCGGGCGGGCAGGCCGGGGCGGCCGGCCACCAGCTTGTCCACGGCGACCGCGCCGAGCAGCGACTGCACGCTGCACACCAGCGTGGTGGTGAGCACGGCGGCCACCAGGCCCAGCACCGGCCCCTCGGGGAGTCCGGCCAGGGCGTGGCTGCGCCAGGACGGCAGGTCGACCTTGGGCAGGGTCAGCCCGGCGAGGGAGGCGGCTGCGGTGGCCCCGGCGACGGCGACGAGCGCGGCCGGGATCTTGCGCAGCAGGCCGCCGATCCGGCCGGGGATCCGCGGCCAGAGCAGCAGCAGGGTCAGGGTCAGCACGCTCACCGACACGGCGGCCGGATGCAGGCCCGCCAACTGGGCGGGCAGGGCACGCAGGTTGTCGAGGACGGAGCTCTGCGGGGTGCCGCCGAGGACGATGTGCAGCTGGGCGACGGCGATGGTGACGCCGATTCCGGCGAGCATGCCGTGCACGATCGCGGGGCTGACGGCGAGGGCGCCGCGGGCCACGCGCAGACAGCCGAGGGCGAGTTGGGTGAGGCCCGCCATGACGGTGATGGCGCAGGTCGTCCGCCATCCGTAGCGCTGGATGAGGTCGGCGGTGACGACGGTGAGGCCGGCGGCGGGGCCGCTGACCTGGAGCGGGGCGCCGCCGAGCCATCCGGCGACGATGCCTCCGACGGCGGCGGCGACGAGGCCGGCCTGGAGGGGTGCGCCGGTGGCCAGGGCGATGCCCAGGGACAGGGGCAGCGCGATCAGGAAGACCGCGATCGAGGCCGACACGTCGGCGCCCGCGATGCCGAAGCGGCGGGGCGGGGTCGGTGGCGGGCTGTGGGGCGGGTGGATGTGCTCCTGCCGAGTCGAGTCGGCGGTGCGGGTGGGGACGCAGGCTGACATGGTTTCCCGTCTCCTCCGGGGCAGCGCGGTCGCGGATCTGGTGGTCCCCCGTCGATGGCGGGGGGTCTGGTCGGCGGCCGTGGGTCACGGCGTGCAGCGGCGGGATGAATCAACGCTCGGTAAATGGATCGTAATGCAGAGTAAAGGGCGAGCATAGACTTTCGTGGCAAATGGGCTAATAAGTCCCCCAGAGAGGTGAAGTGGCAATTTGATCGGCTTGTCGTACTAATTCCTTCTCGGTCCCATGCGACCTTGACGCCCGAAACACGCCCTCACCGGCGTAGGCCGAGAGAAGGAAGAAGGTGGGCGGAACATGGCCGCCACCCAGAGGATCGCCGCGGGCGCCGTGGTCGCCGCGGTCTGCGCCGCGTCCCTCGCCGGTTGCGCGATCGGCAGCGACGGTACGAAGGGGGGAGCGTCGGGGCCGCAGAAGGCGAAGCCGGCCCAGGCGCCGCCCAAGAACGTGGTCCGCCTGATCGGCGACGGCTCCACCTCGTACACCGGAGCCCAGCCCCACCTGCCCCGGCCCGAACGCCTCAAGCCGGGCCAGAAGCCCCCGCAGTTCGTGGTGTTCTCCTGGGACGGCGCGGGCGAGGACGGCCAGAAGCTGTTCTCCCACTTCCGCAAGGTCGCCAAGGCGAACAACACGACGATGACGTACTTCCTCAGCGGCGTGTACATGCTGCCCGAGGACAAGCGTGACCTGTACCGGCCGCCGCAGCACTCCCCGGGCCGCTCCGACATCGGTTTCAACGACGACGAGGGCATCGCCGAGACCGTGAAGCAGCTGCGCATGGCGTGGCTGGAGGGCAACGAGGTCGGCACCCACTTCAACGGCCACTTCTGCGGCAGCGGCGGCGGGGTCGGCGAGTGGTCGGTGGCGGACTGGAAGGAGGAGATCGCCCAGGCGAAGCACTTCGTGAAGTCCTGGAAGACCAACACCGGGATGAAGAAGGCCTCTTCCCTGCCCTTCGACTACGACAAGGAACTCATCGGCGCCCGCACGCCGTGCCTGGAGGGCCAGAAGAACTTCATGACGGCCGCCCGCGAACTGGGCTTCCGTTACGACACCAGCGGTGTCAACGACCAGCTCTGGCCGAAGAAGAAGCAGGGCCTGTGGGACCTGTCGATGCAGCTCGTGCCGTTCCCCGGGCACTCCTACGAGCAGCTGACGATGGACTACAACTTCATGGTCAACCAGTCGGGCACCGCGACCCAGGGCGACCCCGCCAAGTACGACTTCTGGGGCGACCAGATGCGCGACGGCCTCCTCAAGGGCTTCGACCGGGCCTACGACGGCAACCGCGCGCCCCTGATCATCGGCAACCACTTCGAGTCCTGGAACGGCGGCACCTACATGCGGGCCGTCGAGGAGGTCATCGAGCGGGTCTGCAACAAGTACGACGTGCGCTGCGTGTCCTTCCGGCAGCTCGCCGACTGGCTGGACGCCCAGGACCCGACGACCCTTGAGAAGCTGCGCTCCCTCGGGGTCGGCCAGGCCCCGAAGCAGAGCTGGACGTCCTTCCTGTCGGGCCGCCCGGCCCCGGCTCCGAAGGGCGTTCCCGGGGCGCCGGCGGCCAAGCAGCCGTAGCTGAAGCGGTGGTCGCTGCTGTGGTGGGGGCTGCGGTGGTGGCAGTCGTGGCCGCGGTTGTCGCGGCAACCCTCAGGCGGTTGCCGCGACACTCTCGCCGAGCACGAAGGAGGGGTCGACCTGGGTCGCCAGGTCGACCCCGGTGCGCTCGTTGCCCCAGGACTGGGCGTTCTTCAGGTGGAAGTGCACCGTCTGGCGGGTGTAGCGCTCCCAGTCGCGCCGCTCGTACGTCGCGTCGGCGGCCGACCGCAAGGCGCCCAGGGCGCGGCGGTTGGTGTCCTCCAGGAGCGCGAACCGGGGCGGCCGGCCCTTCTCCAGCGCACGCACCCAGTCCGAGTGCCCCACCGTCACGAGCAGGTCGTCCCCGACCTCGGCGCGGAGGAAGTCGAGGTCGTCCTGCCCCTGCACCTTGTTGCCGACGACCTTCAGGGTGATGCCGAAGTCGCGGGCGTACTCCTTGTACTGGCGGTAGACGGAGACCCCCTTGCGGGTGGGCTCGGCGACGAGGAACGTGATGTCGAAGCGGGTGAACATGCCCGAGGCGAAGGAGTCCGAGCCTGCCGTCATGTCCACCACGACGTACTCGTCGGGGCCGTCGGCGAGGTGGTTCAGGCACAGCTCCACCGCTCCCGTCTTGGAGTGGTAGCAGGCGACCCCCAGGTCGGCGTCCGTGAAGGGGCCCGTGACCATCAAACGGACCGCACCGCCGTCGAGTTCCACCGGCCGGGCGCAGGCGTCGTACACCGGGTTGTCCTCGCGCACCCGCAGCAGCCGCGAGCCCTCGCCGGGCGGGGTCGTCTTGATCATCGTCTCGGCGGAGGCGATACGCGGGTTGGAGCCGCGCAGATAGTCCTTGATCAGCGGCAGCCGCTCGCCCAGCGCGGGCAGCGCGGCGGCCTCCGCCTCCTCCAGGCCGAGGGCCGGCCCCAAGTGCTGGTTGATGTCGGCGTCCACGGCGACGACCGGCGCCCCGGCCGCGGCGAGGTGGCGGATGAACAGGGAGGACAGGGTGGTCTTGCCGCTGCCGCCCTTTCCGACGAAAGCAATTTTCATGTTCACCAAGCGTAGTCGGGTGATAGCTGTATGTGGCAGGAGTGCGTGAAGAAGACCACTCCTTCGTGGGGTGTGTGCACCGGCTGCGTAGGGTCGTCCTTATGAGTACGACAGGCGCGACCGCCGATCCGCTGGCGACCCTGGGCACGCTGCCCGGCGTGGCCGAGTCCGTGGAGTCCGTGCGCAAGGCCGTGGACCGGGTCTACGGGCACCGGGTCATGCGGCGCCGCAGCAACGCGGTCACCTCAGAGGCAGCTCTGCGCGGCGCACGCGGCTCGGGGGCACTGTCCGGCGCGGACTGGGCCCTGGAGGAGGTGCGCCGACGCACCGACTTCAGCGGTGACGACGAGTCACGCGTCATGGGCGGCGCCCTGCGGTTGACCGCGGAGGCGGGGCAACTGCTGTCCATCTGGCGGCAGTCGCCGCTGCGGGTGCTGGCCAGGCTGCACCTGGTCGCGTCCGCGACCACCGACGACGAGGTCGGGCGTCCGCGTCGGGCGGGCGAACCGGTCGACGAGCCGCTCGTCGAACTGCCGCCGCCGAGCGCGGCGGAGGTCTCCGGCCGCCTGGAAGGACTCTCCGAACTGATCATCGCGGGCGGTTCCGCCCCGGCGCTGGTCACGGCCGCCGTCGTGCACGGCGAACTTCTCGCCCTGCGCCCCTTCACCTCCCACAACGGACTGGTCGCGCGCGCGGCCGAACGTGTCGTCCTGGTGGGCAGCGGCCTGGATCCGAAGTCGGTCTGTCCCGCCGAGGTCGGCCACGCCGAACTGGGCCGTGCGGCCTACCTGGCGGCGCTGGACGGCTATGTCTCCGGGACTCCGGAGGGTATGGCCGCCTGGATCACTCACTGCGGCCGGGCTGTCGAGCTGGGGGCGCGCGAGTCGACGGCGGTGTGCGAGGCGCTGCAGCGCGGAGCCGCGTAGGAGCCCCCGGCAAAGGGTTGCGGCGGTACGAGGATTCGTACCGCCGCCGACATGTTCACCGGGTTACCAAGCGTCCTCGAATGATGCCCATCAGGTCGGGAACTCTGCCCGTCCCTGGTGCGGCTGGCCCGTAATCGACGGGTCGACGTCGCGTGGGTGCCCGATGTTCATGCTCGGTCCGTGGGGCCAATATGCGTTATTAAGGTGATCCTTTCGGATGTCCTTGGTCTCGCGGGCCGTTAACCCCTTTGTACTCCTGGACCGGAGGAAGCGGAAGCCCCGGCTGCACTTCTTTACTTTTAGGTTCAAATGTGGACCAAGTGCGCGACGGTCTTCCGCACCTGCCCGCGAGAGGTGTCAAAGGGGCAGGTCAGGCCGTTGTCGCCCGGCGTCGGCTCGCGTACCAGACCAGGCCCGCCGTGGCCGCCGCGGCGCCTATCGCCGCGACCGCGACGAGCGCCGGACGGGGTGGCACGGAGAAGGCGGGAAGCCGCTGCTTGAGGCGGACCGGCCGGTGGAAATCGAGAATCGGCCACCCGCGCGCGAGGGCCTCGCGGCGCAGGGTGCGATCCGGATTCACCGCATGGGGATGGCCGACGGACATCAGCATCGGCAGATCGGTCGCCGAGTCGCTGTACGCATAGCAGCGCGAGAGGTCGTATCCCTCGGACTCGGCCAGGTCCTTGATCGCCTCGGCCTTGGTCGGGCCGTACGCGTAGTACTCCACCTCTCCGGTGAAGCAGCCGTCGTCGCCCACGATCATGCGGGTCGCCACCACGCGGTCCGCGCCGAGCATCTCGCCGATCGGTTCGACCACCTCGGCGCCCGAGGTGGACACGATGACGACATCGCGGCCGGCGGTGTGGTGCTCCTCGATGAGGGAGGCGGCCTCGTCGTAGATGATCGGGTCGATGAGCTCGTGGAGCGTCTCGGCGACGATCTCCTTGACCTGCTGGACGTTCCAGCCGCGCACGAGCGCGGACAGGTACTCGCGGGTGCGCTCCATCTGGTCGTGGTCCATGCCGCCGACGAGGAAGACGAACTGGGCATATGCGGTACGCAAGGCGGCCCTGCGGTTGATCAGGCCGCCTTGGTAGAAGGACTTGCCGAAGGTGAGCGTGCTCGACTTCGCAATGACCGTCTTGTCCAGGTCAAAGAAGGCCGCTGTGCGGGGCAGGGAGTGGTTTTCCACAACCCTGAGCATAGGCGCAGCCCATTCGGCGTAAGGTCGGCGCGTGGGTTTGCCTGAGAGGGCTGTCGGGTACACCATGGAAGTCACGGATCGTTCGCGACCGTGCTAACGCGGTCCGGCTCCTCCCCCCCCGAGTCGGCCGTGAAGGCGACCCCCGCTCTCCCCCCCGGCGGGGGTCGTCGCATGTCCGGGTGTGTTTTCTTCTTGTGTGCACGGCCGAGGGCCGTGGCGAGGCGGCTGAGGCCGCCTTTTTTCATGCCCATGACCCGTCACTGTGTGTAGTCGCTGGGCTGCTCTGCGGAACTCGCACAGCGGGTGGTACAGGGGTCACCGGTATGGGTGACGGCGATATTCACAGCCGCCGGGTTGTCCACAGTTATCGACCAAGATCCACACGATTTCCGAGATCCCTGCACCGTGATTCCCACGCCCCCGGCTCGCAGCGAGTTCATGGCTGGTTCCGGTTAGTCGGGCGGGTTTGGCCGGTTCGTATCGGCCGTTCATATGGAGGCCGGTCGCCGGTTCTTCACACGACTGGGAATCGCGGGGCCGTGGTGGCTCCGCGGAAGGGGGATGGACACCGTGGCTGCAGCCGTCACACACGATCCACCGCCCGCCGCCGGAGGGCGGCAGGGCAAGCCGTTGATCGTCACCGAGGACGCCGGACTCCTCGACGACCTGCTCCGCCTGTGCGCGGCGGCAGGCGCCACACCCGAGGTCCACCACGGGGTGCCGGAGAACCGGGGCAGTTGGGAGGCCGCTCCGCTCGTCCTGGTCGGCGACGACGCCGCACGGCGGGTCCGCGGGGCCGCGCGCCGGCGCGGAGTGGTGCTGGTCGGCCGCGACCAGGACGACTCCGGAGTCTGGCAGCGGGCCGTCGAGATCGGCGCCGACCACGTCCTGATGCTGCCCGACGGCGAACAGTGGCTCGTCGACCGGATCGCCGACGTGGCCGAGGGCATCGGCCGGCCCGCACTCACCGTCGGCGTCATCGGCGGCCGGGGCGGGGCGGGAGCGTCCACGCTGGCCTGCGCCCTCGCCGTCACCTCCGCGCGCGAGGGACTGCGCACGCTCCTCGTGGACGCCGATCCGCTGGGCGGCGGACTTGACGTACTCCTCGGCGGCGAGAGCGCCGAAGGCCTGCGCTGGCCCGCGTTCGCCGCCTCCCGCGGTCGGGTCGGCGGCGGCGCCCTGGAGGAATCGCTGCCGCGGCTGCACTCGCTGCGGGTGCTGAGCTGGGACCGCGGCGACTGCGTCGCCGTCCCGCCCCAGGCCGTGCGGGCGGTGCTCGCCGCGGCCCGGCGCCGGGGCGGCACGGTCGTCGTCGACCTGCCGCGCCGCATCGACGACGGGGTCGCCGAGGTACTCGCCCAACTCGACGTGGGGCTCCTCGTGGTCCCCGCGGAGCTGCGTGCCGTGGCCGCGGCGGGCCGGGTGGCCTCCGCCGTCGGCATGGTCCTGCGGGACCTGAGGGTCGCCGTCCGCGGACCGTACACACCAGGACTCGACGACCGTGAGGTGGCCCGGCTCCTCGGATTGCCCCTGGCCGGCGAGGTGCCCGTGGAGCCCGCGCTGCTGCGCCCCCACGGGAGCAGGACGCCGCCCGGCGCGACCGCGCGGGGGCCGCTGGCGCGGTTCTCCAAGGAGTTCTGGGAGCGGGCGTTGGCTGAGACGGGTGCGGCGTGAGCGCGTTCTTCGGGCTTGAGCGAGGTGTGGGGCCAGGGGTCGGTCCGGGTGTCGGTTCGGGTCAGGGCGGGGGTTCGGCGAGCGGGGTGGTGGTGCGGGGATCGGGCGGCGGTTCGGAGAGTGGGGTGGTGCGCGGGCCGGGCGGGGGTTCGGTGAGCGGGGTCATCGAGCGCGGGTCGGGCGACGGGTCCGGTTCCGAGGGGCGGTTTTCGGGGAGTCCGGCTTCTCGGTGGGGGGCGTCCGAGTGGTCGGTGTCGGGTGGCGCGGCGGCTGCCTCGGTGAGCGGTGCGGACACGTCACCAGGGCTGCTCGACGGGGTGCGGCAGTGGCTCGTCGAGAGCGGGGCCGAGCCGACACCCGCGCGCGTGGCACAGGCGCTGCGGCAACAGGGACGGGTGCTCGGGGACGCGGAAGTCCTCGGCGCCGCCGAGCAGTTGCGGTCGGAGCTGGTCGGCAGCGGTCCTCTGGAACCCCTGCTCGCCGACCCGTCGGTGACCGACGTCCTGGTGTCGGCTCCCGACCGGGTCTGGGTGGACCGGGGCGGTGGCCTGGAACTGACCACCGTCGCCTTCCCGGACGCGTCCGCGGTACGACGGCTCGCGCAGCGACTGGCCGCGGTGGCCGGACGCCGGCTCGACGACGCGCGGCCCTGGGTCGACGCCCGGCTGCCCGACGGGACCCGGTTGCACGCGGTGCTGCCCCCGGTCGCGGTCGGCTGTACCTGCCTGTCCCTGCGGGTCGTGCGACCACGTGCCTTCACGCTCGACGAACTCGTGGCGGCCGGCACGGTACCGCCGAGGGGGGACCGGGTGTTGCGGGCCCTGCTGCGGGCGCGGCTGTCCTTCCTCATCAGCGGCGGCACGGGGACGGGCAAGACGACGTTGCTCAGTGCCCTGTTGGGGCTCGTCGGACCGGACGAGCGGATCGTGCTCGCCGAGGACTCCGCGGAGTTGAGGCCGGACCATCCGCACGTCGTACGGCTGGAGAGCAGACCCGCCAACCAGGAGGGCGCGGGCCTCGTCACACTCCAGGACCTGGTTCGCCAGGCGCTGCGGATGCGGCCGGACCGGTTGGTCGTCGGCGAGGTGCGAGGGCCTGAAGTAGTGCACTTGCTGGCGGCTTTGAACACCGGTCACGAAGGCGGGTGCGGGACCGTCCACGCGAACGCGGCGGCCGATGTGCCTGCCCGACTGGAGGCGCTGGGTACGGCGGCGGGGCTCGACCGGGCCGCCCTGCACAGTCAGTTGGCGGCGGCGCTCTCGGTCGTCCTGCACCTCGTGCGCGACCGGGCCGGGCGACGGCGGATCGCCGAGGTGCATGTGCTGGAGCGGGACCCCTCGGGGCTGGTGCGGACGGTGCCGGCGCTGCGGTGGGGCATGGCGGGGTTCGCGTACGAGGAGGGATGGGAGCGGTTGCGAGGGCTGATTCGGGGGGCGTGCGGAGGGAGCGGCTTGTGTGCGGAGAGGGGCGCGAGTGGCGAGTGCGAAGGGTGCTTCGGGGCCGTCGGGCGGGCTGAGGAGTGGGTCGAGTCAGGGGTGGAGGTGGGGGCGCGGTGGTGAGCGGTGTGGGGCAGATGTGGATGGGCGCGGCGGCGGTGTGCGCGGGGGCTGCCGTCTGGCTGCTCAGTGGGCGGAACCCTGGTACGCGGCGTGCGCAGTTGCTGCTCGCGGGCGGTGGAGTGGTGGGGGCCGGGCCACCTGGGTGGCGGCAACTGGGCGCGGAGATACGGCTGATCCGGGGGCGGCTGCGTGCCGAGTGGTGGGCGCTGGCCGTCGGGCTGGTGCTGGCGGTGCTGGGTTCCTCCGTGCTGCCGGTCGTCGCGGGGGCGGCCGGGGTGCCGGTACTGCGGCGGGTTCGGCTGATCGGGGAGGCGCGGCGCGCTCGGGAGCGCCGGGGGGACGCGGTGATCGCCCTGTGCGCGGCTCTCGCGGGGGAACTGCGGGCCGGGCGGCAGCCGGGGGAGGCGCTGCTGCTGGCGGTGCGGGAGGCCGGCGGGCTCGATGACGGAAGGGGCTTGGCGCGGGAGGTCGTAGGGCCGGAGGGCGGGGAGCGCTTGGCGCGGGGCGGCGGGCCCGGTCTCGGGATCGGTTCAGGGACGGGGGTCGGGAAGGCCGGGGCTCGATATGTCGGTGGGCCCGGTGACGCGTCGGCAGGGGCGCGGGACTCCGGAGGGATCGGCCATGCGCAGGCGGCGATGCGGCGCTTCGGAGGGCTCGGGAGCTCCCAGGCCGTGATGCGGGGCTTCGGTGGGCTCAGGGGCCCGCAGGGAGCGGCTCGGGGTGCCGGTGGGCTCGGTGAGGCTCGGGCCGCGGTGTTGGCGGCGGCCCGGTTCGGCGGGGATGTTCCGGCCGCGCTCGCTGTTGCCGCGCGGCAGCCGGGTGCCGAGGGCCTGTTGGGGCTTGCGGCGTGTTGGCGGGTCGCGGTGGACCAGGGCGCCGGACTGGCGGCCGGGCTTGAGCGGCTCGAAGGGGCCTTGCGCGCCGAGCGGGATCAACGAGCTGATCTGCGGGCGCAGTTGGCCGGAGCCCGGTCGACGGCGGTGATGCTCGCGGGGCTGCCCGTGCTGGGCCTCGCCCTTGGCGCTGCCCTCGGCGCGGACCCACTGCACGTACTGCTGCACACCGGGGCGGGACTCGGCTGCCTGTTGGCGGGCGGCCTGTTGGAGGGGCTCGGCATGTGGTGGGCCATGCGGATCGTGAGTGGAGCGGAGGAGGCGGCGTGAACGTGGAAGTTGTCCACAGGGTGGGGATCGCGGTGGGTGTGGTGCTCGCCCTCGGGTGGCTCGTGCGGTGGCTGGAGTCGGTACGGCGGGAGCGGAGGGTACGGCGGCGGCTGGCCGGACTGGTGGCGGCGACGGAGACGTCCACGGGGCCGCGCGTCGACGTGCGGGACGTCGCCCGGCGGTGGCTGCCGATGGGGGGCGTGGCGTGTGCCGGGTGGCTTCTGGTGGGTGGGGTCGCCGGGGCGGTGGTGGGGCTGGTCGCCGCGGCCGGGCTGTGGCGGTGGCGGCTTCGGCAGGCGTCCGCCGGGGCCCAGGCGGAGTACGACGCCGGTGAGGCCGCGCGGCAACTTCCCCTCGCCGCCGACCTCTTGGCGGCCTGTATCGCGGCGGGTGCCGGTCCGGTGATCGCGGCACAGGCGGTGGGCGAAGCCCTTGGCGGTCCGGTCGGCGAGGGGCTGGTCCGGGGCGCGGCGGAGGTACGGCTCGGTGGCGAACCGGGCGAGGCATGGAGACGGCTCGCCTCGACCCCGGGCGCCGGACCCCTGGCGAGACTGCTGGAACGGGCCGGCGTCTCCGGGCTCCCCGCGGCCGGTCCGGTCGCCCGGCTCGCCGCGGACGCCCGCGCCGACTGGACGCGCGAGGCGACGGCACGGGCCCGCAGAGCGGCCGTCCTGGTCGCCGCGCCGGTGGGGCTGTGCTTCCTGCCCGCCTTCATCGCGGTCGGCGTACTGCCCGTGGTGATCGGGCTGGCGGGCGGAGCGCTGGGTGGGGGCGGGGGTGGTGGGTGAATGGATGAGGGGATGAGGGGAGGCGCGAGCGACGGCAGGTAGCAGGTCGCACGTAGGGACGTGGGCCGCGAGTGGCCTACGCACGGCACGTAGTCAGCCGGCCGATGGATCAGTCGGTCGACGGAACGGAACCTCACGGGGGTCGAGATGTACAAGGCGGTACGGGCGCGGTTGTGCGCCCTGGTGTGCAGGGCGCGGTCGGCGCGGGACGCGGGGATGGTCACCTCCGAGTACGCGATGGGGATCGTCGCGGCGGTGGCGTTCGCGGTGGTGCTCTACAAGGTGGTGACGAGCGGTCAGGTCAGTGCGGAGCTGCAGAGCATCGTGAAACGGGCCCTCGATGCGCAGATGTGAGCGGGAGTCGGACCGGGGGTTCGTCACGGCGGAGGCGGCCATGGTGCTGCCGGTGCTGGTGATCTTCACGATGGCGCTGGTGTGGGGGCTGCTCGTGGTGGCCGCGCAGATCCAGTGCGTGGACGCGGCCCGGACCGGTGCCCGCGCGGCGGCCCGCCAGGACCCGGCCGACGCGGTCGTCGAGATCACCCGGCGGACGGCACCGCGTGACGCGAAGATCACCGTCAGCAGGGAGGGGGACCAGGTCCACGTCGTGGTCGTGGCGAGGCCGCCGGCGCTGCAGGGTCTGCCGTTCGAAGTACGGGAGGAGGCCGTGGCGTTGGCGGAGGAGAGCGTGGGCGAGACGCTGGGGGGAGGTGGATGAACGGCGGCTTCTCGGCCCGGGTGCGCGAGGCCGTGCGGGACAGGGACCGTGGCTCCGCCACCGTGTGGAGCGTGGGTGCGATCGCCGTGCTGTGCGTGGTGTTCGGCGTCGTCCTCGCCCTGGGGCAGGCCGTGGTGGTCCGGCATCGAGCGGGCGGCGGCGCGGATCTCGCGGCGCTCGCGGCAGCCGACCACTGGGCGGACGGCGGCCCGGCGGCCTGCGCCCGGGCGGACCGGGTGGCACGCGCCCAGGGCACGCGGTTGGTACGGTGCGCGATCGTGGGCGAGACCTCGGATGTGACGGCGGCGTCGGGAAGGGGCCCGTTCGCGACGGAGGTCAGGGCGCGGGCGGGACCTGCGGGGCCATCGGCTCCGCTGACGCCTCCGCCCGGGCCCCCTGAGAGACAATCCCCACCCCCGCAGCCGGCTGGTCCTCCACAGCGGACTGCGCCTCCGTAACCGCCTGCTCCCCTTCGGCCTGCCCGGCCTGTGGACCCGCCTCCGCCTCCGCTGCCTTCTCCGCTCCCTGCAACAACACCGTGAGCAACCGCACGGCACCCCTCTTGTGCAGCGGGTCGTTGCCGTTGCCGCACTTGGGGGACTGGATGCAGGACGGGCAGCCGGCGTCGCACTCGCAGGAGGCGATGGCCTGGCGGGTGGCGGTGAGCCACTCGCGGGCGGTGTGGAAGGCACGCTCCGCGAAGCCCGCGCCACCGGGATGGCCGTCGTACACGAAGACGGTCGGGAGGAGGGTGTCGGGGTGCAGGGGGACGGACACGCCGCCGATGTCCCAGCGGTCGCAGGTGGCGAAGAGGGGCAGCATGCCGATGGACGCGTGCTCGGCGGCGTGCAGGGCGCCGCCGAGGATCTCCGGGTTGATGCGGGCGGCGTCCAGTTGGTCCTCGGTGACCGTCCACCACACGGCACGCGTCCGCAGCGTACGAGGAGGGAGGTCGAGTTTCGTCTCGCCGAGCACTTCACCGGTGATGAGCCGTCGACGCAGGAAGGAGACCACTTGGTTGGTGACCTCGACGGAGCCGTAGCACAGGCGCCCGGCGCCCCAGGGGATCTCGACGTCCGTCTCCAGGACGGAGATGGCCGTGGTGTCGCGGGCGACCGTCGAGTACGAGGGGCTCGCCTGTTCGACCAGGGCGACCGAGTCCTCCAGGTCCAGTGAGCGCACCAGGTATGTGCGGCCCTGGTGCAGATGGACCGCGCCCTCGTGGACGGCCGCGTGCGAGGCGCTCTCGTCGACCGTGCCCAGGAGGCGGCCCGTGTCGGCCTCGACGACCTGGACCGGGCGCCCGCCCTCCCCGCGGATGTCGGTCAGGTCGGCGGCCCGCTCCCGGCGCGTCCAGTGCCAGGCCTTCGTACGGCGGCGCAGCAGCTTCGCGGCCTCCAGCTGGGGGAGCAGCTCCTCGCAGGCCGGACCGAACAACTCCAGGTCGTCGTCCGTCAACGGGAGTTCCGCTGCCGCCGCGCACAGGTGCGGGGCGAGCACGTAGGGGTTGTCGGGGTCGAGGACCGTGGACTCGACGGGCTGGTCGAAGAGGGCCTCGGGGTGGTGGACGAGGAAGGTGTCCAGTGGGTCGTCGCGGGCGACCAGGATCGCGAGGGCGCCCTGCCCGGCCCGCCCCGCGCGGCCCGCCTGCTGCCACAGGGACGCGCGGGTGCCGGGGTAGCCGGCGATGAGGACGGCGTCGAGGCCGGAGACGTCGATGCCGAGTTCGAGCGCGGTCGTCGCGGCGAGGCCGAGGAGTTCCCCGGAGTGGAGGGCCTGTTCGAGGGCGCGGCGCTCCTCGGGGAGGTAGCCGCCGCGGTACGCCGCGACCCGCCGGGCGAGGGAGCGGTCGACCTCGGACAGGCGCTCCTGGGCGATCACCGAGATCAGCTCGGCGCCGCGCCGGGAGCGTACGAAGGCGACCGTGCGGACGCCCTGGACCGCGAGGTCGGTCAGCAGGTCGGCCGTCTCGGCGGTGGCCGTACGGCGGACCGGCGCGCCCTTCTCGCCCTGCATCTCGGTGAGCGGGGGCTCCCAGAGGGCGAACACCAGTTCGCCGCGTGGGGAGGCGTCGTCGGCGACCTCGACCACCCGCAGGCCGGTGAGGCGGCCGGCGGCCACCGAGGGCTGGGCGGCGGTCGCGGAGGCCAGCAGGAACACGGGGGAGGCGCCGTAGCGCGCGCAGAGGCGGCGCAGCCGGCGCAGCACCTGCGCGACATGGGAGCCGAAGACACCGCGATAGGTGTGGCACTCGTCGATGACGACGTACTTCAGCGCCTTCAGGAAGGAGGACCAGCGGGGGTGGGAAGGGAGTATGCCCCGGTGCAGCATGTCCGGGTTGGTGAGCACGTAGTTGGCGTACTGGCGGACCCATTCCCGCTCTTCGACCGGCGTGTCGCCGTCGTACACGGCGGGACGCACGGAATGGCCCAGCGGTTGTGAAAGTTCCTTCACGGAGCGGCACTGGTCCGCGGCGAGGGCCTTGGTGGGGGCCAGGTAGAGCGCGGTGGCACCCCGGCCGTTCGGGGCCTCGGAGCCGTCCAGGAGGGTCGACAGGACCGGGACGAGGTACGCCAGGGACTTCCCCGAGGCCGTCCCGGTGGCGACGACCACGGATTCGCCGTCCAGGGCGTGCTCGGCTGCGAGTGCCTGGTGGGCCCAGGGGTGTTCGATACCGCGGGCCTGCACCGCGGCGATGACTTCCGAACGGATCCGGTCGGGCCAGACGGCATGGCGGCCCGCACGCGGGGGCAAGTGCTCCGTATGAGTGATGCGCGAAGCCCGGCTCGGTCCCGAGGCGAGCCGGTCCAGGACCGTACCCGGCGAGAGCCGGGAGACGGGCTGCGCCGAGGGTCGATCGGATCGGTGATTCTTGGCCATCGGCACCGAGTGTGTCACTGGCGTGACGGACAATGGGACCAAGGCGTCGTGCACGCCTGCCGTAAGTGATTGAATGCCATCGCGGCTGGCGAACCGTCCTGGGGGCTTCAAGCCGAGGTGTCCCAAGGGGCGACCGCTCGATAGCAAGGTGCTGGAGGATCCGTGGACCTGTCTCTGTCGACCGAAACCATCGGCGATCGCACGATCGTCAGGGTCGGTGGCGAAATCGACGTATATACCGCGCCCAAGTTGCGCGAGCAGCTGGTCGAGCTGGTGAATGACGGCAGTTTCCACCTTGTCGTCGACATGGAGGGCGTGGATTTCCTCGACTCCACCGGGCTCGGCGTACTGGTCGGCGGACTGAAGCGGGTGCGTGCCCATGAGGGCTCGCTGCGCCTGGTCTGCAACCAGGAGCGCATTCTGAAGATTTTCCGTATCACCGGTCTCACCAAGGTGTTCCCGATCCACACCTCGGTCGAGGAAGCGGTGGCGGCCACCGACTGATCACCGATCCGGGTGCGGGCCGAAGCCCGCGCCCGGGACGGCAGAAGTTAACGAGGGGGTCCGGGCGTTCGACAGACCGGTCCCCCGACAGCACGCCCGTAGTTCCGAGGGGGATGCATGGCCACCGTTGAACTCCGCTTCAGCGCGCTGCCCGAGCACGTCCGGACCGCCCGACTGGTGGCGGCAGCGGTGGCGCGCAGGGCCGGAGTGGACGAGGCCGTTCTCGACGAGGTCAGACTCGCTGTCGGCGAGGCATGTACCCGTGCCGTCGGACTGCACCAGAACGGCGGCATCACGGCGCCCGTGAAGGTGGTGCTGATCGAGGAGGAGAAGCAGTTCTCCATCGAGGTCGGCGACGAGGCGCCACGCCACGCTCCCGGCGACCGGGCTCCCGGTGCCGCCGGCGAGGACCCGGACGCCGAGATCGAGGAGGACGAGATGGGCCTCGCGGTCATCAGCGGCCTCGTCGACGACGTGGAGGTCACCGCCGGAGAGCGCGGCGGATCGATCCGTATGACCTGGCCGACCACACCGTCGGTCGCGGTGCTGCCCTGACGCCGTCGGCGTCACTGACGTATCCGTAACACTTGATCACCGAGGGGCCCTGCTGAGCAGGGCCCCTCGGTGTTTTCGCGACCATGTTTTCAAGAGCATTTTGAATTCGTGAAGAAATTCACGATCAATTTCCGATCATTGGATCGACTGAAAATGCTTTCGAGGCGTTACGGGACGTCGGCGGGGTGTGGCAGATTCCGTTTGCCGCGTACTGTTTTGATCAGAAACAGATCTCTAGAATCCGTCCACATCTTGAGCTCAGTCCAAGCGTCAAGGAGGACGAATGGCGGGGCTTTCTTCCCCAGACCAGTTTGACCACTCCACGGCCCTCGCGGCGGCGGTACTGACCGACGGCAACCGTGTCCTGGTGTCCCTCATCGGCCTCGTGGCCCTGGCCGCCCTAGTGGTGGCGGGCGTCCTGGTGCGCCAGGTGCTCGCGGCGGGCGAGGGCACCGACAGCATGAAGGAGATCGCGAAGGCGATCCAGGAGGGCGCGAACGCCTATCTGGCCCGGCAGTTGCGCACGCTCGGCGTATTCGCCGTGGTCGTGTTCTTCCTGCTCATGCTGCTGCCCGCGGACGACTGGAATCAGCGTGCCGGACGGTCGTTGTTCTTCTTGATCGGCGCGGCCTTCTCGGCGGCCACCGGCTATATCGGCATGTGGCTCGCCGTGCGCAGCAATGTGCGTGTCGCCGCGGCGGCCCGCGAAGCGACTCCGGCGGAGGGTGAACCGGAAAAGGATCTCACCGCCGTCTCGCACAAGGCGATGAAGATCGCTTTCCGTACGGGCGGCGTCGTCGGCATGTTCACGGTGGGGCTCGGTCTGCTGGGCGCCTCCTGCGTGGTGCTGGTGTACGCGGCCGACGCGCCGAAGGTCCTGGAGGGCTTCGGTCTCGGCGCGGCGCTCATCGCGATGTTCATGAGGGTCGGCGGCGGCATCTTCACCAAGGCCGCCGACGTCGGCGCCGACCTGGTCGGCAAGGTCGAGAAGGGCATCCCGGAGGACGATCCGCGCAATGCCGCGACCATCGCCGACAACGTGGGCGACAACGTCGGCGACTGCGCGGGCATGGCGGCCGACCTCTTCGAGTCCTACGCCGTGACCCTGGTCGCCGCGCTGATCCTCGGCAAGGCGGCCTTCGGCGACGCCGGACTTGCCTTCCCGCTGCTCGTCCCCGCCATCGGCGTGATCACGGCGATGATCGGCATCTTCGCCGTGGCCCCGCGCCGCTCCGACCGCAGCGGCATGTCCGCGATCAACCGCGGGTTCTTCGTCTCCGCGGTGATCTCGCTCGTGCTGGTGGCGGTGGCCGTCTTCGTCTACCTTCCCGGAAAGTACGCCGACCTCGACGGCGTCACCGACGCCGCGATCCAGGGCAAGGGCGGCGACCCGCGGATCCTCGCGCTCATCGCGGTCGCGATCGGCATCGTGCTCGCCGCGGTGATCCAGCAACTCACCGGCTACTTCACCGAGACCACCCGCCGGCCGGTCAAGGACATCGGCAAGACCTCGCTCACGGGCCCTGCCACCGTCGTCCTGGCCGGTATCTCCCTGGGCCTCGAATCGGCCGTCTACACCGCCCTGTTGATCGGCCTCGGCGTGTACGGGGCCTTCCTGCTCGGCGGTACGTCGATCATGCTGGCGCTGTTCGCGGTGGCCCTGGCCGGCACCGGCCTGCTCACCACGGTCGGCGTGATCGTCGCGATGGACACCTTCGGACCGGTCTCCGACAACGCGCAGGGCATCGCCGAGATGTCCGGTGACGTCCAGGGCGCCGGCGCGCAGGTGCTCACCGACCTGGACGCCGTCGGCAACACCACCAAGGCCATCACCAAGGGCATTGCCATCGCCACCGCCGTCCTCGCGGCGGCGGCGCTCTTCGGCTCGTACCGGGACGCGATCATCACCGGAGCGCGGGACGTCGGCGAGAAGGTGTCCGGCGAGGGGGCGCCGATGACCCTGATGATGGACATCTCGCAGCCCAACAACCTGGTCGGGCTCATCGCGGGCGCGGCGGTCGTGTTCCTCTTCTCGGGGCTCGCGATCAACGCCGTGTCACGGTCGGCGGGTTCCGTGGTCTACGAGGTGCGGCGGCAGTTCCGCGAGCATCCAGGGATCATGAACTACACCGAGAAACCGGAGTACGGCAAGGTCGTCGACATCTGCACCAGGGATGCCCTGCGCGAGCTCGCCACGCCCGGGCTGCTCGCCGTGCTGGCGCCGATCTTCATCGGCTTCACGCTCGGTGTCGGCGCCCTCGGTTCGTTCCTGGCGGGCGCGATCGGCGCGGGCACCCTGATGGCGGTGTTCCTCGCCAACTCGGGCGGTGCGTGGGACAACGCCAAGAAACTCGTCGAGGACGGTCACCACGGCGGCAAGGGCAGCGAGGCCCACGCCGCGACGGTGATCGGCGACACGATCGGTGACCCCTTCAAGGACACCGCCGGTCCCGCGATCAACCCCCTGTTGAAGGTGATGAACCTGGTGGCGCTGCTCATCGCGCCCGCGGTGATCAAGTTCAGTTACGGCGACGACGAGAGCATCGGCGTACGGATCACGGTCGCGGTCCTCGCGTTCGTGGTGATCGCCGGCGCGGTCTATGTGTCCAAGCGGCGCGGGATCGTCATGGGTGACGAAGACAACGCCGATGAGGGTTCCAAGTCGGCCGACCCGGCGGCGGTTTCGTAGGAAGGTCCGCCGGGGCCCAGCTCACGGGGCGGGCGGGAGGCGCGCGAGGGCGTGCCGACCGCCCGCCCCGCTGTGTTCACGCTGTCATCGTGAGCCTTGTCTCGCTTGGTGTAAAAGCTCGCAAACATGGAACTAATGGTCATCCGTCGCACAGCTGTCGCCCGGATGCCGTGTATGTTCCGGGGCCGAGAGCCATGGAAGGGACCAATCCGGTGAACAAGACGCTCACGGCCGCACTGTCCGGCGGTGCGGTACTGGTACTGGCGCTGACGGGATGCAGCGGCGACGAGGGAAACAAGGAGCTGGACGCCTGGGCCAAGAAGGTCTGCGCGAGCGTGCCGGCCCAGAACACGAAGATCTCCGCCGCCTACGACGCGATCACGAAGGCGGCCAAGGACACCACCAGCACGCCGGAGGACCTCCAGAAGACCGACTCCCAGGCCTTCCAGGACCTCGCCGACGGCTACCAGGCGCGCGCGACCGTCATCGACAGCGCCGGGGCGCCCCCCGGCGTCGACGACGGCGCGAAGAAGCAGCGGGACGCCGTCACCAAGCTCACCACCCTCTCCACGTCGTACGCCGACCTCAAGAAGCAGGTCGACAAGCTCGACACGAAGGACCAGGCGAAGTTCGCGTCCGGGCTGAAGACGGTCTCGGCCGAGATGCGGAAGATGGAGACCCAGCGCAACAGCGCGCTCGACGCGCTGAAGAACCTGGAAGAGGGCGACACCAAGCAGGCGCTCGCCGACCAGGAGGGCTGCAAGCAGGTGTCCGCCTCGGCCTCGGCGACCGACAGCTGAGTCACCCGGTGCGGTGACGCGCGGGTCACAATGGGGGGCGTGAGTAACTCCAGCCTGCCCACGCTGCCCGCTTCCGACCGCCCCGACGTCACCGTCCTGCTCCGGGACGCCCTGCTCAGTGCCTCCTTCACGGCCGACGGGCTGCTGGAGCTGCTCGGCGCGCCCGCGTACGCGGCGCTCGCCCGGAGCGAGACCGTGCCCGCGCTCCGGGCGACCCGCGAAGACACGCCGTTGGCGATCCTCGTACGGCTCTTCCTGTTGCAGCAGTCCGTGCCGCACGCGCGCGTGGAGGGCGTTCTGCCCGTGGACGAGTGCCTGGAGAGCGGGTGGCTGGTGCGCGCCGACGGGGAGGAGATCGCCGCGGCCGTGGACGTCCGGCCCTACGGCGGCCCCGGTGGCGAGGACTGGTTCATCGTGTCCGACCTCGGGTGCGCGGTCGGCGGTGCCGGTGGCATCGGCAGCCGGGAGGAGGGCGTCGTCCTCGGGGTCGGCGGCGCGTCCACCACCCTCGCGGGCATCACCGTCCGTACGCCCGTCTCCGCCGCCCTCGACCTCGGTACCGGCTCCGGCATCCAGGCCCTGCACGCCGCACAGCACGCCACGCGCGTGACCGCGACCGACCTCAACCCGCGCGCGCTGCACATCACCGCGCTCACGCTGGCCCTGTCCGGGGCGCCCGCCGCCGATCTGCGGGAGGGCTCGCTGTTCGAGCCGGTCCGCGACGACGAGACGTTCGACCTGATCGTGTCGAACCCGCCCTTCGTGATCTCTCCCGGCGCCCGGCTGACGTACCGCGACGGCGGGATGGGCGGGGACGATCTGTGCCGCACGCTCGTTCAGCAGGCGGGGGCACGGCTGCGCGAGGGCGGCATCGCGCAGTTCCTCGCCAACTGGCAGCACGTGGAGGGGGAGGACTGGCAGGACAGGCTCAGGTCGTGGGTGCCGCGCGGCTGCGACGCGTGGATCGTGCAGCGCGAGGTGCAGGACGTCACGCAGTACGCCGAACTCTGGCTCAGGGACGCCGGTGACCACCGGGGTGACGTGGCCGAGTACCGGGCGCGGTACGACGCGTGGCTGGACGAGTTCGAGGCGCGCAAGGTCAGGGCCGTCGGCTTCGGCTGGATCACACTGCGCAGGACGGACGCCGCGGCGCCGTCCGTGATGGCGGAGGAGTGGCCGCACCCGGTCGAACAGCCCCTCGGCGACACGATCCGGGCGCACTTCGAGCGCGTCGACCACCTGCGGACGCACGACGACGCGGCCCTGCTCGAAGAGCACTTCACACTCGCCGCCGAGGTCGTCCAGGAGCAGGTCGGACTGCCCGGCGCCGAGGACCCGGAGCACGTGGTGCTGCGCCAGAACCGGGGGATGCGCCGGGCCACCAAGGTGGACACGGTCGGGGCGGGCTTCGCCGGCGTCTGCGACGGCTCGCTCAGCGCGGGCCGCATCCTGGACGCCATCGCCCAACTGGTCGGCGAGGACCCGGTGTTGCTGCGCGACCGTACGCCCGCGCAGATCCGGCTGCTGGTGGAACAGGGGTTCCTCGACCCGGTCGGGTGACCTCGCGGAAGCCTTCCCGCGTCGGTGCCGCACCTCACGGGTGAGGCGGGTGCGCCTTCCCGAGCCGCATGTGTCTGGTCTGAAGGGATTGCCCCGGAAAGGGGCTCCTGTCAGTGGTGGGTGCGAAGCTACCTTCTAGGGACGAACCGCGCGTTCTCGGGGGAGGCGCGCTGTCCCGGGGGAGGCGTGATGGCGGGGGATGCGCCGGATCAGGGCGAAGGCAGGATCATCAACGGCCGGTACCGGCTGCTGCGCGCGCTCGGCGCGGGGGGCACGGGCCGCGTGTGGCTGGCGCACGACGACGAGTTGGCCTGCGAGGTCGCGATGAAGGAGATCGCGCTTCCGGACGGGCCGCTGGACGCGGCGGAGCCCGTCCAGCGCATCGCGCGGGCCCGCAGCGAGGCGCGGCACGCGGCCCGGCTGCGCGGCCACCCGCACGTGGCCACGGTGCACGACGTGGTGGTGCACGAGGGGCTGCCGTGGATCGTCATGGAGTACGTGCCGGACGCGGTCGACCTCCAGGCGGCCGTCCGGCGTTCGGGACCGCCGGAGCCCGCGCAGGTGGCCCGCATCGGACTCGCCGTCCTCGACGCGCTCACCGCCGGGCACCGCATCGGCATCCTCCACCGGGATGTGAAACCGGCCAACATCCTTCTGGCCCCGGACTCCTCGGGCGATCCGTACGCGCGCGTGCTGCTCACCGACTACGGCGTCGCCCTCCGGCCCGAGTCCCGGGAACCCCGGCTCACCGCCACGGCCGGCGTCCTCGGGACCCCCGGCTACCTCGCCCCCGAACGGGCCCGCGGCGAGCCGCCCACCCCGGCCGCCGACCTGTTCTCCCTGGGCGCCACGCTGTACGCCACCGTCGAGGGCCACGGCCCCTTCGACCGCCACGGCGACCACGCGACCCTCACGGCCCTGCTCGGCGAGGACCCGACCCCGCCGGTGCGGGCCGGCGAACTGACGCCGGTACTGCTGGGGTTGCTGGTCAAGGACCCGGTGCGCAGGTTCTCGCCGGAGGCGGTCGCGCGGGGGCTGGAGCGGGTGGTGCGGGGCGGCCCGGTACCCGGGTTGCCGCCCGGGTGGAGTGCGGCTCCCGCCGCCGGGGCCGGAACCGGGGCGGCGGCCGGCGCGGCGGGGTTCGCCTCCCCACCGGGACGCTTCGGGCCGCCGCCCGACGGGTTCGTCGCAGAGCCGGCGGGGCGGTCGCCCGAGGCCCCTGGCACACCGCCCGGGTACGCAGGGAGCACACCGCCCGGCTATGTCTCCGACCTGTCCGGGGGGTGGGGCGGCGACCCCGGGCAAGGAGTTCCGCAGCCGCCGGGCGCTCCGGCGGCCCCGGGCACGCCCCCGACCCCGAACACTCCGCACACCCAACCGGGCGGCCCCGACGCGGAGGGCCCGGGCACCCCGGGGGCGAGTGGATCGGCAGGCGTCGGCCCCGCGACGCCCGGCGGAACACCCGCCGCATCGCCGTACGACCCGTGGCGGCAGCCCGCGTCCCGGCCACCGGATGAGGGCAACCCCTACGCGCAGGCGCCCGGTTCGCCGTACGCGGGCGGCGGCGCCCAGGCTCCGTACGGGAGCGGGCGGTCGGCGTACGCAGGTGGGGCCGCGCCGCCGCCCTACGGAGCCGGAAGTGCCCAGACGCCGTACGGCGGCGGCCCGCTGCCCCCGTACGGAGGAGGCGGGACGCAGGCGGCGTACCCGGGTGGCAGCCCCTCGCGGCCCGGATACGGCGGCTATGGCGGCCCGGGCGGGCCGTTCGCTCCCGGTGGGCAGGCGTCGCCCCCGCCGTCCCCGAGGAGGCGGCGGATCGCCCTCGTCGCCCTCGTCGTGGCGGCCGTGCTCGTCATCGCCGGTGGTGCGTGGGGGGTCGTCTCCTTGAGCGGCGACGACGGCGGCGGGAAGAAGGGGGTCGCCTCGAAGGGGTCGTCCTCGCCGAGCGCGAGCGTCTCGCGGGCGCCGACCGGGCCGGTGCTGCTGTACGGCGATGCGGTCGGGCTCGGGGAGCCGCTGGAGCCCGGGGACTGCGTGCGGGCGGTGTGGACCGGGACGCCGTTCACGTCGGAGCCGAACCTCGCAGTGGTGGACTGCGTCGAGGACTGGCCGGACGGCCAGGTCGTGGCGATCGACACCGCCACCGGCCACGCCGACGCCCGCGCGCGGGGCGCCGAGCGCTGCGAGAACCGGACCCGCGCGCTCGTGGACGCGCTGCCGGACGCGGCCGGCTACGCCGTCGTACCGACGGCGGAGGGCTTCACCGGGGCGGGCGGAGGTACGGCATGCCTCGTACTGGGCCGCCATGCCGCGATCGGCGGTGAGGTCGGCCGCTTCCGGGACGCGGGCACGGACCTGTGGGTCGGTCAGATGAGCGTCGGCGACTGCTGGGTGTACGAGGAACGCGAGAACAGCTACGGCGCCCCGCTCACCGACTGCGCCAAACCCCACACCGACCAGGTGATAGGCACCGTCCAGGCACCCGCCGCGATGACCTACGAGAAGGGCACCGACAACGCGACCAGGCTCTGCGGCAGCGAGTTCGAGTCGGCCTGGGCGCCGGGCGAGGAGCGAGCCGTCTTCGGCTGGGTGGCCGACCAGGACGACTGGGACGAGGGCTTCGACAAGGTCGTGTGCACGGTGGGACGGGTCGACAACGGGAAGACGACCGGAAAGATACCCGCGCCCGGCGCCGTCTGAGAGCGGCCGGCCGGGCGCGGAGCGGGGCAGTCCACCACCGCGTCGGTCCCGCGTTCACCCGGGGTTCTCCTGTCCGCCGCCCCCGCGTGCCAGCCTCCACGGGTTGAGCACGTGGGGGCGGGAGAAAAGGGGCAAGGGGAACCATGGAGAGTGGACCGGCGATCTTCTCGGGAGTGGTGTTCGCCCTGTTCGGAGGCGGGCTGCTGGTGTGGACCGCGGTCAGGGTGCGGCATCGCGAACCGGTCGCCCTCGGTGTGAGCCCTGTCGCATCGGCGACCGTCGCGACCCTCACCGCGCTGATCGCGCTGGCCCTCGGTGTGTGGTGCCTGACCCGGGCGTGAGAACCGCGCGGGAGCAGCGGATCCGGTAAGTGGGGCGATCGCCCTCCGGATGGGTCCGAAAAGGCCGGTGGGCACTCCGGGCGGCAGGAATGGCGGTAGTCGGGTTACCGTTCGAGTGGCCGTTGCGGGCTTTTCCCGTTTGACACGGGGGCGGGATGTACCGTCACACTCCGCAGCGTCAGCATGACCCGACCCCGGGACCAAGGCCCTGGGGGGAGCCCCCAGCGTCGATCCGGAGAGAAGAGCGAAGTTGTCCCCGACCAGCGACACCGCACACGTCGGCCGCCGACTCGTCATCGTCGAGTCGCCTGCCAAGGCGAAGACGATCAAGGGCTATCTCGGCCCCGGCTACGTCGTCGAAGCGAGCGTCGGGCACATCCGCGACCTCCCCAACGGCGCCGCGGAGGTGCCCGAGAAGTACACCGGCGAGGTCCGTCGCCTCGGCGTGGACGTCGACCACGACTTCCAGCCCATCTATGTCGTCAACGCCGACAAGAGGGCCCAGGTCAAGAAGCTCAAGGACCTGCTGAAGGACTCCGACGAGCTCTTCCTCGCCACCGATGAGGACCGCGAGGGCGAGGCCATCGCCTGGCACCTCCAGGAGGTCCTCAAGCCCAAGGTCCCGGTCAAGCGGATGGTCTTCCACGAGATCACCAAGGCCGCGATCCAGGCCGCCGTCGCCAACCCGCGCGAGCTGAACCAGAAGCTGGTCGACGCCCAGGAGACCCGCCGCATCCTCGACCGCCTCTACGGCTACGAGGTCTCGCCGGTCCTGTGGAAGAAGGTCATGCCGCGACTGTCGGCGGGCCGTGTCCAGTCGGTCGCCACCCGGCTCGTGGTCGAGCGGGAACGCGAGCGCATCGCGTTCCGTTCCGCCGAGTACTGGGACCTGACGGGCACCTTCGGGACCGGTCGGGCAGGCGACGCCAGCGACCCGTCGTCGCTGGTCGCCCGCCTTCAGACCGTCGACGGCAGGCGGGTCGCGCAGGGGCGCGACTTCGACTCCCTGGGGCAGATCAAGAGCGCGAACACCCTGCACCTCGACGAGGCCGACGCCCGCGCGCTGGCCGCCGCCCTGGAGAACACCCGCTTCGCGGTGCGCTCCGTCGAGTCGAAGCCGTACCGACGCTCGCCGTACGCCCCGTTCCGTACGACGACGCTCCAGCAGGAGGCCTCGCGCAAGCTCGGCTTCGGCGCGAAGGCGACCATGCAGGTGGCCCAGAAGCTGTACGAGAACGGCTTCATCACCTACATGCGTACGGACTCCACGACGCTGAGCGAGACCGCCGTCTCGGCGGCCCGCGCCCAGGTCACGCAGTTGTACGGCGCCGACTACCTGCCGGCGCAGCCGCGGACGTACGCCGGGAAGGTCAAGAACGCCCAGGAGGCGCACGAGGCGATCCGCCCCTCGGGTGATCGTTTCCGCACCCCGGCGGAGACCGGTCTGACCGGCGACCAGTTCAGGCTCTACGAGCTGATCTGGAAGCGGACCGTCGCCTCCCAGATGAAGGACGCGGTCGGCAACTCCGTCACGGTGAAGATCGCCGGCGCCGCCGCCGACGGCCGGGACGTCGAGTTCAGCGCGTCCGGCAAGACGATCACCTTCCACGGCTTCCTGAAGGCGTACGTCGAAGGCGCCGACGACCCGAACGCGGAGCTGGACGACCGCGAGCGCCGGCTGCCCCAGGTCACCGAGGGCGACGCGCTCTCCGCCGAGGAGATCACGGTCGACGGGCACGCCACCAAGCCCCCGGCCCGCTACACCGAGGCCAGCCTCGTCAAGGAGCTCGAAGAGCGCGAGATCGGCCGCCCGTCGACGTACGCGTCGATCATCGGCACGATCCTCGACCGCGGCTATGTCTTCAAGAAGGGCACGGCCCTGGTGCCGTCCTTCCTGTCCTTCGCCGTGGTCAACCTCCTGGAGAAGCACTTCGGCCGGCTCGTCGACTACGACTTCACCGCCCGCATGGAGGACGACCTCGACCGCATCGCCCGCGGCGAGGCACAGGCCGTGCCGTGGCTCAGGCGCTTCTACTTCGGCGAGGGCAGTGGCGGGGGCGGTGCCGCGGACGCCGGAAACGGCGACGGGGACCACCTCGGCGGCCTCAAGGAGCTCGTGACCGACCTGGGCGCGATCGACGCCCGCGAGGTCTCGTCGTTCCCCGTCGGCAACGACATCGTGCTGCGGGTCGGACGCTACGGCCCCTACGTCGAGCGCGGCGAGAAGGACTCCGAGAACCACCAGCGGGCGGATGTGCCCGAGGACCTGGCCCCGGACGAGCTCTCCGTCGACCTCGCGGAGGAGCTGCTCGCCAAGCCGAGCGGCGACTTCGAACTCGGCGCCGACCCGGAGACGGGCCGTCAGATCATCGCCCGCGACGGCCGCTACGGCCCGTACGTCACCGAGGTGCTCCCCGAGGGCACCCCGAAGACCGGCAAGAACGCCGTCAAGCCGCGTACGGCCTCGCTGTTCAAGTCGATGTCGCTCGACACGGTGACGCTCGCGGACGCCCTCAAGCTGATGTCGCTGCCCCGCGTCGTCGGCAAGGACGCCGAGGGTGTGGAGATCACCGCGCAGAACGGCCGCTACGGCCCGTACCTGAAGAAGGGCACGGACTCGCGGTCCCTCACCGCCGAGGACCAGCTCTTCACGATCACCCTCGAAGAGGCGCTGGAGATCTACTCCCAGCCCAAGCAGCGTGGCCGGGCCGCCGCCAAGCCGCCGCTGAAGGAACTGGGCGCCGACCCGGTCAGCGGGGCGCCTGTCGTCGTCAAGGACGGCCGCTTCGGGCCGTACGTCACCGACGGGGAGACCAACGCGACCCTGCGCTCCGGCGACAGCGTCGAGGAGATCACCCCGGAGCGCGGCTTCGAACTGCTCGCCGAGAAGCGGGCGAAGAGCCCCGCCAAGAAGACGGCGAAGAAGGCACCCGCCAAGAAGGCTCCGGCCAAGAAGGCGACGACCGCGAAGAAGACCGCGGCCAAGAAGACGACGACGGCCGCGAAGAAGACGACCGCCAAGAAGACCACCGCGAAGAAGGCGACGGCTTCGAAGACGGCCACCGACGAGTGACGGCTTCGAAGACGGCCGCCGACGTGTGACGGCCACCGCGTTCCTCCACCAGGGGTTCGCAAAAAGAACGCCCCGGCATCACTTTGGTGTCGGGGCGTGCGCACGTTCGGACGGGCGACTCGGTCTGTCGGTGCGTCCCGATAGGCTGAAAGCATGACCCCAGCGGAGCAGCCAACGGCCCCTCACCCGGCCCCCGACGACGCCCTGCTCGCGGACTCCCGCGAGCGCGCCGTCCGCGCCCTGCTGCGCCGGCCGCAGCTGAAACGGCTGTGGAGCGCACAACTCGTGGGCGGAGTCGGTGACACCCTCGCGCTTCTGGTGCTGGTGGTTCTCGCCCTCCAGACGGCGATCGCCGAGGGCTCGTTCGGCGGCGGCTACCGGGGCGTGGCGTTCGCAGTGGCGACCGTTTTCGCGGTGCGCATCTTCGCGACGGTGCTCTTCGGGGCCGTCCTCCTCGGCCCGCTGACCTCGCTCACCTCGCACGACGGCCCGCTCGACCGGCGCTGGACCATGGTCGGCGCGGACGGGGTGCGGGCCGCGGTGCTCATCGTGGCGCCCCTGTGGATCGACTGGACGCCCGCGGACGCGCTGGCGATCCTCCTGGTCACCGCCTTCGTGACCGGGGTCGCCGAGCGCTTCTGGACGGTGTGCCGAGAGAGCGCGGCCCCCGCCCTGCTGCCCGCCCCGCCTCCGGAGGGCGCGACGGTACGACCGCTGCCGGACCACATGGACGCGCTGCGCCGCCTGTCGCTGCGGACGACCTTCGTGGCGATCCCGCTCGCGGCCGTCGTCCTCGTCGTCGCGGCACTGCTCAACAACCTGCTCGGCTCCGGAATCGCCTGGTTCGCCCAGCACCAGGCGGCCCTCGCGTCGTACGTCGCCGCCGGACTGTTCGCCGCGTCCCTGTCCGTGCTGACCTTCCTGGAACTGCCCGGCACACGCACCCCCCGCGCGCGGTCGCCGCTGGAGGGACTGCGCCGGCCCAGGACCGGCACCGGCCCCGACAAGGGCCGTACCGGCGTCATCCCGCTGCTGATGCTGGCCTGCGTGGCCGTCGCCGGGGCGGTGGCCGCCGCGGTCGCCGTGTCCGTGCTGCACGCCAAGGACCTGGGCGGCGGCCCGGTGATGTACGGCCTGCTGGTGGGCGCGCTGACCGGCGGCGTGGTCGTCGGCATCCGCACGGCGCCCGCCCTGCTGCCCACCCTGTCCCGGCGCCGCCTGCTGGCGCTGGCGCTCGCCTTCACCGGCATCGCGCTGCTGGCCGCCGGGCTCGTCCCGGACGTCACCAGCGTGGTGCTGATCCTCGCGCTGGCCGGCATCGGCGCGGGCGTGGCCGCCAACACCGGTCACACACTGCTCGACCTGGAGACCGAGGAATACCGCAAGGCGCGGACCACCGAACATCTGCACGCGGTCGTCCGCGTCTCGGTGGCCCTCGGGGCACTGGTGGCGCCCCTGGTGGCGGCGGGGATCGGCCCGCACCGCCTGGAGAACGGCAAGTTCGTGTTCGCGCACGGCGGCGCCGCCTTCACCCTGATGCTCATCGGCGCACTGCTGCTGCCGGTGGCCGCCCTGGTACTGGCCAAGGTCGATGACCGCTCCGGCGTGCCCCTGCGGCACGACCTGAGGGACGCGCTGCTCGGTGGCGACGACCCCGAGCCCGCACCCGCCGACGCCGGTTTCTTCATCGCCCTGGAGGGCGGCGACGGGGCCGGGAAGTCCACCCAGGCCGAGGCGCTCGCCGAGTGGATCAGGGCCAAGGGGCACGAGGTCGTGGTGACGCGCGAGCCCGGGGCGACCCCGGTGGGCAAGCGGCTGCGGTCGATCCTCCTGGACGTGTCGTCGGCCGGGCTCTCGCACCGGGCCGAGGCCCTGCTGTACGCGGCGGACCGCGCGGAACACGTCGACACGGTGGTGCGTCCCGCGCTGGAACGCGGCGCGGTGGTCGTCTCCGACCGCTACATCGACTCTTCGGTGGCCTACCAGGGCGCCGGCCGTGATCTGTCCCCGACCGAGATCGCCCGCATCAACCGCTGGGCGACGGACGGGCTCGTACCCCACCTGACCGTGCTGCTGGACGTCTCGCCGGAGATCGCGCGGGAGCGGTTCACCGAGGCGCCGGACCGGCTGGAGTCGGAGCCGGCCGAGTTCCACGCACGCGTGCGGTCCGGTTTCCTCACGCTGGCCGCGGCCGACCCGGGGCGCTACCTGGTGGTGGACGCGGGCCAGGAACCCGAGGCCGTCACCACCGTCGTACGGCACCGGCTCGACCAGATGCTGCCGCTGTCCGAGGCCGAGATCCAGGCCCGGGAGGAAGCCCGCCGCAAGGCCGAGGAAGAGGCCCGCCGCAAGGCGGAGGAGGAGGCCGCCCGCAAGGCCGAGGAGGAGCGCCTGGAGCGCGAGCGCCAGGAGCAGCTCGAACGGCTGCGCGCCGAGGAGGAGGAGCGCAAGCGGCGCGAGCTGGAGGAGGCGCAGCGGCGCGAGGCGGAGCGGCAGGCCGAGGAAGCCCGGGTGCGGGCCGAGGAAGCGCGTCGGCGGGCCGAGGAGGAGCGGGTGCGGCTCCTCGCCGAGGAGAAGGTGCGGGCCGAGGAAGAGGCACGCCGCAAGGTCGAGGAGGACCGGCGCCGCAAGCAGGCCGAGGAGGAGGCGCGACTGCGGGCCGAGGCCGACGCGCGGCGCCTGGAGAAGCAGCGCAAGGCCGAGGAGGCGCTGCAGCGTGCCGAGGAGGCCCGTCGGCTGGCCGAACAGGCGGCGGCCGCCGCGTCGGCGCCCCCCAGGCCGACGGCGCCCCGGCCGGCTTCCGGCCGCGCGTCGGACGCCGGGACCGTGCCCACGCCGGTGGTGAAGCCGAACGCGTCGGGCGGCGCGGCGGACGAGACGGCCGTACTGCCCTCCGTGCCTCCGGGCGCGGCGGAGGAGACCGCGGTGCTGCCGCCGGTGGCACCGAGGGACGCGGAGGAGACCACCGTGCTGCGTCCCGTGCGGGACGAGCAGGACGGCGGGCGGCCCGGCAAGGGGACCGCGGGTGGGTCGGACGCCGAGGTGACGACGGAACTGCCGCAGCCGCCGGTTCCGTCGGGTGCGGCGGACGAGACGGCGGTGCTGCCCCGGGTGCCGGGTGCCGCGGACGAGACGGCCGTACTGCCTCCCGTGCGGGGTGAGGAGCACGAGGGGCGGGTTCCGCCGGGCTTCTTCCGGGACGGCCGGACCGGTGCCGGCGCGCAGCCGGACGGGACCGAGGACCGTACGCGTGAACTGCCGCAGGTCGACGAGGCCGGCACGCCTCGGCGTCGGCCGCGGTCGGACTGGGCCGAGGAAACGCCGCTGGACGATCTGCCGACGTTGGCGGACGAGCTGCTGGGACCGCGCGGGGACGAGGAGTTCGACGAGGGCAGGGGCCGGCGCGGTCGGGGCCGGCGGGGCTGAGCCCGTTCGTCGGGGCGGCCGGGCGGGGCGGGCGAGGTTCGCTCGCCCCGTTGTCCGTGTCGGCGTTGTCAGTGCCGGCCCTCACAATGGAATCCGCAACGCGAAGTGTGACGAAAGGGCGGGGTGACGGATGGCCGTCTGGGACGACCTGGTCGGGCAGGAGCGGGTGAGCGGGCAGCTCGGTGCCGCCGCTCGGGATGCCGACGCCCTGGTCACCGCGGCCGTCACCGGCACACCGCCTCCCGAGGCGTCGAAGATGACGCACGCCTGGCTGTTCACGGGGCCGCCCGGCGCGGGGCGGAACCAGGCGGCGCGGGCCTTCACCGCGGCCCTGCAGTGCGTCAGCCCGGACCGCGCACTCGGCGGAGTCCCCGGCTGCGGCTTCTGCGACGGCTGCCATACGGCCCTGATCGGCACCCACGCCGACGTCTCCACCGTGGCCGCCGTCGGCTCGCAGATCCTCGTCGACGACATGCGGGACACCGTCCGCAAGTCGTTCACCTCGCCGGCGAACGGCCGTTGGCAGGTCATCCTCGTGGAGGACGCCGAGCGGCTCAACGAGAAGTCGGCCAATGCTGTCCTCAAGGCCGTGGAGGAGCCCGCCCCCCGGACGGTGTGGCTGCTGTGCGCCCCGTCCATCGAGGACGTCCTGCCCACCATCCGCTCCCGTTGCCGCCACCTGAACCTGTCGACGCCGTCGGTGGACGCCGTCGCCGACATGCTCGTCCGGAGAGAGGGCGTCGAACCGGCCGCCGCGATGGCCGCCGCGCGCGCCACGCAGGGCCACGTCGACCGGGCCCGTCGCCTCGCCACCGATCCGGCCGCCCGGGAGCGCCGGGCCGCGGTGCTGAAACTGCCGCTGCGCGTCGAGGACGTCGGCGCCTGCCTCAGGGCCGCGCAGGAACTGGTCGACGCGGCCTCGGAGGACGCCAAACAGCTCGCCGAGGACATGGACGGCAAGGAGACCGAGGAGCTGAAGGCGGCGATGGGCGCGTCCCAGGGCGGCCGGATGCCGCGAGGCACCGCGGGCGTGATGAAGGACCTGGAGGACAAGCAGAAGCGACGCCGGACCCGTACGCAGCGCGACAGCCTCGACCTCGCCCTGACCGACCTCACCGGCTTCTACAGGGACGTCCTCGCTCTCCAGCTCGGCTCCCGCGTGGCGATCTCCAACGCCGACGTGGAGGACGCCCTGGAGCGGCTCGCCCGCGCCGGCTCCCCGGAGTCCACGCTCCGCCGTATCGAGGCGATCGCCGCGTGCGGTGAGGCCCTCGACCGCAATGTGGCTCCGCTGCTCGCGGTCGAGGCGATGACGATGGCCCTGAGAGCGGGCTGACGGGGCGGGGCCGGACCGACCGGGTGGGGCGGCGCCGGACTGGACGGGGCCGGATGGGCCGGGGCCGGGGCCGAGGCCGGGTTCGAGGCAGGAGCGGGGTCGGGGGCGGTGGGAAGTTGACCATGTCACTCGTACGAGCCAAGGCGTTCACGGAGAGCGTTCGAAGCGCTGCGCAGAGTTACGCTCGGTCGATGCACATCAGGCGCAGCTCCCGCCCCCAACTCCCGCCCGCGGCAGGCCGGCCCGCCTCGTCCGCCACGCCCACTCCGTCCGTACGGCCCGCCTCGTCCGCCACGCCCACTCCGTCCGTACGGCCCACCCGGCCCGCCCAGCCCGCCAGGCCCGCCGGGCACTCGTCGGCGCGCAGGGTTCGCGCCGGAGGTGTGCTCCTCGCCGCCGCCGCGCTGCTCGTCTCCGCCTGCTCCTCGGGAAGCGCGACGAGTTCCGGCAGTGCGGGGGCCCACGCCGCGCTGGCCGCGCTGCCGCAGGCCACGCCGGCCGCCCTCGCGTCGTACTACGGACAGAAGGTGAAGTGGCGCAGCTGCGGCGTCCCCGGCTTCGAGTGCGGCACGCTCAAGGCGCCGCTGGACTACGCGAAGACGGCCGACGGTGACGTCCGGCTCGCGGTGGCCCGCAAGAAGGCCACCGGGCCCGGCAAGCGTCTCGGATCGCTGCTGGTGAACCCGGGCGGGCCGGGCGGTTCGGCCATCGGCTACCTCCAGGCGTACGCCGGCATCGGTTACCCGGCACAGGTCCGCGCCCGCTACGACATGGTCGCGGTCGATCCGCGCGGGGTCGCCCGCAGCGAGCCCGTCACATGCCTCAGCGGGCGGCGGATGGACGCGTACACGCAGACGGACTCGACACCCGACACCGCCCGGGAGACGTCCCGACTCGTCGACGCGTACAAGGAGTTCGCGGAGGGCTGCGGCACCCACTCGCCGCGACTGCTGCGCCATGTGTCGACGGTCGAGGCGGCCCGGGACATGGACATCGTGCGGGCGGCGCTGGGCGACCCGAAGCTGACCTATGTGGGGGCGTCGTACGGCACGTTCCTCGGGGCGACGTACGCGGGCCTGTTCCCGGAGCGGGCGGGCCGCCTCGTCCTGGACGGCGCGATGGACCCCTCGCTGCCCGCGCGCCGGTTGAACCTCGACCAGACAGCGGGCTTCGAGACGGCGTTCCAGTCGTTCGCGAAGGACTGCGTGCAGCAGACGGACTGCCCGCTGGGCCGCAAGAGCACGACGCCCGCCCAGGTCGGCCGGAACCTCAAGGCCTTCTTCCGGAAGCTGGACGCCCGCCCGATCCCCGCAGGCGACGCGGACGGCCGAAAGCTCGGCGAGGCCCTCGCCACCACCGGCGTGATCGCCGCGATGTACGACGAGGGCGCGTGGGCGCAGTTGCGCGAGGCGCTGACCTCGGCGATGAAGGAGAACGACGGCGCGGGCCTGCTGTTCCTCTCCGACAGCTACTACGACCGGGACGCGGACGGCAGCTACGAGAACATGATGTTCGCCAACGCCGCCGTGAACTGCCTCGACCTCCCGGCCGCCTTCGACACCCCGGCCGAGGTCGAGAAGTCCCTCCCCGCGTTCGAGAAGGCGTCCCCGGTCTTCGGCGAGGGCCTCGCCTGGGCCTCCCTGAACTGCGCGTACTGGCCGGTCCGGGCCACCGGTGAGCCGCACCGCATCGAGGCGAAGGGCGCGGCCCCGATCGTCGTCGTCGGCACCACCCGCGACCCGGCGACCCCCTACCGCTGGGCCCGCGGCCTCGCCGCCCAACTGGCCTCCGCCCGCCTCCTCACCTACGAGGGCGACGGCCACACCGCCTACGGCCGCGGCAGCACCTGCATCGACTCCGCGATCAACACCTACCTGCTCCGCGGCACGCCCCCGACCGAGGGAAAGCGCTGCTCGTAGCCCCTCCGGCCGGACCCGCCCGGCCCCGGGGTCGAGGGCCCCGGGGCCGGTTCGGAGCACCCTCGGAAACTGTGTAGACTTGCCGACGTTGCTGATCGCACCATAGGTGTGGACAGCGCGCCGCCTTAGCTCAGATGGCCAGAGCAACGCACTCGTAATGCGTAGGTCTCGGGTTCGAATCCCGAAGGCGGCTCGGATTAACCCCAGGACTCACTCGCCGTGACCTGGGGTTTTTTCATGCCGGAAGTCGGCGGGGGCGAAACTCGATGATCTTCGCTCCGTCATGTGTGGCCGTTGTGCGGCCGTCCTGGTTCGTCACCGCCTCGACGGTCTGTCCGGCGAGCTGCGCGAGTGCCGTCCGCGCTGGATCCGCGACCGGGCGACCGTCGCGTTCGGCGGCCTCGGCGAGCCGCGCGACGAGGTGATCGAGAGGCAACGGCGCGACCTGCTCGACGCGCGGCTCCACAGTCGCCCCGGGGCGTCGGTTCCGGGCGGCGAACTGCCCCGCGCTCCGCCGGAGCGGCGGCATCGCGTCGACGGTCTGGGTGGTTCGGTTCCTCCTGCTCAGCGCAGTTGCTCGGCCAGTCCGACGATGATGCCCTCCGGGCCGCGGACGTAGCAGAGCAGATAGAGGTCCTCGAACCGGGCGATCTCGCCGACGAGTTCGGCGCCGTGAGGGCGCAGGCGGGCGATGGTGTCCTCAAGGTCGTCGACGGCGAACATGACGCGGTGCGTGCCCAGAATGTTGTGCGGCTGGTTGCGCGGCCCGGTACTGATCGCCGCGGGGGTACGGTATTTCGCCAGTTCGAGCCGACTGTGACCGTCCGGGGTCCGGACCATCGCGATGTCACAGTGGACGCCGTCGAGTCCGGTGCACTGGTCGGCGACGAGGCCCTTGACCTCCGCCCTGCCCTCCAGCTCCATACCGAGTTCCACGAAGAACGCGATGGCGGCATCCATGTCCTCGACGACGATGCCGACGTTGTCCATCCGCTGAATCGCCATGCTGGTTTCTCCTTCTTCCTTGTGCGGCCGGTGGTGGCCGCTGATGTCCCTGGGACGGAGCCGGTGACACGTTCTCGACATCCGGGGACCACCGACTTCGAGAAATCTGGATCGCACTTCGGGGCCGCAACCGCGGCCCCGCGAGCCGGGCGCCACCCCCCAGGGTGAGCGCGGCGCAGGTGGCCACTCCCATGATGGCGATGCCTCCCCTCACGTACCGCCCGACGTGCCGCCTTGTCGGTGGTGAGGTTGGCGACCTGAAGAACGTGTCGTACAGGGCGGGCTCGGTGGAGCGTCCTGCCTGGCCTCACCGAGCCTGATCACCCGCGTGCGGCCTTCTCCTTCACCGTTCTCTCCATCCAGGCATGGCAGCCCCATTGGGCAAGCCCGCCCACCGTGAGGGACACGAGGAGCGCTCCCCAGTCGATGACGTGCGGCAGCCCGGGGAAGAAGGCGAAGAAGGCGAGCGTGGCGACGAGTCCCACGAAGAACGCGGCGATCCCGGTCCGGCGCCGCCGTGCCTGCCATGGTCGGTCCGGAGAGGAGTCCTTTTGCTGCTCGATCATGAACAACTCACTGCGTGATGTGGTGGCACTGGCCCACGCGCCGCACTCCGCTGACGTGGAGGTGGGCGCACGCCTTGCCATAACGAGGCAGCGTCTGCGGGGAGTCGAACCGATCGCGCCGGTGTGCGCACCGGCCTCGGTGGATCCCGGGGCGGTTCTCCCGGCCAGGGCGCTTCGTTGTCCGACAGATGAGATGTCGATCCCGTCGGCCGGGTACGGGCAGGGGTACTTAGGAAGTCCTTACCGTGAACGGCTAGCATCGCGTGCGCCGTTGTCGGTCGGGATGAGGTGAGGGACGTGGAGATGCCGAGGATCGGTGTCGCCGTGGTGACCATGGGCAACCGGCCCGACGAAGTCGACGCCCTGTTGCAGTCCGTGGCCAAGCAGGATCTCGCCCCGGCACGCATCGTGATCGTCGGAAACGGCTGTCGGTTGCCCGAGTTCGCCGCGCGGCTGTCGCTGCCCGGCGAGGTCACCACCATCGACGTCGAGGAGAACCTCGGCTGCCCCGGTGGGCGGAACGTGGCGCTGGCCCGGTTGCGGGAGTTCGGGGACGTCGATGTCGTCGTCGAGCTGGACGACGACGGGCTCCTGGTCGACGCCGACGTACTGCGCCGCGTGGCGGAACTGTTCGCCGCCGACCCACGCCTCGGCATCGTCGGCTTCCGCATCGCCGACGAGCACGGCGAGACCCAGCAGCGGCACGTGCCGCGCGTCGGCTCCTCCGATCCGATGCGGGGCGGGTACGTCACCGGGTTCCTCGGCGGCGGCCATGCCCTCCGTATGACGATGCTCGGCGAGACCGGGGACTGGCCCGCCGAGTTCTTCTTCGCCCACGAGGAGACCGACCTCGCCTGGCGGGTCGCCGACGGCGGCTGGCGGATCCTGTACGCGCCCGAACTGCTGCTCCAGCACCCGAAGACCTCACCTGCCCGGCACGCCATCTACTACCGGGTGAACGCCCGGAACCGGGTGTGGCTGGTCCGGCGACGGCTGCCGCTCGCGCTGATCCCGGTGCATCTGGGCGTGTGGACGCTGCTCACGCTGCTGCGGGTGCGGTCGGTGGCCGGATTGCGCGCCTGGTTCGGCGGCTTCATGGAGGGCGTACGGGAACCGGCCGGCGAACGGCGGCCGATGAGCTGGCGGACCGTCTGGCGCCTCAGCCGACTGGGGCGACCGCCGGTCATCTGACGCCCGCCAGGTATCCGGCGGACGCCCGCCAGGTACCCGATGGACGCCCGCCAGGTATCCGGCGGACGGCCTCCAGGTACCTGACACTTGCCGGTCACTTGGCACTCGCCGGTCATCACCTGGCACTCGCCGGTCGTCCGGCCCTCCCCAGGCCCAGGCACCCCGCGCCCGTCTGATCTCGTACGCCTGACCAGGTGCCGTACGGACGAGGGTCCCGGGCGTTCACCTCCGCCGACCGGGACCCTCCTCCGTACGCGGATCCGGCCGCGACGGCGACACTCCCCCGAGTTGCGCGTCGTACGCGCGCACCGTCGGGCCAGATCCGATGTAGTGATCACATCAGGCCACTCCAACAGATCGCTAACATGTGGCCAACGGCGGTGTACGGGAAGGCAGTGGGGCGTGGCGGGGTGCGGGCTGCGGTACGAGCTGCGGTTCGGACTGCTGGGGTCGCCCGTCCTGTACGACGGCCGCGGCGCCACCGGTGTCCGGGCAGTGCGGGCGGTCCGGAGCCCCAAGGCGCGGGTTCTGCTGGCCGCGTTGTTGCTCGAAGCCGGTCGTATCGTCTCCGTCGACTCGCTGAAGGACGCGTTGTGGGGCGGTGCCCCGCCGCCGTCCGCGCAGGCATCCCTGCACAACCACGTCACCCGGCTACGGCGGCAGCTCGACGACCCGGCACGGCTGCGGGCGGTGCCGCCCGGCTATCTGCTGCGCGTCGAACAGGGCGAACTGGACGTGCACGTCTTCGAGCGGCACGTCGCCGCCGCGCGCGGCGCGCACGCCGCCCGGAACTGGGAACGGGTCGTGCGCGAATGCGCCGACGCCCTCGCGCTGTGGCGCGGCACACCGCTCGGCGGGCTCCCGTCCGAACTCCGCGGATACGGCTTCGCACAGCGCCTCCGCGAGACGCGGCTGCTCCTCCTGGAGTGGCGCTACGACGCCGAACTCGCCCTCGGCGACACACGACTCGCCGCTCTGGTACCGGAGTTGGCCGCGCTGGCCGCCGAGCAGCCGCTGCGGGAGGCGTACCACCGCCAGTTGATGCTCGCCCTGCACCGCACCGGGCGCCAGGCCGAGGCCCTCGCCGTCCACCGCGATCTGCGCACCCGCCTCGTCGAGGAACTCGGCATCGAGCCGGGGCCGGGGGTGCGGGAGGCGCATGTGGAGGTGTTGCAGGGGGCTTCGCACGGCTCGCCCGCACCCGTGGGCGACGGGGAGCACGGCCGGCCCGGTCCAGCGAACTCACCGGTTTCGGCGGCCTCGGCCGTGACGGCTGCCGCTACGACGACCGGCAACGCTACGCGCGAAGACAGCGGCGCCGACGGCGATGGCCACGCCGCCCGCCTCCGGCCACCCCGCCCCGCCCAACTCCCGCCACCCCCCGCCCACTTCACCGGCCGGACCGGCATCCGCGACGCACTGCGCCACGCCCTTACTCCCGCCCAGCACTCCGCCCGCGGGCCCTCCCTCGCCCCCTCCCTGGCCCCTTCCCTCGGCTCTCCTTCCGGTCCTTCCTCCGGTCCCCCTCCCTCCCTCACCCTCACCCTCGCCGTCGTCAGCGGCATGCCCGGCGTCGGCAAGAGCGCGCTCGCGCTGCACGTGGCGCACGGGCTGCGCGAGCGTTTTCCCGACGGTCAGCTCTACGTCAACCTGCACGGCGCCACCCCCGGCATGACCCCCCTCACCGCGGGCCAGGCCCTCGCCGCGCTGCTCCGCGATCTCGGCGCCGAACCCCGCGACATCCCCGAACACCCGGACGCGGAAGCCGCGTTGCTCCGCTCCCTGCTCGCACCGACACGCACCTTGCTGGTGCTGGACGACGCCGCGAGCGCCGCGCAGGTACGGCCGCTGCTGCCGGCCGGCGCCGACTGCGCGGTGATCGTCACCAGCCGCTCACCGCTGACCGCGCTCGACGGAGCCCACCGGTTCCCGCTCACCCCCCTGACCGGCGAGGAGAGCGCGGAACTGCTGCGGGCGGCCTCCGGCTGGGGCGCCCTGGACGCCGCCCACCCCCTCGTGGAACTCACCGGGCACCTCCCCCTCGCCCTCCGTGTCGTCGCCGCCCGGCTGGCCGCGCGCCGAGCCCTCACGCCGGACGGGCTGGCCGGCCAACTGGCCCACACCGAAGGGCGGTTGCACCACCTGGAGTACGACGACCTCAGTGTCCGCCGGTCCCTCGCCGTCACCCACGACGCGCTCGCCGCGTCCGAACGGCAGGCCGACCGCGACGCCGCCCTCGTCCTGCGCCGCATCGGCGCCCTCGACCTCGCCGCCTACGACGTCCCCCTTCTCGCCCGCCTCATCGGCACCGACGAGACCCGCGCCGACGCCGCGCTGGGCCGCCTCGTCGACGTGGCGCTCCTGGAGGAGACGGTCTACGGCCGCTACACACTCCACGACCTGGTCCGCGACTTCGCCCGCGAACTCGCCGAAGACGACGACAGCACCCCCACCGCCCCCACCACGCCTACTACCTCCACCACGCCCACTACCTCCACCCCCGCTACCGCCCCCACCACTTCCCTCACCACCTCGACCACCCCGTCACGAGGTCGCCGACCGGGTGGCTGATCACTTCGCGTCCGCATAGCACTCCACCACCGCCGTGGTGAACGGGAACCGCACCGGCGTCTCGCCGAACGTCAGCCGTCCCGCCAGGTCCGACGCCTCCCGGATCGCCGTCACGATCCTCTCGGCCTCCTCCTCGGGGCAGTGCACGATCACCTCGTCGTGCTGGAAGAAGACCAGTTCGGCCCGCATGTCCGCACAGGACTGGCGCAGCGCGGCGAGCAGCAGGAGGGTCCAGTCGGCGGCGCTGCCCTGGACGACGAAGTTACGGGCGAAGCGCCCGCGGGCGCGGGCGTTGGTGGAGGCGTACCCGGGAGTCCACTGCCGGTCCTCGGAGCCGTCCCCGGCGACGGGGATGCCGGCCTCCTCGGAGGCGTCGTCGCCCGTCCCGGCCGCCGGTGGGCAGGTCCGGCCGAGCCAGGTCCGGACGAGCCGCCCCTCCTCGCCGGCGCGGGCCGCGTCGTCGACGTACGCCACCGCCTTGGGGAAGCGGCGTCTGAGCGCGGCGAGGTTCTTGAGGCCGTCGCCGGAGGTCTGGCCGTAGACCGCGCCGAGCACGGCGAGTTTGGCCTGGGCGCGGTCGCCGGAGAAGGCGCGGTCGGAGACGGACTGGTAGAGGTCGGTCTCGCGCCCGGCCACCTCCATCAGGCCGGGGTCGCGGGAGATCGCCGCGAGGACGCGCGGTTCCATCTGGTCGGCGTCGGCGACGACGAGCCGCCAGCCGGGGTCCGCGACCACGGCCCGCCGGATGACCTTCGGGATCTGGAGCGCGCCTCCGCCGTTGGTCACCCAGCGGCCGGTGACGGTGCCGCCCGCGAGGAACTCGGGTCGGAAGCGGCCCTCGCGCACCCAGTCCTGCAGCCAGGACCAGCCGTGCGCGACCCAGATGCGGTAGAGCTTCTTGTACTCGATCAGCGGTTTCACGGCCGGATGGTCGACCGATTCGAGCTCCCAGCGCCGGGTCGACTTCACCTTGATCCCGGCCTGCGCGAAGGCCTTGACGACATCGGCGGGCAGATCGGGGCGGACCCGGCGGCCGAAGGCGGCGGACACCTCGTCGGCGAGCTCGGCAAGGCGGCGGGGCTCGCCACCGCCCGCGTACCGCTCGCCCAGCAGTTCGTGCAGCACCCCGCGGTGCGTCTCCGCGCTCCACGGCAGCCCGGCGCGGTTCATCTCGGCGGCTACCAGCATCCCCGCCGACTCGGCCGCCGTCAGCAGCCGCATCCGGTCCGGGTGCGCGGTGGTGTCGTGGCGGCGCTGCTGATCGGCGTACACCTCGACGAGGTCGTGCAGGGGCAGGTGCACGGACTGCGGTTCGAAGAGGGGTGACTGCGAGCCGGGCTCGGCGGATCGCTGGGGTGGATCGGGCGGTACGGGTCCGCCGCGCAGCCGGGCCAGGGCGGCTGTCGCCGAACGCGGTTCGCCGTGCCGCCCCTCATGGCCCAGCAGCAGCGTCTCGGCGTCCTCGACGTCGTAGCACCGCTCTACTCGCACCCCCGTGGCGAGCAGGCGCGGATACGTCTCGGTCGTCGACCGCCACACCCAGCGGGTGACGTCGGGCAGACCGCGTACCGCCTCGGCGGGGTCGGCCACCCGCCGCACCGGACCGGCGAGCAGCCCACCGGAGCCGAGGGGGGCGATCTCCACGCCACCGTCCTCGGCCGGAGCGAGCACCCACCGGTCGGTCATGCTGCGAGTGTGTCAGCCGGGTCTGACAATGCCCGGTCTGGCGACGGCCGGTCTGACAGCGGTGGGTCTGACGACGGCCGTCCCTCACGGTCGGACCGCGACGGTCACCGGCTTCGGCGGGACCGCGACGGCCACCAGCCACGGAGGGACCGCGACGGCCACCCGGCCAGGGTCGCTCCGGCAGCGGGCCGGTTCGACAGCGGCCGGTCGCTCACGGACCGCGCCCGACCGACCCGCCCCGACTGCCTCACCACCGACCCACCTCAGGCCCCTTCTTCCTCCCCCTCGCCCTCGCCAAGCTTCACCGCGATCTTGGCAAGCGCCGCGTCGATGTTCTCCTCCGCGGCCTGCTTGGTGATGCCGAGGTCCGACAGGACGCCCTGGCCGTTCTCGAACTCCAGGAGGGCGAGCAGGATGTGCTCGGTGCCGACGTAGTTGTGGCCGAGGCGGAGGGCCTCGCGGAAGGTGAGTTCCAGGATCTTCTTGGCGTCGGAGCCGTAGGGGACGAGCTCCGGCATCTCCTCGGCCGCGGGCGGCAGTACGGCGGTGGCGGCCTGCCGTACTGCGTCCAGGAGGACCCCCTGCGCGGTGATCGCCCTGGCGGCCAGGCCCTCCGGTTCGGCCAGCAGGCCGAGGACGAGATGCTCGGGGCGGCCCTCGGGGTTGCGGGCCGCGATGGCCTCGTTGTGGGCGGCCATCACCGTGTTGCGCGCGCGGGGCGTGTAACGGCTGAAGCCCTGGCTCGGGTCGATGTCCGAGGAGTCCTTCGGCACGAACCGCTTCTGCGCGGCCTGCCGGGTGACCCCCATGCTCTGGCCGATGTCCGTCCAGGAGGCGCCCGAGCGCCGGGCCTGGTCCACGAAGTGGCCGATCAGATGGTCGGCCACCTCGCCGAGGTGCTGACCGGCGAGGACGGCGTCCTGGAGTTGCTCCAGGGGCTCGGGGTGGACCTTCTTGATGGCCGTGATGAGGTCGTCGAGGCGTACGGATGACGTGATGTTGGGGTTCGTCGTCATGTGTCAACCGTAGGTTGACGGTTCAGGAGTGTCAACCCGAAGTTGACATTCGTCAAGCGCGGGATGAGACGATCGCCAGGTGACCAGCACCGTCGAACGCGCCTTCCAGGCAGCCCTCTACGCCGACTCCGACTCCGCCCTCGACACCGGCGCCTCGCTCCTCGCGGCGGACCCCGCGTCCGACGCCGAACTCGACCGCCGGGGCCGGGAGTTCGTCGCGGTGGCCTGGCGGCGCGGCTGGCAGCCCGCCGACGTCGTACGGATCGTGCGGCGCGAGCTGGACGACGTACACGCGCGCGTGCTGTCCGCGCTGATCCGCTCCCAGGTGCCGTACGACCGTCCGCGCGGCCCCCGCTGGACCGCCCAGCTCGACGAACTCGCCGATGTCGCCGAGGCCGCTGGGGGTGACGGCGTCCCGCCCCGCACGGACCGCTTCTCCTACGCCACCGCCGTCCTGGAGCTCTACCGCCTCCTCCTGAGCCTGCCCGCGATCGAACCCCTGGAGGACCTGGGCGGTCTGAGGGAGCCCGGGGAGCCGGGGGAGTCCGCGACCGCCCGGCACCGCCCTGGGTCGGACTCCCGCATGCTCACCCGGATCCGCGCCCTCCTCGCCAAGGCGGAGGCGACCGGCTTCCCCGAGGAGGCCGAAGCGCTCAGCGCCAAGGCGCAGGAGCTGATGGCCCGGCACAGTGTCGACGAGGCGGTGCTCGCCGCCGGAGCGCCCGCCGCCGACGCCCCCGGCGCCTGCCGGATCGGGGTCGAACCGCCGTACGAGCAGGCCAAGGCGGTGCTGCTGGACGCGGTCGCCACCGCGAACCACTGCCGGGCCGTGTGGAACGAACCCCTCGGCTTCTCGACCGTCGTCGGCTTCGCACCGGATCTGGAGGTGGTCGAACTGCTGCACACCTCGCTGCTCGTCCAGGCCCAGTCCGCCATGGCGAAGGCGGAGGCGGCACAGCGCGCGGGCGGGCGCAGGCGGACCAAGACCTTCCGGCAGTCCTTCCTCGCGGCCTACGCCCACCGCGTCGGCACCCGCCTGCGCGAGGCCGCCGCGCACCCGGTGAACGAGGACCTGTTGCCCGTCCTCGCCACCCGCGAGGTCGCCGTCACCGATCGTCTCGACCGGATGTTCCCGGAGACCACGACGACCCGGCTGCGCGGCGTCAACGACGAGGCCGGCTGGACGGAGGGGTCGGAGGCGGCCGACCGGGCCCAGGTACGCGCCCGCCGACCCCTCGGCTGACCACCTCTACCCCACCCCGCCCACCCCACCTAGCCCACCCACCCGCTCCGCCCGTCGACGCCTGCGCCGGCCCCTTCCTCGCCCTCGTCCCGCGCCTTTCGCCCTTCGCCCCCGTCCGTCAGGCCCTCCCGTCCTCCGGCGACCTCGAGTCAGTCGCTGACCTGCTGGAAGCCGCTCACCGTGGCGTCGGGATCGGTCTTGGCGCCCTTCAGCGCGACCTCGCCGTACGACCACGGGAAGCTGTGCGTCTTCGTCGACCCGGGCAGGCTGAACTTCGCCGTCTTCACGGCCAGACTCTTCGCGCCGCCCGACTCGCCCCGGACGTAGGTGATGGTGAAGGACACGGCCTGGTTCTCGACGAGGGTGAGCTTCTGGGCCTTGGCGGCCGGGTCCGTGAGGACGTTCGTCGAGGTGCCGCCCGCGGAGAGGCCGACGGCGGGCAGGCCGTCGAGGGTGCACTTGGCGGTGGTGTTGGTGATCGTGACGGGGACGGTGCCGGTGTCCCCGGCGGCGGGAGCCTCGGAGGCGGGCCCGATGTCGACGGTCACCTCGCCGATCTTGCAGGCGGTGCTGTCCTGGCTGCTCTTCGTGTCGCCGCCTCCGCTGTCACCGCCGTCGTCGTTACAGGCGGTGAGGAGGAGGGCGGCGGCGACAACGGTGGCGGCGAAGGCGGGGGCGGTGCGCATAAAGATCCTCTGGGGAGCGTGATGCCGATGGTCCAGTGCATGGATCATCACGCATGAAACCCCGACACGGTTGCCCACCCCGGCGCCCGCCCCAGTGCCCGCTCCGGCGCCCGCTCCGGCGCCCGCTCCGGCGCCCGCCCCTCCACCTGTCCTTGCCCCGCTCCTCCCCGTCCCTCCCCACCCGTTCCCGCGCGGGTCGGTCAGGATCCCAGGCTCGCCGTCGGCAGTCCGCTCGGCAGCCGGCCGCCCTTCGACCTGGTGTACGACTCCGTGCCGAGACCGCCTTCCCAGGTCACCTTCAGCGAGGTCTTGCCGACCGAGTCGACCGTGCCCTCGGCCCGGTCCTTGTTGCCGTCCGAGCAGGTGAGGCTGATCTTCTCCACGCCCGACTCCTTCTTGGCGGTGCCCCCGCACATGGCCCCGCCGGTCGCGAAGAGCCCCGCCTCGGTGCCGGTGACGACGAGGGCCACGGCCTTGCCGCCGGTGGTGGCCAGCCAGCTGCCCTCCAGTCCGTCGGGCGCTGCCGTGGACCCGTCGCCGCCGGTCGTGCCCCCGGTGTCCGCACTCTCGGTCGCCGAGGTGCTGGGGCTGCCGGAGGAGTCGTCGTCGGAGCCGCCGCCACCACCGCACGCGCTCAGCGCGAGCACACCGGCCAGGGAGAGGACCGCGGCGGCGGCACGCACCCGCCGCCGTGCCGCCGTAGCCGCTGAGGCCGCCGTACGCGAGAAGGTCGCCGAAGTCACTGGCAGCTCCCAAGCTGTAGCCGGTCGCTCCGGCCGAGGCGACCGGAAGGACGGCAGCAAGCTACCAGGGCGTAACCCCGCCTACCAGGGCGTAACCGAGCCCAGGACGCCCCAGTGCCGGCCCCATGGCATCCCCCGCGCCGAGCTCAGGGCGCCCCCGTACCGGACCCATGGCATCCCTCGTGCCGGGCCCAAGGCGCCCCCGTGCCGGGCCAAGGCACCCTCGCACCGGCCCCATGGGATCCCCAGCACCGCGCCTACGGCACTCCGCCCCGCACCCGCGTCGTCCCCCACCGCCCCCCCGACCCGACCTGATCCGACCCGCCCCGACCGCCCGGGTCTACCAGGACGACTTCCGCACCCCCGGCAGGAACCCCGCGTGCGCCTGCTCGCGCAGTCCCACCCGGGACAGTCCGAAGGCGCGGAAGTAGCCGCGGGGGCGTCCGTCCACCTGGTCGCGGTTGCGGATCCGGGTGGCGCTGGCGTCCCGCGGCTGGCGGCGCAACTCCGCCTGTGCGGCGAGCCGTTCCTCCTCGGTGGAGGACGGCCGGCGGATGGTCTCCTTCAGTTCGGCCCGGCGGGCGGCGTAGCGCGCGACGATCTCCTGCCGCTGCTCGTTCCTTGCGATCTTGCTCTTCTTGGCCATCAGACCTTCACCCCTCGCGCGCGGATCCGCGCCACGGCCGCCTCGACGCCGACCGTGTCGATCGTCTTGATCCCCTTGGTGCTCAGGCGCAGCCGTACATGACGGCCCTCGCTCGGCAGCCAGTAGCGCTTGGACTGGATGTTCGGGTCGAAGCGGCGCGAAGTGCGCCGGTGGGAGTGGGAGATGCGGTTGCCGAAGCCGGGCTTGGTGCCGGTCAGCATGCAGTGGGCGGACACGGGTGATGCACCTCTCTCGAAGTGGTGATGTAAATGGAATTCATTTTCAGTAAGATACCAGCATGGCTCGCAACGAACTCCGGCCGGTCATCAAGCTCCGGTCCACGGCCGGCACCGGCTTCACCTACGTGACCCGCAAGAACCGCCGCAACGACCCGGACCGTATGACGCTCCGCAAGTACGACCCGGTCCTCGCCCGCCACGTCGACTTCCGAGAGGAGCGCTGAACCACCGCCATGCGCAAGGGAATCCACCCCGAGTACCGCCCCGTCGTCTTCCGCGACCGGGCCGCCGACTACACCTTCCTCACCCGTTCGACGATGACGAGCGAGAAGACGATCGACTGGGAGGACGGCAACACCTACCCGGTCGTCGACGTCGAGATCTCCGACGTCAGCCACCCCTTCTACACGGGCACCGCCCGCGTCCTGGACACCGCCGGACGGGTCGAGCGCTTCGAACGCCGGTACGGAAAGCAGGGTTAGCGCGGTGACTGTGCCTTCTGCGCTCCCCGTCGTGATCGTCGGCGGGCTGCACGCCGACGCCCGTAGGGCGGCCGTCGAGCGGCTGCTCGCCGACGTGCCCGGCAGCGTCGTCCTCCACCACGACCTGGCGACCGCCGCGGCGGGCACGGTCGTCCGCACCATCCGCGACGCCACCGGCATCCTGTCCGCCGGCGAGGCGCCGCTCGTCAACGACTGCGCGTGCTGCGCGCTCAGGGAAGACCTGGTGCCCGAGCTGCGCCGGCTCGCGGACGCGGGGCTCACCCGCCTCGCGGTCGTCGAACTGTGGGACTCCGTCGAGCCCAAGGCCATGGCCGAGGTGGTGACGGCCGGCGGGCTCACCGTCACCGGCGTGATCACCGCCGTCGACCCGGCGCTGATCCTGCCGTACCTCGGCAACGGCGACGACCTGGCCGAACGCGGCCTCGCCGCCGCGGCCACCGACCAGCGGACGGTCGCCGACACCTTCGCACGGCAGCTGGAGTACGCCCCCGTCCTCGCCGTCGCCGACTCCCCGGAGGCCGACGACGAGGACCGGGAGCTGTTGGCCCAGCTGCATCCGACGGCCCGCCAGGTCCCGATCGGACACGGCGACCCGGCAGGTCCGGCGGGCTCGGGCTACGGGGAGGCGGCGGGGGAGCGGGGTGGCGGTCGTACGCCCTCAACCTCACCCTCAACCCCGACTCCGTTCTCCACTCCGCTCCCTTCCTCCCCGCTGGCGCGGGCCGCCCTGGCCGGCTTCGACGTGGAGGCCGCCGCTGCCGCCCAGCACCCGGCCTGTGCCCTGCTCCCCGCCGAGGCCGACGCGCACGGCGTCTCCACCCTGGTCTGGCACCGCCGCCGCCCCTTCCATCCGGAGCGGCTGTACGAGGCACTGGAGGACATCACCTGCGCCGCCGCCCGCAGCCGGGGACGGTTCTGGCTCGCCGACAAGCCGGACTCGCTGCTGCACTGGGACGCGGCGGGCGGGGCGCTGTGCGTGGAGAGCGCGGGGCCCTGGCTCGCGTCCCTCCCGGACGCGGCCTGGGAGATGGTCCCGCCGGTGCGCCGGGCAGCCGCCGCCATGGACTGGCACCCCGAGCACGGCGACTGCTGTCAGCACCTCGTCTTCACGTCCCCCGGCCTCGACCGCCACGGGCTGGAGTCGCTGCTGGAGTCCTGCCTGCTGACCGACGCCGAGTACGCGGCCGGGCGCGACGCCTGGAAGCGGATGCCGCCCGTCTTCGACACCTTCCTGGAGGTCTGACCCCGCCATGCCCCGCAAGACGACCGACCGCGTGCCCGCCAAGAACCGGCCTAATCCGCTCGACACGGCCGGAGTCACCTACATCGACTACAAGGACACCGACCTGCTGCGGAAGTTCATCTCCGACCGCGGCAAGATCCGCAGCCGCCGGGTCACCCGTATCACCGCCCAGCAGCAGCGACTGCTGGCCCGCGCGATCAAGAACGCGCGCGAGATGGCACTCTTGCCGTACGTGAGCCGCTGACGCCGGCGCTCCGGCACCGCTTCGCGAACCCCCGCCGGGCGACGGCCCGTTCCGGCCATCGCCCGGCGAGTGGAACACGAATGCCGTGCCGCGCGTCTCTTACCTAAAGCGGGACTCGCGTCTCCAGGGCGGGACTTGCGGCAGGCGTTCGGGGAGCGCGGCACCGGTGAGCGGCATCGGCGGAAGGTCCGGCAAAGCTGTAACCGCAGGAACACCCCGCGTGCACGTGCATCTGCAGATGCATCCGCTCATGCGTCTGCACATGAACAGAGCTATGATCCGGGTCAGTTGACCACTGCATCAATGGCCTCACCAGCCAGTGCACCACCGGGGAGCGACCTGTGGACCACGACGTGTACGACGTTGAAGACGCGTCCGGCGTGTACAACGGCATGCCGGCCCCGCGGCTGGACGGGATGGCCGCCTGGCAGAAGAGCAGGCACAGCAACTCGCAGGGCTCCTGCGTGGAGTTCGCCCGGCTCCCCGGCGGTGAGGTGGCCGTGCGCAACTCGCGCTTCCCCGACGGTCCGGCGCTCGTCTACACCCGGGCCGAGATCGAGGCGATGCTGCTGGGCATCAAGGACGGCGAGTTCGATCACCTGACGGCGGGCTGACCCGTCCCGGACCGGTGGGATGGGCTGTCTCGTTCCGCCCCGGCATCCGGGCCGACCTGGCACGATTCCCGGCCCTCGCCGTGTCGCGGGGGCCGTAACGCGCGTAGAATCCCGGCATCAGAAAACGCCGCGGGTGCTCACTCGGACGACGGTTGCCGCGGCAGTCGGAACAGGGCCCAGACCACCTTGCCGTTCAGCGTGCCCGCCAGCGGGTGCCAGCCCCAGCCGTCGCTGAAGGAGTCGACGAGGAACAGTCCGCGGCCGGACTCCGCCGAGAAGTCCTCGGTCTCGCGCGCCACGGGGCTCTCGTCGCTGGGGTCGCGCACCGCGCACACCAGCCGCTCGGTCCACCGCATCAGGTGCAGCCGTACGGGCGGGCTCTGCTCGGGTGTGCGGGGGGTGTTGGCCGGCAGCGCGTGCCGCAGCGCGTTGGTCACCAGCTCGGAGACGACCAGACAGACATCGTCGAAACGGTCTTCCAGGTCCCAGCCGTCCAGTGTTCCGCGGGTGAACTTCCGTGCCTCGCGCACCGCTTCGTAGCGGGCCGGCAGGGCGCAGGAGGCGGCGTTGGACACGGCCGCGAGATCCAGCGGCGGAAGGCCCTGCCGTAACGGCTCGAGCATGGTCGATCCATTCGTCCCCATGCGAGGCACTCCCGGGAGTTCGCGGTCGTTGCGATGCAGCGGTTGCGCGAGACCATGGTTTCGGATGCGTACAGCAGATGCAAGGGCAGATGCACGTGCACGTGACCGAATTGGACCCTCCCGTACCGCTTGTTGGCCAATTTTTCCGCCACCTTCTCCTTCACTTCTTGCCCACTCCTCCTCGGAATCTGTCCAACTGCTGTCCAGTCGCTGTGCGGATGGGTTGGCTTCTTTCCGTCTCTGTAATCGGACGAGTACTGCTCGGAGTGTTTTAGTGGCAGACTTCGGCCCCTGAAGACGGTTGGGGAGGCTGACGAACGTGAGCGCGGGAGAGCCCGGATCGGTGGTGCGGCGGATGCTGCTCGGCTCGCAACTCAGGCGACTGCGTGAGGCACGCGGGATCACGCGCGAGGCCGCGGGGTACTCGATCCGCGCCTCGGAGTCGAAGATCAGCCGGATGGAGCTGGGCCGGGTGAGCTTCAAGACCCGCGACGTGGAGGACCTGCTGACGCTGTACGGCATCACGGACGAGGCGGAGCGCCTGTCGCTGCTCTCCCTCGCCAAGGAGGCCAACGTCGCGGGCTGGTGGCACAGTTACTCGGACGTGCTGCCGAGCTGGTTCCCCACCTATGTCGGCCTGGAGGGCGCGGCGTCCCTGATCCGCGCGTACGAGGTGCAGTTCGTGCACGGCCTGGTGCAGACCGAGGCGTACGCCCGCGCGGTCGTCCGGCGCGGCATGAAGGGCGCGAGCGCGGCGGACGTGGAGCGGCGCGTGGCGCTGCGCCTGGAGCGCCAGCGGCACCTCCTGGAGGACCACACCTCCGAGTTCCACATCGTCCTGGACGAGGCCGCGTTGCGCCGCCCGTACGGCGACCGCGAGGTGATGCGCGCCCAGCTCCAGCATCTGATCGAGATCTCCGCGCGCCCCAACCTGCGGCTGCAGGTCATGCCGTTCGGCTTCGGCGGACACTCCGGCGAGAGTGGCGCGTTCACGATCCTCAGCTTCCCGGAGTCGGACCTGTCCGACGTCGTGTACCTGGAGCAGCTCACCAGCGCGCTGTACCTGGACAAGCAGGAGGACGTCGCCCAGTACGAGAAGGCGCTGAAGGAACTCCAGCAGGACAGCCCCGGGCCGGACGAGAGCCGGGATCTTCTGCGAGGTCTCCTCCAGCTCTCCTAGGGTTCTCCCCAGAAGATTGCTCAGCGTGCCCAACTCGCTTGCGACACACGTACGATGACGTGTGATCAGACCGTGATGGCGATCGTGCGTCTGCTAGTGATTTGGGGATCACATGTCGTCCTACTTCACCGACCTGGCTCAGCAGTACATCGACGGTGAGTGGCGCCCGGGAACAGGCTCCTGGGACATCATCGACTTCAATCCGTACGACGACGAGAAGCTGGCGTCGATCACCATAGCCACGGTCGACGAGGTCGACGAGGCGTACCAGGCGGCCGCCCGCGCCCAGAAGGCGTGGGCCGCGACGAACGCGTACGCCCGGCGCGGGGTCTTCGAGAAGGCGCTCAGGCTCGTCGAGGAGCGCGAGCAGGAGATCGCCGAGGTGATCATCGCCGAGCTCGGCGGCACCCGGCTGAAGGCGGCCTTCGAGCTGCACCTCGTCAAGGAGTTCCTTCGGGAGGCGGTCCACCTCGCGCTGCGCCCCGAGGGCCGGATCCTCCCCTCGCCGGTCGACGGCAAGGAGAACCGCCTCTACCGCGTGCCGGTCGGTGTCGTGGGCGTCATCAGCCCCTTCAACTTCCCGTTCCTGCTGTCGGTCAAGTCGGTCGCGCCTGCCCTCGCCCTCGGCAACGCCGTCGTCCTCAAGCCGCACCAGAACACGCCGATCGTCGGCGGCTCCCTGGTCGCGAAGATCTTCGAGGATGCGGGGCTGCCCGGCGGTCTGCTCAACGTCGTCATCACGGACATCGCGGAGATCGGCGACGCCTTCCTGGAGCACCCGGTCCCGAAGGTGATCTCCTTCACCGGCTCCGACAAGGTCGGCCGCCACGTCGCCACCGTCTGCGCCGCCCACTTCAAGCGCTCGATCCTCGAACTGGGCGGCAACAGCGCGCTGGTGGTCCTCGACGACGCCGACATCGACTACGCGGTCGACGCGGCGGTCTTCAGCCGGTACGTGCACCAGGGCCAGGTCTGCATGGCCGCGAACCGGATCCTCGTGGACCGTTCGCTCGCGGACGAGTTCACCGCGAAGTTCGTCGCCAAGGTCAGGACCCTCAAGGTCGGCGACCCGCGCGACCCCGAGACGGTCATCGGCCCGGTCATCAACTCCTCCCAGGCGGACGCCCTCAGGGGCGTCGTCGAGCAGGCGATCGCCGAGGGTGCCACGGCGCTCGTGCACGGCACCACGACCGACAACCTGGTCGAGCCGTCCGTCCTCACCGGCCTCCCCGCCGACTCCGCGCTGCTGCGCCAGGAGGTCTTCGGCCCGGTCGCCTTCCTCATCCCCTTCGACGGCGAGGAGGAGGCCGTACGCCTCGTCAACGACACCCCGTACGGCCTGAGCGGCGCCGTCCACACCGGTGACATCGAGCGCGGTGTGCACTTCGCCAAGCAGATCGACACCGGCATGTTCCACGTGAACGACGGCACCGTCCACGACGAGCCGCTCGTCCCCTTCGGCGGCGAGAAGCACTCCGGCGTCGGCCGTCTGAACGGCGACACGTCGGCGGACTCCTTCACCACGCTGAAGTGGATCTCGGTGCAGCACGGGCGGAGCGGCTTCCCGTTCTAGTACGTCACCGGCCCCGGGCCCTTGCGGACAGAAGCTGACCGCAAGGGCCCGTAGCTTGGTCGGTGTCGGGGGGAAACCCCGGACGATCCCGACTTCGACGAAAGGCGGCCGATCATGGTCACGCACGTTCGCGCGGAAGCCCACGGTGACGAGCGCGGGGCGCTGCTCTCCTTCATCGAGGAGCAGCGCGGAGGTATCCGCAGGGCCCTGCTCGGGCTGACCGACGAGCAGGCGGCGAGCAGGCCCAGCGCCAGTGAACTGTCCCTCTCCGGGCTGCTCAAGCATGTCGCCGAGGTCGAGCAGGGCTGGATCGCGCGGGCCAAGGGCGAGGCGGCGGCCGTCGAGCGGGACGAGTCGAACTGGCACGAGTGCTTCGTCCTCGTCGGCGGGGAGACCGTCGCCTCGCAGCTCGCGTACTGGGAGGAGGTCGCCGCCGGGACCGAGGAGTTCTTCCGGTCCGTACCGAGCCTCGACGACACCTTCGCGCTGCCGTCGGAGCCCTGGTACCCGCCGGGGGAGCGTGTCTCGATGCGCTGGCTGGCACTGCACCTGATCCGTGAGACGGCCCGGCACGCCGGCCACGCCGACATCATCCGCGAGTCCCTGGACGGCGCCACCGCCTTCGAGCTGGTGGCGAAGGAGCAGGGTGCCTCCTGGGGCTGACCCGTGGCCCTCCACCCCGGCACCCTAATCTGGTCCGCATGTCAGCAATCCGTCTCCTCGTGCTGGGCGCGGTGCGCCAGCACGGCCGGGCCCACGGCTACCAGGTACGCAACGACCTGGAGTACTGGGGCGCGCACGAGTGGTCCAACGCCAAGCCCGGCTCGATCTACCACGCCCTGAAGCAGATGGCGAAGCAAGGGCTGCTGCACGCGCACGAGATCGCGCCCTCCACGGTCGGCGGGCCGCCCCGCACGGAGTACGAGATCACCGAGGCGGGCACCGAGGAGTACCTCAGGCTGCTGCGTGAGGCGCTGACCTCGTACGACCAGAAGATGGACGTCAAGTCGGCGGCCATCGGCTTCGTCGTCGACCTGCCGCGGGCCGAGGCGGTGGCGCTCCTGAAGGAGCGGATCCGGGGCATCGAGGCGTGGCGCTCCGCCGTCACCGAGCACTACGTGCCCGAGGACGGCCCGGAACAGCTCGGCCACATCGGCGAGATCATGAACCTCTGGATCCACACGGCCGACGCCGAGGCCGAGTGGGCCCAGGGGCTGATCGCCCGCATCGAGGGCGGCTCCTACACCTTCTCCGGTGAGGGCGATCCCTTCGTGGCGGTCCTGGCGGAGGGCGAGGAGAACCCCTACGCGACGGATGAGCGGCATCCGGGAGACGCGAGCTAATCAAGTTTGACTATCGAGAGAGCGGGCATTACCTTGACCAGGTAGTCAAGTTTGATTAGGAAGTCCTGGCGGGACGAGGGAGTGGGTGGCAGTGGCCGACACGGCGATCACCGTCGAAGGCGCACACAAGAAATACGGCGGCAAGAAGGCACTGGACGGACTCGACCTGCGGGTCCGCCGCGGCACCGTGCACGGCGTGCTCGGTCCGAACGGCGCGGGAAAGACCACCCTGGTCAGGATCCTGTCCACGCTGCTGCGGCCCGACGCCGGCCGGATCGAGGTGGCGGGGCACGACCTCGTGAGCCGGCCCCAGGAGGTCCGCTTCCGCATCGGCCTGCTCGGCCAGCACGCGGCACTGGACGAGGAACTCTCCGGGCGGCAGAACCTGGAGCTGTTCGGCCGGCTGTACCACCTGGGCGCCCGGCACGCGCGCGTGCGGGCCGACGAGCTCCTGGAGCGCTTCGGCCTCGCCGACACCGGCCGCAAGCCCGTCCGCTCCTACAGCGGCGGCATGCGGCGCCGACTGGACCTCGGCGCCTCCCTCATCACCGAATCGGAGGTCCTCTTCCTGGACGAGCCCACGACCGGCCTCGACCCGCGGGGCCGCACCGAGGTGTGGGCCGCGGTCCGTTCCCTGGTCGGCGCGGGCACCACGGTCCTGCTGACCACGCAGTACCTGGAGGAGGCCGACCAACTCGCCGACCGCATCTCGGTCGTCGACCGGGGCCGCGTCATCGCCGACGGCACGGCCGACGAACTGAAGGCCATGACCGGCGGCGACCGTATCGACGTCGTCCTGCGGGACGCGGGCCAACTGGGCGCGGCGGTGGCCCTGTTGCCGCTCACCGCCTCCGACGTCTCCGTCGACGCCGACCGCCGCCTGCTCAGCGCTCCGGTCACCGACCGCATGGCGGCGCTCTCCGGTGTCGTACGGGCGCTGGAGGAGGCCGGCATCGAGGCCGAGGACGTGGCGCTGCGCCGCCCCACACTGGACGAGGTGTTCCTGCACCTCACCGACGACCACCGGGTGAAGGAGGCCGCGTGAGCACGAGCACGTACGCCACGCACCGGTACGCCACGCGCGCGTACGCACTGACCGACTCCTGGACCATGACCCGGCGCGAACTCGCCCACTGGGCGCGGCAGCCGGTGCAGGTCCTGATCGGCCTGGTCTTCCCCGTGATGCTGCTGCTGATGTTCAGCTACCTCATCGGCGGCGGGCGCGGGGTCGAGGGGACGTACGTCGACTACCTGGTCCCGGGCATGCTCGCGCTCACCATGGCCTTCGGCCTGGAGGGCACCATGCTCGCCGTCACGCAGGACCTCAACAAGGGCGTGATCGACCGCTTCCGCTCCATGCCGATGGCCAACGGGGCGGTCCTGGTGGGCCGTTCCGTCGCCGACATGCTCCAGTCGGCGCTGAGCCTGACGGTGATGATCGGCGTCGGGTACGCGATCGGCTGGCGGGCGCACGGCGGGGCCGCCGGCTTCCTCGGCGCCGTCGGACTCCTCCTGCTGTTCCGCTTCGCGATGCTCTGGATCGGCATCCACCTGGCGATGGTGGCCGGCCGACCGGAACTGGTGCAGGCCGTGCAGATCCTGGTCTGGCCGGTCGGCTTCCTCTCCAACGCGCTGGCGACCCCCGCCTCCATGCCGGGCTGGCTCGGCACGGTCGTCGAGTGGAACCCCATGTCCCACACCGCGACGGCGGTACGCGAACTGTTCGGCGCGCAGGGCGGGGAGACGGGGCATCTCTGGGCGGCGGTGCTGTGGCCACTGGCACTGCTGGCGGTGTTCTTCCCGCTGGCGGTACGGAGGTTCGGGGCGCTGAGCAAGTAGGGCGGGACGGGCGGGCGACCGGGTGTGCCGGTTCAGTGGTGGAACCCGGTCGCCGCCCCCTTGTCCCGGGTCGCCGGACGCGACTGCCTGCGCAGCTCGGGCAGCAGACGGGTCAGGTCCTCCACGAACAGCTCGGCGAGGTCGGCCGAGAAGCCGTTGCGGCACACCACGCGCAGCACGGACAGGTCCTCCCGGTTCGGCGGGAAGGTGTACGCGGGCACCAGCCAGCCCCGTTCGCGCAACCGCCGGGACACGTCGAAGACGTCGAACGTGTCCACCCCGGGCGCGGTCGTGAAGGCGAAGACCGGCAACTGGTCGCCCCGGGTCAGCAGCCGGAAGTCACCGAGCGCCTCGACGCGTTCGGCCACCGAGAGGGCCACGTCCCGGGTGGACTGCTGCACGGCCCGGAAGCCCTCGCGGCCCAGCCGGAGGAACGTGTAGTACTGCGCGACCACCTGGGCGCCCGGCCGGGAGAAGTTGAGGGCGAAGGTCGGCATGTCGCCGCCCAAATAGTTGACGCGGAAGACGAGTTCCTCGGGCAGGGCCTCCCGGTCCCGCCACAGCGCCCAGCCGACACCGGGGTAGACCAGCCCGTACTTGTGGCCGGAGGTGTTGATGGAGGCCACCCTCGGCAGCCGGAAGTCCCACATCAGGTCCTCGTCGAGGAAGGGTGCCACCATCGCGCCGGACGCCCCGTCGACGTGCACGGGGATGTCCAGGCCGGTCCGCTCCTGGAGGGCGTCGAGCGCGGCGCACAGGTCGGCGATCGGCTCGTAGGAGCCGTCGAACGTGGAGCCGAGGACGCCGACCACGCCGATGGTGTTCTCGTCGCAGAGGTCGGCGGCGGCCTGCGGGTCGAGGTGGAAGCGGTCGCCCTCCATGGGGACCTGGCGGGCCTCCACCTCCCAGAAGGTGCAGAACTTGTCCCAGCAGACCTGGACGTTGACGCCCATGACGAGGTTCGGGCGGGCGTCCCGGGCCGGGTAGCGGTCGGCGTTGCGCTGCGCCCAGCGCCGTTTGAGCGCCATGCCGGCGAGCATGCACGCCTCGCTCGACCCGGTGGTCGAACAGCCCACGGCGGTCGCCGGGTCGGGCGCGTTCCACAGGTCGGCGAGCATGGCCACACAGCGCCGCTCCAGCTCGGCGGTGCGCGGGTACTCGTCCTTGTCGATCATGTTCTTGTCCCGGCACTCACCCATCAGGACGCCGGCCTGCGGCTCCATCCAGGTGGTGACGAAGGTGGCGAGGTTCAGCCGGGAGTTGCCGTCCAGCATCAGCTCGTCGTGGACGAGCTGATAGGCGGTCGCGGGCGGCAGGGGAGCGTCCGCGAGCCGGTGCTTGGGCGGGGCCTCGCTCATGCCGCCGACCGGGTTCGCCTCGCCGAAGAAGGGGTTGACGGACAGCGGGCGCTCGTCGGGGTTGTCGTGGCCTTCGTGGAGCGGCATGGGCGGGTCTCCTCGGTGAGTCGGCGGACGGCGGACGGCGGTCGGTGGATCAGGCGGATCGGGTGGATCTGGTGGATCAACAGGGCAACGAATCAACGGCTCGGAGAGTTCAGACGACGGGTGTTCCGTCCTCGCGCAGCTGCATCTGCGGTCGTCCCGTCACCAGGAGCCAGGCCGGCAGGGAGGCGATGCACAGGAGGGCGAGGATCGCGGGGGAGGCCACCAGTACGGCGGCCGTGAACAGGCTCACCCAGCCCTGCCGGGTGATGGCGAGCAGCATCCCGAGGACACCCGCGGCGACCCCGACCGCGGGATGGACGCCGGGCACCAGGGCATGGGCGCCGAGCCCGAAGGCCGTCCCGACGAACACGGCCGGGAAGATCCGCCCGCCCCGGAACCCGCAGGACGCGGCGACCAGCAGCGCCGCCAGCTTCACCACCGTCATGGTCGCGAACTGCGCCGCCGACCAGCCCTCGGGGTCGCGGGCCAGCTCGCCGATCTCGTCCAGCCCCTTGAAGAGCGTCAGATGGCCGCCCAGGGCCGCCAGCAGGCCCAGCACCAGCCCGCCGGCCGGAAGCGCCAGCATGGGGTGACGGAGCCGGGCGAAGGCGCCGTGGACGTACGGGAAGGCGTACACCGCGGTCATGCCGAGCAGCGCCGCCGCCGAGGAGACCACCAGGGCCGCCAGCAGATCGCCCCAGCCGGGTCTTCCCAGGGCGGGCAGATGGAGATCGAAGGTCGGATGGGCCACCAGGGTGGTCGTCAGGGCGCCGGCCGCGGCGGCGACCAGGGGAGCGAAGACGTTGTCCCACAGGGCCCCCTTCAGCCGCTTGCCGGCGAGCGCCTCGGAGATCAGCAGCGCCGCCGCCACCGGCGTGCCGAACAGGGCGCCGATCGTGGCCGCCTCCGCCAGCGCCGGCCACAGGGTGCCCGGGACCCGGGGGACCAGTCGCCGCCCCAGCCAGAAGGCGAGGCCCACGTTCACCGCGATGATCGGGTTCTCCGGCCCGAGACTCGGCCCGCCCGCGAGCATCAGCCCGGTCGCCAGCACCAGGCCCGGCAGCACGGCGGGCGGCAGCACGGGGGCGTCCAGCCCGGTGGTGGCCGGGTCGGGCCCGGCATGCCCGGGCACCTTCCACACCACCAGCCCGACGGCCAGGCCCGTCGTGGTCAGCATGACGAGCATCCAGACCACGGAGTACCTGCCGATACCCAGGGTGTCCGGCAGGTTCCGCCACAGCACGTCCTGGAGCTCCTCGGCCGCCGCGCTCACCCCGAGGAAGAGCAGGCTCGCACCCACCCCCACCACGAGAGCGGGGAGGATCAACGGCAGCAGGACACGCGCCGGGGTCGCCGGAGCGGTGGGTGCCGGTCGCACGCTGTCCTGGGCCACGGGCTCACGATAGGCGGACATAACGGACGGAACATCCGGGGGAATCCGGCCGTGCGACCCGGCCGGGGACCGCGGCCCGGAACCCGCCGGGACATCGGGCCCGCATCGCACCGGGCCATCCGGCTTGCACCTCACGTGGCGTGAGGCCTCAGCGTGGAGGACGTACCGAAGAAGGGAGCGGACGAAGTGGACTACTCCGTGGGACAGGTCGCCGGATTCGCCGGAGTGACGGTGCGCACGCTGCACCACTACGACGACATCGGCCTGCTCGTACCGAGCGGGCGCAGCCACGCGGGCCACCGGCGCTACGGCGACGTGGACCTCGACCGGCTGCAGCAGATCCTGTTCTACCGGGAACTCGGCTTCCCGCTCGACGAGGTCGCCGCCCTGCTCGACGACCCGGAAGCGGACCCGCGCGCGCACCTGCGCCGCCGGCACGAACTGCTGACCGCCCGGATCGAGAAGCTACGGAAGATGGCGGCGGCCGTGGAACACGCCATGGAGGCACGCACGATGGGCATCGATCTCACGCCGGAAGAGAAGTTCGAGGTCTTCGGGGACACCGACCCGGAGCAGTACGCCGAGGAGTCCGAGCGGCGCTGGGGCACCAGCGAGGCCTACCGGGAGTCGCAGCGCCGGGCGGCCTCGTACACGAAGGAGGACTGGCTGCGGATCAAGCGCGAGGGCGAGGAGCTGACCGCCCGCCTCGCCGCCGCCATGGAGTCGGGAGCAGCCCCGGACTCCCCGGAGGCGATGGACCTCGCGGAGGAGCACCGGGGCTGGATCACCGGCAACCACTACGAGTGCTCGTACGAGATCCACCGGGGCCTGGCCGAGATGTACGTGGCCGACGAGCGGTTCACGGCGACCATCGACGCGGCTGGGCCCGGCCTCGCCGCGTACCTCCGGTCGGCGATCCTCGCCAACGCGGACCGCCGCACCCCGTGACCCCCGGCCCGGGAGGAGCGCCTGTGCGCCGGTGCGCCTACTCCCGGGCCAGGACCACCGCCGTACCGTAGGCGCACACCTCGGTGCCCACGTCCGCGGCCTCCGTCACGTCGAAGCGGAACATCAGCACGGCGTTGGCCCCGCGCGCGCGTGCCTGTTCCACCAGCCGTTCCATGGCCTGGTTCCGGGTCTCGACCAGCGTCTTCGTGAGCCCCTTGAGCTCACCGCCGATCATCGACTTCAGGCCGGCGCCGATCTGGCTCCCGAGGTGCCGGGACCGTACGGTCAGCCCGAAGACCTCACCGATGACCTCCTGCACCCGGTGGCCGGGTACGTCGTTCGTGGTCACGACCAGCACGTCCGGCCGGGGCCCCTGGCCGCCGCCGTATTCTTCGATTCCCATGACCCCATGGGTACCCACGGCTCACAGCTTTGTCCCAGGCGGGCCACAGTGCATCCTGGGGACCCGCAAGGAACCTGGGCCACGACGGCTGCGTTGATAGTTTTGGGCAGCCAGCCCCAGCCCCAGCCCGTCCCCCACACGCAGGAGCCACAATCCCGTGACCACGCTCGCGCTCGGCCCCGAGTGGCTCAGCCCCGACTACCTCATCGAGACGTTCAGCCTGCCCGGCATCCTGCTGATCGTGTTCGCCGAGTCCGGTCTCTTCGCGTTCCTCCCGGGTGACTCGCTGCTGTTCACGGCCGGTCTCTTCGTGGCCCAGGGCGAGTTCATCAGCCAGCCGCTGTGGCTGGTGTGCCTCCTGATCGTGCTGGCCGCCATCATCGGCGACCAAGTGGGCTACATGATCGGCAAGTTCTTCGGCCCGAGGCTCTTCAGCCGCCCCAACTCCAAGCTCTTCAAACAGGAGAACCTGGAGAAGGCCCACGAGTTCATGGAGAAGTACGGCCCCAAGGCGATCGTCCTGGCCCGCTTCGTGCCGATCGTGCGCACCTTCGCGCCCATCGTGGCGGGCGCCGGCCGCATGAAGTACCGCACCTTCCTCACGTACAACATCATCGGCGGCGTGGCCTGGGGCTGCGGCATCACCCTGGCCGGCTACTGGCTCGGCCAGATCGAGTTCATCAGGACGAACGTCGAGGCGATCCTCGTGCTGATCGTCTTCGTCTCCGTGGTCCCGATCATCGTCGAGTACCTCCGCGAGCGCTCCAAGAAGAAGCGCGCCGCTGCCCAGGCCCCGATCGTCGCCCAGCAGCAGGCCCCCGCCATGGACGACGCGACGACCCAGCTCCGCCGCATCCCGTCGGCCGACGACCCCTACGGCAACCAGGGCGGCCAGGGCCGGCAGGGCGGCCAGGGCAACCAGGGCCAGCAGCAGTACGGCTACGACCAGCAGTACTACGACCAGCCCGCCCAACAGCAGCCGTACGCCCAGCAGTACCCCCAGAACTACGGCCAGCAGCAGGGCAACAACCAGCAGAACCCTTACCACCAGGGTTACTGAAACGACCTGAGGGGCGCGGGGCCGTATCGGTGTGCGGCTCCGCCGCGTGGGCGCGGCCGGCCACGACGAGCCCGCAGCCGCCGGCCGCCACAGCCCCCGAACGCGTAGGCGCCCGGCGTCAGAACCCTCGCGTCCGCTTCGCCGCCCGGCGCCCCGCCGCACTCCCCGCCCCCGGCAACCGCAGGAACAACCGCGAGATCTCCGAACCCAGATTGACCCCGATGGCGATGGCCATCGCCAGTGCCGCGGCCTTCGACAGCGACACCAGCCCCTCGTCGACATGATTCTGAGCGATCGACAGCAGCCCGAAGTACGTCGCGGAACCCGGCAGGAGGGGCCCGATCGCGGCCGTCGTGTAGGGCAGCGCGGAGGCGAACCGGTACCGGGACAGCATCTGGCCGAACAGGCCGACCAGCCCGGCCGCCACCGCCGTGGAGGCGACCGGCGAGAGTTCGCCGGTGTAGTGCATCGCGCCGTACACCGACCAGGCGACACCGCCGTTCAGGGTCACCGCCAGCACGGTGGATCGTTCCTGCTGGAGCAGCACCGCGAAGGTCAGGGACAGCAGCATCGACGCGCCGATCTGCCACAGCGGCCGTTTGTCGATGCTCAGCGCGGCATCGGGGTTGAGGCTGGCGCCCAGCTGCACACCGACGTAGAGCATGATCAGCACGCCGACGACGATGCCGACGAAGAGGTACATGACCTCCAGCAGGCGCGCGGCGGCGGTGATGTAGAAGCCGGTCAGACCGTCCTGGACGCCCGCCACCAGCGCCCGCCCGGGCAGCAGGGCGAACAGCCCACCGGTGACGACCGCGGAGGCCTTCACGTCCACGTGGGCGAGTGTCAGCGCGATCCCCATCGCGGCCGGCGGCATCGCGGCGACGGTGAACTGGTAGAACTCCGGCAGCCCGCGCCCCGCGCACAGCCACGCCAGCCGGTCGCCGAGCATCGCGCCGAGCGCGGCCGCGATGAACACCAGGAGGTCACCGCCGACCAGGATGGAGGCCGCACCCGCCAGCAGCCCGCTCGCGGAGGTCAGCACCCAGCCCGGGTACGGGTGCCGGTTGCGTCGGATCTCGGCGAGCCGCCGGTACGCCTCCTCCAGGGAGATCGCCGTGTCCGGGTCGCTGAGGTCGTCGACGAGCCGGAACACGGCCGCCAGACGGGTGTAGTCGGTGCCGCGGCGGCGGACCGTCCGGGAGGCCGTCACCGGGTCCTCGACCAGCGACGGCTGGTACGAGATCGACAGCAGCGTGAAGGTGACGTTGGGCTCGCAGCGGTCCAGGCCGTACGAGCGGCAGACGGCGAACATCGCCGCCTCCACGTCCTCGGCGCCCTCGCCGCCGGCGAGCAGCAGCTCGCCGATACGCAGCGTCAGGTCGAGCACGCGCGGGACGGCCGGGCCGCCCTCCTCCCCGACCTTCTGCGGGGGCTCCGGCGCGGGCCGCTCGGCCACCGGCATCCGCAGCATGGTGCGCATCCGGTCCTGCCAGGGCGCGTGCTTGGTCAGACTGACCACGGGAATGCCGGTCGCCGGGGTGAACGCCTGCGGGGCGTCCTTGGCGCTGTAGGTGCGCGGGGTGCTGAACGCCGACCCCTCGGACTCCGCCGATGGCGTCTGCGGCACACCGAACCCCTTGGGGGCGGTGAACTCCGACGTCGTCTCGGCCTCCATGAGGGGGCCCTTGGGCACGGCCATCCCCTCGGGAACCGCGAACTCCGACGTCGTGGAGGAGTCCACCGGATCCCCGGCGACGGCGCCGGGAGCCGTGAACCGGCTCCTCGCCTCGTCCGACCGCGGCTTGCGGTCCTCCGTTTCCCTCACTCCGTAGCGCTCCCTGTACGACGCGTATCGCAAACCTCAGTATGCGCACAGACACGCGAAGGGGCCGCACGCGCCCGCGTGCGGCCCCTTCGCGACAGCAGGCTCAGTGACCGCCCTGGTCCTTGAAGCGCTTGTAGGACCGCTCGATCTCGACCTCGGCCTCGGTGCGACCGACCCAGTCGGCGCCCTCGACGGACTTGCCGGGCTCCAGGTCCTTGTAGACCTCGAAGAAGTGCTGGATCTCCAGGCGGTCGAACTCGGAGACGTGGTGGATGTCGCGCAGGTGCTCCTGGCGCGGGTCCGTCGCCGGGACGCACAGCAGCTTGTCGTCGCCGCCGGCCTCGTCCGTCATCCGGAACATGCCGATCGCCCGGCACTTGATGAGACAGCCCGGGAACGTCGGCTCGTCAAGAATGACCAGCGCGTCCAGCGGGTCGCCGTCCTCGCCGAGGGTGTTCTCGACGAAGCCGTAGTCGGTCGGGTACGCGGTCGATGTGAAGAGTCGACGGTCCAGGCGGATCCGACCGGTCTCGTGGTCCACCTCGTACTTGTTCCGCGAACCCTTCGGGATCTCGATCGTGACGTCGAACTCCACCGGTGACTCCTCCATGATCAACACATAGTTCTGGTGGTTAAGTGTCCCTCACGCAGGTGTGTGATCGCGAAAGGGGCTGTTGGTCGTGCCGGAACTGAGGCCGTGGCGAGCCGCGAGGCCGCGGATGACGCGGGTCGCGAACGCCGTACGACCGCGTCTGGCACAGGCCGCGGACGCCGTGCGACCGCGTCTCGTGCGGGCCGCGGCGGTCGCGAGACCGCGGGTCACACGGATCGCGCGGGCCGCGAAGCCGCAGGTCGCGCGGATCGCGAGGCAGAAGACCTGGCAGTACACCGCCGGCGCCGCAGGCGCCGGACTGGCGCTGGCCGCCGGAGTGGTGACCGTCGCAGGTCCCTGGGACTCCACCGGTCAGCGTACGGCGGAGCGGGACCGGGCGGTTGCGCTGGAGGACATGGGTGGCGCAGATCACGACGGCTCCTCGAACACGGCGGGAGGGCTGCCCCGGCCCGCGCCGAGCGCCGGTTCCGTCCTCCTCGGCCTGGGCCGCGCCACGAACACCGTCAGGTCGGCCCCGACCGGACCGGCCCTCACCGAGGTCCTGACCCCCCTCCTCAAGGACGCGGCGCTCGGCCCCCGCCGCACGGCCGTGGTCGTCGACGTCGCCACCGGCAGACGGCTCTACGGCACCGGCGCCGGCAAGGCCCTGACCCCCGCCTCCACCACGAAGATCGCCACCGCGGTCGCCGCGCTGTCCGCCCTCGGCGCCGACCACCGCCTCACCACCCGCGCCGCCCTGGAACCCGACACCAACGAACTCGTCCTCGTCGGCGGCGGCGACCCCACCCTCACCGCCCACCAGGACGCCGAGGGCCGGGCGAGCCTGCGCACCCTCGCCGACCGGACCGCCGCGGCCCTGAAGAAGCGCGACATCCGCGAGGTCACGCTCTCGTACGACACGACCCTGTACGCCGGCCCGGAACTTCACCCCATCGGAGTCAACGGCAACCTCGCCCCCGTCACCTCCCTGATGACGGACGAGGCCCGCACGGACGACTCCGCGAGCGGGCCCGTGCTCCGCGCGACGGACCCGGCGGCCGACGCGACCCGTACCTTCGCCGGACTCCTCAAGAAGCACGGCATCACGACGACGTCCCCCGGCCCCTCCAAGGCGACCGGCCGCGCCACCTCCCTCGCCACGGTCTCCTCGCCCCCGCTCTCCGCCCTCGTCGAGCGCATGCTCACCAACAGCGACAACGACATCGCCGAGGCCCTGGCCCGTCAGACGGCCGTCGCGACCGGCGAGCGCGCCGACTTCGACGGTGGCGGCCGGGCGATCGGCGCACAGCTCAAGAAGCTCGGACTGCCCGTCACGGGCGCCCACTTCAAGGACGGCAGCGGTCTGAACCGGGACGACCGGCTCACCGCCGACCTCCTGACGGCCCTGCTGGCGAAGGCCGGCGACCCCGACCACCCCGAACTCCGCCCCGCCCTCACCGGCCTCCCCGTGGCCGGCTTCACCGGCACCCTGACCAGCCGTTACACAGACGGCGCGGCAGGGATCGTACGGGCCAAGACGGGCACCCTGACCGGTGTGAACGCGCTGGCGGGAACCGTGGTGGACCAGGACGGCCGGCTGCTGGCCTTCGCGTTCCTGACGGCGGACACTACGGACCCGGCGGCCGCGCAGTCGGCCCTGGACCGGACGGCGACGGCACTGGCGGCGTGCGGCTGCCGATAGCCACCCGCCGCCCGGGACCGGCCCCGCGGGCCTCCGCGGCCTGCCCCAAGCGCTGGCGCTCACGTACGGTTGACGCATGACGAGCATCGGTGGTGCCGAGATGGTCGACTGGAATCTCGCGGTGGCGACCGCGACCCGCCTCGTGCGGCCGGGCCCCGACGTGAGCCGCGACGAGGCCAGGGCCGTCGTCGCGGAACTGCGCCGGCACGCCAAGGCCTCGGAGGAACACGTCCGCGGCTTCACCCGGATGGGGACCGAAGACACCCACAACACCCCGGTCCTGGTCGTCGACCGCCCCGGCTGGGTCCGGGCGAACGTCGCCGGCTTCCGGGAGGTCCTCAAGCCCCTCCTCGACAAGATGCAGGAACGGCGCGGCAACACACCCGGCGGCGCGGTCCTCGGCGCCGTCGGCGGCAAGGTGACCGGCGTCGAGCTCGGGATGCTGCTGTCCTTCCTGTCCTCGCGCGTCCTCGGCCAGTACGAGACGTTCGCGCCGGCCACCCGCGACCTCCCCGCCGGCGGCCCCGCCGACTCGCCGAGTGGCGGCGGAAGGCTGCTCCTGGTCGCCCCGAACATCGTGCACGTGGAGCGCGAACTCGACGTGCAGCCGCACGACTTCCGTCTGTGGGTGTGCCTGCACGAGGAGACGCACCGCACGCAGTTCACGGCCGTGCCCTGGCTGCGGGACCACCTTGAGGGTGAAATCCAGTCGTTCCTGGGGGAGACCGAGGTCGACCCCATGACCGTCCTGGAACGCGTCCGGGAAGCCGCCCAGTCGCTCGCCGGCGGACGCCCCGAGGGCGAGGAGGACGAGGGCAGGTCCCTCGTGGAGATCGTGCAGACACCCGCCCAGCGGGAGATCCTCGGGCGCCTCACCGCCGTGATGTCCCTCCTGGAGGGGCACGCCGACTTCGTGATGGACGGGGTCGGGCCGCAGGTCGTGCCGACCGTCGCCGAGATCCGCGAGAAGTTCCAGCAGCGTCGCGCCAAGGGCGCCTCCCGCCTGGACCTGGCCCTGCGCAGGCTGCTCGGCCTGGACGCCAAACTCAGGCAGTACCGCGACGGCGAACGCTTCGTGCGCGCGGTCGTCGACGAGGTCGGCATGGACGGCTTCAACCGGGTGTGGACCTCTCCGAACACGCTCCCGACCAAGACGGAGATCGCCAAACCGGCGGAGTGGGTCGCGCGGGTGCACCGCAAGGCCGATTCGTGAACCGCGCGCGGAGGTCGTGAAGGGAATCCGGCCGACGGCAGGCGAACGCCCCTCCAATCACCCGTCCGAGGGACCGTGGGCGATGGGTAGGCGTGCAATGCTCGGGGAACGGCCCGGTTCTGTCACCATCTACACACTCTGAGTGACCGAGCTCGGGTTCACCTCCCCGAAAACTTCATGAAGGGAACCGGACATGGGTCCCCATCCTGCGGTCGCGGCGATACGCCTGGCGGTCCGCCGCGTCCTCCACGACATCCTCACCGAGCACAGCCGTACGACTCTCAGCCGTACGACCCTCACGACCGGAGCCCCCGCCGCCTCCGGCGACACCCTCCCGCACGAGCGCCCGCCGTCACCGCTCGTGCTCGTGGCATGCTCCGGCGGCGCCGACTCCATGGCCCTCGCCTCGGCCCTCGCCTTCGAAGCACCCAAACTCGGCATCCGGGCCGGCGGCGTCACCGTCGACCACGGCCTGCAGCCCGGCTCCGATCTGCGCGCCGACGAGGTCGTCCTGCGCCTGCGCGAACTGGGCCTCGACCCGGTCGAGTCGACCGCCGTGACCGTCGGCCGCGAAGGCGGACCCGAGGCAGCCGCCCGCGACGCCCGCTACGCCGCCCTCGACGCCGCCGCCGAACGCCACGGCGCCCACGCCGTCCTGCTCGGCCACACCCGCGACGACCAGGCGGAGACCGTCCTGCTCGGCCTCGCCCGCGGCTCCGGCATCCGCTCCCTGTCCGGCATGGCCGCCGTCTCCGGGGGGCCGGGTGCCGCCCGCCGCTACCGCCGCCCCTTCCTCCAGGTGGACCGGCAGGCCGCCCGCAAGGCCTGCATGGTCCAGGCGCTGCCCGTCTGGGACGACCCGCACAACGTCGACCCGGCGTACACCCGCTCCCGGCTGCGGCACGAGGGACTGCCGGCCCTGGAGAAGGCGCTCGGCAAAGGCGTCGTGGAGGCGCTCGCCCGGACGGCCCAGCTCTCCCGCGACGACGCCGACGCCCTCGACGCCTGGGCCGGCCAGGCCGAGGCCTCCGTCCGGGACGCCACCGGACTCCTGGAGTGCGCCAAGCTCTACGCCCTGCCGCCCGCCGTGCGCCGCCGCATCCTGCGCCGCGCCGCCATCGAGGCTGGCGCCCCCGCGGGTTCGCTGTTCGCCCGTCACATCGAGGAAGTCGACCGGCTGATCACCGGCTGGCGCGGCCAGGGGGTCATCAATCTCCCGGGCAAAGTCGCCGCCCAGCGGCAGGGTGGCAGACTGGTGATCCGGCAAGGCTGAATCTCCTCCCCTTTCGAGGGGATCCGGGCCTTTTCCGAGGGCCAGGGCAGCCGGTGGGACGACCGAAAGTGATGCGGGTGGACGCGAACGACATGGGTGCCGATCTCAAATCGGTACTCATCACCAAGGAAGAGATCGACGCGAAGCTGATCGAGCTCGCCGCGAAGATCGACGCGGAGTACGCGGGCAAGGACCTGCTCATCGTCGGTGTGCTCAAGGGCGCGGTGATGGTCATGGCCGACCTCGCCCGAGCGCTGTCCACCCCCGTCACCATGGACTGGATGGCCGTGTCGTCGTACGGCGCGGGCACCCAGTCCTCCGGTGTCGTGCGGATCCTCAAGGACCTCGACACCGACATCAAGGGCAAGCACGTCCTCATCGTCGAGGACATCATCGACTCCGGCCTGACGCTGTCCTGGCTGATCTCCAACCTCGGCTCGCGCGAGCCCGCGTCCCTCAACGTGTGCACGCTGCTGCGCAAGCCCGAGGCCGCCAAGGTCGCCATCGACGTCGAGTGGGTCGGCTTCGACATCCCGAACGAGTTCGTCGTCGGTTACGGCCTCGACTACGCCGAGAAGTACCGCAACCTGCCGTTCGTCGGTACGCTCGCGCCGCACGTCTACGGCGGCTGAGCCAGACGGCCCAAGCCCTGTAAGACGATCGGGAACCCCAGCGGGTTTCGCGCCGTTGGAGCATGCAGACGGGTCTACCGGCTGTCCCGTGCGGCTTCGGCCCACCATGCTGGGGTACCGTCAGAAGAACTGTCTTATCAAACTCACTATGGCAGGAGGGACGGGGCGACACCGCTCCGTATGGATGGACGTGAAGCGATACTTCCGTGGGCCGGTCATGTGGATCGTGCTGGCCGTCCTTGCCGTGGTCGTGTTGATGCAGGTCGTCGGCTCGTCCGGTGGCTACAAGACGGTGGACACCGGCCAGGTGATCCAGGCGATCAATGACAACAAGGTCGAGCAGGCCAAGCTGACCACCGGCGACGAGTCGACCATCAAGGTCCAGCTCAAGGACGGCGAAAAGGTCGAGGGCAGCTCGAAGATCCAGGCGAGCTACATCGGCGACCAGGGCGTGACCATCGCCGGCACGCTGCAGACCAAATACCAGGACAAGCAGATCCCGGACGGTTACACCGTCTCGCCGACGAAGCAGAACGCCTTCGTCGGGATCCTGCTCTCTCTGCTCCCCTTCGTCCTCATCGTGGTCGTCTTCCTGTTCCTGATGAATCAGATGCAGGGCGGCGGCTCCCGGGTCATGAACTTCGGGAAGTCCAAGGCGAAGCTCATCACCAAGGACACCCCGAAGACGACGTTCGCAGACGTCGCCGGCTCGGACGAGGCCGTCGAGGAGCTCCACGAGATCAAGGAGTTCCTGCAGGAACCGGCGAAGTTCCAGGCCGTCGGGGCGAAGATCCCCAAGGGCGTACTGCTGTACGGCCCGCCCGGCACCGGCAAGACCCTCCTCGCGCGAGCTGTCGCGGGCGAGGCCGGTGTGCCGTTCTACTCGATCTCCGGTTCCGACTTCGTCGAGATGTTCGTCGGTGTCGGTGCCTCCCGAGTCCGTGACCTGTTCGAGCAGGCCAAGGCGAACGCCCCGGCGATCGTCTTCGTCGACGAGATCGACGCGGTCGGCCGCCATCGCGGCGCCGGCCTCGGCGGTGGTCACGACGAGCGCGAGCAGACCCTGAACCAGCTGCTCGTCGAGATGGACGGCTTCGACGTCAAGGGCGGCGTGATCCTCATCGCCGCGACGAACCGGCCCGACATCCTCGACCCGGCCCTTCTGCGGCCCGGCCGTTTCGACCGCCAGATCGCGGTCGACCGCCCGGACATGCAGGGCCGGCTGGAGATCCTCAAGGTTCACCAGAAGGGCAAGCCGGTCGCACCGGACGTCGACCTGTCGGCCGTCGCCCGCCGTACCCCGGGCTTCACCGGCGCGGACCTGTCGAACGTGCTGAACGAAGCGGCGCTCCTCACGGCGCGCGGCGACAAGAAGCTCGTCGACAACCACGCGCTGGACGAGGCGATCGACCGTGTCGTGGCGGGCCCGCAGAAGCGGACCCGGATCATGTCGGACAAGGAAAAGAAGATCACCGCGTACCACGAGGGCGGCCACGCCCTGGTCGCGGCGGCCTCCCCGAACTCCGACCCGGTCCACAAGATCACGATCCTCTCCAGAGGACGTGCTCTGGGCTACACGATGGTCCTGCCGGACGAGGACAAGTACTCGACCACGCGCAACGAGATGCTGGACCAGCTGGCTTACATGCTGGGCGGCCGCGCGGCCGAGGAGCTCGTCTTCCACGACCCGACCACCGGCGCTGCGAACGACATCGAGAAGGCCACCGCAACGGCCCGCGCGATGGTCACGCAGTACGGCATGACCGAGCGTCTCGGCGCCATCAAGTTCGGTGGCGACAACACCGAGCCGTTCCTCGGCCGGGAGATGTCGCACCCGCGTGACTACTCGGAAGAGGTCGCCGCGCTGGTCGACGAGGAGGTCAAGAAGCTCATCGAGACGGCGCACAACGAGGCCTGGGAGATCCTGGTCGAGAACCGCGACGTCCTCGACGCGCTCGTGCTCCAACTGCTGGAGAAGGAGACGCTGAACAAGGAGCAGATCGCAGAGGTCTTCGCTCCGATCGTCAAGCGTCCCCCGCGGCCGGCCTGGACCGGCTCCTCCCGTCGTACGCCGTCCACCCGTCCGCCGGTGCTCTCCCCCAGGGAGCTCGCACTGACGAACGGTGCCAACGGCGCCACGCCGGCGATCTCCACGGCGAAGTCCACCGCGGCGGAACCCGCCCCGGTGACCGAGCCCGCACCCGAGGAGCGTCCGGAGAGCTGACTCCTCGGACACCTCGGCCCCGGTGACCCCACCGGGCCCGGAATGGATGCCGCGCCCCCCAGGTTCTAGCCTGGGGGGCGCGGCATGTGTGTGTCCGCAGATGAGGTGCGTGGCCCACACGCGCGACAGGCACAGGAACGAGGCACCCAATGACCGACCCCGTGACGCTGGACGGCGAGGGCGCGATCGGCGAGTTCGACGAGAAGCGGGCCGAGAACGCCGTGCGCGAGCTGCTGATCGCGGTCGGCGAGGACCCGGACCGCGAAGGCCTCAGGGAGACGCCGGCGCGGGTGGCGCGGGCGTACCAGGAGATTTTCGCGGGGTTGTGGCAGAAGCCCGAGGACGTGCTGACGACGACGTTCGACCTGGGGCACGACGAGATGGTGCTCGTGAAGGACATCGAGGTGTACTCGACGTGTGAGCACCACCTCGTGCCGTTCCGGGGGGTCGCCCACGTCGGATACATTCCGGCCACCAGCGGCAAGATCACCGGCCTGTCCAAGCTGGCCCGCCTGGTGGACGTCTACGCCCGCCGACCGCAGGTGCAGGAACGACTCACCACGCAGATCGCGGACTCCCTGATGGAGATCCTGGAGCCGCGGGGCGTCATCGTGGTCGTGGAGTGCGAGCACATGTGCATGTCGATGCGGGGGATCCGCAAGCCCGGTGCCAAGACCATCACGTCGGCCGTGCGCGGGCAGTTGCGGGACGCGGCGACGCGGAACGAGGCGATGAGCCTCATCATGGCGCGCTGAGCGGTTCGTTCGGTCGGGCTCCCGGCTGCTGTCGGGCTCCCGACCGCTCGGCGGGTCAGGCCGCCGAAGCCGCCCCCGTGTTGCGGTCGTCGTCCTCCGGGAGCCTGCAGACGCGCTCCAGGAAGATGGCGGCCACTATGACGGCGACGCCCGCGAGGACCGAGAAGCCGGCGTAGACGGCCTGGTCGCGGCGGGCGGGGATGTCGAGGTACTCCAGGAGGAAGACTCCGGTGCCGCCGTACATACCGGAGACCAGGGCGGCCACCAGGGCGCTGGCCTGGCCGAAAACGACCGCGCGGGCCGCCATCAGCGGGTCGACCGCCTTGGCCTCGGGGCGGCGATCGCGCTGGGCCTTGAGGCGGGCGCGGAGGGAGAGCGCCGTGGACAGCAGCACCGCGGCGATCAGCGCGAGGACGATGGGGGCGGCCAGGGGGACGCTGGGGAGGGTCCCCACCGAGTTCCAGAGGCGGGCGCCCGCCCAGGACACGATCCCGGCGACGGCGAAGACGCCGACCAGCAGCCTGATGCGCAGCTCTCTCACGGTGTCCCTTCAACTCCCCGGCCGTGGTCCCGGACGGTGGTCGTGACCGCGGCCGGCCGGACCGTCCGCCCGGCCGACCCGGGGGGTCCGGTCGGGTCTGCCCGTCCGCCCCGCCCCGGGGTCGTCTTGACCTTAACGGCTACTCGGGCAGCCGGAGTTCCAGGTCCTTGCGGGCTTCCACGCCGTCGCGGGTGACGGTGTCGAGAAGCGCGGCGACCGCGCCCCTGCCGGGCAGCTGGGCCTCGGGCTCCACGTCGTGCCAGGGCGCGAGGACGAAGGCGCGTTCGTGGGCGCGCGGGTGGGGGAGGGTGAGGTGCGGGTCGTCGGTGACGACATCGGCGTACGCCACGATGTCGACGTCGAGGGTGCGGGCGCCCCAGCGCTCGTCCCGGACGCGGTGGAAGGCCTCCTCGACGGCGTGCGCCCGCTCCAGGAGGGAGGAGGGGGGCAGCGTCGTCTTCAGCACCACGACCGCGTTGAAGTAGGACGGCTGGCTGCCCGGCTCGACGCCCCACGGCTCCGTCTCGTACACGGGGGAGACGGCCTTGATGCGGAGGCCGGGGGTGTCCTCCAGGGCGTCGATGGCCCCCTGGAGGGTCTCCAGGCGGTTGCCCAGGTTGGAGCCGAGGGCGATCACGGCTCGTTTCGGGTTGTGGAGGGTGGTGTCGGCGGCGTCGACCTGCTCGACGACGGAGGCCGGTACCGGCTGTACGGTCGGGTCGCTGTGACCGGTGAACGAGGCAGTCATACACGGCTCCGGGTGATGGTGACGGTCACGTCGTCGAAGGGGACGGTGATCGGCGCGTCCGGTTTGTGGACGCAGACCTCGACCTCCTGGACCCCTTCGTGCTTCAGACAGGCCTGGGCGATGCGCTCGGCGAGCGTCTCGATGAGGTTGACGGGCTCGCCCTGGACGACGGCCACGACCTCCTCCGCCACGATGCCGTAGTGCACGGTCTTCGCGAGGTCGTCGTCGGCCGCGGCCGGACGGGTGTCCAGGCCGAGGACGAGGTCCACGATGAAGGTCTGGCCCTCCTCGCGCTCCTTGGGGAACACGCCGTGGTGCCCACGGGCCTTGAGGCCGCGCAGCGCGACACGATCCACGCGAATCACTCCTGCAATCGTCGGTGAGGGCCGGTTCGTCCCGCGTGCGGGCGGCACACCGGCCTCGAACGAATCTACCTGCGAGCACTGACAGGGCCGGGCCACGGGGGGCGCGGCCCGAGCCGGGCCCAGGAGGGTTCATCCTGCGTTTCCCCTGGGGAACCCGGCGGCTCACGGGCTGGTAGCCGCCCCTACCCCGGGTCCGTGATTCCAACCACTTCTTGGTCCGTGCGGGCGGTTCACGGGGCGCGCGGAGGCATGCGGGCGCCGCCCGTTCCCCCGGGGCGCCACGTGTCCCTCCCTGGCGCCCACCCGTTCAGTCGGAGGTGTCGTCGCTTTCTTCCTCGTCGTTCTCGGCCAGCACCGGGGACGCGTGGTGGGACCAGAGTTTCCAGCCGTCGGGGGTGCGGCGGAAGACGTTCGTGGCGACGACCAGCTGGCCGACGAGCGGTCCGAGCTCCTCGTCGCCCTCGGGGGCGGGGCCGCCGCTGAGGATGTTCTCCGTGCAGGTCACCAGGGCGGTGTCGCCGGTGACGGACACATGCACGTCGGTGAGGAAGAACTGGATGTAGTCCGTGTTCGCCATGATCAGGGCGTACGACCTGAGGACCTCGCCGCGGCCGGTCAGGACGGGCCAGCCCGGGTGCACGCAGGAGACCACGCCGACGTCGGCCGGGTCGTGGTACTCCTCGTCGACGCCCAGGTCGGCCGGGGTGAGCCAGAGCGAGGTCACCGTGTCGAAGTCGCCGCGCTCCATCGCCTCGTAGAAGGCGGTGTTGGCGAGTTCGACCTCCTCGACATCGGTGTGGGGGGCGGTCACCGGTCTCCTTCCGGGCCGTCGCCCGCGGCGCGCGCGCCCCTCGCGGAGCCGGTGCCGTCCGGAGAGCCGGTGCCTGCCGTGGACCCGGTGTCCTCCGCGGCGCGCGCGTTCTCCACGGCGCGTGCCACCCGTACCGCGTCCGCCGTCGCACGCACCTCGTGCACGCGCACCGCCCATGCGCCGGCGTGCGCCGCGAGCGCGGAGACGGCGGCCGTGGCGGCGTCGCGCTCGCGGGCGGGCGGGGGCGAGCCCTCCGGACCGGCCAGGACGTGGCCGAGGAAGCGCTTGCGGGAGGCGGCGACCAGCAGCGGATGGCCCAGGCCGAGGAGACGGTCGAGGCGGGCGAGGAGTGCGAGGTCGTGGCCGGCGTCCTTGGAGAAGCCGAGGCCGGGGTCGATGACCACGCGGTCGGGGGCGATGCCGCCTTCCAGAACGGCCTCCACGCGCGCGTGCAGTTCGTCGACGACTTCGGCGACGACGTCGTCGTACGTGCCCCGGACGTTGCCGCCCTCCAGGAAGCCGCGCCAGTGCATGACGACGAAGGGGGCGCCGGCGGCGGCCACCGCCGGGATCATCGCGGGGTCGGCGAGGCCGCCGCTGACGTCGTTGACGAGCGCCGCACCGGCGGCCAGGGCGCGTTCGGCGACCGTGGCGCGCATGGTGTCGACGGAGACGGCGACGCCCTCGGAGGCGAGGCCGTGGACGACGGGGATGACGCGCTTGAGTTCCTCGGCCTCGTCCACCCGGGTGGCGCCCGGGCGGGTGGACTCGCCGCCGACGTCGACCAGGTCGGCGCCCTCGCCGACGAGGTCCAGGCCATGCTTGACGGCGGCCGTCGTGTCGAAGAAGCGTCCGCCGTCGGAGAAGGAGTCGGGGGTGACGTTCACGACTCCCATGACCGCGCAGCGGCCCCAGTCAGGAAGGCCTGCGACGCGCCCGCGTCCGCTCTGCTTGCTCATACGTTCAGCGTAGGCCCCGGGCGGGGGCGAGAGGCCCGGGGCCCGGTCGCCGGTGACCGGCGTCCGTCCCGGTCAGGCCGCCCGGACGTCCCGCTCCGCTACCGAGTGCGCGCACGCGCGCGAGGCGACCGTGCGGCGGCGCAGGAAGCGCGGCAGCGGCAGGGCCAGGTTGACGAAACCCTCCGCCTGCATGGCGGCGAAGCCGATGCGGGGCAGGTCCCCGGAGGCGCGGTAGACGACGAAGCGGGGCTCCCAGCGGGGCTGGAACTTGGCGTTGAACTTGTACAGGGACTCGATCTGGAACCAGCGGGAGAGGAAGACCAGCAGTCCGCGCCAGGCGCGCAGCACCGGTCCGGCGCCGATCTTCTCGCCGCGGGCCAGAGCCGAGCGGAACATCGCGAAGTTCAGCGAGACGCGCGCGATGCCCAGCCTCGGCGCCGCCTGGAGCGCGGCCACGATCAGCAGTTCGTTCATGCCGGGGTCGGCCGAGCGGTCCCGTCGCATCAGGTCCAGGGACGCGCCGTCCGTGCCCCAGGGCACGAAGTGGAGGATCGCCTTGAGGTCGCCGTACTGCCCCGGCTTCTCGTCGGCCTTGTGGGCGGTGGCGATGAGGCAGTCGCCGTCGGCCGGGTCGCCGATGCGGCCCAGCGCCATGGAGAAGCCGCGTTCGGTGTCGGTGCCGCGCCAGTCCTCGGCGGCACGGCGGATGCGGTCCAGTTCGACGTCGCCGACGTCACGTACGCGCCGGACCCGGGTCTCGTAACCGGCGCGCTCGATGCGTTTGACCATCTGGCGCACATTGCGCATCGCACGGCCGGCCAGGGAGAAATCCGCCACGTCCACCACCGCCTCGTCGCCCAGTTCCAGGGCGTCGAGGCCGGTCTCGCGGGTCCAGACCTCGCCGCCGGTCTCGGAGCAGCCCATGACGGCGGGGGTCCAGGAGTGGGCCCTGGCCTCGTCCATGAAGCGCTCGATGGCGCCGGGCCAGGCCTCGACGTCACCGATCGGGTCGCCGCTGGCGAGCATCACGCCGGAGACGACGCGGTACGTCACGGCCGCCTTGCCGCTCGGTGAGAAGACGACGGCCTTGTCGCGGCGGAGCGCGAAGTGGCCGAGGGAGTCGCGACCGCCGTGCTTGTCCAGGAGGGCGCGCAGTTGGGTCTCGTCCTGCGTGGTGAGGCGCGCGGCGGGGTGTTCGGGGCGGAAGGCCAGGTAGATCGTGGTGATGGCGGTGAGCAGGCCCAGGGCGCCCAGCGAGAAGGCGACCGTCCAGGAGGTGGTGCCCTGGTAGTCCACGGGGCCCTCGAAGCCGAACAGGCCGTACAGGACGTGGGAGATCCGGTCGGCGAGGCTCGGGTCGCCGACCATGCGGTTCGGGTGGACGCTGACGATGACCAGCCCGAGAGCGAGGGAACCGGCGCCCATGAGGACGAAGTTGGCCAGTGCCCGCCAGCGGCTGCGCGGGTCGGGCAGGGCGGCGAACTGGTCGCGGTGGCGCAGCAGGGGCGCGAGCAGCGCGAGCGAGACGAGCACGCCCACGAGCGAGTGCCGGTACGTGAACTGCGCCACCGCGCCCGCCGGGAGCAGCACCACGGCCGCGCGCCAGGCCCGGCGCTTGTGGCGCTTGAGTCCGTGGGCGAGCAGTAGCAACAGCACGCCGGCGCTGAGCGAGAGGGCGGCGGCGAACGGCCCGAACGCGCCGGGCAGCACCTCGGCCATGGTGTGCATACGGCTGTGCCGGAAGCGCGGGAAGACGCCCGCGGCGATGTCCACGAGGCCCACCAGCGCGCACGCTCTGCCGACGAGAGCCGGGACGGCCTCGGGGCGCGGACCACTCAGGGCGCGCCGCACCTGGTGTGATCGGGTCGGAACCTCGCCCGACATTTCCTCATCTGTCCTGACAGACATCGCATCCCGTTGTTCCGCGAGAGACCTTGGATCCGGGCCCGATTCGGGCATCCGGCGACATTGCGCCCTCTAGGACGGTGTCTCAGGGGGAGAGGTTCACTCATCTTCTCAAAACCGGTTCAAAGCCCGGGGAAAGTCCCGGACAAGCCCTCGCGAAGGAACCCATGGGTCTCACGAGCAACAAGACACTGCTGCTGGCGGTGCTCTTCGCCGTGCTGCTGTTCGGCGGCACGGTGTGGCTGTGGCCACGGCTGGCGCGGCGGAACTGGCGGGCCGTCGGCGGGCGCGTGGGCCTGCTGCTGGCCACCCAGTTGGCACTCTTCCTGTCGGTCGGTCTGGCCGCCAACCAGGCCTTCGGTTTCTACGCCTCCTGGGCGGACCTGTTCGGCCAGGAGACCGATCAGGGTGTCGTCGTCGACCACGCCGAGGGTCTTGGTCCCGGCGGCCCTCTCCGGGTGGTCGACACGCGGCGGGTGAAAGAGACGGGTGGTCTGAGGCCGCAGGTCGGCGGACAGATCCAGGAGATCGCCATTGTGGGCCGTACGACGCGAATCGCCACGCCCGCCTATGTGTATCTGCCGCCGGAGTACTTCCAGCCGCAGTACCGCACACGGAAGTTTCCCGCGGCCGTCGTCCTCACCGGTTATCCGGGAACGGCTCAGGCGCTGGTGAGCAAACTCCACTACCCGCGCACCGCCTGGCGGCTCGCGGAGAACGGACGTATGCAGCCGATGATCCTGGTGATGCTGCGGCCGACGGTCGCGCCGCCGCGGGACACGGAGTGCGTGGACGTCCCGGGCGGCCCGCAGACCGAGTCGTTCTTCGCCAGGGATCTGCCCGACGCCGTACTGGCCCACTACAGGGTGGGGGAGAAGCCGGGCGGCTGGGGCATCATCGGCGACTCCACGGGCGGCTACTGCGCGCTGAAGCTCGCCCTGCACCACCCCGACGTGTACGCCGCCGGGGCGGGGCTGTCCGCCTACTACGACGCGCCCAAGGACCCCACCACGGGCGACCTGTTCCACGGCGACAAGGAGCGGCGCAACCGCGCGAACCTCTGGTGGTACCTCGCCCACGAACCCGCGCCCGACACGTCCCTGCTCGTGACCAGCAGCAAGGTCGGGGAGGCGAACTACAAGGACACGCTGAAGTTCATAGAGCGCGTCAAGGACACCGGGCGGACGCGGATCTCGTCGATCATCCTCGATAGCGGCGGGCACAACTTCAACACCTGGCGACGGGAGATTCCGGCGACCCTGCAGTGGATCAGCGGACGACTGGACGACCACTGAAGGGGACGACCACTGAAGATGGCCGCTGAACTGGATGGTCACTGAAAATGATCTTGTGGTTCTCCGGGTTCTCGTCGGGCCCGTCTTGCCAATCCTGCCGAATTCCGTGACGGATCTGATTCCTGATGACTCGTGAAGGCTTCGGGATGGCATCGTTTTTATGACCCGGGCCACCATCATTCGCCTACGCGCGGTAAGTTTCTGGCCATGCCACGTGGACGTCACCGTCATTCACCGCCCTTGCACAGGGTGCTCCCCCCGTCGGCGATCGCAGGCGTCTCCCTCGTCTGCGCCTTCGGGCCCTGGGTGTTCTCCCAGCCGGCCGTGCTCCGCGTCATAGCCGCGGTCGCCGCGGCCATCGCGGTGGTCGGGGCGGCCGTCCTGCGCCGCTGGGACATGCAGGCGGGCAAACAGGTCGCCGACCTCACGCGCGCGCGGGCCAGTGACGAGTGGCGCTACGAGGAACGGGTCGCCGAACTGGAGACCGATCTCGACGAGTCGCGCGAGCTGCGCGTCAAGCTGGAGCAGCGGCTGCGCGCCAAGCGCACGGAACTGGCGGGGCTGCGCAACGAACACGCGGCGCTGCTGCGGCGGTACGCCACGGCGGAGACCGAGCGGGCGAGCGCCCTGGAGGGCCGCCGCCTGCTGGAGATAGGCACCCCCGGCCCGGCTCGCGAACTGTTGCCGGCGCCGGCGGCCTCCGAGGACGAGGTGGGGGCTGTGGCTGCCCCGGCCGACCCGGAGACCGACGAGATCGGTGAGACCGATCAGGTCGAGGGGATCGAGGAGACCGACGACGCCGTAGCGGCGGCGGACGACCAGGCCGGCGAGGCGGCGGGCGGGCAGTCGGACGAACGGTCCGAGGCTCCGCCGATCTTCTCCCCGGAGGGTTCCAAGCTGTTCCTGCGGGCGAAGGGCGCCCTGGCACGCTTCGGCGACGACGCCGACGGTTCGGTCAAGGCCGAGCCGACGAGCGAGCCGAAGGCCGAGGAGTCGAAGAGCGAGCCGAAGAACGCCTCCAAGGACGTGACGAAGGCGGGCCTGCGGGACGCCGTGAACGGCGAGCCGGTGAAGGTCGGTTCGGCCGAGGCGACGGCGACGAAGGCCGTCGGCAGTGACACGGAGGCCGCGCAGGAGGACGAGGCGCGGGGGAAGCCCGTGGCGGCCGACGGGCATGAGCGCGCGGCCGCCGCCATCACCGGCAAGGCCGCCCAGCCGGGCCGGCAGCCCTCCGGGCCCTCCGGACACTTCGTCGCGCCGACCGCGGTGGCGGTCGCACCGACGACGCCCGCGCGGCGTCCGCTGATGCAGGGCGGCTTCGACTTCTTCGGTACGCAGAAGGGCGCGGCCCCGGCCGCGCTGGCGGCCGTCCAGAACGAGGACCTCGCCGATGTCGTCGGCCAGGAGGCACTCGCCCTCCACAAGGCCGAGTCCGAGGCGGAGTTCAAGCCCGCGGACGAGCAGTCCCGTGGCGTCGGCCAGGTCATCGACCTGACGGCCCACGACGAGACGGAACAGATCGACGTGGAGGGACTGCGCAGCGCGGCCTCCTGAGGACGCGGGGCCCGGGGCTCAGGACACCATCCAGCGGTCGGGGCGCGCGTCCTTGCGCCCCGTCCGGGACCGCTCCGCCTGTCCGCGCAGCAGCTCGGCCGCCTCCTCCGCGTCCCGTAGCCGCGCTGTGACGGTCTTGTTGGCCCCCGTGTCCACATGGACGTCGGCGACGCGCCAGACGCGCTTCCAGGGCCCCTGCGCGAGCCGTACGCTCTGCACCTTCGCGTGCGGGACGAGTGCGAGGCTCCGCCGCAGCAGTCCGTGCCGGGCCGCGAACACGGCGTCGGTGACGACGAGTCCGTAGCCCCGCCACCACAGCGGCATGCACCGCGCGGCCCGCCGCGGCGACCGGTCCAGTGCCGACAGGGGCGGCACGGTCACGCCGGGCAGTACGCGCGCGACGACCGACTCGGCGACCTCCCGCGGGGCGACCGGCACCAGCACGGAGTTGGACGACCCGGCCACGTCCAGCTCCACCCGCACCCAGCCGCGCCGCCGCCACAGCAGCGGTTCCACGATCCGTACGGTCTGCACGCGCCCCGGCGGCACCGTCTCGTGGGTCCGGTCCAGCAGCCCGTGGTCGATCCGCAGCCCGTCCGGGGACTCGCCCACCGTCCAGTCGTACTCGCCGACGAACCGCCCCACACTGCTCGCGCCCGCCGCGCCCAGCAGCGGCAGCGCGGTCGCGAGGACCGTCCACACGCTGTGGGTGGCCAGCCACAGCACCGTCGGCACGACCAGCGCGGCCACCAGCGTGCCCCAGGTCGCGCCGGTCAGCACCAGCGAGACGGCGAGCACGCCCGGCGGCACCCGCAGCAGCTCGCGGGAGGGCGCCTCACCGACCTCGTGCGCCGTCTCGGGCGCGAAACCGGCGGCGCGCGCGAGGAGTTCCGCGCGCAGCGCACGCGCCTCCCCCTCGCCGAGGAAGGCGAGTTCGTCCTTCTTGTCGGCGCCCACGACGTCGAGTTTGAGCTTCGCGACCCCGGCGACCCGCGCGAGCAGCGGCTGGGTGATGTCGACCGCCTGGATCCGTTCGAGCCGGATGTGGGCGGTGCGCCGGAACAACAGGCCGGTACGGATGCGCAGTTCGGCGTCGGTCACCGCGAAGTGCGTGAACCACCAGGTCAGAAAGCCGTACAGGGCGGCGGCCGGCACGACCACGGCGAGCGCGATCAGCAGTGTGGTGGTGGTGAGCCGGGTCAGCTGGCGCTGCGCCTGGTCGGGGTCGTGCACCGCCCACCCGATGATGACGGCGATCGGCGCCCACGCCCGCCTGAGCGGCGTCACCGGGTGCAGCCGCCGTTCGACGACGGGCGGCTTCTCGCGTACGGCGTCGTCGACGCCCGGCGCGGTCACAGGCCCGCCGATCGGGCCTCGCCGAGCTCGGTGAGCCGGTCCCGCAGCCGTTCCGCCTCGTCCGGGTCGAGGCCCGGGATGGTCGCGTCGGTCGCCGCCGCCGCGGTGTGCAGCTGCACGCTGGCCAGCCCGAAATGACGTTCGACGGGCCCGGAGGTGACCTCGACCAACTGCATCCGCCCGTACGGCACCACGGTCTCCTCCCGCCACAGCACACCCCGGCTGATCAGCAGGTCGTCGGCGCGCTCGGCGTACCGCCAGGAGGCCCAGTTGCGGCCCAGCAGCACCCAGCCCCAGGCCGCCGACGCCAGCGGCAGCAGGGCGAACGCGGCCCAGGCCGGCCCGGAGAGCAGCCCGAGCAGCAGCCCGAGCCCCAGAGCCAGCAGCCCCAGCCACACCACCAGCAACAGCCGCCGCATCCGCAGCAGCCCCGACGGCAGCCCGATCCACACCGGCTCGTTCCCCGCGGTCCCCGTGTCTGCCGTGCTCCCCGTCTCCATACCGCCAGCGTACGTAGGAGAGACTGTGTCCATGACTCCTACGACGGAGACCATGGTCGGTATCGGCGGCGCCGCGGAGAGCACCGACATGGTGCTCAACATCGGGCCCCAGCATCCGTCCACCCACGGAGTGCTGCGTCTGAAGCTCGTCCTCGACGGCGAGCGGATCACCAGCGCGGAGCCGGTGATCGGCTATATGCACCGCGGCGCGGAGAAGCTCTTCGAGGCGCGCGACTACCGCCAGATCATCATGCTCGCCAACCGCCACGACTGGCTGTCGGCCTTCTCGAACGAGCTGGGCGTCGTCCTCGGGGTGGAGCGCATGCTCGGCATGGAGGTCCCCCGGCGCGCGGTGTGGACGCGCACGCTGCTCGCGGAGCTGAACCGGGTACTGAACCACCTGATGTTCCTCGGGTCCTACCCCCTGGAACTCGGCGGCATCACACCGGTCTTCTACGCGTTCCGGGAGCGGGAGGTGCTCCAGAACGTCATGGAGGAGGTCTCCGGCGGGCGGATGCACTACATGTTCAACCGCGTCGGCGGCCTCAAGGAGGACCTGCCGGCCGGCTGGGCCACCCGCGCGCGGGCCGCGGTCGCCGCCGTGCGCTCCCGGATGGACCGGTTCGACGACCTGGTGCTCGGCAACGAGATCTTCCGGGGGCGCACGCGGGGTGTGGGCGCGCTCGCGCCGGAGGCCGTGCACGCGTACGGCGTGAGCGGGCCGATCGCGCGCGCCTCGGGGGTCGACTTCGACCTGCGCCGCGACGAGCCGTACCTGGCCTACGGCGAGCTCCAGGACACCCTGAAGGTGGTGACCCGGCAGGAGGGCGACTGTCTCGCCCGCTTCGAGGTCCTCCTGGAGCAGACCCACAACGCCCTCGACCTCGCGGACGCCTGCCTGGACCGGCTCGCCGCACTGCCGCCCGGGCCGATCAACCAGCGGCTCCCCAAGGTCCTCAAGGCGCCCGAGGGGCACACCTACGCGTGGACCGAGAACCCGCTCGGCATCAACGGCTACTACCTCGTCAGCAAGGGCGAGAAGACCCCGTACCGGCTGAAGCTGCGGTCCGCCTCGTACAACAACATCCAGGCGCTGGCGGTACTGCTGCCGGGCACGCTGGTCGCGGACATGGTGGCGATCCTGGGGTCACTGTTCTTCGTGGTCGGGGACATCGACAAGTAGGCCGCCCAGGGAGGTCCCCGCCAGGCCCACCGGCTGGAGCAGCCACCCGAAGTCGCCGAGACCGCCCGCGGCCATGAGTTCGGCGGCCTGTCCGGCGTTCGCGAGGGCACGGACGTAGGCCGCGGGGTGGGTGGAGGCGAGCGTGAGCGGCGGGCGCGCGCCGGAGAGGTCCAGGGCGCGCAGGGCCGTGCGCTGGGTCAGGATCTGCCCGCCGGGCAACGCGCACGCGTCCAGGGCGACATGCGCGGTGATGTCGCAGGACCCGTCCGGCACGGGTGCCGTCCCGTGCCCCTCCCGGAAACCGGTGAGCGTCCCGAACGGGGGGCGCGCGCCCGCGATGTGCGCGTAGTCCACCGCCACCGCGAGCCCTCGGTCGACGGTCGCGACCGCCGCCGCCCACGCCTCGTCCCGGGGCAGCCCGATCTCCGCCCGCAGCCCCTGCTCGGCGGCCAGCGGCCACCAGCGCGCGAGCCACCGCGCCTCCGCTCCGGTGACCGTCTCCCCGAGGAGTTCGCGCCCGTCCCGCCGTACGAGCACCCGCCGCGGTACGCCCGCGGCGTCCGCCTCGGCGACGTCCACGGGCACGTTGTCCAGCCACTCGTTGGCGAACAGCAGCCCCGTGATCCCCTGCGGGGGCGCCTCCAGCCACTCGATCCGGTCGTCGAGATCCGCGGGACGGCCGGCGAGTTCGACGGCGTACCCGCGCGCGCGGGAGGCCACGTCCTCGGGCAGTACGGCGAGTACGCCGGCCACCAACTCGCCCCGTCCCGCGCCCATGTCGACGAAGTCGAGTGCCGGGGGCCGTCCCAGCGCCTCGTCGACCCGGCACAACAGCCGGGCCACGGCCCAGGCGAACAGCGGCGAGGCGTGCACGGACGTACGGAAGTGCCCGCCAGGCCCCTCGGGCCTGCGATAGAAACCCTCCGGTCCGTACAGGGCGGTCTGCGTCGCCGCCCGCCAGCCGGGCCATTCGACGTCTGTCTTCTCTTGCGTCACGCCGTCAGGCTAGGCGTACAGGGGAACAGAGCCTCCACCTTGCGGAGTATGCGCGCGTGACAGGGATCGGTCCTCCGGTTGACCCCTGCACACATCTTGCTTCCCTACGCTGGGTTACGTGCAGCGCCTCTATGACTTCCTCCGCAGGCACCCGACATGGGTCGACGGCTTCTGGGCCGTCTTCCTGTTCGGGATCTCCGTGGTGGGCGAATCCACCCGTCAGGAGGCGCAAGGCGCCGACTCACCCGCGGTGGTCATTCCCATCATCCTCCTGTTGTGCCTGGTCATCGCGGTGCGCAGGCGGATGCCGGAGAAGATGCTGCTGCTGGCCATCGGGCTCGGCGCGGCACAGCTGGTGCTGGACGCGGAGACGTCGGTCGCCAACTTCGCCTTCCTGGTGATCGTCTACACCGTGGCCGTGTCGGGCGCCCGCTGGGCCTCCCGGCTCGCGCTCGCCACCGGTCTGATCGCGGCCCCCCTGGCGCAACTGCGGTGGCCGAACCAGGACGCGGGCCAGCTGGGCAACATCGCCCAGATCGTCTTCATGACGGTGCCGTTCGCGCTGGCCTGGGTGCTCGGCGACTCGATCCGCACCCGCCGCGCCTACTTCGCACAGCTGGAGGAGCGCGCCGCGCGCCTGGAGAAGGAGCGCGAGGCCCAGGCGAAGGTCGCGGTCGCCGCCGAACGCGCCCGGATCGCCCGCGAACTGCACGACGTGGTCGCGCACAACGTGTCGGTGATGGTGGTGCAGGCCGACGGCGCCGCCTACGTCCTCGACGCCGCCCCCGACCAGGCCAAGAAGGCCCTGGAGACGATCTCCTCCACCGGCCGCCAGGCCCTCGCCGAGATGCGCCGCCTGCTGGGCGTGCTGCGCACCGGCGAGCACCAGGAGGGCGGCGAGTACGTCCCGCAGCCCGACGTCGAGCAGATCGAGGACCTCGTCGAGCAGTGCCGGGGCTCCGGGCTGCCGGTCGACTTCAAGGTCGAGGGCACCCCGCGGCCCCTGCCGAGCGGCGTCGAGCTCACCGCGTACCGCATCGTGCAGGAGGCGCTCACCAACAGCCGCAAGCACGGCGGGCCGAACACGGGCGCCAGCGTCCGCCTGGTCTACTTCGACGACGGGCTCGGCCTGCTCGTCGAGGACGACGGCAAGGGCGCCCCGCACGAGCTGTACGAGGAGGGCGGCGCCGACGGCGCGGGCCACGGCCTGATCGGTATGCGCGAGCGGGTCGGCATGGTCGGCGGCACCCTGGACGCGGGACCGCGCCCGGGCGGAGGATTCCGGATCAGCGCCCTGCTGCCGCTCAAACCGGCGCACTGACGCCGACCCACGTCCTGGGTTGACACCTGTCACGAACCCGCTCGTCACGATCCGGCCGAAACGCCAGGCCCGTCCCCGGACGTCGCCAGAAGACCCCAGACGCAACCAGAAGACGAAACCAGAAAAGAGAGGCCCCGATGACGATCCGCGTGATGCTCGTCGACGACCAGGTGCTGCTGCGCACCGGATTCCGGATGGTGCTCGCCGCCCAGCCGGACATGGAGGTCGTCGCGGAGGCGGGCGACGGTGTCGAGGCCCTGCAGGTGCTCCGTGGCACCGCCGTCGACGTGGTGCTGATGGACGTCCGCATGCCGAAGCTGGACGGTGTGGAGACCACCCGCCGCATCTGCATGGAGGACGAACCGCCGAAGGTGCTGATCCTGACCACCTTCGACCTCGACGAGTACGCCTTCTCCGGGCTGAAGGCCGGTGCCTCCGGCTTCATGCTCAAGGATGTGCCGCCCGGCGAACTGCTGGCCGCCATCCGCGCGGTGCACAGCGGCGACGCGGTGGTGGCGCCCTCGACCACCCGCCGGCTCCTCGACCGCTTCGCCCCGATGCTGCCCAGCGCCGGAAAGGAGCCCCAGTTCAAGGAGCTGGAGCGGCTCACCGACCGCGAGCGCGAGGTCATGGTGCTGGTCGCCCAGGGCCTGTCCAACGGCGAGATCGCGGCCCGGCTGGTCCTCTCCGAGGCGACCGTGAAGACCCATGTGGGCCGCATCCTCACCAAGCTGGGGCTGCGGGACCGGGTGCAGGTGGTGGTCCTGGCGTACGAGACGGGGCTGGTGCGGGCGGGCGGCGGGCAGGGTTAGGTCCGGGTCCGGGTCGGCAGCGCTCCCGGCAGCGTCGCCGGCCACCCACAAGTACGGCCGTGCTGAGGCGAGTTGATGTGGGAGGCTGTCGGCATTCGCTCGCGGGCACGGGCCGTGGCGGTCGTCGGGAGGAGCGCAGCGTGGCACAGGACGGCGTCCGGTCCGAGGAGATCGACACCAGCAGGCCGCACCCCGCGCGGATCTACGACTACCTGCTGGGCGGCAAGGACCACTACGAGGTGGACCAGCAGGCCGGCGACGCGCTCGCCGCCGCCGCACCCGAGGTGCGGATCGGCCTGCGGGCCAACCGCGCCTTCCTGGGGCGTGCCGTCCGGCACGTGGTCGGGCAGGGCGTCCGCCAGATCCTCGACATCGGCACCGGGCTGCCCACCTCGCCGAACGTGCACGAGATCGCCCACGAGGCGGCGCCGGACGTGCGCGTCGCGTACGTCGACAACGACCCCATCGTGAACGCGCACGCCAACGCGCTGCTCGGCGACTCCGGCACGACCGGCGTCGTCCTCGCCGACCTGCGTGACCCGCGGGCCATCGTCGACCACCCCGACATTCGCCGGGTCATCGACTTCGACGAGCCGGTCGCCCTGATCCTCGCCGCCGTCGTCCACTTCCTCACCGACGCGGAGAAACCGGAGCAGGTCGTCGCCGCCCTGCGCGACGCGCTGCCGCCCGGCAGCCACCTGGTGCTCTCGCACGCCACGGGCGACTTCGCCGACCGCAGCGAGGCCCAGGCCGTCTACAGCAAGGCGACCGCCACACTGAACCTGCGCTCCCACGCCGAGGTCGAGCGGTTCTTCGAGGGCTTCGAACTGGTCGAGCCCGGCCTCGCCCAGGCCCCCTTCTGGCGCCCGGACTCCCCGCCGCCGCCACGATCCGCCGAGATCGGCTTCTACGGAGGCGTGGGCCGGAAGACCGGCTGAACCGGCTGGACGGGTTGAACAGGCTGGATCGGCTGGATCGGCCGCTGGAGTACCCCCGGTCGAACCGGCTCCCCAAGGACCCCCGGTCGAACCGCTACCGGAACCGCCGCCTGGCCGCCGGTGGAGTTTCACCGGCGGCAGCCGGTCGTCGACGGCCCACCGGCCGAGCCCGCTATCGGAGGATCCCCTCCAGGAAGTCGCTGCCCAGCCGGGCCACCACGGTGACGTCCAGCTGGTGCAGGACGTACCGGCCGCGGCGGCGGGTGGTGACCAGGCCCGCCTTCTTCAGGACGCCCAGGTGCCGGGATATCTCGGGGGCCGTCATGCCGTGCACCTGCGCCAGCTCGCCCGTGGTGTACGCGCTGCGGGCCAGGTGCCGGCAGAGCCGCATACGCACGGGGTGGGAGAGGGCGGTCATCCGCAGGGCCAGCTGGTCCACCGAGGGCGGGGCGGCGAGTTCGGGCGATCCGACCGGGTAGTGCAGCACGGGCTGCCAGGCATACCGGTGCAGGACGCTCAGGTGCGGCCGGCCCAGGCTCGTCGGGACGAGCAGCAGGCCGCCCTCCTCGGTCGCCGAACGGCCATGGCCCAGCTTGTCGATCGTGATCCGCGCGGCGGGCTCGTCGAGCGTCACCGCCGGGGACACCGAGGCCAGCGCCTCGGCCAGACCCTTGCGGCGCAGCAGATCCGTCTTGTGGCGGGCGTCGGTCACGAGCTGACGTCGCAGCCGGGACCAGATCTCCCCGAAGAAGGCCTCGTCGCAGTCCTCCACGAACCGGCGCAGCCAGGCCCGGATCTGCGGTGGATCGTCCAGCAGCCGCTCGCTGAACCGCACCTGCCGCGGTCCGCGGGAGGCGGCCAGCTCCAGGGCGCGCCGGCGCAGATCCGCGTCCGAGAACGCGTGCGGGCCGTGTGAGCCGTAGGGCAGCGCACACGTGAACTCCAGGGCGGCGTCCACGAACTGCTCGTCCGTCAGCTTGTCCAGGAGATCGAGGTCCTCGGCGAGGGTGGCTCCCGGGAGCGTGCTGCGGCCCGGGATGCCGGCGAAGGGCATGAAGAGGTCCGAGAACGTCGTCCGCCACAGGAAGTCCGCCTCGCACATCCGGTCGGCCAGCCGCGGGTCGAGCCGGGCGGTCACGCCGGTCACCCAGCCCCGCAGGGCCGGGTGGTGCCCCGGCTCGGACAGCGCGTGCAGCGCCATGCCGAGCTCGGCCAGGGGCGAGGGCGCGACGGCGACCCTCTCCGGCCGCAGCCCCGCGATGTCGATGTGCACGCTCATGCCTTCATGGTGCACCCCGCCACCGACAACGCCGTTCCCGATCGACGGCCGCCGTCGTCCGGCGCGACTTCGGCCGGTGGCCGCACCGGCGGACGCGTCCTACCTGCCGGCCTCCTCGGTCACCCGTGCCACGAAGTCCGCGACCGCCGCCTTCACGTCGTCGGCCGTCCACGCCAGGCCGTCGGCCCGCACGGTGACCTCGGTGACGCCCAGACCCGGTCCGCCCCGGTCCCAGGGGACGCCGAACAGCAGCGTCTTCGTCTCCTCGGCCTGCCGTACGGCCGCCTCGGCGAGGACCTCCGGGTCGTACGGCAGCCAGACCTGGAACTCGTGGGTGTGCGGCTCCTCGGGAAAGACGCGCGCCCACGGAACGCCGGCCTCGGCGAAGCCCTCGCGCAGCGCGGCGGCGACCACGCGCGCGTGGGCCACGTACTCCGGCAGCCGGGGCAGCTCGCGGTCCAGGCCGACGAGCGCCGACAGCACCGTGGGGAACTGCTGGAAGATCAGGCCGCCGTACCGGTGCCGCCAGGTCTTCGCCTCCTCCACCAGCGCCTTCGGCCCCGCCAGCGCGGCGCCGCCGAAGCCGTCGAGGGACTTGTAGAACGACACGTAGACGCTGTCCGCGAGGTCCGCGATCTCGTGCAGGGGGCGGCCGAAGTGGACCGTGGACTCCCACAGGCGCGCGCCGTCGAAGTGCACCACCGCGTCCCGATCCCGGGCCGCCGCCACCACCTCGGTCAGCTCCTCCCAGGTGGGCAGTACGTAACCGGCGTCCCTGAGGGGCAGCTCCAGCATCAGTGCCCCGAAGGGTTCCTCGAAGGCGCGCACCTCCTCGGCGGTCGGCAGCCGGGGCTCGCTCGTCAGGCGGACCGGGCGCAGTCCGGCGACCTCGCCGAGCGCGCCGCGCTCGTGGACCTCCGGGTGGGCCAGCGCGTGCAGCGCCACCGTCGGGTTGCCGGTACGGCCCGCCCAGCAGCGCAGGGCGATCTGCTGGGCCATCGTGCCGGTCGGGAAGAACGCGGCCGCCTCCGTCCCCAGGAGCGCGGCGACGCGTCTCTCCAGGGCCTCCACGACCCGGTTGCCGTACATGTCGCCCGGTTCGTCGACGTCGTACACCTCGGGCGCCGCCTCCTGCAGCCACGCGAGCCGTTCGCGCAGCGTGCTGTGGAAGCCCGCCCGCGACAGGACGCGCTCCGCCCCCAGACAGGCGGCCGCCCGCCGGTCCCGCAGCCGCTCCCGCGCCGCCCGTGCCTCGTCCTGTTCGGGTTCCTCGCCCTGTGCCGCCGTGTCCGTCATGCTCCGGATCATGCCGTGCGGCGTTCCGCGAGGGCACCCGGATTTCCGCCGCACCGCGGCGGTTCGCGGGACGGTACGGAAACCCACAGCCTGTGGACAACCGGACCCTCCCGGAACCGATCGCGTTAACATGACGAGAAATCGTCCGGTACCCAGAGCGGACTGGAACGGGAAGGCCGCCGTCGCGTGAGTACAGTCCACCAGCCAGACCCCAAGGACCGCCCCGCGCGGCTCACCGTCGGCGTCGTCGGCGCCGGCCGGGTGGGCCCCGCGCTGGCCGCGTCCCTGCAACTCGCCGGGCACCGCCCGGTCGCCGTCTCGGGGGTCTCCGACACCTCCCGGAAGCGCGCCGCGCAGATGCTGCCCGACGTGCCGGTCGTCCCGCCCGCCGAAGTCCTCGCGCGCGCCGAACTGGTCCTGCTGACCGTCCCCGACGACGCGCTGCCCGGTCTCGTCGAGGGCCTCGCCGAGACCGGGGCCGTGCGGCCGGGCCAACTGCTGGTGCACACCTCCGGGCGGTACGGCGCGAAGGTCCTGGACCCCGCCCTGCGCGCGGGCGCGCTGCCGCTGGCCCTGCACCCGGCGATGACCTTCACCGGCACCGCCGTGGACGTCCAGCGCCTGGCCGGCTGCTCCTTCGGCGTCACCGCCCGCGACGAACTGCGGCTGGCCGCCGAGGCGCTCGTCATCGAGATGGGCGGCGAGCCCGAGTGGATCGCCGAGGCGAACCGCCCGCTCTACCACGCGGCCCTCGCGCTGGGCGCCAACCACCTGGTCACCCTGGTCGCCCAGTCCATGGAGCTGCTGCGCACGGCCGGCGTCGAGGCACCCGACCGGATGCTCGGCCCCCTGCTCGGTGCCGCCCTCGACAACGCGCTGCGCTCCGGCGACTCGGCCCTCACCGGCCCCGTCGCGCGCGGGGACGCGGGCACCGTCGCCGCCCATGTCGGCGAGCTGCGCAAGCACGCCCCGCAGACCGTCGCCGGCTACCTGGCGATGGCCCGCGCGACCGCCGACCGGGCGCTCGCCCACGGGCTGCTGAAGCCGGAACTCGCCGAGGACCTGCTCGGGGTACTCGCCGACGGGACCCGCGGCACCGAAGGGGACGCCCGATGACCACCGCCCTGCTGCGCACCGCCGCCGAACTGCACGCCCGCGCGCGGGCCGGCCGTCGCGTCGTCGTGATGACCATGGGCGCCCTGCACGAGGGCCACGCCACCCTGGTCCGCACCGCCCGCGAGATCGCGGGAGCGGACGGCGAGGTCGTCGTCACCGTCTTCGTGAACCCGCTGCAGTTCGGCCGGGGCGAGGACCTCGACCGCTACCCGCGCACCCTGGAAGCCGACCTCAAGATCGCCGAGGAGTCCGGCGCGGACGCGGTGTTCGCCCCGGCCGTCGAGGAGGTCTACCCCGGCGGCGAGCCCCAGGTCCGGGTCAGCGCCGGCCCCATGGGGGAGCGCCTGGAGGGTGCCGTGCGGCCCGGCCACTTCGACGGCATGCTCACCGTCGTCGCCAAGCTGCTGCACCTCACCCGCCCCGACGTCGCCCTGTACGGCCAGAAGGACGCCCAGCAGCTCGCCCTGATCCGCCGCATGGCACGGGACCTGAACTTCGGCGTCGAGATCGTCGGCGTACCGACCGTGCGCGAGGAGGACGGGCTCGCCCTGTCCAGCCGCAACCGCTACCTGGGCACCGCGGAGCGGCGCACCGCGCTCGTGCTGTCCCGCGCGCTGTTCGCGGGCCGTGACCGGCACGCGGCCCAGGAGGCGCTGCGCGCCCGGGCACGCGAGGTGCCCGCCACGCACGCGCGTGCCGAGGCGCTGAGCGCCCTGGGGGAGTCCCGCGCGGCGGCCGACACACACGCCGTCGCGAAGGCCGTCCCGTCCGGCCCCGGCGCCGTCCGCGCGGCCGCCCGCCAGGTCCTCGACGAGGCCGCCCGGCTGAGCCCGCCGCTGGCCCTGGACTACCTGGCGCTCGTCGACCCGTCCGACTTCACCGAGGTCGGGGACGACTTCACCGGTGAGGCCGTCCTCGCCGTCGCCGCCCGGGTCGGGACGACCCGGCTGATCGACAACATCCCACTCACCTTCGGAACCCTCGGAGCCGCCTCGTGACCAGCACAGGCATACGACTGCACGCGCCCGCCCCGGGCTGGTCCATCGACGCGGACGTGGTTGTCGTCGGCTCCGGGGTCGCCGGCCTCACCGCCGCCCTGCGCTGCGAGGCCGAGGGCCTGCGCACGGTCGTCGTCACCAAGGCCCGCCTCGACGACGGCTCCACCCGCTGGGCGCAGGGCGGCATCGCCGCGGCCCTCGGCGAGGGCGACACCCCCGAACAGCACCTGGACGACACGCTGGTGGCGGGCGCGGGCCTGTGCGACGAGGAGGCCGTCCGGATCCTCGTCACCGAGGGGCCCGACGCGGTCCGCCGGCTCATCGAGACCGGCGCCCACTTCGACGAGTCCGAAGAGGGCCGTCTGGAACTCACCCGCGAGGGCGGTCACCACCGCCGCCGCATCGCGCACGCGGGCGGCGACGCCACCGGCGCGGAGATCTCCCGGGCGCTCGTCGAGGCGGTCCGCGCGCGGGGACTGCGCACGGTCGAGAACGCGCTCGTCCTGGACCTCCTCACGGACGCCGACGGCCGTACCGCGGGCGTGACCCTGCACGTCATGGGCGAGGGCCAGCACGACGGCGTGGGCGCCGTGCACGCCCCCGCGGTCGTCCTCGCGACCGGCGGCATGGGCCAGGTCTTCTCCGCGACCACCAACCCGTCCGTGTCGACGGGCGACGGCGTGGCGCTCGCCCTGCGCGCCGGCGCCGAGGTCTCCGACCTCGAATTCGTCCAGTTCCACCCGACGGTGCTCTTCCTGGGCGCCGACGCCGAGGGCCAGCAGCCCCTGGTCTCCGAGGCGGTACGCGGCGAAGGCGCCCACCTGGTGGACGCCGACGGTGTGCGCTTCATGGTCGGGCAGCACGAACTCGCCGAACTCGCGCCCCGGGACATCGTCGCCAAGGGCATCATGCGCCGCATGCAGGAGCAGGACGCCGAGCACATGTTCCTCGACGCCCGGCACTTCGGCGCCGACATGTGGGAGCACCGTTTCCCGACGATCCTCGCCGCCTGCCGCACCCACGACATCGACCCGGTCCACGACCCCATCCCGGTCGCCCCGGCCGCCCACTACGCCTCCGGCGGCGTCCGCACCGACGCCCGGGGCCGTACGACCGTCGCCGGCCTGTACGCGTGCGGCGAGGTCGCCTGCACCGGGGTGCACGGCGCGAACCGGCTCGCGTCGAACTCCCTCCTGGAGGGCCTCGTCTACGCCGAGCGCATCGCCGCCGACATCGCGGCCCGCCGCGCGGAGAACGGCCTCCACGCGCGCGTGCCCGCCCCCGTCGAGCACCCCCGCAAGCCCGCCCACCCCCTCCTGGCGCCCGAGGCCCGGTTCGCCATCCAGCGGACCATGACGCAGGGCGCGGGCGTGCTGCGCTCCGCCACGTCCCTCACGACCGCCGCGGACGCCCTCCAGCGGCTGCACAGCGACGCCCGGGACGCCCTCGACGAGAACGGCAAGACCGCCGAGCCCGGCGTCGACACCTGGGAGGCCACCAACCTCCTGTGCGTGGCTCGCGTCCTGGTCGCCGCCGCCCTCCTGCGCGAGGAGACCCGCGGGTGCCACTGGCGCGAGGACCACGCCGACCGCGACGACCCGACGTGGCGCCGCCACATCGTCGTACGGCTGAATCCGGACCGGACGCTGGCCGTACGCACCACGGACAGCCCAGACTTCCCATCGACCCGGCAGCAGCAGCCCCACCGTCCCCAGGAGCAGTGACAGTAGTGAGCACCCCCGACCTTCCCCTCGTCCAGAGCGGCGGCTGCGGCGACGGCTGTGCCTGTGGCGCTGCCGCCGACACCGCGGACGAGGAGTACCTGGAGTGCGGGCTCGACCCCGCGCTCGCACAGCTCCTGGCCGACGCCGGACTCGACCCCCTGGAGGTCGAGGACATCGCCAACGTCGCCCTCCAGGAGGACCTCGCCCACGGGGTGGACGTGACGACGGTCGCGACCATCCCCGAGGACGCCGTCGCCACCGCCGACTTCGTCGCCCGCGAGGCGGGCGTCGTCGCGGGCCTCCGGGTCGCCGAAGCGGTCGTCTCGGTCGTCTGCGAGGACGAGTTCGAGGTCGAGCGGCACGTCGAGGACGGCGACCGGGTGGAGGCCGGACAGAAGCTCCTGTCGGTCACCACACGCACCCGTGACCTGCTCACCGCCGAACGCAGCGCCCTCAACCTGCTGTGCCGGCTGTCCGGCGTCGCGACCGCCACGCGCGCGTGGGCTGACGTTCTGGAGGGCACCAGGGCGCGCGTGCGGGACACCCGCAAGACGACGCCCGGGCTGCGCTCCCTGGAGAAGTACGCGGTGCGGTGCGGCGGCGGCGTCAACCACCGCATGTCGCTGTCCGACGCGGCCCTGGTCAAGGACAACCACGTGGTCGCCGCGGGCGGCGTCACCCAGGCCTTCCAGGCCGTCCGGGAGGCCTTCCCGGACGTGCCGATCGAGGTCGAGGTCGACACCCTGCACCAGCTGCGGGAAGTCCTCGACGCCGGCGTCGACCTGATCCTCCTGGACAACTTCACGCCCGCGGAGTGCGCGGAGGCGGTCGCCCTCGTGGACGGCCGCGCCGCCCTGGAGGCGTCGGGGCGGCTCACCCTCGACAACGCCAAGGCCTACGCGGACACCGGCGTCGACTACCTCGCCGTGGGGGCCCTGACCCACTCCTCGCCGATTCTGGACATCGGCCTGGACCTGCGCGAGGCGGAGTAGTCGCGATGCTCCTCACGATCGACGTAGGCAACACGCACACGGTTCTGGGCCTGTTCGACGGCGAGGACATCGTCGAGCACTGGCGCATCTCGACGGACGCCCGCCGCACGGCGGACGAGCTGGCGGTGCTGCTCCAGGGCCTCATGGGCATGCACCCCCTCCTCGGCGACGAGCTGGGCGACGGCATCGACGGCATCGCGATCTGCGCGACCGTTCCGTCCGTGCTGCACGAGCTGCGTGAGGTGACGCGCCGCTACTACGGCGACGTCCCGGCCGTGCTCGTCGAGCCCGGCGTCAAGACGGGCGTGCCGATCCTGACCGACAACCCCAAGGAGGTCGGTGCGGACCGGATCATCAACGCGGTGGCGGCGGTCGAGCTGTACGGGGGGCCCGCGATCGTCGTGGACTTCGGTACGGCGACGACGTTCGACGCGGTGTCCGCGCGCGGGGAGTACGTCGGCGGCGTCATCGCGCCCGGTATCGAGATCTCCGTCGAGGCGCTCGGCGTCAAGGGCGCGCAGCTCCGGAAGATCGAGGTGGCCCGGCCGCGGAGCGTGATCGGCAAGAACACGGTCGAGGCGATGCAGTCGGGGATCATCTACGGGTTCGCGGGCCAGGTGGACGGCGTGGTGGGCCGGATGGCCCGGGAACTGGCGGAGGATCCGGAAGAGGTGACGGTGATCGCCACGGGGGGACTGGCGCCGATGGTGCTGGGGGAGTCGTCCGTGATCGACGAGCACGAGCCGTGGCTGACGTTGATCGGGCTGCGGTTGGTGTACGAGCGGAACGTGTCGCGGATGTGAGACGGGGTGGGGGCGCGCGCCGGGTGCTCTCCGCCCCCGCCGCCCTTTCCCGTCCCGTCCCCAGGAGCTCCGCCCCTTCGACCCCGCCCAGGGGCTCCGCCCCTGCACCCCGGCGGGGACTGCGTCCCCTGCACCCCTCCCGGGGCTCAGCCCTTGGACCCCGGCGAGGATTGCGTCTCCTGGCCCCCTCGGGAGGCTCCGCGCCTGCACCTCGGCAGGGACCCCGCCCCGTAGACCCCTCACAGGGCCTCGCCCCTTGGACAGACTCCCCACAGGGCTTCGCCCCTTCGGCTCGACCGCGGGCCGGGACTCCATCCCATGGGCCCCGTACGGGGTGCTTCTCCCGTCCGTCCCCCGTCGTGGCCGCGGTGAATTGTCGTGGGCGCCGCCGGGTGGGTGGCTCTGGGCGCCACACCCGGGTTCCTTGTGTCGAATTTGTCTGATTAGCGCGTATCGTCGCCGCATGCCCACGCCATACGGATCCCGCGGCGGCATGGCGTTCGGTGTGGAGGAGCTGCGTGTGCTCCGCCGCGCTCTCGCCCTCGCCCTGCACCCCACGCCCGCCTCGGCCGAGGACGTCCAGGACTGCCTCCGCCTTGCCGAGTCCCTTGATGAGGCGACGCGCGAGGGCGCCCGGCTGCGTGCCTTCCTGGTGGCCGACCTCGCCCGGTACCGCGCCGCCCTGCCCGGCACCGCCGCCGGTTACCTCGCACTTCTCGAAGAGGCGCTGAGTTCCGGGTACCGCCCCGTCCCCGACGACCTGGCCGCGCTGCGCGCCCTGCGCGGCAACCCGGTCGCGGCCACCCTCCTGCACCGCTGCCAGTCCCTGGCCGAACAGGACGTACGAGCCCGGCTGGCCCGCCGTACGACGCGTGCGGCGGTCCGGCCCGCCCCGACGGTGCCCGCCTCTCGCAGGCGTCTCCTGGCGCTGCCGGGGGGCCTCTCCGACCGTGGGTGCGCCGGGGGTGAGTTCGCCGAGGAATCCGCCCCCGGGCCGGTCAAGAAGCCGGGGGAGCAGCCGGAGCGGCCCGTGCAGCCCGAGCGGCCCGCTCCCCGTCCGGGGGCGCCCGCCGCCCCCAAGCCGTCACGGCCGGTTCCCACACCGGGCGAGGTGTTTCCGCGCCACAAACCGGCCCAGCCGCCCTCCGACCCGCAGCACCTCGCGGCCGGCTGACGCGACCCCGGCCCGGTTCGCGCCACCCCGGGCCGGTCGCCGACCGGCCCGTGGCTACCCTGGACGCATGGACTATGTCTCCGCGCTCGTGCCCCCGGTCGTCATGGCCGTGTTCTTCATCGGTGTGATCCGGGTGATCGTGAAGACCCAGGGCGGGGCGAACAAGGCCAAGGAGGACGCGGCCGTGGACGCCGCCCTCGCGCGCGCGGACGGTGCCCGGCAGGCGTCCGCCCGGACCGAGGCCTGACCCCGCCCGGCCCCGACACCGACCGACAGAGGGCGTACGACTCGGGAATCACACGAGTCGTACGCCCTTTTTGTGTTGTTTGTCGATGAAAGTGCACGTCCGCCACGCCAATGCCGGGAACTCCCACTATTGTGCTGAGCTGTGCCTCGCCCATTGGGAGAACTCGAAGACGCGGTCATGACGCGGGTGTGGAAGTGGAACCGCCCGGTGACCGTTCGGGAAGTCCTGGAAGACCTTCAGCAGGAACGGTCCATCGCGTACACCACCGTGATGACCGTTTTGGACAATCTCCATCAGAAGGGCTGGGTGCGCCGCGAGGCGGAAGGCCGGGCCTATCGATATGAGGCGGTCTCGACCCGAGCCGCCTACTCCGCCGCGCTGATGAACGACGCCTGGTCGCAGAGCGACAACCCGGCCGCCGCGCTCGTCGCGTTCTTCGGGATGATGAGCGAGGAACAGCGCCACGCACTGCGGGACGCCGTCCGGATGGTGCCGGGTCCGGAAACGCCCGAAGCCGCTCGGCCGGCCGCGGATCGTGCCGCCGAGGAGAACCCCGGCTCGGCGGCGGCGGGCGGCGGGCGATAGCGTCCGCCACATGTCAGCAGAGAGCTCAGCGGAGAGTGGTGCCGCGGAGAGTCCCGAAGCCACCGCAAATGCCATCACCGTCCGGCGGGCCCGCACCGGCGATGTCCCGGCCGTACGGCGACTCCTTGACGCGTACGTCCGTGGCTCCATCCTGCTCGACAAAGCGACGGTGACGCTTTACGAGGACATCCAGGAGTTCTGGGTCGCCGAACGGGGTGCCGGCTCGACTTCCGAGGTCGTCGGGTGCGGGGCCCTGCACGTGATGTGGGAAGACCTCGCGGAAGTCCGTACTCTCGCCGTGAAGCCGGGACTGAAGGGCGCCGGTGTCGGCCATCAGGTGCTGGAGAAGTTGCTGCACACCGCGCGCTGGCTCGGCGTTCGTCGCGTTTTCTGTCTGACCTTCGAAGTCGACTTCTTCAGCAAGCACGGCTTCGTCGAGATCGGTGAGACACCGGTCGACACCGATGTCTACGCGGAGCTTCTGCGTTCCTATGACGAAGGTGTGGCGGAGTTCCTCGGTCTCGAACGGGTGAAACCGAACACCTTGGGCAACAGCCGGATGCTTCTGCATCTGTGATCGCGCGGTGACAACCGGCCGCGAAGGGGCGACAAGGCAAGGACCGACAAGGCTCCGCAAGCGAGGCCAATTCCGGCCGGGTGCGCCCTGCCCAGGTTCCCTATGTCCGAAACGCGCATGTTTCCGGACTGGGGCGGGCCCGGAGCCTTCCCCCGGGGGTTTGTGTTTTTCCGGCAAAAGCGGTTTGCTTTCCGATGTACTGCAGTACTGCATATATCAAGGGGACGGCGAAACGGCGAACGCTGTGACCTCCGGCCCTCACGTTATGGATGAAAGGAAATCCGGTGGCACAGAAGGTTCAGGTCCTTCTTGTCGATGACCTCGACGGTGGCGAGGCGGACGAGACTGTCACGTTCGCGTTGGACGGCAAGACGTACGAGATCGATCTCACGACCGCCAATGCGGACAAGCTGCGCGGCCTTCTCGACGCTTACGTGAAGGGTGGCCGTCGTACCGGAGGCCGTACTTCGGGTGGCCGTGGAAAGGCGCGCGTCGCTTCCGGTGGCAGCCAGGACACCGCGCAGATTCGCGCATGGGCCAAGGAGAACGGTCACGAGGTCAATGACCGTGGCCGCGTTCCGGCGACCATTCGCAAGGCATACGAGGACGCCAACGGCTGATCTCGGCCCGCGGTACTTACGAGCAGGCGGGCTGCCGCGCGCACGCGCGTCGCAGCCGCAGGCGATGGCATTGCGTTGCCACCGTGTTCACCACTCGTACGAGATCGGGGGCGCCCCCACCGCCCCCTACGGCCGACATCGTCGGCAGCGAGGCCTCGACCTCGCACCCGGGCTCGGGGGGCCGCAGCCATACGGCGGCCCCCTGCACGGCTCCTGAGCGGCCCAGGTCCGGCAGCGACGGACGTACCCCGGCCCGACCCGGCACCGGCGGCCGTACCCCGTCCCGGCCCGGCTCCGGGGGCAGTGGCGCGGTGATCGCGCCGCCCTCGCCGATCGCCGTGAGATCGAGCGTCAGCGCTCCCCACTCCAGCCAGTCCAGGATTCCCGGCAGTTCCTCCGCACTGCCCGCCGCCACCAGCAGCCGCATCCGGTCACCCCGCAGGGCCACCGGAGAGCCAGCCGTCAGGTGGCGCAGCGCCGCGTGACCGGCCTCGGCCGGCAGGTCGAGCACGTCGAAGCGCACCCCCACGGTCAGTCGCACCGGGGAATCGGGCCGTGCGGGCACGGTCGGCCACCCCAGTTCGTTCTCGTACCAACGGCGGACCTGATCGCTCGGATCGAGCGGCCGCCGAGGGCGGGGAACAGTGGTGAGTTCGGTCGTGACCGGGGGGAGGGTGCCAACCATGCCAAGTGCAACCGTCCAAAGGGCCCCCGAGTTACGCTGGGTGGGCCGGTGAATGCACAGAGTGTCGGGAAAAGGGGCGTGCGGGGGTGCGGGGAGGCACAAGGTTGTTCGCCCATAGCGGAGGCAATCGGGGCTCGCGGCATGGAGTGTCCGTGCCGGCGGGTAAGACATCCCTAGTGGGAGGGGGCGACACGCAGTACGGGCCGTCTCACGTTCGCCATCGGCGTACTGATGGTAGGGGTAACTGCCTGGCCTGCGGGAACATCGTCTCGCACCATCAGGTTGGAGCAGATGTCGGCGTTCGGGGTCAGGAGGCCAAGGACGGTGTCGGCAGTTGGAATGAGCGGTCCCCGCTTGCGGGACTAAGCTGCGGAAGGACAGGGAGGGGAAGTTCCCCCCACTGCCTGACCGCTCTGAGGAGCGATTAACGATGTTCGAGAGGTTCACCGACCGCGCGCGGCGGGTTGTCGTCCTGGCTCAGGAAGAAGCCCGGATGCTCAACCACAACTACATCGGCACCGAGCACATCCTCCTGGGCCTGATCCACGAGGGTGAGGGTGTCGCCGCCAAGGCCCTTGAGAGCCTCGGGATTTCGCTCGAGGCGGTCCGCCAGCAGGTGGAGGAGATCATCGGGCAGGGGCAGCAGGCCCCGTCCGGGCACATCCCCTTCACCCCCCGTGCCAAGAAGGTCCTGGAGCTGTCGCTCCGCGAGGCCCTTCAGCTGGGTCACAACTACATCGGCACGGAGCACATCCTGCTCGGCCTGATCCGTGAGGGCGAGGGCGTCGCCGCCCAGGTCCTGGTCAAGCTGGGTGCCGATCTCAACCGGGTGCGGCAGCAGGTCATCCAGCTGCTCTCCGGCTACCAGGGCAAGGAGACCGCCGGCGCCAGTGGCGGGCCTGCCGAGGGCACCCCCTCGACGTCCCTGGTCCTCGACCAGTTCGGCCGGAACCTCACCCAGGCCGCTCGTGAATCCAAGCTCGACCCGGTCATCGGGCGCGAGAAGGAGATCGAGCGGGTCATGCAGGTGCTGTCCCGCCGTACCAAGAACAACCCGGTCCTGATCGGTGAGCCCGGGGTCGGCAAGACCGCCGTCGTCGAGGGCCTCGCCCAGGCCATCGTCAAGGGTGAGGTGCCCGAGACCCTCAAGGACAAGCACCTCTACACCCTGGACCTCGGCGCGCTGGTCGCCGGCTCCCGCTACCGCGGTGACTTCGAGGAGCGCCTGAAGAAGGTCCTCAAGGAGATCCGCACCCGCGGCGACATCATCCTGTTCATCGACGAGCTGCACACGCTGGTCGGTGCGGGTGCCGCCGAGGGCGCCATCGACGCCGCTTCGATCCTGAAGCCCATGCTGGCCCGCGGTGAGCTGCAGACCATCGGCGCGACCACGCTGGACGAGTACCGCAAGCACCTGGAGAAGGACGCGGCCCTGGAGCGCCGTTTCCAGCCGATCCAGGTCGCGGAGCCGTCCCTGCCGCACACCATCGAGATCCTCAAGGGTCTGCGCGACCGGTACGAGGCGCACCACCGCGTCTCCATCACCGACGAGGCGCTGGTCCAGGCCGCCACCCTGGCCGACCGGTACATCTCGGACCGCTTCCTGCCGGACAAGGCGATCGACCTGATCGACGAGGCCGGTTCCCGGATGCGCATCCGCCGGATGACCGCGCCGCCGGACCTGCGCGAGTTCGACGAGAAGATCGCCGGTGTCCGCAGGGACAAGGAGTCGGCCATCGACTCCCAGGACTTCGAGAAGGCCGCCTCTCTCCGTGACAAGGAGAAGCAGCTCCTCGCCGCGAAGGCCAAGCGGGAGAAGGAGTGGAAGGCCGGCGACATGGACGTCGTCGCCGAGGTCGACGGCGAGCTGATCGCCGAGGTCCTCGCGACCGCCACCGGCATCCCGGTCTTCAAGCTGACCGAGGAGGAGTCCTCGCGTCTGCTGCGCATGGAGGACGAGCTCCACAAGCGGGTCATCGGCCAGAAGGACGCCGTCAAGGCGCTCTCGAAGGCGATCCGTCGTACGCGTGCCGGTCTGAAGGACCCGAAGCGTCCCGGTGGTTCGTTCATCTTCGCCGGCCCGTCCGGTGTCGGTAAGACCGAGCTGTCCAAGGCGCTCGCCGAGTTCCTCTTCGGTGACGAGGACGCGCTGATCTCCCTCGACATGTCGGAGTTCAGCGAGAAGCACACGGTGTCGCGTCTCTTCGGTTCCCCGCCCGGATACGTGGGTTACGAAGAGGGCGGCCAGCTGACCGAGAAGGTCCGCCGCAAGCCGTTCTCCGTCGTCCTCTTCGACGAGGTCGAGAAGGCCCACCCGGACATCTTCAACTCGCTGCTGCAGATCCTGGAGGACGGTCGCCTGACCGACTCCCAGGGCCGGGTCGTGGACTTCAAGAACACGGTCATCATCATGACGACCAACCTCGGCACGCGGGACATCTCGAAGGGCTTCAACCTGGGCTTCGCGGCCTCCGGTGACAAGAAGTCCAACTACGAGCGCATGAAGAACAAGGTGTCGGACGAGCTCAAGCAGCACTTCCGCCCCGAGTTCCTCAACCGCGTCGACGACGTGGTCGTCTTCCCGCAGCTGACGCAGGACGACATCCTCCAGATCGTCGACCTGATGGTCGGCAAGGTCGACGAGCGCCTCAAGGACCGGGACATGGGCATCGAGCTCTCCCAGGCCGCCAAGGAGCTGCTGTCCAAGAAGGGCTACGACCCCGTCCTGGGCGCGCGACCGCTGCGTCGCACGATCCAGCGCGAGATCGAGGACACCCTCTCCGAGAAGATCCTCTTCGGCGAGCTGCGCCCCGGTCACATCGTGGTCGTCGACACGGAGGGCGAGGGTGAGACCGCGACCTTCACCTTCCGCGGCGAGGAGAAGTCGGCACTGCCCGACGTCCCGCCGATCGAGCAGGCGGCCGGCGGCGCCGGCCCGAACCTGAGCAAGGACGCGTAAGCGTCACAGCATGCCGAAGGGGCCGGTGCTTTCGAGCACCGGCCCCTTCGGCGTGCGTGCGTGCGGGATCAGGACAACTGCCCGTCGTAGTCCGGCAGTTTGTACGTCTTCTCGGCGTGGCCGCCCGAGAGGTCGGTGGTGTTGTTCCCGATGTTGGCGATGATCGTGTAGCCCTTGGACTCGATGGTGACGCGCTGGGCGGTCTTGTAGGCGGCGACGTCCTTGAACAGGTCGAGGAAGTTGCGGACGTAGAGGCCGGAGACCTCGTAGCCGACGTGCTCCAGGTTGTAGTCGGTCACCGAGTAGATGATCCCGGGCCGGGCCGTCACGAAGAACAGGGCGACGCCGCGCTCCTGGGCGTACTCGGCGACGTCCAGGACCGGCCGGTTGGCCGGCTGGGGGTAGCTGAAGCCGAAGTCGGTCTCCAGGGTGGTGTTGTCGATGTCGAAGACGATCGCCTGCTTCTCGCCCGGCTTCGTGCTCGCGATGCGCTGCTTCAGATAGGGCAGGGCCTGGTCCATCACGGCCCGGCAGTCCTGCTGCCAGGTGGCGTAGCCGACGTCGGCGGCCGTGGCCGTCGCGGTCGTCGCGGTCGTGGAGGTGCTCGTGCTCGTCGTCGCGGCCTCGGCGGGGACGGCCAGCGCCACGAGGGCTGCTGTGGAGACGGCGGTGACGGCTGCGCGGCGCGCCCAGGGGCGTCGTCGTGTCATGGGGGTTCCTCTCACGTCCGGACGTTCTGCAGTTGTCGGGTGCATGGTGCTCGGCGAGGGTGGCGCGAGGGGAACCGTAGGGTTACTGGACGGTAAGTCGCTAGAGGCGTGCGTCACATGGTGCAGGGAATCGGAGATCGGGGATCCCGCTCACCGGTGACATGCCGCACAGGCGATTTGTCCGCTACTACGGGGAATAGTGGAAGTCTGCGGAGTGGCCAAAACGGACTTTTAATCCAAAACCGGTGGGCCGGATTTGGCGCCATGGGTGGATTCATCTCTCATGGTGTGTCTGTCAAGGGTCGGTAAGTTTTGTGGTCAAGTACTAGCTTTCGTCGTAGATCACTGTTTTGGGAGGATCCGGGGCTCCGGGTTACCAAGGGATGACCCATCCGGCGACCGCCTGTGTGCCGGGTGGTTTCTCTGTCCCCGTCACCCTGAGGTGTTCCATGTCCCCGCGCGTCTCGTCCCGTTCTTCCCGTACGTCCGTCCTCCGGACCCGTGCGGCCGTCCTGGCCACCGGCCTGGGAGTGTCGGTCGTGCTGGGGGCCGGGGTCGCGACCGCCGCCGACACCGGCGCCACCACGGTCGCCGCCGCGAAGTCCACCGCCCAGGCGGTCGCCGCCAAGAAGGCCGCTTCCTGGGTCGACCCGGTGAAGAAGTACACGCTGTCCGCCACCTTCGCCCAGTCCGGCGGCATGTGGCAGTCCACCCACAGTGGCCAGGACTTCGCCGTGGCCAGTGGCACCAAGGTCTTCGCCGCGCACGGCGGAACCGTCGTCAAGGCGGGCGGGAACGGCGCCGGCGACGGATCGGCGTACGGCAACGCCGTCGTCGTCAAGCACGGCAACGGGACGTACTCCCAGTACGCCCACCTCTCGAAGATCGGCGTGAAGGTGGGCCAGGTCGTCAAGACCGGTCAGCGCATCGCCCTGTCGGGCAGCACCGGCAACTCCAGCGGTCCGCACCTGCACTTCGAGATCCGTACGACCGCGAACTACGGCACCGCGATCGACCCGGTCGCCTTCCTGCGTTCCAAGGGCGTGTCCCTCTAGTAGCTGCCGCCAGGTCCTGTCGCCAAGGGCTGTCGGCTGGACCTGCGGACCGGACCTGCCACTGGGGCGGGTCTAGGACGGGTTCTGGTCCGTCCGGTCCTTCTGTGTGCCGCCGTGCGCCTGGGTCACCAGGTCGATCGCGACCTCCAGTACGGCCTTGCGCTTCTCCTCGGGGTCGCCGTCGATCTCCCGCAGGACGAACATCCCGGCGTGCATGGTGAAGAGCGCGCTGATGCAGCGGACCTGGGCGACCAGGTCCGCCTCCGGGTCGATGATGATGTCGCGCATGCCCATCATGCGGTTCTTGAACATCTCGCCGATGCTCAGGTCCCGTACCGTCGCCTGGTTCTCCTGCATGAACCGGAACAGCGGAGCCGCGTCGGTCAGGGCCCGGCCGTAGCGCCGTACGATCTCCCGCTTGGTCTCCAGGGTGTGCGGCTGCTCCCTGCCCCACTCGATCAGGTCCTCGATCGGCTTCGTCAGGTCCTCGAAGAGGCTGACGATGATCTCTTCCTTGGTCTTGAAGTGGTAGTAGAGCGCGGCCTTCGTGACGTCGAGGCGCTCGGCGATCTCCCGTAGCGAGGTCTTCTCGTAGCCCTGCTCGGCGAAGAGTTCGAGGGCCACATCCTGGATGCGCTGGCGGGTGTCCCCGCGGCGCCGCTGCTTGGTGCCGTCCATGGTGCCGCCCATCTTCGCGCTCTCCGACTTTCCACAAAACTTACTTGACGACCGGCTAGTTACGGGTCTACTTTCCCAGTGTAGTCAACTAGCCGGGCGACAAGTAAGTGGTCGGCCGGAAGCGGGACCAGGGGAGTGGGAGCGATGGCGGACACACAGACGGTCGGGGCGGAGCCCGAGAAACAACCCAGGAGCGTGCGGGTCGTCCTGCTGGCGCTCATGATCACCATGATGCTGGCGATGCTCGACAACATGATCGTGGGCACCGCGATGCCGACGATCGTCGGCGAGCTCGGCGGACTCGAACACCTCTCGTGGGTCGTCACCGCGTACACGCTCGCGACCGCCGCCTCCACCCCGATCTGGGGCAAGCTCGGCGACATGTACGGGCGCAAGGGCGCCTTCATGACCTCGATCGTGATCTTCCTGATCGGCTCCGCGCTCAGCGGCATGGCCCAGAACATGGGCGAGCTGATCGGCTTCCGGGCCGTTCAGGGCCTCGGCGCCGGTGGCCTCATGGTCGGTGTCATGGCGATCATCGGTGACCTGATCCCGCCTCGGGAGCGGGGCAAGTACCAGGGCATGATGGCCGGCGTCATGGCGCTCGCGATGATCGGCGGTCCGCTGGTCGGCGGCACCATCACCGACAACTGGGGCTGGCGCTGGTCCTTCTACATCAACCTGCCGCTCGGTGTGGTCGCGCTCGCCGCGATCAGCGTCGTCCTGCACCTGCCGAAGAAGCGGTCGCAGGCACGGATCGACTACCTGGGCGCCGCGCTGCTGACCGTCGGCATCACCTCCACCGTCCTCGTCACCACCTGGGGCGGTACGGAGTACGCCTGGTCGTCCGCGCGGATCATGGAACTCATCGGGATCGGCGTCGTCTCGCTCGTCGGGTTCGTGTTCTGGCAGAAGAAGGCAGCCGAGCCGATCGTGCCGCTGCACATCTTCCGCAGCCGCAACTTCACCCTGATGTCGGTCATCGGCTTCATCACCGGTTTCGTGATGTTCGGCGCGACCCTCTTCCTGCCGCTCTACCAGCAGTCGGTGCAGGGTGCCTCCGCGACCAACTCCGGGCTGCTGCTCCTGCCGATGCTCGGTGCGATGCTGGTGACCTCGATGGTCGCGGGGCGGGTCACCACGAACACCGGCAAGTACAAGATCTTCCCGGTGGTCGGCAGCGTTCTGATGGTCGTGGGTCTGTACCTGCTGTCCACTATGGACACCGGGACGAGCCGCTTCACCTCCGGCGTGTTCATGGCCGTCGTCGGTCTCGGCATGGGCTGCCTGATGCAGATCACCATGCTGGTCGCGCAGAACAGTGTGGAGATGCGGGACATGGGTGTCGCGTCCTCGTCCACCACCCTCTTCCGTACGCTCGGCTCCTCCTTCGGTGTCGCGATCATGGGCGCGCTGTTCAACAACCGCGTCCAACACGTCATGTCCGAGAAGGCCGGCGCGCTGGGTTCCAAGGTGACCGAGCAGTCCGCGCAGCTGGACGCGGCGAGCCTGGCGAAGCTGCCGGAGGCCGCCCGGGAGGCGTACCAGCACGCGGTGTCGTCCGGCACCCACTCGGCGTTCCTGCTGGGGGCCGTGGTGGCGGTGGTCGCGATGGTGGCGGCGTGGTTCGTGAAGGAGGTTCCGCTGAAGGGGGCGGGGCCGCAGAAGGGCGAGACCGAGGAGACGCCGGTGCAGCCGCCGGTGGTCGAGGCGGTCTGACCCGGGTTCAACCCCGGGCCTTGGTCGGAGCGCAACCCAAGGCCTTGGCCCGGGCCCTGGCTCAACCCCGGGCCCGGGCCCGACCTCGAATCCTGGCCCGACCTCGAACTCCGGCTCTGGCCCGACTTCGAAACTCTGGCCCGGGCCCTGGCCCGACCTCGGACCTGGGCAGGATCTAGAAACCGGGCAGGATCTAGAACCCGGGCCTGACCTAGAACCCGGGCCTGACGTAGAACTCTGGCCCGACCTCGATGAGAAGGCTCCCGGCGGTGTCCGCCCCGGGAGCCTTCGCCGTTTGCGGCCCTCCCCCTGTCCATCCTTGGCCCTGCGGCCCTGCGGCCCTGCGGCCCTGCGGCCCTGCGGCCCTGCGGCCCTGCGGCCCTGCGGCCCTGCGGCCCTGCGGCCCTGCGGCCCTGCGCCATCTGTCCACGCTGCGGCCCCGGAGGGCTACGGCAGCATCGGATAGCTTCCCGTGTTCGTCGGCGCGTGTTCCGGCAGCCACAGCACCGCCACCGCGCCCTCCGCGGGTACGCCCTCCGGCGCGCCCGCCGGGCGTACGTTGCGGAAGGTCAGCCGGGCGCCGAGCACACGCGCCTGTCCGGCCGCGATGGTCAGGCCCAGACCGTGGCCGTGTCCCGCCCGGTCGGTGCTGCCGGTGCGGAAACGGCTCGGGCCCTCGGCGAGGAGGGGTTCGGGGAAGCCGGGCCCGTGGTCGCGGACCCGGATGACCCGGCCCTCGACGGTGACCTGTATCGGTGGCCTGCCGTGCCGGGCGGCGTTGGCGAGCAGGTTGAACAGCACCCGCTCCAGGCGCCGCGGGTCGGTCATGACCTCGGACTCGTGCACCACACGTATCTCGATCGCCGGGTCCTTCGCGGCCACGCGCCGGCTGACGAACTCGCCCAGCATGATGTCCTGCAGTTCGGCCCGCTCGGAGGCACCGTCGAGGCGGGCCACCTCCAGCACGTCCTCGACCAGCGTGCGCATGGCCTTCGCACGGTCGAGGACCAGCTCCGTGGGGCGGCCCGGCGGCAGCAGCTCGGCGGCCGTCAGCAGCCCGGTCACCGGGGTGCGCAGCTCGTGCGCGATGTCCGCGGTGACCCGGCGCTCCGCCTCCAGCCGCTGCTGGAGCGCGTCCGCCATCGCGTCCACCGCGCTCGCCAGATCGTCGGTCTCGTCCCGGACGACCCCGCCGATGGCGTCCCGCACCCGCACGTTCGACTCGCCGCCCGCGACCTGGTTCGCCGCGGCGGCCGCCTTGCGCAGCCGGCGCGAAAGCTGTCCGCCGATCAGCACGCCGAGCGCGCTGCCGCCGAGGACGACCGCGATGGAGCCGATCACCAGGGCCTGGTCGAGGTCGTTGAGGATGTCCGTGCTGCGGTCGGTGAACCCGGTGTGCAGCGACAGGATGCGTCCGCCCTTGACGGGTACGGCCGCCCAGATGTCCGGTACGCCGTTCGCCCGGTCGGAGACGTAGGTGGCCCGGCGCCCCTGCTCGACCTTGTCCCGCAGGGCCGGTGGCAGTGCCGGGTCGTTGACCTTGATGTTGGGGAAGTTGGTCCGCTGGGTCACTTCGTAGTTGCGCTGCGCGATCTGGACGCGCTCGTCGGCGAGGTCACGCGCGTTGTCCAGCATCGAGACCCGGGCCGCGTTGTGCACGACGAGACTGAGCGTGATCGCCACCAGCGCGCCGACCAGCGCGATGGCCGCGCTCAGCTTCCATCTGAGTCCCGTGCGGATGCCCGGAAGTCCCGTACGAGCGGCCGGCAGGCCCGTACGGCCGACCGTGCGCTCCGGGACCGGGCGCCGAAGGTTCCCCCGCATAACCGGATACCCCTACCCCTGGCCCTGCTCAGGCCTTCAACTTGTAGCCGAAGCCGCGGACCGTCTCGATCCGGTCCTGGCCGATCTTCGTACGCAACCGCTGCACATGGACGTCGACGACCCGGGTGTCACCGCCCCAGCCGTAGTCCCACACGCGCTCCAGGAGCTTGTCACGGGACAGGACGGTGCCCGGTGCCGAGGAGAACTCCAGGAGCAGTCGCATCTCGGTGGGGGTGAGCGCCACCGGCTCCCCGGAGCGGCGCACCTCCATGCCCTCGGTGTCGATCTCCAGCTCGCCGAAGGTCAGGGGCCCGCCGCCGGCCGCGGGGGCGCCCGAGTCGTCCGTACGGTCGCCGCCGCCGGCGTGTCCGAAGCGGCGCAGCACCGCGCGGATCCGGGCGACCAGGACCGCGCCGTCGAAAGGCTTGGTCACGTAGTCGTCGGCGCCCGCTTCCAGGCCCAGCACCACGTCGATCGAGTCGGCGCGCGCGGACAGCATGATCACCGGAACCGTCGACTCGTCGCGGATGCGGCGGCACAGCGAGACCCCGTCGAGGCCCGGCACCATCACGTCCAGCAGGGCGATGTCGGGGCGGTCCGCGCGGAACGCCTCCAGCCCGGACAGTCCGTCGGGCATGGCCGTGACCGCGAAGCCGTCCCGCTCCAGGGCGAGCTGGGTGGCCTCGCGGATGACGTCGTCGTCCTCGACGAACAGAACGTGGGTCTGGTCTGCCATCCCGTTGCTCTCTGCTCTCAGTCTGCGTGTCGTGCCGTTACCAGGTGATCGGTTCAGGGGGCCCGATCGGTTCACACCTTTTTCCGTCGGCCGGCGCGTACCGTCCGGGGCAGGTGGTCAGCCGCTCCGGGGCGGGCCGATCAGCTGTCCGTCGGCATCTGTGTGGGGTCGCCGCCCACCGACTTGCTGTAGTCGGTGCGGGTCTTGTACTTCCGTACGAAGTGGTCCGTGGTCCAGAGATAGGTGCTGACCTCCTCGGCGGAGGGACTCGACAGCGGGTCGCCCCTCTCGTACACCTGCCTGGTCACCACCAGGGCGCCCCGGTCTATCTCCGCGTAGAGCGGGGGCTCCTCGGACTGGAAGACATTCTGGTACGAACTGCCTTCCTCGCGATACACGTACGAGCCGACTCCCACCGCGTCGCCGCAGGTCAGCACGTTGACGACGACGTCGTCCGACGATCCTCCGGTCAGGTCGCCGTACGACACGTCGACCGGGTACTCGTCTCCCGTGCACGGCTTCAGCTCGCGCTTGACGTCCGCGGAGACCTTCGGGTCGTGCTTGAGGAGCCGTACCGCGTCCACGGGCGCGGTCGTCACCGACGCGGCCGGCGAGGGTGTGGAGGCCGCGCCCGCCACCGAGTCGGTACGGGCCGGCCCCTCGTCACGGGCGCCGGTGCCGCCGGTGCCGCACGCGGACACGAAAAGGGTGAGGGCGGCGAGCACGGCCACTGCCGTGATCACCGCCTGGAAGGTACCCCGGGCCGGTGGAACCGGTTCCGGCCGGAGGGGTTCGTCCGTGCCGGAACCCCCACCCGCCGTCTGCCCGATGCCGCCGGCCCTCGTGCCTAGGCCGCGCAACGCTCCCGCTCCTCACGCTCCGGAGCGCGCCCGGCGCGCTCCTCGTAGTCCCTGCTCTCCAGCTCCTCGCGGAGCCGGGCGAGCGCCCGGTGCAGCGTGCTCTTGACCGTGCCGGCCGACATGCCGAGGGCGGCGGCGGTCTCCTCCGTGGACATCTGCTCCCAGTGTCGCAGCACGACGACGCTGCGCTGCTTGGGGGCCAGTACCTTCAGGACGTCCATCAGCAGGGCTCGGTCCGCGTGCTGCTCGGTGGCGTCGTCGACCGAGGCGTCCGGGAGCTGCTCGGTCGGGACCTCCTCCAGCTTGCGGGCCCGCCACCACTCGGTACGGGTGTTGATCATGACTCGGCGCAGGTAGGCGTCGGCCAGCCGCTTGTCCGCGATGCCGTCCCAGCGTCCGTACGTCCGCACGAGCGCGGTCTGCAGGAGGTCCTGTGCGTCGACCGGGTCCGGGACCAGTCGGCGGGCACTGCGCAGCAGCGCGTCCTGCCGGGTACGTACGTACTCCTCGAACTCGAGCACCTCGCCCTGCGCCATGGTGACCGCCTCCCGCTCCCCGTTCCCGGCCGGCCTGGTCGCCGTCGGAATCATTGCCTGTGGTGCCTGTCGGGCACGGAAATGAAGCTACGGAGGCGTTGTCACGGGGCTGTGCGGAGCAGCCTGCGGCCAGCGCTCGGCTGTCCGTCGGTTGTGTAACAGCAGTGGGAACGGGGAAGGGGGTTGCGGAGAATTAGGGCGGTATGGGGGTGTTCGGTCCTGACGTCAGGTCAACGGCAGCCGATACAAACCACCCGCCAGTGGCTCCACGAGGCCGTCCGCGACCAGTCCGTCCAGCGCCCGGGCGCGCTGTACCGGCTCGTGCCACACCCGGTCGAGTGCCGACTGCGGGACGGCGGTGTGCGCCTCGCGCAGCACGGCCAGCAGCTTGCCGCGGACCTGACGGTCGGTACCGGCGTACGTCTGTCCGCGACGCGGCGGACCCTCGTGCTCCGGCTTGCCCGCGAGCCGCCAGGCGCACTGCGCGGCGATCGGGCAGCGCTGGCAGCTCTCGTTCTTGGCCGTGCACACCAGCGCGCCCAGCTCCATGGACGCGGCGGCCCAGCGGGCGGCGGTCCCCTCGTCCTCGGGCAGCAGGGCGCGGGCCAGCTTGCGTTCGGCGGCCGTGGTCGCGTTCGGCGGATACCGCACACCGGCGACGGCCCGCGCGAACACCCGGCGCACATTGGTGTCCAGGACCGCGTGCCGCTGCCCGTACGCGAAGGAGGCGACGGCCGCGGCCGTGTACTCCCCGATGCCGGGCAGCGCGAGCAGCTGCGCGTGTTCCGTCGGTACGTCGCCCCCGTGCCGTTCCGTTATGGCGACCGCGGCCCCGTGCAGCCGCAGGGCGCGGCGCGGATAGCCGAGCCGGCCCCAGGCGCGGACGGCCTCGCCGGGGGCCTCCGCGGCCAGGTCGGCGGGGCGCGGCCAGCGGGCGAGCCACTGTTCGTACACGGGCAGGACGCGGTTCACCGGCGTCTGCTGCAGCATGAACTCGCTGACCATCACCCCCCACGGACCGGCCTCGGGCCGCCGCCAGGGGAGATCGCGGGCATGCTCGTCGAACCAGTCGATGACAGGGGCGTGGAACGGCTCGCCGCGCGCGTCGTCGACGAGGCCGGTCTCGGGGTGCGGGGACTTCGTGGGCACAGTCATGGCCTACCGATCCTGCCATGCCGGGAGCGTCGATCCGGTGTTGCGCAGGGGGGCGGGTCGGAGCGCGCCGGGGCCGTACGCGATGCCGCGGTGGCGCTCGGCGGCCGAGCCCGGCGTCCCCAACTCCACGGTCACGGACGGTAGGCGGCGGGTCGACGTCGTCACCGTTCGCGATCGTCGGGGGCGCGCCCGGCGAAGGGCCGGGGTGGAGCGGCGGGTTCCGGGATGATGATCCGGAAAAGTTGTCCAACCGGCGGCGGGTGGGGCCGGTGAAGTCGCCGATCTCTCGTACAGTTTGCGCCGTGGGATCACTGCGCAATCCGGTCGGGCCGCTTCCCTCCTCCATCTACTGGCGTCGGAGGGCCGTAATGCTGTCCGTGACGGGCCTGTTGGCCCTGTTGATCGTCTGGATCGTCTCCTCGGGCGGCGGGGGCGGCAACAACGGTGCCGACGGATCCAACGACAAGAATCCCTCCCCCACGACGATCACCCCGGGACCGTCCGGTTCGGGGCCGGCCATCAGCCAAGCTCCGGGCGGGCGCGAGGAGTCGAGCGGTACGGACTCCGGCGGGGCGGGGTCGGGCGGTGGCTCCGGCGACGGCTCGGGGGGCGGTACGGGCGAGGGGTCCGGTTCGGCCGCGGGCACCGGCTCCGGTGGGTCGGAGGGCTCCGGCGGCGGGGCGGCCGGTGGCGGGACCGGTACCGGAGTCGGCCAGGACGACACCGTCCCGGCGGGTTCCACGCTTCCCAACTGCACCGCGGGCGCCGTGAAGTTGAGCGTGCGCAGCCTGCACAACGCCTACGAGCCCGGGCAGACGCCCACCCTGCTGCTGACCGCGACGAACTCCTCCGCCGCCGACTGCAAGGTCGATCTCGGCCCGAAGAACGCGGTGTTGACGATCACCGAGGCGGGCAGCGAGGACGCGTACTGGTCCTCCGCCGACTGCCCCGGGGCCTCCGGCAGCCTGGTCTTCCGGGCGGTCGCCGACGGCAGCATCACCTACACCGTGAAGTGGGACCGCAAGCCGAGCGCCCCGCAGTGCGCGACGCCTCCCGCGGGGTCGGCCGGAGCCGGGACGTATCTCGTCGAGGCGAAGACACCGGGATTCGGGACGGTGCAGGCGTCGTTCGTGCTGGAGAACGACTGACGGAGTCGAGGTGCCGCTTCCCGAGCGGGCACCCGGCGCCGGTGACTGTGGCTGTGGGCAGTCGCTCCGCAAGGCGGAACGACTGCCCACAGTCTTGCCGACGGCTGCCTAGACGTACCGCTCCAGGATCGACGACTCCGCCAGCCGGGACAGCCCCTCGCGCACGCTCCGCGCCCGCGCCTCTCCCACGCCGTCCACCGTCTGCAGGTCGTCCACGCTGGCGGCGAGCAGCTTCTGCAGGCCGCCGAAGTGCTCCACCAGCCGGTCGATGATCGCCCCGGGCAGCCTCGGCACCTTCGCGAGCAGCCGGAAGCCGCGCGGGGAGACCGCCGAGTCCAGTGCCTCGGGCGAGCCGGTGTAACCCAGCGCCCGTGCCACTGTGGGGAGTTCGAGCAGCTCGGCGTGGTGGAGCGCGTTGAGTTCGTACAGCGCCTCCTCGACGGTGCGGGAGCGCTTCGCGGTGGGCTCGGGGACGTAGTCCCGGACGACCAGCTCACGCTCCGGCTCCACGCCGGCGATCAACTCGTCGAGCTGCAGCGTCAGCAGACGCCCGTCCGTGCCGAGCTCCACCACGTACTCGGCGATCTCGGTGGCGATACGGCGGACCATCTCCAGGCGCTGGGCCACGGCGGAGATGTCCCGGACGGTCACCAGGTCCTCGATCTCCAGCGCGGACAGCGTGCCCGCGACCTCGTCGAGGCGGAGCTTGTAGCGCTCCAGGGTCGCCAGGGCCTGGTTGGCACGGGACAGGATCGCCGCCGAGTCCTCCAGCACCTTGCGCTGCCCGTCCACGTACAGCGCGATGAGCCGCATGGACTGGGAGACGGAGACCACGGGGAAGGTGACCTGCTTGCTCACCCGGTCCGCCGTGCGGTGCCGGGTGCCCGTCTCCTCGGTGTGGATCATGGGGTCCGGGACCAGCTGCACGCCCGCCCGCAGGATCTTGGACAGGTCGGAGGACACGACGATGCCGCCGTCGAGCTTGCACAGCTCCCGCAGACGCGTCGCCGTGAACTCGACATCCAGGATGAAACCGCCCGTGCACATCGCCTCGACGGTCTTGTCGGAGCCGAGCACGATGAGACCACCGGTGTTGCCGCGGAGAATCCGCTCAAGGCCGTCGCGCAGTGCCGTGCCGGGTGCCACGGCGCTCAGTGAGGCGCGCATCAGGCCATCGGCACCGGAGCTCCCACCGGACTTTCCGGGAGCTGACGCCCGGTCGTTGGCTGCCACTGCACTCCTCCGGTCGCAGGATCTTGGACGCTCCCGTCGCGCACACTCGGTTCGTACGGACGGGCGAGACCAGGGCAAAGTCTACCGGCGGTCCTCGTCGTCCCGTGGGGCCTCTCGCCGACGCGAGCTCGGAAGGACCCTCAGAGCGTCCCCTATGTCCGCGACTTCCAGCACCTTCATGCCGGGCGGGACCTTGCCGGGATCGGCCGGAACGAGTGCGTGGGTGAAGCCCAGACGGTGTGCCTCGGAGAGCCGGCGCTGCACGCCCGTGACCCGTCTGACCTCGCCCGCGAGGCCCACCTCGCCGATGGCGACGAGGTTCTTGGGCAGGGGCGAGTCGCTGGCCGCGCTCGCCAGGGCGAGCGCGATGGCGAGGTCCGCGGCGGGCTCCGACAACTTCACACCGCCGACCGTCGCCGAGTAGATGTCCCTCTTGCCCAGGGCGCTGATCCGGCCGCGCTGTTCCAGGACCGCCAGCATCATCGAGACGCGGGAGGTCTCCAGACCGGACGTGGTCCGCCTGGGGGAGGGGATCTGGGAGTCGACGGTGAGTGCCTGGACCTCGACGACCAGCGGGCGGCGGCCCTCCAGGGTGACGGTCAGGCAGGTGCCGGGCACCGGCTCCGCCCGGCGGGTCAGGAACAGGCCGCTCGGGTCGGTGAGGCCGGTGATGCCCTCGTCGTGCAGTTCGAAGCAGCCGACCTCGTCGGTGGTGCCGTAGCGGTTCTTGACGCCTCGCACGAGACGCAGGCGGGCGTGCCGGTCGCCCTCGAAGCTCAGCACGACGTCCACCAGGTGCTCCAGCAGGCGCGGGCCGGCGATGGCGCCGTCCTTGGTGACATGTCCCACGAGGAGGGTCGACATCCCGCGGTCCTTGGAGGCGCGGATCAGGGCGCCCGCGACCTCGCGCACCTGGGCCATGCCGCCGGGGGCGCCGTCGATCTCCGGGGAGGCCACGGTCTGTACGGAGTCGAGGATCAGCAGGGACGGCTTCACCGCGTCCAAGTGGCCGAGCACGGCGGCCAGATCGGTCTCGGCGGCGAGATACAGATGGTCGTCGATGGCCTTGATGCGGTCGGCGCGCAGCCGGACCTGGCTCGCCGACTCCTCGCCGGTCACATAGAGGGTGCGGTGCTCCTCGCTCGCCGACTTGGCCGCCACGTCCAGCAGCAGGGTCGACTTCCCGACGCCGGGCTCGCCCGCGACCAGGACCACCGCGCCGGGCACCAGACCGCCGCCGAGCACCCGGTCCAGCTCGGGCACGCCGGTGGAGCGGGCGGTGGCCTGCTGGACGTCGACCTGGCCGATGGGGACGGCAGAGGTGGTGACACGGCCCGGTGCCGTCGTACGGACCGCGGGCGCGCCGTACTCCTCGATCGTGCCCCAGGCCTGGCACTCGGGGCAGCGGCCGAGCCACTTCGCCGTCTGCCAGCCGCACTCGGTGCAGCGGTAGGACGGGCGCTCCTTCGCGGTCTTCGTACGGGCAGCCATGCACGAACCGTAACCGCCGTCACCGACAACGCCGTCGGCGACCGCCCCGGGCGCCCGGACACCCCGCTCGTGCGCCTCCCGTGCACCCGCTGGAACCAGCCACCTCCGTCGGGAACGAGCCACGGAATCAGGGGTTCCTGTCCCCTATTGAGGGATCGTTTCACCCGTACGGATTAAATGTGCTCAAGGGGGCGGAAGGGCCCAAGTTCCGCCGCCTACGGTCCACAGGTGATGAGCAGCAGTCCGGAGACCTCGACCCGCACCACCGGCGCACACCGGGCGCACCGGGAGGCGCGCGACCGCGGGGCGGCGCGCACGCTGGCGCAGCGACCGCCCGCGCGCTACGAGCCCTACCTGGACGGCCTGTTCACCTACTGCCTGTCCGTGCTGTGCGACCACGACGCGGCGACCGCCGCCCTGGGCGACGTCCTCGTGCTCGCCGAGAAGCGCCGCGGCCCGGACGCCGCCGGCGACCGCCGGGCCTGGCTGTACGCGCTGGCCCGCTGGGCCTGCCTGCGCAAGCTCGCCGAGACCCGGCAGAAACGTCAGAGCACCCATGCGGCGGGCCGCCCCGGCGGACACCGGGACACGGGCGCGAAGCCCGCCCCCGCGCCGGTCTCCGACGAGACCCAGGAGCAGCGCCGCGGCGAACTCGCGCTCCTCGCCTGGCCGGAGGCCGCCGGCACCACCCCCGAACAGCGCGAGGCACTCGAACTCGCCGTACGCCACCAGCTCACCGCCCACGAGGTCGCCGCCGCCCTCGGCATGGACCTCGCCACCGCCCGTGACCTGCTCGCCTCCGCCGCCTGCGAGGTCGAGCGCACCCGCGCCGCCCTCGCCGTCGTCGAGACCGGCGGCTGCCCGGGCGTGGCCCGGCTCACCGGCGACAACCAGCTGGTGCTCAGCGCCGCCGTGCGCCGCGAACTCGTCCGCCATGTCGACGACTGCCCGCGCTGCCGCCGTACCGCCGAGCGTGCGGTCCCCGGCCGCTGGCCCGGCGTCGCCGCCACCCCCGCCGAACTGCCCGTCCTGGAGGCCCCCCGCGCGGCCCTGCACGTGGCCATGGCGCACCTCCCGCGCGCGCGGGGCGCCGCAGCACCGCGCTTCGACCGGCGCGGCTTCCCGATGGACCCCAAGGACCGGGCCGCCCGAAGGGACCGTCTCCGCGCGCGTGCCGTCACGACGACCGTCGTCGCCACCGTGGTGGCCGCCCCGGTGCTCGCCCTCTGGGCCGCCTACCGGGGCACCCCGACCGGGGAGGGGCCGGGCGGAGGTTCCGCGAGTGCCAGCGAGACGCACGACCCCGACATTTTCGACGGCGAGTCGGCGACCGGCGGCTACGAGAACGCGGGCAACGCCAGCACCCGCCCCGGCAGCCGCTTCACCAAGGGAGACAAGCCCGACGTGTCCGTGGCGGTCGTCAGCGTCGCCGGCGCGGGCGGCAAGGGCGCCGGGCACCTGGAGGTGTCCGCCGGCAACAGCGGCGACACCACGCTGGTCACCCTCACCGCGACCGGCTCCGCACCGGTGCGCTGGTCCGCGACCACGGGAGCCTCCTGGCTCTACCTCAGCCAGTCGTCGGGAACGCTCGCACCGGGCGAATCGTTGACGATCAAGGTGTACGTCGACCATCTGCGCGAGCCGTCCGGGTACTGGAGCGCGCGGGTGGCGATCTCACCGGCCGGCGCCGTCGTCACCATCGAGGGCTACGGCACCGCCCCGACCCCCTCGGACCCGGGCCCCGGCCGGCCCACCGACCCGCGCCCCTCCGACCCCGACCCCGAACCCACCCCGACGAACCCGGACCCCTCGGACCCCGCCCCGAGCGACCCGCCCTCGTCGCCCGACCCGGAGCCCACACCCACCGACCCCACCCCGACCGACCCCGGGGACTCGACGCCGCCGCCCTCGACGAGCGGCGACCCGAGCCCGGCGACGTCTTAGGCCCGGGTCCGGGCGGCCGTGTCAGCCGACGGGATCCGCCGGACGCGGTGCCACGGGATCCGCCGGATGCGGTGCCAGCAACGGCAGCTGCGAGGCCAGCCGCTCCTCGCACAGCTCGACCAGGCGGTCGTAGCCCGCCTTGCCCATCAGCTCGATCAGCTCGGGCCGGTAGGACACGTACACCGCGTCTCCCGCGCCGTGCGCCGAGGTCGCCGACGTGCACCACCAGTGCAGGTCGTGGCCACCCGGACCCCAGCCCCGGCGGTCGTACTCACCGATGGACACCTGCAGCACGCGCGTGTCGTCGGGCCGGTCGATCCAGTCGTACGTCCGCCGCACCGGCAGCTGCCAGCACACGTCCGGCTTGGTCTCCAGGGGCTCGCGGCCCTCCTTCAGCGCCAGGATGTGCAGCGAGCAGCCCGCGCCGCCGGAGAACCCCGGCCGGTTCTGGAAGATGCAGGACCCCTGGTGGGGACGGGTCTGGCGGTCGCCGTCCTCGTCCTCGGAGATCCAGCCGTGCTCGGTGCCCTCGTCGTGGTACTGCCAGATCTCCGGCGTGAGCCTGGCCACATGCCCGGCGACGCGTTTCTCGTCGTCCTCGTCGGAGAAATGGGCGCCCAGCGTGCAGCACCCGTCGGCCGCGCGACCCGGCTGGATGCCCTGGCAGCCGCTGCCGAAGATGCAGTTCCACCGGGAGGTCAGCCATGTCAGATCGCAGCGGAAGACCTGCTCGTCGTCCGCCGGATCAGGAAACTCCACCCACGCGCGCGCGAAGTCGAGCCCCTTCTCGTCGCCTGCCGGGGCCTGCCGCGCGTTCTTCGGCGCTTTCGCCTGCGAAGAACCCTTGGCCGTTTTGGCGGACTTGGCAGCCTTGTCAGCCTTTTCGTTCTTTGCCTTTTTCGTCTTTGGCACCCGTCCAGGGTAAGTCGCCCGGGGCCGGTCCAGGGACAGGTCAAAGGTCGGTTCCGGGGACGGCGGACGGCTTCGCTGGCAGTAGCGTTCCGTATATGAGACTCGGTGTCCTCGACGTGGGATCGAACACGGTGCATCTGCTGGTGGTGGACGCACACCCGGGCGCACGCCCGCTGCCCGCGCATTCGCACAAGGCGGAGCTGCGCCTGGCCCAACTCCTCGACGAGGCCGGGGCCATCGGCCCCGAAGGGGTCGACAAGCTGATCGCCGTCGTCCAGGAGGCGCTCCAGGCCGCCGAGGACAAGGGCGTCGAGGACCTGGTGCCGTTCGCCACCTCCGCCGTGCGCGAGGCCAGCAACGCGGACGACGTCCTCGCGCGCGTGCAGGCCGAGACCGGCGTCGAGCTCCAGGTCCTCACCGGAGCCGAAGAGGCCCGGCTCACCTTCCTCGCCGCCCGCCGCTGGTTCGGCTGGTCCGTGGGCAAGCTCCTCGTCCTCGACATCGGCGGCGGCTCCCTGGAGATCGCGTACGGCATGGACGAGCAGCCCGACGCGGCCGTCTCGCTGCCGCTGGGCGCGGGCCGCCTCACCGCGGGCTGGCTCCCCGGCGACCCTCCGGACCCCGAGGCGATAAGGGCTCTGCGCCGCCATGTGCGCGCCCAGATCGCCCGCACCGTCGGCGAGTTCACCCGCCTCGGCGCCCCCGACCACGTCGTCGTCACCTCCAAGACCTTCAAGCAGCTGGCCCGCCTGGCCGGTGCCGCCCGCTCCACGGACGGCCTGTACGTCCAGCGTGAGCTCAAGCGCGAGTCCCTGGAGGCCTGGGTCCCCCGCCTCGCCGGCATGACCACCGCCGAGCGCGCCGCGCTCCCCGGTGTCTCCGAGGGCCGCGCCAACCAGCTCCTCGCGGGCGCCCTGGTGGCCGAGGGCGCGATGGACCTCTTCGGTGTCGAGAGCGTGGAGGTCTGCCCCTGGGCGCTGCGGGAGGGCGTCATCCTGCGCAGACTTGATCACATGGGTTCCCTATAGCGCCCCGTAAGGGGCGCGGGGAACGGCGCGAGCAACCGCAAAAGCACCCGCACCCGCCCGTGGCGAACCCCGCGACGGCGAACAGGCCCCCGCCCGACCGCCGGAGGCAACCCGTACGCTGTCCTCCATGGCAGAGCCCGTCGTACGCATCCCGGATGCGAAGGTCGCCCTGTCCACGGCCTCCGTGTACCCGGAGTCGACGGCGACCGCCTTCGAGATCGCCGCACGCCTCGGGTACGACGGCGTCGAGGTCATGGTGTGGACCGACCCCGTCAGCCAGGACATCGAGGCGCTGCGCAGACTCAGCGACTACCACCGGATCCCGATCCTCGCGGTGCACGCCCCGTGCCTGCTCATCACGCAGCGCGTCTGGTCCACCGACCCGTGGGTCAAGCTGCAGCGCGCGCAGGCCGCCGCCGAGAAGCTCGGCGCGAGCACGGTCGTGGTGCACCCGCCGTTCCGCTGGCAGCGCCAGTACGCCCGCGATTTCGTCTCCGGGATCTGGCGCATGGCGAACGAGACGGACGTACGGTTCGCCGTCGAGAACATGTACCCCTGGCGCTACCGCGACCGCGAGATGCTCGCCTACGCGCCCGACTGGGACGTGACGAAGGAGGACTACCGTCACTTCACGATCGATCTCAGCCATACGGCCACGGCCCGTTCCGACGCCATCCAGATGATCGACCGCATGGCGGACCGCCTCGGCCACGTCCACCTCGCGGACGGCCGGGGTTCGGCCAAGGACGAGCACCTCGTCCCCGGCCGCGGCACCCAGCCCTGCGCCGAGGTGCTGGAACGCCTCGCCCTGACCGGCTTCGACGGCCATGTCGTCATCGAGGTCAACACCCGGCGGGCCATGTCCAGCGACGAACGTGAGGCCGACCTCGCCGAGGCCCTGGCCTTCACGCGGCTGCACCTGGCCTCGGCGGTGCAGCCCGGGCGGATGTCCCGGCGGGTGCCCCGGCGGTGAACGACGTCACCGCGCGACGCCGGGGCCGGCCCCGGCGTGCCGAACAGGCCGACACCCGCGAACAGATCCTGGCCGTGGCCCGCGAGGAGTTCTCCGAGCGGGGCTACGAGCGGACCTCGGTGCGCGGCATCGCCAAGGCGGCCGGCGTCGACCCGGCCCTGGTGCACCACTACTTCGGTACCAAGGAACAGGTCTTCGAGGCGGCCGTGGAGGTCGCCCTCGCCCCCGCCCTCACGGACCGCGACGCGCTCCTCGAAGGCCCCGTCGACTCCGTCGGCGAACGCCTGACCCGCATGGTCTTCGGCCTCTGGGAGAACCCGGTGACCCGGACGCCGCTGCTCGCGATCGTGCGGTCGGCGGTGAACAACGAGAGTGCCGCCGCCGTCTTCCGCCGCCTGGTCTCCGCCCAACTGCTGCTCCGCGTCGCGGGCGAGATCGACGGCCCGGACGCGGAACTGCGCGCCGAGCTGGCGGCCGCGCAGCTGGTCGGCACCGCCATGCTCCGGTACGTGATCAAGGTGGAGCCGCTGGCGTCGGCGGACGTGGAGGAGATCATCACCCGGCTGGCACCGGTGGTGCAGGGGCACCTGACCAGCCCCTGAGCACGGCACCCGACCGCTCCCCGCGCAGCCACGGTGAGACGCGCGTCCCGCATTCCGGACAGCCTGTCGGCAACCTGAACGACCGGCGTAGGCTCGTTAGCAGTCAGAAGTCTCTGATCGCAGTCCCTGCAGTCCCCGAAGGAGCGAGCGACGATGCCCGAGCTGAGGTCCCGCACAGTCACCCACGGCCGCAACATGGCGGGCGCCCGCGCCCTTATGCGCGCCTCCGGTGTACCCGGTGCGGACATCGGCCGGAAGCCGATCATCGCGGTGGCCAACAGCTTCACCGAGTTCGTGCCCGGCCACACGCACCTTCAGCCCGTCGGCCGGATCGTCAGCCAGGCGATCGTCGAGGCGGGCGGCATCCCGCGCGAGTTCAACACGATCGCCGTCGACGACGGCATCGCGATGGGCCACGGAGGCATGCTCTACAGCCTCCCCTCCCGCGACCTCATCGCCGACTCGGTCGAGTACATGGTCGAGGCGCACTGCGCCGACGCCCTGATCTGCATCTCCAACTGCGACAAGATCACCCCGGGCATGCTGAACGCCGCCCTGCGGCTGAACATCCCGACGGTCTTCGTCTCCGGCGGCCCGATGGAGTCCGGCCGCGCCACCCTCGTCGACGGCACGGTCCGCACCCTCGACCTGGTCGACGCGATCTCCGACGCGGTGAACGAGAAGATCTCGGACGAGGACATCCTCCGTATCGAGGAGAACGCCTGTCCGACCTGCGGTTCCTGTTCCGGCATGTTCACGGCCAACTCGATGAACTGCCTCGCCGAGGCCATCGGCCTCGCCCTCCCGGGCAACGGCTCGGTCCTGGCCACGCACACGGCCCGCAAGGCCCTGTACGAGAACGCGGGCCGCACGGTGATGGACATCACCCGCCGCTACTACGAGCAGGACGACGAGACGGTCCTGCCCCGCAACGTCGCCACCTTCGCGGCCTTCCAGAACGCCATGGCGCTCGACATCGCGATGGGCGGCTCGACCAACACGATCCTGCATCTGCTGGCCGCCGCCCAGGAGGCGGGCGTCCCGTTCGACCTGGACGACATCAACGAGGTCTCGCGCCGGGTGCCCTGCCTCGCCAAGGTCGCTCCGAACGTCGCCAAGGACCGCACGTACTACATGGAGGACGTGCACCGCGCCGGCGGCATCCCCGCCCTCCTCGGCGAACTCCACCGCGCAGGGCTTCTCAACGAGGATGTGAACTCGGTTCACAGCTCGTCCCTCGCGGACTGGCTGAAGACGTGGGACGTGCGCGGCGGCTCCCCGTCGCCGGAGGCCCTGGAGCTGTGGCACGCGGCACCCGGCTGCGTCCGCTCCGCCGAGGCCTTCTCCCAGTCGGAGCGCTGGGAGGCCCTGGACACGGACGCCGCCGGCGGCTGCATCCGCAGCGCCGAGCACGCGTACTCGAAGGACGGCGGCCTCGCCGTCCTCAAGGGCAACCTCGCGGTGGACGGCTGCGTGGTCAAGACGGCCGGCGTCGACGAGTCGATCTGGACGTTCGAGGGCCCCGCGGTGGTCTGCGAGTCGCAGGAAGAGGCCGTTGAGAAGATCCTCAACAAGCAGGTGACGGACGGCGATGTCGTCGTCATCCGCTACGAGGGCCCCAAGGGCGGCCCCGGCATGCAGGAGATGCTCTACCCGACGTCCTTCCTCAAGGGTCGCGGCCTCGGCAAGACCTGCGCCCTGATCACCGACGGCCGCTTCTCCGGCGGCACTTCGGGCCTCTCCATCGGCCACGCCTCCCCGGAGGCGGCCTCCGGCGGCACCATCGCCCTCGTCGAGAACGGCGACCGCATCCGCATCGACATCCCGAACCGTACGATCGAACTCCTCGTGGACGACACCGAACTGGCCCGCCGCGAGCAGGCCCTGAACGGCGTCTACGCCCCGAAGAACCGCGAGCGCAAGGTCTCCGCCGCACTGCGCGCCTACGCCGCGATGGCGACCAGCGCGGACAAGGGCGCGGTCCGCGATGTGAGCAAGCTGGCCTGAGGACCCGTCTTCGAGGGCCGTCCCTTCGGGGGCGGCCCTTTCCTCGTCGCCCGCGTTGCCCGCGTCGCCCTCCGCGCTACCAGGCGGACGGGTCCTTCGCGGGGACGGCGAAGACGGTCCCGTCGGGGGCGCTCGCGTAGACGTGGCCGCGGGCGATCACCGGAACGGGCAGCGCGCCGGCGATCTGGTCCGTGTTCGTGTCCAGACGCGGGCGGGTCTGCCCGAGCAGCCTGCCGCCCGAGGCGTCCACCGCCAGCAGCCGCCCGTCGGGCGCGGTGAAGTACACGTGCCGCCCGTCGGCGACCGGCGCGGAGCCCCTGCTCACAGCGGTCTCCAGGCTCCACCGCTGCTTCCCGGCCGCCAGGTCGACGGCCACCAGCGAGCCGCCGGTCCCCATGAGATAGACGAGGTTCCCGCGCACGGTGCCCTGGGCCTGCTGCAGTGGGACCGTCAGCGTCACCCGCCGCGAGGTGCCGTCGTCCGGGGTGTAGCGGACCACGGACTGCGCATCGCCGTAGACCGGGTCCTCGGCGACGAAGAAGATCGACCCGTCCGCGGTTCCGACCGGCTCCAGCGACCCGTCCAGCCGCTTGTCCCACCGCACCGCGCCCGTGTCCGGGTCCACCGCGGTGACACGGGTGCCGGTCCCGTCGGCGGACGTACTGGTCGCGTACGCCAGCGGATCCCCGGCGAAGGAGACGAAGTACGGCACCTTGTGCCCGGGGATCCGCCGGCTCCACCCGGGGTCGCCCGAAGCGCCGTCCACACCGGTGACCGTGCCGTCCGCGCCGGTGAGCAGCAGCATGCCGCCGACCCGCTCCAGCCCGCTGTACGCGGCCACGCTCTGCCGCCAACGCGCCTTGCCGGTAGCGGGATCGAGCGCCTCCAGCCGCCGGCTCCGGTCCAGCGCGGGCTGCACGAGCCCACCCGCCAGGACCGGCTCCCCGCCCCGCGCCCCGGCCACGTCGTGCCGCCACAGCAGACGGCCGTCGGCCGGATCGAGGGCGAAGACCAGACCGCTCTGCCCGCAGAGCAACTTCCCTTCCCCGTACGCACACTGGAGTGTGCCCGTCCCGGACGGCGCGGCCGACTCCCACGGGCCGAACGCGGCCGACGTGGCCCCCGGCGTACCGCTGCCCCACGGCGCCGCACCGTCGCCGGCCTCGGCCCCGTCTCCGCCGAGCAGTTGGACCGAGGTCAGCGCGACGAGCGCGGCCAGGCCCAGCGCCCCGGCCCCCAGACCCACCAGGATTCTCCGGCGCCTCACCGCCTTCGGACCGGACTTCGTGCCCGGCGATTCCGACCCCGACCCGGACTCCGCCCCCGGCTCCGACTCGGCCTCCGGCGTGCTCTCCGTCCGCTCCGCCCGCTGCGCCGGTATGAACGCCTGCGTGTCGTAGGAGGCCGCCACCGACCGCAGTGCGCGCATCAACTCGTCCGGCGTGGGCCGGTCCTCGGGCTCCTTGGCCAGACACCGCAGCACCAGCGGCGCGAGGGTCTCCGGTACGCCGGTCAGGTCCGGCTCGTCGTGCACGACCTGGTAGGCCACGACATAGGGACTGTCGGAGTCGAACGGCCCCCGCCCCGTGGCCGCGTGCACCATCACGGACCCCAGCGCGAAGACGTCGGCGGCGGGCCCGACCTCCCGCGGCCGACGGAACTGCTCGGGCGCCATGAACGGCGGCGTCCCGATCAACTTGCCCGTCTCGGTCCGCAGTTCGCTGTCCTTTGGCCGAGAAATGCCGAAGTCGATGACCTTCGGGCCGTCCTCGGCGAGCAGCACGTTGCTCGGCTTGAGATCCCGGTGCACCACGCCGACCCGGTGGATGTCGCGCAGCGCCTCGGCCAGCCCGGCCATCAGCCGGCGCAACTGGGCGGGGCTCATCGCGCCGTTCCGCTTCACCTCGTCGGACAGGGTCGGGCCGGGGATGAACAGGGTGGCCATCCAAGGCCGTTCGGCCTCCGAGTCGGCGTCGACGACAGACGCGGTGAAGGCACCGCTGACCTTCCGCGCGGCCGCCACCTCCTGCCGGAACCGCCCCCTGAACTCGGGATCCCTGGCGAACTCGGCGTGTACGACCTTCACCGCGACCTTCATGCCCGAGGTGCTCCGCGCCAGGTGCACGACCCCCATGCCACCGGAGCCCAGACACGACTCCAGCCGGTAGTGACCGGCGTACTCGGGAAGTTCCGCTTCCGCGCCCGCTCCGGTGTTGCGATGTGGCGCCATGGAACCACCCCCGTGCTGTTCGTTCGGGCGCGCGACGCACGGAGCCTAGTCGAAGACCCGTGCGACACAGAGGAGGCTTGCTAGCTTCTCCGTGCGAGTTGCGAACCTGTGTTTCGTGGCGCGTTTCAGGGGAATCAACGGGACCCCATGGCAGTCATGGGGTCGAACGGGGGAGATCTTTCATGTCTGTTGACGGCATCGAAGTGGCAGAGAACGGCGACGAGACGGAAGCCGTCACCACGGCGACGGCCACGACCACGGCCGTGCGCTACTACGCGGTCGCACCGGGGTACCGCCTGAACGTCCGCAGCGGTCCCGGCACCAACTACACCGTGGTCCGCGTGCTGGCCGAGGGGGTCAAGGTCCCGATCTTCTGCCAGTCGCCGGGCACCTCGATCACCGGGCCGTACGGCACGACGAACATCTGGGACAACATCGACAACGGCGAGTACGTCTCGGACGCCTACGTGCACACCGGCAGCGACGGCTACATCCGCCCGCGCTGCTCCTGAACCGGCCGACACAGCCCGCAGAACGACACCCATGACGCCGTCATGACGTAGACCGGTCCTGCTCGCGGGCCGCACCGGAACCTTCCTCACGGACTGGGCCACCACCACCGCCCAGTCCGTGAGTGACCGTGCGTTCCCACCCCGTCGCCCCGGACGTCCGCCTGAACGTCCGCAGCGGCCCCGGCACGACGTACGGCATCGTCCGGCTCCAGCCGGTTCGGTGCCCACGCCGCCATCTACCGCCAGAGACCGGGCCAGACGATCACGGGGGGCGTACGGCCCGTCGGACGTCTGGGACACCATCGACAACGACGAATACGTCTCGGACACCTGTGTGACACCGGCAGCGGCAGCTACATCGCCGCCCGCCGCACCTGATCCCCACCGGAGCCCGCGGTCGTCCCGAAGCCATAATCAACGGGTGAGCGACGAACAAGGCACCCCGTCCGCGGGCTCCCCAGGCACCCCCCGCCCCGAACCCCTCCGCGTCTTCGGCACCACCTGGGTGAACCACGACAACGGCTACACCCCACGCCGCGTCGCCGCGTCCCTCGGCTCCCTGACCGCCGCGACCGCCGCCTGCCTGGTCCTCCGCTTCGCCTACGAGGGCCTCCAGATCGCCGACATCGGCAGCTTCGTGACCGTCCTGGTCGTCGGCATGTTCGCGATCTGCAGCGCCCTCGCCTTCGGCCACACCTGGGACGGTTTCCGCAAGCGCCCCGACCCCGAACGCCAGGCCTCCCTCCGCGGCCTCCTGGCGATCGGCTTCGTCGGCTCCCTCCTCGCCTACTTCTTCCGCTCCCTCACCGAGGCCCCCGGCGAGAAACTCCACCGCGCCGAGTACGAGGCAGCCCTCAAGCACCACGAGAAGCGCACCACCCGCCGCACCGGCAACCCGTCAAAGAAACGCCGCCGCAACTGACCACCGACGGCACGGGGGAGGACCCGGTACAGGACTCCGGTCGTCTGTGGCGCCAGCCCCTTCGCGGATCGCCCACCGGGTGCCGCGTCACCCACCGGCGGCACGACGGGCCGCACATGCGCGGGGGCTCCGGTCGTCTTCGGTTTCGGGCTCTTCGCGGCTTGCCTGCCGGGTGCCGCGTCACCGACCGGCGGGACGACGGGCCGCGCAGGCGCAGAGTTCCGGTCGTCTGTGGCCCCGGTCCCTTCGCCGATCGCCCGCCGGGTGCCGTCATCCACTGATGGGACGACGGGGCGCACATGCGCGGGGGCTCCGGTCGTCTTCGGCTTCGGGCTCTCCGTGGACTGCCTGCCGGGTGCCGTCACCGACCGGCGGGACGACGGGTGCGTCACCGACCAGCAGGACGACGGGCCGCGCAGGCGCAGAGTTCCGATCGTCTGTGTCCCCGGTCCCTTCGCAGACCGCCCGCCGGACGGCCGGTGCCACCGACCACCGACGGCACCGGGGCGCACACGCACAAGATCCCCGTCGCCTTCGGACCCAGGCCCTCCCCGGACTGCCCGCCGGGCCCCCACCCACTCTCACCGAAAACTCACCGCCCCCCGCCCCGACCCCGTTCACGATGGTTCTATGACGGCCTCCTTCCACACCACCCGAGCGCAGTCCTTCAACGCCGCCGCAGCCCAGTACGCCGCCAACCGCCCCTCCTACCCGCCCGCCCTCTTCGACGCGATCGAAGACCTGGCCGGCCGCCCCCTCACCGGCGCCCGTGTCGCGGACATCGGCGCGGGCACCGGCATCGCCACCGCCCTCCTGGACGCCCGCGGCGCCGACGTGGTCGCGGTGGAACCCGGCGACGGCATGGCGGCCCAGTTCCGGCGGGCCCACCCCGGCATCCCGATCATCCGGGGCGACGGCAACACCCTCCCCCTGGCCACCGGCTCCGCCGACTTCGTCACCTACGCGCAGGCCTGGCACTGGACCGACCCCGCCCTGGCCCTCCCGGAGGCCATCCGTGTCCTGCGCCTGGGCGGCGCGCTCGCTCTGTGGTGGAACACCAGCGCCCACGACGTGCCGTGGATCGCCGAGGCCGCCGACCGCATCGCGGCCCACTTCGGCATCACCGTCTCCACCGAGAGAAGAGAGGCCACCGCCCGGGCCGTCGACCCCACCGGCCGCCTCGACTTCGCCCGCCGCGAGGTCCGCTGGAGCCGCCGCGTCCCGATCGACACCCACCTCGCCAACCTCGGCAGCCACTCGGCCTTCCTGGTCCAGGGCGAAGAGGCGAGCACGGCCTTTCTCACCGAGGAACGGGAGCACCTGGCGGACACCTTCCCCGACGGAATCGTCGAGGAGGTCTACGACGTGATCCTCCTCCTGGCCACCACCCCCTGACCCCTCCCGACCTCACCCAGGCCGCCTACGCCCCGATCTCACCCGACCTACGCCGCACCCTTACCGCTCACCAACCGCCCCTCCCCGCGCCCCGCGGCCCACCCCTCCAGCGCCGCCGCGCACGCATGGTCCACATGCCGCAGCCCACCCAACTCCAGCCGCACCTCCCGGTCCCGCGGCAACGCCTCCAGCGCGTCGAGCAGCTTCGGCAGCCGCAGGAACGTCGCATGCCCGAGCACCCGCACGACGATCCCCGCATCCCCCCGGTCCTCGGTCTCCACGTGCACATGGCTGATGTCCCACGCGGTCTTCGCGACCGCCAGCGCCAGCCCCACCAGCACCCCCTCGAAGAGATTCCCGACCACGATCGCCACGGCCGTCACCCCCAGCACGACCACCTCCCCCCGATGCCCCCGCCACCACACCCGCACCTCCCGTACCGGCACGAGCCCGCACCCGGCATGCACCAACAGCCCGGCCAGCGCCGCCACCGGAATCACTCCCAGCACCCCCGGCAACAGCGCCGTGAACACCAGCAGCCACAACCCGTGCAGCACACGCGAGGCCTTCGTCCGCGCCCCCGCCCGCACATTCGCCGCGCTCCGTACGATCACCGCGGTCATCGGCAGCGCACCCAGCACCCCGCACACCGCGTTCCCCGCGCCCTGCGCGATCAGCTCCCGGTCGTAGTCCGTCCGCGCCCCCGGACGCAGCCGGTCCACGGCAGCCGCGCTGAACAACGACTCCGCGGACGCGATCAACGCGAACGCGACGACGGTCCCGATCACCCCCACTTCCATCAGCCGCCCGAAATCCGCCCCGGCCGGCACCCGCACCGCGTCGAGCAGCCCCCGCACCTCGACCCGCCGCACCCCCAGGTCGAACACCCCGGTCACCAGAGCCGCCGACGCCACCGCCACCAACGGCGCGGGCACCAGCCGAGCCCCCCGCCGCCACCGCGGCCACAGGAGCAATACGGCAATGGTGGCAGCCCCCACTGACAACGCCACGGGATCCACCCGCCCCGGCAGCGACACCAGCCCGGCGAGCTTCCCGAGCCCGCTCGCCGGCGCGGCCACGTCCCCCAGGGCGTATACCTGCGCGGCCACCAGCACGAGCCCGATCCCGGCGAGCATCCCCTGCACGACGGCCGTGGACACGGCCCGGAACCACCGCCCGAGCCGCAGCACCCCGAGCCCCAACTGCACCAGCCCCGCCCCGAGCGCGAGCACCCCGAGCGCCTCGACGCCGTACCTCTGTACGGCCTCGTACACGAGCACGGTCAGTCCCGCGGCGGGCCCGCTGACCTGCAGACTGCTGCCGGGCAGAGCCCCGGCGACGAGTCCGCCGACGATCCCCGTCACCAACCCCAGTTCGGCGGGCACGCCGGAGGCGACGGCGATCCCCACGCACAGGGGCAGCGCCACCAGGAACACGACGACGGACGCGAACAGATCGGCCTTGCCTACGCCACAGCGCAACACAACAGCACCTCCGCGGGTCAACGAGAGACGGACGACAGGAGATGCGTGGGCCGCCGCGCCGGGGGAGGGCGCGGCTGCCGTACGTGCTCGGCATATGACCTCGCACTGAAATCCATTGTCGGGAAGCAGAGTTGATCGCGCACCCGCTTCCCGGGGGCATCCGGTGCATCGGGTGCATCCGGAGGCACATGAACCGGACGATCCACCTCCGATCGCGCCCCCGTGCGCCTGCGCCGCCGAACACACCTCCTTGACGAGGCCCGCCCGCAGGAGCAATATTCAGCACATGATGAATAAAAACCCAGGCTCGACCGGCAGAGGAGCAGACCGGGCCCACCGAGCAGCCCGCGGAGGAACCACGCCCGCGATCCCCGAGGCCTCCGCGGACCCTGAGATCCCCACGGTCCCCGCCGTGCACGCCGAAGGCCTCACCGTCGTCCGAGGCCCCCGCACCGTCCTGCGTGGCCTCGACTTCACCGTCCCGCGCGGCCAGATCACCGGCCTGCTCGGCCCCTCGGGATGCGGCAAGTCCACCCTCATGCGCTCCATCGTCGGCACCCAGGCCAAGGCCACCGGCACCCTCGACGTCCTCGGCAGCCCCGCCGGCCACCCCGCCCTCCGCACCCGCATCGGCTACGTCACCCAAGCCCCCTCCGTCTACGACGACCTGACCGTCCGCCAGAACCTCGACTACTTCGCCGCGATCCTCGCCCCCGGCCGCGCATCCGCCGACCGCCGCCACGAGAACGTCACCCGCGCCATCGCCGACGTCGACCTCACCAGCCACGCCGACGCCCTCGCCGGCAACCTCTCCGGCGGCCAACGCAGCCGCGTCTCCCTCGCGGTCGCCCTCCTCGGCACCCCCGAACTCCTGGTCCTCGACGAACCCACCGTCGGTCTCGACCCCGTCCTCCGCCGGGACCTGTGGAGCCTCTTCCACGACATCGCCGCTCAGCGCGGCGCCACGCTGCTGATCTCCTCCCACGTTATGGACGAGGCCGAGCGCTGCCACCGCCTCCTCCTCATGCGCGAGGGCGAGATCCTCGCCGACGACACCCCGGACGCCCTCCGCACCCGCACCCACGCCGAGACCGTCGAGGCGGCCTTCCTCCAACTCGTCGACGAGGCCGTCGCAGCCGGCCGCCGAAAGGAGACGACCCGATGAGTACGACGACCACCGCCACTACGCCCCCGAGCGCCGCCGCACCCACCAGCGCCCTCAACGCCTCCCGCACCGTCGCCACCGCGGCCCGCGTCCTGCGCCAGCTCCGCCACGACCCGCGCACCATCGGGCTCCTGATCCTCATCCCCTGCCTGATGCTCGTCCTGCTGCGCTACGTCTTCGACGGCAGCCCGCGCACCTTCGACAGCATCGGCGCCTCCCTCCTCGGGATCTTCCCGCTGATCACGATGTTCCTGGTCACCTCCATCGCGACCCTGCGCGAACGCACCTCCGGCACCCTCGAACGCCTCCTCGCCATGCCGCTGGGCAAAGGCGACCTCATCGCCGGCTACGCCCTCGCCTTCGGCACCCTCGCGATCATCCAGTCCGCCCTCGCGACCGGCCTCGCCGTCTGGTTCCTCGACCTGGACGTCACCGGCAGCCCCTGGCTCCTTCTCCTGGTGGCCCTCCTCGACGCCCTCCTCGGCACCGCCCTGGGCCTCTTCGTCTCGGCCTTCGCCGCCTCCGAATACCAGGCCGTCCAGTTCATGCCGGCGGTGATCTTCCCCCAACTCCTCCTCTGCGGCCTCTTCACCCCCCGCGACAACATGCACCCCGTCCTGGAGGGCATCTCCAACGTCCTCCCCATGTCCTACGCGGTCGACGGCATGAACGAGGTCCTCCACCACACGAACATGACAGCCGCCTTCCTCCGCGACGTCCTGATCGTCGCCGCCTGCGCCCTACTGGTCCTGGGCCTGGGAGCGGCAACACTGAGGCGCAGGACACCATGACGCCCCTCACCAACCAGCCCGAAGCCCAAGCCGACCGCCCCGACCCCCGCCCCCTCTTAACCCCCGCCCGACATCCAGGCCCAGCCGACCATCGCGATCCCACCCCAACCCGCTGGGGCCCCGCCCCCCAGACCCCCGTTCCTTTGCCCACCCACCCACCACCCGACTCGGCCGGACAAACGGTGAGCCCCCTCCACCCCGCCCGACATGCAATTGCGCAGGCCCTTGCCCTCACACCCCATCCACCACATGACTCGGTCGGACGAACGGTGAGCTCTCTCCGCCCCGCCGGGATTCCAATTGCCCAGGCGCCTGCCTCGACCCCACCCACTGGGCCGCACCGACCCTGCCCGTCCGGCGTCCGAGGCAGACACGGCCATCCCCATCCCCACCCACCGACCCACCCTCACCCACTGGGCGCACCTGTTCATGCAGCCCCGCTCCTCTCCAGCCCGTCCGGCGTTTGAGGACGAGGCCTCTTCAGGGCCGAAGCGGGGCCAGCGGGGTGCGGGGCGGAGCCCCGCGAGGGGTGCAGGGGACGCAGTCCCCGCCGGGGTGCAGGGGCGGAGCCCCTGGGGACGTCACGGGAAGGGAAGGGGCGGCGGGGGCGAGGAAAAGCCCGACCCCACCCCGCCGACCGACATCCCGCCCACCGGACACCCCCCACACCGACCCGCCCCCGATGCGAGGATGACCCCGGACGACGCAACCCCCCGGAGGCACCCGCGCCATGACCCAGAAAGTCGCAGTCCTCGGCACCGGCAAGATCGGCGAAGCCCTACTCAGCGGAATGATCCGCGCCGGCTGGGCCCCCGCCGACCTCCTGGTCACCGCCCGCCGCCCCGAGCGAGCCGAAGAACTCCGAGCCCGCCACGGAGTCACCCCGGTCACCAACCCGGAGGCCGCCAAGACCGCCGACACCCTGATCCTCACGGTCAAGCCGCAGGACATGGGCACTCTCCTCGACGAACTCGCCCCGCACGTCCCGGCCGATCGCCTGATCATCAGCGGCGCGGCGGGCATCCCCACCTCCTTCTTCGAGGAGCGCCTCGCCACCGGCACCCCGGTCGTCCGCGTCATGACGAACACCCCCGCCCTGGTCGACGAGGCGATGTCCGTCATCTCCGCCGGCACCCACGCCACCGCCGACCACCTCGCCCACACCGAGGAGATCTTCGGTGCCGTCGGCAAGACGCTCCGCGTCCCCGAGTCGCAGCAGGACGCCTGCACCGCCCTCTCCGGCTCCGGCCCGGCCTACTTCTTCTACCTGGTCGAAGCCATGACGGACGCCGGCATCCTCCTCGGCCTGCCTCGCGACAAGGCCCACGACCTGATCGTCCAGTCCGCGATCGGTGCCGCCACCATGCTTCGCGACAGCGGCGAACACCCGGTCAAGCTCCGCGAGAACGTCACCTCCCCCGCGGGCACCACCATCAACGCCATCCGCGAACTTGAGAACCACGGCGTACGGGCCGCTCTCATCGCCGCCCTCGAAGCGGCCCGCGACCGCAGCCGCGAACTGGCCTCCGGCAACAGCTGACACCCGGCCGCCGCCCCCGCCCAGGGGGCGGCCCGCAGGGACCGCTCGCCTACCCGGCCGCACTCACCGGCGTATCGGCGGTCGCGGGCAGCAGTCCGATCGCCCGATACGCGCCGTCCACGGTCGGCCGCGCCATCTCCCGAGCTCTCCGCGCCCCATCCCGCAGCACCCCCTCCACATAGCCAGGATCCGCGCACAACTCCTTGTGCCTCTCCTGCACGGGCCTGAGAACCTCGACCACCGCCTCCGCGGTGTCCTTCTTCAAAGATCCGTACGACTCATATACACCGCTCAGGTCCGATGGGTTCCCACCCGTGCAGGCCGCGAGGATCTCCAACAGATTGGCCACCCCCGGCTGCGCCTCCCGGTCGTACACGACGTCCCGTCCGCTGTCGGTCATGGCCCGCAGGACCTTCTTCCGTACAGCGTCCGGCTCGTCCAGCAGATAGACGATCCCCGGCCCGACGTCGTCGCTCTTCCCCATCTTCGACGTCGGCTCCTGCAGATTCATCACCCGGGCCGCGACCGCCGGAAGCGTGGCCCGAGGCACCACGAACGCCTGCCCGTACCGCTGGTTGAACCGCACCGCCAGATCCCGCGCCAGCTCCACGTGCTGCGCCTGGTCGTCCCCGACCGGCACCTCGTCGGTCCCGTACGCCAGGATGTCCGCCGCCATCAGCACGGGATACGTCAGCAGCGACAGCCGCACACTCCCGCCCCGCGCCTGCTCGCGCCCGGCCTTCTCCTTGTACTGGATCATCCGCCGCATCTCGCCGTCGGTGGCCACACACTCCAGCAGATACGACAGCCGCGCGTGCTCGTCCACATGGCTCTGTACGAAGACCGTGCACAGCTCCGGATCAAGCCCTGACGCCAGGAGCAACGTCGCCGCCTGCCGGCTCAGCCGCCGCACCCGCCCCGGATCGTGGTCCACGGTCAGCGCGTGCAGATCGACGATGCAGAACAGGGCATCGGCCCGGTGCTGGTCCACGGCGGCCCACTGCCGCATGGCGCCCAGGTAGTTCCCCAGCGTCAGATGCCCGGTCGGCTTGACCCCACTGAAGACCCGTGTCATCTCTCTACCTCCTGGTCGAGACCGCCGTCCCGGCCGGCCGACCCTCTAGAAGCTCCGGAGGGAGAAACACGAACGGCCGCCGAGGCGGCGGCCGTTGAGTGCATACGTGAGCACGGCCGCCGTCAGGCGGCCCACCACAGCTGGGTGCACGTACGCGTAGTCATGGGGCTCAGAGTACGCCCACAGGGCACCCGTCCGGAGCGGAGTTGACACACCCAGACCTCGTACGTAGTGTTCTCCGAGTTGTCCGACGTGAGCGCCGACCCCGGTCGGTCCCCGGACAGCCATTCCGCAAGTACCCGCCAACACTCGACGACAGTGTTCTGCCGTCGCGCTATTGGCGTGCATATTCGCGAAATGAGGAATCCGCGTTCGAAAGGACGCAGGCCCCCGATTAGCGTCGGGAGCGGGGAATCCGCTAAAGTCTCACTCGTCGGAACGGCCCAACGGCCGGGAAGGCAAGCCCCTCTGACTGGGAGTCAGGCCCGAAAGGATCTGATAGAGTCGGAGTCGCCGGAAAGGGAAACGCGGAAGCGGGAACCTGGAAAGCACCGAGGGAATCGGATCGGAAAACGGTCTGGTAGAGTCGGAAACGCAAGACCGAAGGGAAGCGCCCGGAGGAAAGCCTGAGAGAGTCTCTCGGGTGAGTACAA